>JBIJCC010000015.1:0-152432 GCA_044344875.1 Nannocystaceae bacterium
TAGCTCTTCGCGCTCGTCCTCCAACAACACGACCGCGCTCGATGGGCGTCCTGTTCGCTGCTGCACCTCAACGGTAGATCACACCCGTCGAACTTTTGCTAGCTTTTTCGTTTCCAGGACACTAGCCAAGGACGGACGGGCGCGCCCGCGGTTGCGCCCAGGTGGTACCATCGGCCGCGAGTCCCCGTGGAAACCCGTCCGATCGCCCCCGCAAACCGTGTTGCCAACGTCCGTTACGCCGTGCGCGATGTCGCCGTGCTGGCCGACCAGCTGCGACGGGAGGGCCGGCGCATGCTGTACCTCAACATCGGCGACCCCAACCCGTTCGGGTTCCGGCCGCCCGAGCACATCCTCGAGGCGGTGTTCGAGGCCATGCGGACCAACCGCAACGGTTACGCGCCCTCCGACGGCATCGAGGAGGCCGTCGCCGCGATCAACCGCGACATGACCTCGCGCGGAATCGGGCCGATCGTCCACACCTGGGTGGGCAGCGGCTGCAGCGAGGTCATCGACATGGCGCTGTCGGCCCTGGTGAACCCGGGCGAGAACGTGCTCACGCCCTCGCCCGGCTACCCGCTGTACACCGCCCTGCTCGCCAAGCTCGGCGCCGACAACCGGGCCTACCACCTCGACGAGGCCAACGGCTGGCAGCCCGACGTCGAGGACATCGCGAGCCTCATCGACGAGCGCACCCGCGCCATCGTCGTCATCAACCCCAACAACCCCACGGGCTCGGTGGCGAACGTCGAGCGCCTGCGCAAGATCGTCGAGCTGGCGATCGAGCACAACCTCGTCATCTTCGCCGACGAGATCTACGACCGACTGCTGTTCGACGGGGCCCAGCACGTGCCGCTGGGCTCGCTCGACCCGCGGGCGTGCGTGCTGAGCCTGTGCGGCCTGTCGAAGAACTGGGTGCTGCCCGGCTTTCGCATCGGCTGGGGCGCGCTGTCCGGCCCCGAGGAGCTGCTGCGCGGCTATGTCCACGCGATCCAGCAGCTCGGCCGCGCGCGCCTGTCGGCCAACCACCCCGAGCAGTACGGCATCGCCCCGGCGCTCGAGGGTCCGCAGGACCACCTCGCCGAGATGATCCCGCAGCTCGTCGCGCGGCGCGACGCGGCGATGGCCAAGCTCGCCGCGATCCCCGACATCACGTGCGTGGTGCCGCAGGGCGCGTTCTATGCGTTCCCGCGGATCCACCGGCCCATCGACGACGCCGCATGGTGCCGCGATCTCATGCGCGAGACCGCGGTGGTCACGGTCCCCGGCAGCGGGTTCGGTCAGCGCGAGAGCACCCAGCACTTTCGCATCGTGCTGCTCCCCGACGTCGCGACCATCGAAGAGGCCTGCGACGGCATCGCGCGGTTCATGGCCAAGTGACGTGTCCGAGGACGCGCGACGTGCCCGGCACGCGGCCCTGACCCGGCAACTGGCCGCGATCCGCCGGCGCTTCGCGGTCGAGGGAGGTGGCGCCGCGCTGCTCGACATCGCGGTCGAGGCCGGCGCGGCGCTCGTCGAGGGCCGCTGCAACCTCCGCCTGCTGGCGAAGGACGACGACCGCCTGCTGTTCGTCGCCGGCGCGATGTTCGGGGACGACGCGCCGCAGGGTCCGCAGCCGATCGAGCGCGAGCACCCGCTGCGCCTCGACCCGGACAACATCACGACCCACGTCGTGCGCACCGCGAGTCCGGTGCTGATGGGCGCACCCAGTGACCCGGGACCGCACGGCACCAGTCCGGTCTATCGCGACACCGTCGTGCGCCTGGGACTGCAGAGCGTGATCATCGTGCCGGTGATGGCCCAGGGCGAGGTCCTCGGGGCGATGTTCCTGGCCGTCGCGCCGCCGGCCGATGCGCTGATCCACGATGACATCGAGCCCGCGCTCGCGCTCGCCGACACGGTCGGGCTCCTGCTCACGGCGAGCCGCGACCTCGAGGGCATGCGCCGCCAGACCGAGCGCGTGACGACGAGTCTCCCGTTCCGCTCCGTGCTCGAGGCGATCCCCGACGCCGTCGTCGTGGTCACGAGCGACGGGCGGATCGTCATGGTCAACGCCGAGACGCGGCGGGTGTTCGGCTACCCGACCGAGGGCCTGATCGGACGGCCGGTCGAGGTGCTGCTGCCCGCCGCGCTGCACGACGCCCACGTCCAGCACCGCGGGGCCTACGTCCACCACCCGGGCATGCGGACGATGGGGACCGGTCTCACCCTCGACGGTGCCCGGGCCGACGGCACCACCGTGCCGGTCGAGGTGATGCTCTCGCCCTGTGACGTCGACGGCCGCCCCCACGTGATCGCGGTCGTCCGTGAGGTCGCCGAGCGACGCGCCCGCGAGCATGCCGCCGAACAGGACCTCGCCGACCGCCGACTGCTGTTCGAGCTCGGTGAGTTCGCGCGGGTGACCGACGACCTCCGCGCGCTCGCACGCGAGGTCGCGCAGCGCGTCGCCGAGCACCTCGACGTCACGCGCTGCATCATCACCGAGAACGACCTGCCGACCGCCATCGCCCGCGTCGTCGCGGTGTGGCACGCCGGTGAGGTCCCCCTCGAGGCGTCGGAGTTCCCGCTGTCGGCGTTCAGCCGCTTCACGCTCGCGGCGCTGGAGGCCGGGAAGCTGGTGGCGGTCGACGACATGGCCACCGACCCTCGCACGGCCGACTACGCCGAGGTCTATCGCCGCACCGGCCTCGCGGCGTGGGTCAGCGTGCCGCTGATGCGCGCCGGCGAGTGGGTCGCGACGCTCGGGGTCTCGAGGTCCGCGCCCCACGCATGGACGCAGCGCGAGCTGGCGCTGCTCCAGCGCATCGCGGAGCGCCTGCAGCAGTGGCGCGAGTCGATCGACATGGTCCAGGCCCTGCGTGACCTCGGCCAGCAGCTCGAGCAACGGGTCGAGGAGCGCACGATCGCGCTGCGCGAGTCGATCCGCGAGAAGGACGTCTTGCTCCGCGAGGTCCACCACCGGGTCAAGAACAACCTTCAGGTCATCTCGAGCATCCTCAAGCTGCAGGCGCTGCAGCACGGCGATGACCGGGTCAGGGCGAGCTTCCGCGCCTGCCAGGCCCGCGTGCAAGCGATCGCGCTGGTCCACGACAAGCTGTACCGACTGCCCAACCTCGCCCGCGTCGCCTTCGCCGACTACGCGCGCTCGCTGATCGATACCCTCGCCGGGGCCCACGATGCGACCGGGCGCGGCGTCGTCGTCGTGGCCGCGCTCGATCCCGTCGAGGTCTCGATCGAGCATGCCATCCCCGCCGGTCTCGTGCTCAGCGAGCTGTTGACGAACGCCTTCAAGCACGCGTTCCCGAGCGGCCGTCGAGGCCACATCGGGGTGACCCTGAGCCGAACGGCCGCGTCGGTGCGGCTCGCGGTGCGCGACGACGGCGTCGGTCTCCGCGACATCGACCCGAGCCACGCGGCGTCGTTTGGCCTGGATCTGGTATACACATTCGCCGAGCAGCTCGGTGCCACCGTCGTCGTCGATCGATCGCACGGCACCGCCTTCACCCTCGACTTCCACGGAGCCATCGAATGAAGCGAGCCGCCAGGATCCTCGTCATCGAGGACGAACGCATCGTCGCCCGAGAACTCCAGCAGACCCTGATCTCGATGGGGTACGAGGTCCCGGTCACGGTCGCGAGCGCCGACGAAGCGATACGGGTCGCGGCCGAGCTCGCCCCCGATCTCGTGCTGATGGACATCCGCATCGCCGGTCCCGCCGACGGGGTCCACATCGCCAACGAGCTGCGACGGATCTACGATCTGCCGGTCGTGTTCCTCACCGCGTACTCGGACGAGGCGACGCTCGATCGCGCGATGCTCAGCGAGCCGTTCGGCTACCTCATCAAGCCGGTCTCCGACACCGAGCTGCGCAGCGCCGTCGAGGTCGCGCTGCAGCGTCTACGCAGCGAACGTCGACGAGCCGCGCGACCGAAGCTCCTCGAGGCCGCGCTCCGCTCTTTGGTCGACGGCGTGGTCGCGGCCGATCCGAACAACAACGTCACGTTCGTCAACCCCAGGGCAGAGCGACTGCTCGGCGTCGATGAGGCCGACGCCCTCGACCGGCCGCTGCACGCCCTGCTCCCCGCGATCGCCCACGGCGCAACGGCGCCGAGCCGCACGATCCTGCGGGCGGCCGACGCGGCGAAGCCGGCGCTGCGCGGGTCGGTGTCGCCCCTGGTCGACGAGCACGGCAGCGTGCTCGGGGCCGTGGCGGTGTTCAGCGACGCGCCGCCGTAGCTGCGCCCCGCCACTGCGAGTACTGCGAGAGCTTGTGCCGGACGTCGTGCATGTGCCGCTCGATCTTCGCCCCGACGTAGACCGCCTGCTCGGGCACGTACGCCGCTTCGGCCTCGAACACGAGCGTCCAGTACGCCCGCGCCGCGGCCTCGTACTCGACTAGCTCCGCGAGCGGTACGGTCTTGCGATCGCGGTGCTGATCCACGCGGAGCTCGGTGCGGATCATCTGTGCGTAGGCCTCGAGCGCCGCGGCCTCGGCGAGGCACCGCGCGCCGCTGGCCGCGAAGATCCGCCAGGCGTCGCCGGGTTCGATCATCGTCGTCGTCCCGCACCCACTGCAGGTCACGTGCTGGGCCTGCGCCACCGCCGATCGCCGGGCCAGCGCGTGCCCGCACCCGGAGCAGGCATGCTCCGCGGCGTCCTGCAGCAGCGCGAAGCGGCGCATGTGCTCGGCGGCCTGCGCCATCATCGTGCGGTAGTACTGGTCATGCCGCAGCGCAAGCTCGCGATTGGTCGCGTCGCGCTTGCTGCCCTCGCGCCAGGTCAACTCCACGGGCAGCCCGTCGATCGCCGAGAGCGCGTCGCTCGTTGCACTCCACGCGTCGGACACACGGCTGGTGTGCAGGTGGAGCTGGCGCTCGACCGCGCCCCACACCCGCGTCAGCGGCACGAGGTCGAGGCGAGTGTCGGCGACCATGGGGGCAGTGGCATTCCACGCCTCGGCGAGCACCCGCTCGAACTGCTCGCGCGTCGCCGCGAGGCTCGCGTCCCACCGGATGATGACGGCCTGCAGTGCATGCATGGGTCAGCCGCCGTAGGCCTGGCGGAAGTGCGCCGAGTCGTGCGTGCACAGCTGGTGGTACGTGGTCGTGTCCTGCTGCTCCTGCATCGGGGAGTGCTCACCGTCGTGCTCGAACGTCTGCATGCACCGGCCCCATCAGCACTCGGCGTGCCGGAGGGATTCCAGTGCGATCCCGAGGCGGACGACCCGCAGCCGGCGCCCCTCGGTCCGACTTGGGCGGAGGCTTGCCCGAGTTGGGAGGGCGCGACGCGAGCGGGGTTCAGTCCACGACGAACACGTCGACGCGGAGGCCCACGGGCAGCTCCGTACCTGGATCGAGCTCGATCATCGCGTCGAGGACCTTGCGATCCTGGCGCTCCTGCGGGCGCTCGGTGGTGACGGTCTTGCCACCGACGCGACGCCCGACCCGTGTGACCCGGCCGCCGTGGCGCTCGCCCGGGTACGCGTCGGCGACGACCTCGACGCGATCGCCCTCGTGGATGCGCGCGACGTCGACCTCGTCGATCTCGGCGCGGACCATGCGGCGCGACAGATCGCCGACCACGAACAGCACCGTCGGCGGCTGGGTCCCGACGGTCTCGCCCTGGCGACGGAAGCGGCGCAAGACGGTGCCGGCGACGGGCGAGCGCACGTACGACTTCTCGATCGCCGCGTCGATGGCCTCGAGCCGCGCCTCGGCGACGGCGATCTGGGCGTCGGCGATCTTGACGTCGTCGGAGCGCGTCGCCGCCTGCAGCAGGGCGAACTGCTTGCTCGCCTCGGCCGACTGCGCCGTGGCCGACTCGACCCGCTCGAGGGCGCGGTCGAGATCGGCCGCCGTGAGCACGCCGGTCTGCGCGAGGGGCTCGATGCGCGCGTGCTCCTTGCGGGCGAGGCCGAGGGCCGCCTCCGCCGCCGCGACGCGGGCCTTCGCGGCCTGGCGCTCCTGCGAGCGGGCGCCGTTGACCAGGCGCAGCCGCTCGGCCTTGCGCAGCTCGATCGTCGCGAGGGCCGCGACCCGCTCGGCCTCGAGATCGGAGCGATCGATCTCGGCGAGGACCGCCCCGGCCTCGACGACGTCGTTCTCGTCGACGTGCACCGCGACGAGCAGCCCAGGCATGCGCGCCCCGATCTCGCGCTCCTCCCCGGCCGGCTCGACGCGACCGGGCGCCGCGAGGCCCAACGGCGCCGCCTCGGCCGCGTCCACGGGCTCGTCCTCGGCGCGGAGGTTCACGCTCGCGCCCGCCGCCACCACGGCGGCCACGGCCGCCAACCCCAACCATCGTGACGTCTTCATGCGTGTGCTCCCTGGGCGTGGGCCCCGTGTGCGGTCGCGCCGACCGCGGCCGGCTCCGCGACGGCGTGGGTCCCGGGCACGACCAGGCCGTCCTCCATCTCGACGATGCGATCCCCCGCGCCGAGGATGCGGCTGTCGTGGGTGACGATGACCACCGCGCGGCCCTGATCGGCGAGGCGTCGGAACAACCCGACTACCTTCGCGCCGCTGTGCGAGTCGAGCGCAGCGGTGGGTTCGTCGGCGAGGACCACCGCGGGGTCGGCTGCGAGCGCGCGGGCGATCGCCACGCGCTGTTTCTGGCCGCCGGACATCTGCGCGGGGAAGCTGTCGGCCTTCTCGGCGAGGCCGACCTCGGCGAGCAACTCCCGCGATCGCCTTCGCGCCGGCGCGCCGCGGATGCCGATGAGGTCGAGCGCGACCTCGACGTTCTCGGCGGCCGTCAGCGTCGGGAACAGGTTGTAGGCCTGGAACACGAAGCCGAAGTTGGCCAGCCGCACCCGGCCGAGCGCCTCGAGGTCGAGGCCGTCGAGCGACTGCCCTCCCAGGGTCAACGTGCCCGAAGTCGGGCGGAGCAGGCCGCCGATGACCTGCAGCAGCGTGGTCTTGCCCGAGCCCGACGGACCGAGCAGGAGTACGACCTCGCCGCGCTGGATCTCGAACGACACCCCGCGCAGGGCCTCGAACGCCGTCGGCCCGCTGCCGTACACGTGACGGATGTCGCTCGCGCGCAGGATCGCAGTCATCGGAACACCCCCACGGGATCGATCGCCATCACCTTGCGGATCGAGAGCACCGCCGCGCCGATGCACATGACCAGCGTCAGGGCGCCCAGGCCGAGCGCGAGCGACAGCGGCAGCACCGGCGCCGCGCTGGCCTCGCGCGAGGCGAACACGAGGGCGATGACGATCACGATGCCGGCGGCATAGCCGATCACCGCGCCGATGCCGGCCTGCGTGACGATGATGCGGTACAGGTACGAGTTGGGCGCGCCCATGGCCTTCAGCGTCGCGTACTCGGGCAGCCGATCGATCGTCGAGGCGTAGAGCGTCTGCGCGACGATCACGATGCCGACGACCAGGCCCAACAGCGCCGAGATGATGAGCGAGAAGCCGGCGCCCGTCGTGAACAGCCAGTACGACGACGACGACTCCGCGAACGCGGCGCTCTGGTAGACCTCGACCTCGGGGATTCGGGCCTCGATCTCGGCTTCGACGGCCGCGGGATCGGCCCCGGGTGTCAGTGCGAGCAGGACGTAGCCGACCGTCGTGCTCGGCAGCCCCACGAACTCGCGGGCGTTGGGCAGCGACGTGAACACGTACGGTGACTGCGTGAAGGTGCGGATGCCCCGCGTGAAGCCCACCACGCGCGCGCGCCGGCCGTTGATCTCGACGGTGTCACCGACCTGCGAGACCCCGAGCTTGCTGGCGTAGAGCCGATCGACGATCACACCGTCGGGGCGCCGCAGATCGTCGACCGATCCGACCTCGAGGTTCCACGGCCCCCCGAGCACGTCGCCGAGCTGTTGACCGACCAGCTGGATCGACTCGGTGCCGCCGTCGGGCTTCTTCCACCGGGCGAAGTTGACGAGGTACGGCTCGGCCTTCGCGACGCCGCCGACCGCGAGCGCCTGGTAGCGGCGACGCTCGTCGAGGGGGCCGCCGAGATCCACGTCGAGCGTGCCCTTGGGCACCATCCACAGATCGGCCCGCGCGTTGTCGACCAGGCCGGTGGTCGTGCGCGTGAAGCCGACCAGCAGGCCGGACTGCATCCCCATCAGCACGACCGAGAACACGATGCCGACCAGGGTGACGACGAGCCGCACGCGATCGTGCGCCAGGTTCCGCCACGCGAGCTTCGTGGTCATCGACCACGTCCACGGGGACCGGGGCGCCGACTGGGCGGCGGGGGCTCTCTCGAGGGCGGCAGCGGGCATGGCGGGACGGAACCGCTCGGTTACCAGTGTTCAGTGAACGATGATAACATAGCCGATGTTACGGGTGCCGCACGGCCTTTTTCGTGGCATGAACAGGGGGATGGCGGCAAAGCGGCCCCTGACTCGGCAGCGCAAGCGGGCCGCCCCCAAGAGCGTCCGCAAGCGCCGGGGCGAGGGGGCCGACCGCAAGAACGAGATCGTCGCGGCGGCCACCCTGCTGCTCGTGTCCGAGGGCTACGAGGGCGTGTCGATGCGCAAGGTCGCGGCCGCGGTTGGCATCTCGTCGACCGCGCTGTACCTCTACTTCAAAGAGAAGGACGAGCTGCTCGACACGGTCTGCCACCAGGTGTTCTCGCAGATCGCCCCGGCGCTCGACGCCCTGCTCGCCCGCGACGACGCCCCAATCGACCTGCTGCGCGAGGGGCTGCGCGCGTACCTGCGCTTCGGCCTGGCGAATCCCGATCAGTACCGCGTGGTCTTCCTGACCCGCCGGCCGCGCGACGCCTGGGATCACCGCGCGCCGCTCTCGCACATCGATCGCTGGGGTCAGCCGCGGATCAACACGTTCATGTACCTGGTCGAGGGTCTGCGCCGGTGCCAGGAGGCCGGCCAGGTGCGCCAGGGCGATCTGTTCGCGATGGCCGAGACGGTGCTCGCGGCCCAGCATGGCTTGCTCGCGCTGCTGATCCTCTCGCCGCAGCAGAAGTGGTCGGACCCCGAGGTGTTGATCGAGGAGAACGTCGGGCTGATTCTCCGCGGACTGGCGCCGTAACCACCGTGGGGGACCGGGCATACTGGCGGCGATGCGGAGCCTCTCGGCGATCCTGTTGGTGTGCGCCTGTGCCCCCGCGGCCGGCGGTGAGTTCCTCGAGCAGCTGCGCGCCGAGGACTACCGCGCGTTCGCCCGCGCCCCCGGCTGGGAGACCCCGCTCTCGCCCGCGGCGGGCGGCCCCCACGGCGACTTCCTCGACATGTACGTCGATGACACCGTCAGCGAGGCGGTCGCCGCCGCCGTCCCGCTGACCGCCTGGCCCGACGGCTCGCTGATCGTGAAGGACGCGTGGGCCGACGCCGAAGGGGAGGACCTGCGCTTCGTCGCCGCCATGGAGAAGCGCGACGGTCGGTGGTTCTGGGCGGAGTACCGCGGCAACGACGACGTCGTGGTCGAGTCCTTCGACGCCCCGCAATGCACGGGGTGCCACGACGAGGGCGACGACGGGGTGTTGGCGTTCGCGCTGCCGTGAACGGCAGCGCGGATCAGCGCCGCGGACCGGCGTGCACGTCACCCGCGGCGAGTCGCGCGCGCAGGGCCGCGGCCCAGTCGCCGAGCCCGTGCAACGTCGACCGCAGGAGTTCGGGCGCGCCGGCCAGGTCGCCCAGCGCCGTCGCGAGCAGCTCGTGGGCGCGGCGGATCCGGCTGGCGACGGTGCCCTCGGGGATGCCGAGGACCGCCGCGATCTCGGAGCGCGACATCTCCTCGAAGTGCGACAGCTCGAGGACGAGCTGGTGCTCGATGGGGATGCGGCGCAGCCCCTCGAGCAGCAATCGTTGCTCGCGGTGATCGCCGACGAGCGTCACCGGCGAGGGGCCGAGCGCCGCGATGTGGTCGGTCTCGGGATCGATCTCGCGACCGTTGCGGACCTTGCTGCGCAGGTAGTTGCGAAGGACGTTGTGGCCGACCCCGAGCAGGTAGGCGCGGAAGCTGCCGGCGCCGGTCCAGTCGCCGAGCTTGCGCGCACAGATCTCGAAGGTCTCGGCGACGAGCTCCTCGGCATCGGGCGCGCTGCGAACCTTGTTGGCGAAGAACCGCGCGAGTCGCCGCAGGTGCCGATCGACGAGCTGTCCACCGGCCGCGGCGTCGCCGCTGGCCCACGCGCGGTACAGGACGTCGTCGTCATCGCTGGGCGGCGCAGGCATCGGGCGGCGCCACGGTAGCAGAACGCGGATCGTCCGCCGATCGCTGCGCGATCAGCCGGGCGGGGTGCGGACACTCGGTCGGGTAGATGCGTACCCCCTCGCGACTCCTCCCCTCCCTCGTGGCGTCGTTGCTCGGCTTCGGCTGCGGCGATCCGTCGACCCAGACGCCGTCCCCCGACGCCACCACCGGGGAGAGCAGCGGTGTCGACGCGGGACCGGAGACCGGCGCCACGGCGACCGCCGACGGGACCTCGGGCACCGACGAGCCGGGCTCGTCCTCGGGCGCCGAGCCGCTCGACACCGGCAGCACGGCGCCGGACGACACCGACGACGGCACCACGGACACGGGCATCACGGCGGACTGCGACGGGATCGAGTCGACCGTGCTCTTCAGCAGCGCGGGCAGCGTCGGGTCCCCCGGCGATTCGTTCCTGACCTACCTCTTGTCGTGGTGGAACCAGAACAGCGGCGACTACGACGAGTCCGCGGACGACTTCGAGGTCCCGCCCGGGCAGTGCTGGTGCATCTCGGCGGTCGCGATCGTCGCCGGGTACTCGCCGGGTCCTGCGCCACAGACGCAGGAGTTCGTGGTGAACCTCTACGACGACGCGGGCGACCTGCCGAACATCCGGTACTTCAGCGAGACCACCACGCAGGCGTCGTCCGAGCCGTGGACGCTCGACACCCTCTACACGATCTCGCTCGCCGAGCCCGTCGTCGCGCCGCCGGGCCGCTCGTGGGTGTCGGTCCTCGGCATCATGCAGGCCGGCGAGCGGCTCGGCATCCGCCTGTCGACGGTGCCGACCACCTCGCCCTCGGCGGCGCACCTCGATCTGATGGACTGCGACGCGTTCACCCACTTCGAGGACTGCTACCCGGGCCAACCGGCGACGCAGCTCGCGTTCGAGATCCACGGGGCGGAGGTGGCGTGTGGAGCGGACGGGTGACCCGCGCTTGCCAGGGCGTTTCCCGGGCATACTGCCCGCGGATTCCCCGGACTTGGCCACGCCCGACGACGCGAGGACGCCCCGTCCGGCCGATGGGGCCGACGACCTCGGCGAGGCCGTGACCCTCGATGGCGCGCGCCTCGATGGCGTCGACGTCGATCGACTCCGCGACGCGGTGCACCTGCGCGTGTTCGGCCAGGCTCCACCGTCGCAGGCCGCGACGCCGCGGCCCGGCGGGAATCTGCGCCGCGGCGCCGCGATCGGCCGCTACGTCGTGCTGGAGTGGATCGGTCAGGGCGGCATGGGCGTCGTGTACGCCGCCTACGATCCCGAGCTCGACCGCAAGGTCGCGCTCAAGCTCGTGTCGTCCGCGACGCGGGACGTCGGCCGTGACGCCGAGGCGCGCGCGCGGATGGTGCGCGAGGCCCAGGCGCTCGCGAAGCTCAACCACCCGAACGTCGTCACGGTGTTCGACGCCGGCAGTCACGACGACGCGGTGTTCCTCGCGATGGAGTTCGTCGACGGCGGGACCCTCCGCCGGTGGATGGAGCACGGCGCGCGACGCTGGCAGGACGCGCTCGCGGTGATGCTGCGCGCCGGACACGGACTGGCCGCCGCGCACGCGGCCGGCCTGCTGCACCGCGACTTCAAGCCCGAGAACGTGATGCTCGGCGGGCACGCCGATGCGGCGCTCCCGGCGGTGGTGCGGGTGATGGACTTCGGCCTGGCGCGGCACACCGAGGGGCCGCGCGATGCGGTCGAGGGTGACGCGAGCGAGGACGTGATCGAGCCTTCGGCGCGACACGGCCGCCTCCGTGACGAGATGACCCGAACCGGCCAGCTGCTCGGAACGCCGGGGTACATGGCCGCCGAGCTGTTCGCGGGCGAGGCGGTGGATCCACGCGCCGATCAGTTCGCGTTCTGCGTCGCGACGTGGGAGGCGGCCTGCGGCCGACGGCCCTTTCGCGGCGACACGGTGTTCGAGCTCGCGGCCGAGGTCTATCGCGGCGTGCCCGAGCCGCCGCCCACTGGGAGCGGCGTGCCGACGTGGTTGGAGCGCATCCTCGTCCGCGGTCTCGCGCGCGATCCGAACGATCGCTGGCCGAGCATGGCGGCGTTGCTCGCCGCGCTCGAGCGCGGGCAGGGCCGAGCGCGTCGCCGGCGTTGGGCCGTGGGGGCGATCGGTGCCGCGGCCGCGTCGGTGGCGATCGTCGGGGCCGGGGAGGTCGACGAGCACCGCCGCATCGCCGCCTGCCGATCCGCTGGCGACGCGATCGCCGAGGTGTGGAACGACGACGTCCGGGCCACGATCGCGACGCACTTCGCGGCGAGCGAGCTGTCGATCGCCCACACGATGGCGGACAAGGTCACGCCGTGGCTCGACGCCTACGCCGCCGCGTGGTCCGAGGCGCAGACCGAGACCTGCCTCGACGGCGACGTGCGCGAGGTGTGGTCGCCGGAGCTGCTCGACGCCTCGCAGTGGTGCCTCGACGAGCGACGCATGGAGTTGGCGGCGCTGGTGGAGATGCTCGCGCAGGCCGAGACGCAGCAGATCTTGGGGTCGGTCCACGCAGCCGCAGGCCTGCCTCTGCTGATGGGCTGCCGCGACGAAGCGGTGCTGGTGCAGACCCCCGCGCCGCCGCCGGAGCAGCGCGCGAGCCTCAGCGAGATGTTCGGCGAGTACACGCGGCTGCGCACATGGGGCCCCGGGATCCCCCGGTCGACCGAAGCGATGGACGCGCTGCTGCAGCAGGTCGAGACGGCCGGAGCTCGGGCGCTCGCCGCCCGGATCCGCGTGGCGACATCGTCACGAGCGCAGCGCGACGGTCGACTCGCAGAGGCGGAGCTCGCCGCGAGCGAGGCCTTCTACGGTGCCGCGGGCGTGGGCGCCTGGGACGTCGCCGAGATGGCTGCCATCCAGCGCGCGTCCGTCTCCGGCGGGAGCCGCGAGGATTTCGAGGAGGGGTTCGCGTGGTTGCGGTTGGCCGAGGTCGCCGCAGCGCACGCCCGCAGCCCCGACGCGACGCGCGAGGGTCTTCGACTCACCGCACTCGCGGGGATCAGCGAGGTGGCGGCGCGCCCCGACGAGGCCAAGGCTGCGCGGGAACAGGCGCTCCGCCTCTACGAATCGACCCTGGGGACGGAGCACCCGGCGGTGGCGCGCCTGCTGTGCAGACTAGGTGTCACCTACCGGGCCCGCGCCGACTACGAGGCGTGGATCCAGCTCTGCGGTCGCGGGCTCGCGATCGCAGAGCGCGTCCTCGGTCCCGAGCACCCCGAGACCGCCAAGATCGCCCTGGACCTCGCGCCCGCGTACCACGAGACCGGGGACTATCCCCGTGCCCACGCGCTGTACGACCGGGTGCTGACGGTGTTCTCCGCGATCTACGGGTCCACGCACGTGAACACCACCGACCCGATCATGAACCTCGGCATCGTGGCGAAGGGTCGAGGTGAGTACGCGGATGCGCTGGAGGCGTACGAACGCGCGATCGTGCTGCGGAAGGCAGCACTCGGCCCTGATCACCCACGCGTCGCGGTGGCGCAGATCTACATGGGCGAACTCCTGATCGTCCGTGGCGACCTCGACGCTGCGCGCGCACAGCTCGAGCTTGCGCTGGCGAGCACCCGCGCCGCCCGTGGTGCGCTCCACCCCGACGTCGGCGTCTTCCTCCAGTCGCTCGCGCGGGTGTACGAGCGCTCCGGCGATGCCGCGAGCGCTCGTCTGTTGCACGCGCAGGCGTTGGCCTTGGCGCCGGACGAGACCGATGCGCTGAGTGCCGCGGGCGTGCGCATGAACTTCGGCGACGGCTTGCGAATCCTCGGAGCTCCCGCCGAGGCCCGCGTGCAGTACGAGCGCGCGCTCACCCTGTCCGAGGGCGCGCTCGGCCCTGACCATCCGAAGATCGCCCACGCACTGACCGCGATCGGCGAGCTCGACCTCGAGGCGGGTGAGCCCGCGAACGCAGCCGCGCGCGCTCGGCGGGCCGTCGCCATCTATGCGGTGCGACTCGGCGAGTACGAGGAGGAGTTCGACGCGCGCTTCCTCCTCGCGCGCGCCCTGGTCACCCTCGGCGAAGATCGATCCCTCGCCCACGCGCTCGCCCTCGACGCGCGCGCGGGCTACCGCGCGGCGCCGGGCAATCGGCCCGAGCGACTCGGCGAGATCGAACGCTGGCTCGCGGAGACCTTCGGGGCCGACGCCGCTTCGCCGGCGCCCTGAAGCCTCGGGCCCGCCGCTCGCCCCCGACCCGCTCGCGCGCCCGAACGCCGTTCGAGGCGGCGGAAGAGCCCTTTGGCGACGCGCACTTGCGATACATACCGAACGTTCGTTATGCATCCGCACCCGGATGGCCAAGGCCCTCGACCACGACGAGAGACGCCGCGAGCTCGCGCTCGCCTGCACGCCCCTGTTCGCGCGCTCCGGCTACGCGGCGCTCAACATGCGGCAGATCGCGACCGAGCTCGGCGTGTCGACCGGCGTGCTCTACCACTACTTCCCCGGCAAGGCCGCGCTCTTCGAGGCCGTCGCCCACGCCGCGGTCGACACCGACGTCGATCGCGGGACGTCGGTGCTGCGCGCCGCCGCGCCGACCCCCGCGGCGCGGCTGAACCTTCTGCTCGCGGGGATGGAGCACGACATGCCGCGCTTCGTCACGCACTACCGCGTGCTCGTCGAGTACTCGGGGCAGCTCGACACCGAGGAGCAGGTCGAGGCGTGGACGCAGACCTTGATCCGCCTGCGCACTCGGTACGCGCGGGCGATCGGCGAGGTGCTCGAGCTCGGCGACGAAGCCGAGCGCGACCTCGTGCTGCTCACCGTGTGCGGGATGATCCTGCGGGCGATGTGCGGCGACACGACGACCGACAGACACCGCGTCGCGACCATGCTCGGTCGAGCGCTCGGCTGGGACACGGAGGGATGAACGACATGACGTGGCGACGAACGACGGTGGTGCTGCTCGCGGCGGGGCTCACCGCCGCAAAGGTGGTCGCCTGCAAGGACGGCGGCTCGGAGGATGGTGCCGCCGACGACGGCGGCTGTCTCGGGGCCAAGTGCGACGACCTCGACGGCCTCGATGACGGCGCGGTCGGCAAGCTCGATGTGCCGCCGGTCCGCGCCGATCTCGGCGTCCAGCCATCGGGCACCTGCGACGCGAGCTGTGCGGTGTTCTCGGGGTGCCTCGGCGCCGCCGAGGGCGACTGCCTCCTCGACTGCGCGGGCCTGCAGGCCGACGCCGCCGCCCACTCGAGCGAATGCGAGTCCGCCACGGACGCGCTGCTCGTGTGCGTCGCAGGGCTCGACTGCGACGCCGCGGCCGCGTACCAAGCTGGCACCGAGGGCTACCCGTGCGCGGCCGAGGACCAGGGCGCCGCAGCGGCGTGCGCCCCTCCGAGCGCCGCGGATCCGGCGTGCGACGGGTTCTGCACCCTGGCCGCCGGCTGCACCGAGTCCGACGCGCAGGCCTGCGCGAGCGCGTGCGCCGAGGCCCAGGCCGGCGCCGACGCGATCGGCCCGGCGTGCGGCGAGGCCCAGCGCGCGGTGTTCGAGTGCGTGGGCGCGCTGACCGACTGCGCCGCGTTCGACGGCTGGACCGCGGCCGCGGGCGATCACCCGTGCGCCGCCGCCGACGCCGCCGTCGCCGAGGTGTGCACGACCACGGAGGAAGGCTGATCATGATCCCGACCGTACCCACGCGCCCCCACGGACGCGTTCAATCGCCCGCCCTTCGCCTGGTCCTGCACCGCGTCTTCGCGTTGGTCGCCCTGTTCGCGATCGCGTGGGCGCCCGCGTGCGACGAGGCCGACTCTCGCGCCGAGGACGACGACGTCTGCGTCGACGGCAAGTGCGACGACCTCGGCGGGCCCGAGGACTTCGAGTTCATCATCGTCGGCTCGGGCGCCGGCGGTGGACCGCTCGCGGCCAACCTCGCCCGCAACAACCACCGCGTGCTGCTGCTCGAGGCCGGCGAGGACCAGGGCGGCAACATCAACTACCAGGTGCCGGCGTACCACGGCTTCTCGACCGAGGACCCGGCGATGCGGTGGGACTACTTCGTCTCGCACTACGCCGATCCCAGCCGGGCCGCGCGCGACACCAAGCTGGTGTTCGACGACGCCACGGGCGCGCCCAAGGGCGTTCTCTATCCGCGAGCCGGTGCGCTGGGCGGGTGCACCGCCCACAACGCGATGATCACGATCGTGCCCCACGACTCCGATTGGAATCGCATCGCCGAGCTCACCGGCGATGGCTCGTGGCAGGCCGACCGCATGCACCCCTACGCCGATCGGGTCCTGCGCTGGCTCGGCCGCGAGTTCGCGGACCCCAAGGTCGCCCTGTTCGACGTGAAGCTGCAGGCGGTGGTGAAGGCCGCGGTCCTCGCCTTCGTCGACGCCAGCGGCGAGGGCTCGCTCGGGCAGCTGTTCGGCGATCTGAGCGAGCTGACCGGTCTGCTCACGCGGGACATCAACGCCATCGGCCCCGAACACGAGGGCGCCTATCCGTTCCCGCTCGCGATGAAGGACGGCAAGCGCCACGCGGTGCGCGAGTACCTGCGCGAGACCCAGCAGGCCGGCTTCCCGTTGACGATCCAGACCGGCGCGTTCGTGACGAAGCTGATCTACGCCGATGCGCCCGACGCCGAGGGCCGCCCGCGGGTGGTCGGGGTCGAGTTCACCTCGGGCAAGCACCAGTACCGCGCCGACCCGAGCGCGACGACCACCGATGCTCCACCGCCGGCGCAGACCGTCCTCGCCCAGCGCGAGGTGATCGTCGCGGCGGGTGCCTTCAACACGCCGCAGATCCTCAAGCTCTCGGGCATCGGCCCCTCGGCCGAGCTCACCGCGAAGGGAATCCCGGTCCGCGTCGACTCCCCCGGCGTCGGCGAGAACCTGCAGGATCGCTACGAGGTCGGCGTCGTCAGCAAGGCCCGCGGCGACTTCGCGACGCTCGCCGACTGCACGCTCGGCACCGACCCCAACGCCGATCCGTGCCTCGACGACTGGGAGCGGGGCACGGGCCCCTATCAATCCAACGGCGGCGTGGTCACGCTGGTGAAGCGATCGTCGCGCGACCTTCCCGACCCCGATCTGTTCATCTTCGGTGTGCCCGGCAAGTTCGCCGGTTACGAGCCCGGCTACTCCAAGGATGCGCTGTCGGATCGCAGCCTCTTCACTTGGCTGATCCTGAAGGGCCACACCCGCAACCGCGCCGGCTCGGTCACCCTGCGCTCGGCGGATCCGCGCGACACACCGGCGATCGACTTCGCGTACTTCGACGCCGGCGACACCGCCAACGGCGAGGCCGCACACGACCTCGACGCGATGATCCGCGGCGTCGCGTTCGTCCGCGAGATCGGCAAGAAGGCGCGGACGCTCCTCGGCGCGCCGTTCTTCGGCCGCTTCGACGAGGTGTGGCCGGGACCCGCGGTGAAGACCGCCGCACAGGTCGGCACGTGGGTGAAGGACGAGGCCTGGGGGCACCACGCCTCGTGCACCGCGAAGATCGGCGCCGACGACGACGAGATGGCGGTGCTCGACAGCGAGTTCCGCGTCCGCGGCGTCTCGGGGCTGCGGGTGGTCGACGCCTCGGTGTTCCCGGAGATCCCCGGGTTCTTCATCGTGATGCCCATCTACATGGTCAGCGAGAAGGCCACCGATGTGATCCTCGCGTCGCTCGGTGAGACGCGGATCGAGGCGAATCAACCGTAGCGAGCGCTGGCCGCAGCGCCGCGCGGAAGTGAGCCGCCGACGTCCGTGGGCCCGGTCGGCGGCCCGCGGTGATAGCCTCGGACGACCGATCATGCGCCGCACTCCGCTCGCCCTTCGATTCCCGTGGTTCGCCGCGCTGTTCGTGGCCTGTGGCGACGACGGCTCGGCCGGCCCCCAAGACGGCTCCTCGGGTGACAACAGCGGCACCGAGTCCGCGAGCGGACCGTCGACCGACACGCTCACGACCGCCGACACCAGCGCGGGTACGACGATCGCCAGCGCGAGCGCCGAGGGCAGCGACACCTCCGCGTCCACGACGGCCACCGAGTCGAGCTCGGGCGGCAGCACCGGCCCGCTCAACGCGGCCCCGGTCGCCGCGGACGACGTCGCGTACACCGTGCAGGACGAGGCGCTGGCGGTCGACGCCGCCGAGGGCGTGCTCGCCAACGACGTCGACGCCGACGGCGACGCGCTGACCGTCAGCGACGCCGACGCGCTGAGTCAGTACGGCGGCACCGTGATGGTCGACGCCGACGGTGCGATCGCCTACGCGCCCGCTCCGGGCTTCTGGGGTCCCGACACCTTCGAGTACACCGTGACCGACGGCATCGACGAGGTGACCGGCACGGTGACGATCCACGTCGCCCCCCACCTCGTCCCGCTCGGTGACGTCGCGATGGGGATCAGCGGCTTCATCCTCAACGGCGAGCTCATCGGCGATCGGGCCGGCCACGCGGTGAGCCACGCCGGCGACGTCGACGGCGACGGCTTCGACGACGTGATCGTCGGCGCCAACCGGGCGGACCCCAATGGCAGCGACTCCGGCCGGGCCTACGTGGTGTTCGGCAAGGCCGACACCGAGCCGGTGCAGCTCGCGGAGATCGTCGCCGGCAACGGGGGATTCGCCCTGCACGGCGAGGCGATGGACGACAACGCCGGCATCTCGGTCAGCCGCGCCGGCGACGTCGACGGTGACGGCCTCGACGACGTGATCGTCGGGGCGCAGTACGCCGACGCCAACGGCGGCGACTCCGGTCGCGCGTACATCGTGTTCGGCAAGGCCGACGGCGGGGGCGTCGATCTGGAGGACGTGGTCGCGGGGATCGGCGGGTTCAGCCTCGAGGGCGAGTCCGCGGGCGATCGCGCGGGCTTCTCGGTGAGCGGCGTCGGCGACGTCAACGGCGACGACCTCGACGACGTGGTCGTCGGTGCGTTCTTCGCCGGGCCCAGCGGCGACGCGTCGGGGCGCGCGTACGTCGTGTTCGGCAAGGCCGACACCGACACGGTCGATCTCGGCGCCATCGCGGCGGGTGACGGCGGCTTCGCCATCGACGGCGAGGCGGCCTACGACAACGCCGGGATCTCCGTGAGCGGCGCGGGCGACATCGATGGCGACGGCATCGGCGATCTGGTCATCGGAGCCCCGTACGCCGACATCAACGGCGGCGACGCGGGGCGCGGCTACGTCGTGTTCGGCAAGGCCGACACCGATCCCGTGCTGCTCGTCGACGTGGCGGCCGGCACCGGCGGCTTCGCGATCGACGGCGCGGCCGCGTCGGACTACGCCGGATTCCCGGTGAGCGGCGCGGGCGACATCGACGGCGACGGCCTCGCCGACGTCCTGGTCGGCGCGTTCCGGGCCGACACCGCCGCGGTCGAGAGCGGCCGCGCGTACGTCGTGTTCGGCAAGGCCGACACGGATCCCGTGCTGCTCGCGGACGTGGGCCTCGGCGTCGGCGGCTTCGCGATCGACGGCGTCGCCACGCAGGACGAGGCCGGTCGCTCGCTGGCTGGCGTCGGTGACCTCGACGGCGACGGTCGCGACGACCTCGTCATCGGCGCGCCGGGGGCCGACCCGATGGGCGGCGAGTCCGGTCGGTGCTACGTGGTCCTCGGCAAGGCCGACACCGACCCCGTGCTGCTCGGCGCCGTCGGGGCCGACGCCGGCGGCTTCGCGATCGACGGTGAGCTGGCCGCCGATGCCGCGGGCGTCGCGGTCGACGGTGCGGGCGATGTGAACGGCGACGGCGTCCGCGACCTGATCATCGGCGCCGAGCGGGCCGATCCCAACGGCGAGTCCTCGGGCCGCGGCTACGTGGTGTTCGGGGTGCCCCTCGCGCCACGGTGAGTCCGCGGCATCACACCGCGCGCCGGACCAGCACGTAGAGCAGCCCGGCGATCGCCGCGAGGAACAGCAAGAGCCCCATGACGCCGGTGTGGACCATCATCCACACGCGCATCGTCGACAGTAGCCAGTACAGCAGGGCGAGCACGATGACGATCGCGATCGCGCGGCGCACCGGCCGACGCAGCGTCTCCTGACGCCCGGGGTGCAGCCGCGCCTCGATCCACACCGCGGCGACGACCATCCACACCGGCACGACGAACCACCCGACGCCGACGTCGGCGAGCAGGTCGACGCCGTGGGCACGGGCCCACATCATCGAGCACGCCGTCGCAAGCACGACGCCCAGCGCCACCGCGATGCCGAGATTCGCGACCCACTGCGACGCCCGCCGATCCCCGCGCCCGTGGAGCCACGCCGCACCGCCCCCGATCCCGACGGGGAGCAACGCGAGACCGGCCAGCGACGTCCCACCGCCCTCGACCACCGCGCGAATCCACTCGACGATGCTCACGGGGCGGGGGTACCAAAGCGATTTGGTCACTATTCCGCGGGGGGGCGGCGAGGTAGCGCTCTGATAGGATCGGCGCTCGACCCTTTTCTTGGAGACTTGCATGACTCACCGACGAATGAACCTCGCCCTCGCCCTCCTGCTCACCGCTGCCTGTGCGGGTGACGAGGACGGAGCCTCCGGCACCAACGCGGACACCACCTCGACCGGCGGTGGCAGCAGCAGCGGCACCAACACCACGCCCGGCACCGCCTCGAACACCACCGCAGACTCGACGGCCGACACCACGGCGTCGGATACCGCGACCACCGACGTGCCGGGCACCACCACCGACGAGCCCGGCACCACCACCGACGGGCCGGGCACCACCACCGACGAGCCCGGCACCACCACCGGCGACCCCGGCACGAGCTCGGGGGACTCGGGCACCACGGGCGCCGCGGACGTCTGCGCGCCCGAGGTCACGGAAGACGAGTGCGCGATGTGTGTGAAGGACTCGTGCTGTGCCGAGCTCGAGGCGTGCCAGACCGACGCGGGGTGCGTGTGTTTCCAGGACTGCGCCGCGATGAACCCCGGCCTCGGCGGCGCGATCGGGTGCGCTGGCGACTGCAACATCTCGCTGCTCGACCTGATGAACCCGGACACGATCTCGGGCGCGCTGGCGGTGTGCTCTCAGAACGGCTGCCCCGTCTGCTTGCAGTAGCCCCCTACCCCACCAACCACCGATACCCCGCCCGCAACGCCTCGCGCCCTCCGGCCTCCAGCACCGCGCCGTGGGTCACCACCACGCGGTCGAAGTCCCACGCCAGGATCCGCTCCATCGACGCGCGCGCGGCCTCGCGGTCGCGGATCATCACCTTCTCGAGCAGCGTGGGGCCGAGGCGGCCGTAGCCACCGAGGACGCGGAAGGCCATGCGGGTGACGAGCGCGGCCTCGCGGCCGAGGTTGAACGCCAGATCGCAGAGCAGCAGCGTCCGGCTCGCTCGGTGGCAGAACACGACCTCGTTCGTCATCGGGAAGCCCGCGAAGCACTCCTGGTCGAGGTGCTCGGCCCACGCCGGCGGGGCCGCGTCGCCGAGCACCGCGTCGAACTGCAGATCGGGGCGCTTCTCCGGCAGGCCCGGCGCGGCGAACAGCTCGACCTCCGGGAACGCGTCGCGGTACTGCCCGATGTAGAGGTGATGAAAGCGGTTCGGCGCCACCGCCCACCGCGGCGTACCGACGGCCGACAGCGCCTCACGCAGCTCGTCGTCCAGCGCCACGGGCGAGTGCAGGAACAACCCGCCGCCTGGCAGTCGCACCACCGTCATGCGCGTGCCGAGCGGCAGCCCCCCGAACCGCAGGGGCCGCTCGACGACCCAGAGATCTTCCGCGAGCTGTCGCATGGGTGCCACGTAGCACGAACGGATGCGCCACGTGATTTGTCACGGCCCCCTGGGCGGCCTGCGTCGCCCCGCGTCGAGCGCCTTCGTGCGGCCCGGCGCCCGCGGCGTCGCCTCCTGGGCCGCGTCGACGATGCGGTCCCGCAGCCAGCGCTGCGCGGGATCCTCGTGCACGCGGTCGTGCCACAGCAACATCATCGAGAACCCCGGGACCTCCAGCGGCGGTGGGACGATCACCAGGGGCAGCGAGGCCGCGAAGGCCCGAGCGACGCGCTCCGGCAGCGTGAGGACGAGGTCGGTCTGCGCGATGACAAAGGGCGCCGCGAGGAAGTCGGGGACCATGAGCGCGACGCGTCGAGTGAGGCCCAGCTTCGCGAGCGCGTCGTCGACGACGCCGCCGGGCTGGCCGCGCGGGGCGATGAAGGCGTGGGCGAGCGCGGCGAAGCGCTCCGCCGTCCAGCGCCGCCCGAGCGCCGGGTGATCGTGGCGCACCACGCAGACGAACGCGTCGTCGAACAGGGCACGCGAGCGGATCCCCGGCCGATCATTGCTCGACACGGCGGGACCGAGACCCATGTCGCAGTCGCCCCGCGTGAGCTCGCCGATGAGCTCGCCCGCGACGTTGCGCATGACGAGATCGACGTGCGGGGCCAGGTCCGCGAGCTGCCGCATGAGCGGGGGCAGCAGGAGGAACTCGGTGTAGTCGGCGCTCGCGATGCGGAAGGTCCGTCGCGCCGTCGCGGGGACGAACGGATCGGGCCGTGCAACGACCCTCTGCATCGCCGCGAGCGCGTCGGCCAGGCCAGCGCGCATCGCCTCGGCGCGCGCGGTCGGGACCAGGCCGCCACGGCCGCGCACGAGCAGCGCGTCACCGAGCGCGTCCCTCAGGCGCGCCAGCGCGTGACTGGTCGCCGACTGCGACAGACCGAGGCGCTCGGCCGCCGCCGTCACGCTGCGCGTGGCGAGCAGCGCGTCGAGGACCCGGAGCGGGTTGAGGTCGATCGCGTCGTCGGCCATGGCGACGCACCGGACCTCAGAGCATGCCACCGCACGATGGACACGCCTCCAGCACGCACGACACCAGCGTCTGGAACATCGCGATCGCGGCGTCGTCCATCGTCCCCGCCATGCAGCCGTCGGCGCATGCCTGGGTGATGCCACACTGCTGGGTGCAGCCCACCATCGTCGCGCACATCTGGTCGGCGAGACAGGTTTGGAGGCTCATCGCGCAGACGCCCGCCAGCGCCGCGGTGCCGCACGCGTTGCAATCATCGTCGGTACCGCCGGTCGAGCCCACGGTGGTGCCCGACGTGTCGGTGGTCGGGGCCGTCTCGCCGCTGGTCGACTCCCCGCTGTCGGCGCTCGGACACTCGCAGACGTCGTAGCCGGATCCGTCGGGCAGGCACGCCTGCGCCCCGGGGGCGCCGCCCGGGCACGCGCACTCGATCTGTTGGCCCGGCACGCAGTTGGCCGGCTCGTCGGTCGTCGTGGCCTGCGTCGCGCCCGAGGTGGCGGTGCTCGACCCCTCGGCGTCCCCGGGCCCGATCTCCCCTGCGCTGTCCCGCGCCGTGTCGGAGCCGCCGGCGCAGCCGACCAAGGCACCGAGCAACAGCATCGCGCAGGGACGGGCGTGCATGATCGAGGACGAGCGTATCACGGGGGCACGCACGCCCGCGCTGCGATTGCCCGCGCGGCTACGCGCCGACGGCCGTGCGACCGATCGGCATCACGCCTCCGTCGTCGTCGTCGTCCATGATGCGACTGAGGAAGATCGTCTCGGGCTCGTCGTTCGCCGGGGTCGCGCCGCGGCGCCCCATCGAGCAGCTGCCGCTGACGACCGCGCCCTCCTCGATCGACACCGCGCGGGCCGAGGCATCACCGATGAGACGCCCCTCGCTGCCGATCGCGAGCCGACCCGAGATCTCGACGTCGCCCTGCACGAGCCCGTGCAGGATCAGCTCGCGCGCGGTGACCTGGCCGTGGATTTCGCCACCCGGCGCGACGACGAGCCGCGCGTGGCACTCGACGTCGCCCCGCACGATGCCGGCGATCTCGAGGTCCTGCACGGCGACGATCGACCCCTTGATCCGCGCGTCGCTGGCGATGACGTTCGCGCAGCGCGGCGGCTCGGGCTCGACCACGGGGACCGGCTCGGGCTCCGGCACGTTCGCGACGACGGGCGGCGCGGTCGGTGCCTCCGCGAGGGCCTTCATCTCCGAGACGGGGGGCTTGCGGCGCTTGCTGAACATCGGACCGCGATCATTGCCATGCGGAGAAGCAATCCACAATACCAAAAATTCCTATGACAAAAAGCCGTCGAGGGTCCGGTCAAACGCGGTTCTCCACCCCGCCAGGGCCACGGGCGATCGACCTGCAGGCGCCGCGGCCGAGGGTCAGCCGTCGAAGAATCCGACGATCTCGACCAGCCGTCCGTCGTCTGCCCAGACCAGCTCGAGCAACGCGCGGCGCCGATCGACGTCTGTCTCGTTCCACGCCGGCCCCAGCGCCGCGGCTTCAGGGTCGGGCGAGCCAAGCGTCGATCGCCGCCAGCGGGTTGTCGGTGATCCCGGGCGACTCCGCGAAGGCGACGCGCGCCTGCAGGGCGAGACCGCGGGCGCGCGCTGGATCGCGGAGCCGCCCCTGCGTGACGTCGGTGAGCGCTCGCGCCAGGGACCACCGCGTCCGCGCGAGGTCGGTCGCCGCGATCTCGGCCTTCTCGCGCAGCTGCAGCGCCCGCTCGAGCAACGCCAGCGCCTGCTCGGCCTCGCCCTTCGCGAGTCGATCGTCCCCGAGGGCGGTCAGCGTCAGCGCGATGTCGTCGTGGCTCGGATCGAGCTTCTTCTCGTAGATCGCCAGGGCGCGCTGGTGCAGCACCAGCGCCTCGTTCACGCGACCAAGCCGATACAGATCGGTCCCGAGGTTGCCGAGGTTCTGCGCGACCGCCGGATGATCGGCGGGCATGGTCTTCTCGCGGATCGCGAGGGCGCGTTCGTCGTAGTCGCGAGCCTGCTCGAACTCCCCGCGCGCTGCGGCAACCACGGCGAGGTTGTTGAGCGCGTCGGCGACCAGCGGGTGCTCGGGCCCCAGCGCCTCGCGCCAGATCGACAGCGCCCGGAGGAAGCGCTGCCCCGCCTCCTCGTGATCGCCGGTCGACATCGCGACGGCGGCGATGTTGTTCTCGAGCTGAGCGACGTTGCGATGGCCGTCGCCCAGCGCCGCGCGCTGCAACGCGAGCGCCCGCTCGAACGCGGCCTTGGCCTCGGCGTACTTTCCCTGGCGCCACGCGATGTTCGCGAGGTTGTTGATCGGCTTGGCCAGCTCGGGGTGATCCGGGCCGAGCTGACGCGTCGCGATCGCGAGCGCGCGCTCGAAGTACGCCTTGGCCTCGTCGTAGCGACCGGTCTCGATCGCGATCAGCCCGAGCATGTTGATCGACGACAGCACGGTGTCGTGCTCGGGCCCGAGCAACGACTCACGCAGCGCGAGACCACGGGCGGCGAGCAGGCGGGCCTCGTCGTACTCGCCCTGGCGCAGCGCGACGCCGGCGAGCGCGTGGGGCACCGCGGCCTGCAGCAGCCCATCGCCCTCGGCGTCGGCGTGGGCCGCCGCGTGCTCGGCCCATCGACGGGCCTCGGCGGGTCGCTGCAGGACCTCCCCGACCACGGTCACGAGCTCGGCCGCGGCTTGGGCAGCGAGGTCGTCGTCGTCATTGCGCACCGCGAGGAAGTACGCGGCGCCGAGGGTCTGTTCGGCGTCGGCGTCGAGGCCGTTGGTGTGCTCGAGGGCGCCGCGACGACGCAACGCACGCACGTCCATCGGCGCGTAGCCGATCGCCGCGGCCTCGTCGACCACCGCGCGGGCGAGCGCGAGCGCCTCGGGGTACTTGCCGGCCTTGCCGTACTGCTCGGCCTCGGCGAGCCGCTGCTCGGCGAGCTCGAGGGCCGCGCGCGTGCTCGGATCGTCGGGTCGCGGCGTCGCGGCGCCGAGGCCCTGGGCGTCCGAGCAGGGACCCAACGGCGGCAGCGCGGCGACGACCCCGACCGCGTTGGCGACGACGGTCTGGTCGGCCTCGGCGAGCACACCGACCAGCGCACGCACGTCGTGCAGACGACCATCGAGACAGGCCATTCGCAGATCGAGCAGCGCCTCGGATTGATCGCCGCGGATCCGCGTCGCGGCGCAGGCGTCCTCGCGCGCGGCGCTCCACGCCTCGGCGTAGGCATCGAGGCCCTGCTCGACCCGCTCCCACGTGCTCGCCGCGAAGCCGACGCCAGTGGCGAACAGCGCCTCGCGGACCCGCTCGCGCGCGTCGCCGTCCCAGACCCCGACGAGGTGGCGATTCATGTCGCTGCACGGCGCCTCGCCGCGCGCGAGCAGCTGCACACCGAGCACGGTCCCGAGCACCCCGGTCGCGCCGATCCCGAACATCCACGTGCGCCGCGCGGCGTTCGGGTCGCGCTCGAGCTGGGCGAGGATCGCCGCCATCGATGGGTGGCGGCGATCGGGGTCGGGCTCGAGCCCCCGCACCAGCAGCTCGCGCAGCCACGCCGGCACCTTCCTGCCCGCGGGCGCATCGGGGAGCCGGCCCTCGACGATGTCGATCGCCAGCGCCGACGGGACCGCCGCGGTGAACGGACGCGCGCCGTACAGCCCCTCGTACAGCGCAACGCAGTAGCTGAACTGATCGCTGCGCGCGTCGATCGGCAGGCCGAGGTGCTGCTCGGGGGCCATGTACGCGGGCGTGCCCATCACCGCGCCGGCCTGGGTCAGCGCGGAGCCGAGCCGACCGGTCGAACCCGCCACGATCGCGACGACGCCGTCCGTCGGCTCGCGCGGAGGGTCACCGCGCCAGCGCGCGAGCCCGAAGTCGGTGACCTTCACCGCACCATCCGCGCTGAGCAGCACGTTGGCCGGCTTGAAGTCTCGGTGCACGAGGCCCGCGGCGTGGGCCGCCGCGAGTCCGCGCCCCGCGGCCACGAACACCTCGACCACCGCCCGCCAGGGCCGAGCCTCGGCGGCGATCCACTCGGCCACGGTCCGCCCCTGCACGAACTCCATCGCGACGAACACCACGCCCTCGTGGACCCCGACGTCGTGCACCGCGACGACGTTGGGGTGCGAGAGCTTGGCCATCGCCTGGGCCTCGCGCAGCAACATGGCGTGGCCGTCGCTCAGCGATCCCGGACGCGAGATGTCGTGGTGCAGGAGCTTGATCGCGACGCGCCGGTCGAGATCCGGATCGTACGCCGCGTACACCACACCCATCCCGCCGGCGCCCACGCGCTCGAGCACGAGGTAGCGACCGATCTTCGCCCCGCGCTCGAGGGGATCGGGCCGCGTCGCGCCCGCGTCGTCGCCGGACGGATCGACGAGTGTGTGGGTCGGGACCGAGTCCTGCCCGCGGCGTGGCGATCCGCCGGGCGTCCGTCGAACGCCCGACCCATCTCCGGCTGCGCGCTCCTGCGTGCCCCCCTCACTCACGCCGCCATGCTACCCGGCTTTCGCCGCGATCGCGTACGCCCCGGGCTACTCGCTCGACTGCTGCGCGCTGGGGCCGAAGTGATCGTCCCACCACGCGGTCCAGCGGGCGCGCAGCGACTCGAACGCCGCGTCGTCGAGGCCGTAGGTGGTGAGGATCGCCTGGCTTCCGCCCCGCGGCCAGCGGTCGTTGGCCGGTCGATCCATCACCACGAGCAGGCCGTCGCCCCAGGCCTCGACACTGACGCCGAGCTGGTGGCGGCCGCGGTGCCACACGGCGCCCGCGAGCGACTCGCCGGGCATCGGCGCGATCGCGTAGCGCTCGCCGGTGCGAACCGCCGCGAGGCCGAGGGCGGCGGCGCCGAGCGACGTCTCGCCTTCGCGCGGCGAGCCCGAGAGGTACAGCGTGCGGCGATGCTCCCCACGGTGCTTGGCGAACGCGAACGCGAGCTGCTGCGTGAACGCGATCCAGCCCTGCGTCATGTCCTCGAAGACGTCGTCCCAATCGGTGTCGGCCGTGGGCGCGGGGCGGACGACGCGGAGGATGCACGTGGCGCCGCGATCCTCGACCTCGAAGCGATCGCCCAAGCCGAACCGCAGCACGCGGGCCTCGTCGTCGGCCTCGGCGTGCTCGGCGAAGATGTACTGGATCTCGGCCTCCAGCGAGTCGGTGTCCCAGCCGAACCACTCGCGGATGGCCGCGGGGTCACGCAGCGCTCGCCACACGTCGGCTGCGGGTGCGCTGACGGTGACCTCGACGAGGGGTCGATCGTACGACGGGGATGCGGGGGGATCGGTGGATGCGGGCATGGGCTGTCCTCACTGCACGGCGGGGCTGGCCTTGCTCGCCACCGCTGGATGGGCGGCCGCGAGCAGGCGGAAGCGCCGTGCGCCCCGGCGTGGGGCGAACTGGCGCGCGAGCTCGGCCACCGCGTCCGTGAGCGCGGCGGTGAACCGATCGAAATCCTCGGGCGACGCGAAGCCGAGATCGGCCTCGAGCGTGAGCGTCAGCAGGCGCTTGCCGGCCTCGTCGGCGGCCGCGCGCATGCGTGCCACCTCGCGCACGACCTCCGCCGCGGTGCGGACCAGATGATCCGACGCGAAACGATCCTGCGCGTCGACGGCCGCAGGCCGCGGCGCGCCCATCATCGACGGGTCGAGCACGAACGCGTCGGCGCATGCGACCAACACCCGCTCGATGCAACCGCGACGCTGCCGCTCCTCGACCAGGCGCACGAGGCCCGCGGCCTCCAGCGCGCGCAGGTGATAGCCGAGCTTCTGCCGCGCGACGCCGAGCTCCTGCGCCAGCGAAGCCGCCGACCCCGGCTTGCGCAGGAGCTCGAGCAGCTGCCGACGGATCGGCGTCAACGCGGCGCGGGCCTGCGCGCTGTCGGACACCAGGGCGATCGCGGCGTCGCTCATGGCGCTGGTCTACAATGGACAAGAAATGTTGTCAAATAGGAATCGGCGGCGCCGAACGGGGCCTGGTACGGTCGAGGTCGTGCCTTCCCATGTTCCCCGGGCGATCGTCGCGCTCACCCGCGACGCCGACGGGCACGGCGAGGTCTGGATCGCCGCCCTCGACTGCGGGCACCGCCGCCATGTCCGGCACCGCCCACCGCAATCGTCGTATCCGTGGCTGTCGAGCGAGGCCGAGCGCGCCGCGAAGCTCGGCGCGCCGCTCGAGTGCACGCGCTGCGCGGCGCTCGAGCTGCCCGACGGAGCGACCGCCTACAAGACGACGCCCGAGTTCGACGAGCACACCCTGCCTGCGGGCCTGCGGCGCGAGCACACGACGCGCGGCGGGGTGTGGGGCCGCGCCGAGGTCCTCGCCGGCGGCCTACGCTTCGTGATGCCGGCCCTGGAAATCGACCGCGAGCTCGTCGCGGGCGAGCACGCGATCATCCCGCCGGAGATCGAACACCACGTCGAGCCGCGCCCGGGCCTGCGGATGCGCGTCGTGTTCCTGCGGGTCGCGAAGGGCTGAGTTGCGGTTGAACGCGAAGCGTTCAACCGCAACGAGGCAAGGTAGTTCGCGCGCCCGCTCAGCGCTGGTTCTGCGGCAGACCGTCCGCGATCTCGTAGTAGTCGCCCTTCTGCGACACGAAGATGTGGATCCGCACCGCGGTTTCGGTGGGACCGTCGAAGGCCCCCATCGCGATGCCGATCCAGTCGTGGTGCAGCGGATCCCAGAACAACGACGCGCCACACGTCGAGCAGAAGCCGCGGCGGGCCTTCTCGGACGACTGGAACCACGTCACGTGCTCGGCCCCGTGGATCGTGACGGCCGCGCGCGGGACGTCGGTGGACACGAAGAAGTGGCCCGACTGCTTGCGGCACGCGGTGCAGTGGCAGGCATCGGGCGGTGGCAGGGCACACGCGACCTCGAAGCGCACCGCGCCGCAGAGACAGGAACCGTTGGGCATGGCCGATCCCTACAGCAGCCCGCACTGACGGAACGGACCGACGGCGTCGATCGGGTACACCAGGGCGAAGTTGAAGCACATCTCGTCGCCGGTGCCCTCGCCGATGCTGACGCTCTGGTCTGTGGGGTTGTCGTAGGTGCAGGTCGTGCGCAGCACGTCGCCGGGATCGATCTGCACCGCGGGCGTGTGCGGGTAGTAGATCTGGTTGTTGAAGTTCCAGTCGTCGACGGCCACGAGCACCTCGGTGTCCGCCGGGTCGCCGCCGCGGAGGATCGTCGTCGTGAGGCTCGCGCCGAACTCGTGCATGTGCGGCCAGCTCGACAGGATGTGCAGCGGCTCCTGCAACTGCGCGGTGTCGCAGCTACCGCTGGTCGAGTAGCCCTCCGCGCCCGGCGGGATGTCGATGTTCAGCGTGCCGAGCCAGACCGTCGCGGCGGTGTTCGGCCGCGCGGGGCCGGCACACAGCGCGACGCCGCTCGCATCGCTGGCGTCGGTGTACCCGGCGATGTTGTTGTAGTGGATCTGCAGCGTGAGGACCTCGCCGGGGCCCGGCAGCTCGAGGCCGACGTCGTCCGGCAGCGTGAATGACGGCGCGCCCGGGGCCCAGCCCATCAGCAGGGCCCCGTTGCCGGCGAACGGGTCGCCGCACGGCACGGACTGCCCCGGCTCGGTGCCCTCGGGCGAGCGCAGGAGCAGCCAGTGGTGGATGACCCGCGCGTCGTCGATGACCGGCGACCACGCGATACCGTGCTCGTCGCCGGAGAACGGCGACTCGAACGTGAAGCACTGGTAGAGATCGTCGACGACCGGCACGTCGAACTTGGTGCCGTCGCCGCCACCGTTGGCGGTGAGCACGATGGGGTCGTCGCAGGGCAGCTCCGGCGGAGGCTCGCCGGTGTCACCGGTGGTCTCGCCCGGCGGATCGCAGGTCTCGCTCGACGCCGGCATGCCGGCGTCGATCCACGCGCGCACGGTCGCGACGTCGGCCTCGGGCACGTCGTCCGTCGGCGGCATCGGCAGCTGCTCGGCGACCATGCGCTCGGACACCAGCGCGCCGACGGTGCGGGTCGGATCGGTGACCGCGGGCACCATGAGATCGGCGTAGTCGACGAGCGACATCGGTGCCCCGAACATCGGCGTCGCGCCGTGGCAGCTCTGGCAATGTGTCGCGAGGATCTCGGCGACGTCACAGGGCAGCGCGCCATCGGGCGAGCCCGAGTCGCCCGCGCTCGTGTCCCCACAGTTCGCCCCGACGCACGCCCCGCTCGTGTCCCCGGGCGCACCGGTGCTGTCGTCGTCGACGGCCCCAGCGCCCGAGCCCGTGCATGCGAACGTGCACGCGAAGAGGAGGAGCACGGGGACGAGCGGGACGGAGCTGCGCATCGAAGATCTTCTTATCAAGGCCCGCGACGCCCGCCAAGGGGCGGCCCCCGGCGGTTGTCACCGACGCGTCGCCCTCGCACTGCGGCGCCGTTGCGTTGGCCGCCTAGGGTGCGCGCCGATGTCCAAGCACGCCGTCGTCGCCGCGTCCCTCGCCATCGTCGCGTCACTCGGATGTTCCCACAGCGACGCCGCCGAGGAGCCGGCGCGGATGGGCACCTGCATCGACCGGCCCACGGCGTGGGTGTTCGCGCCGGAGTCGAGCGCCGCCGCCGAGCACCTGGCCGCTGCAGGGTTCGAGGTCGCGCCCCTGCCCCTCGATCGGTCGCCCTTCGGCCTGGAGGGCGTCATCGTGATCGGCACCGACGCCGCGACGCTGCCTGCCTACGCGCCCTACATGCAGGCCTACGCGGACGACCTCTACTCGTTCGTCGATGCGGCGAACGTGCTGGTGCAGCTACCGCAGGCCGCACAGGCCGAGCCCGAGCCGCCGTTCCTCCCGAGCACGCACACGGCCCACCGCTCGGCGGACGCCCTCGACGAGCTGCGCGTACTCGCCCCCGACCATCCCCTGCTCGACGGTGTCGAGGTGGACGGCGGGCTGCTCGCGTGGCGCGGCGGGGTCGGCCGCGACAGCTTCGACGCCCAGGACGGCTTCGAGATCGTCCTCGCCGCGAGCGACGACGGCCGACAGGCGGGCCTGCTGGAGGGCGCCTACGGTCAGGGCCGCATCCTACTGTCGGCCCTGCCGCTCGACGTGCCCCACGGCGCCGACGCCGAGGCTTCGGCCTTCACCACCGAGTTCTTCGCCAACCTCGCCGAGCATGCGCGGCGGATCTGCGATCGCGAGGGTGAGCCGATCTCGCCCACGCCGCCGCCCGAGCCGCGCCCGTACACCCCCGGGTCGAGCGTGATCGTGGCGCTCCCCGACACCCAGGTCTACACGCTTCGCAACCCCGGCATCTTCGACAGCCAGACCGCGTGGATCCGCGCCCACGTCGACGATCTCGACATCCGCTACGTCTTCCATCTCGGGGACATCGTCAACAACAACACCGACCTCGAGTGGTCGCACGCGCGCGCGTCGATGGGGCTGCTCGACGGCGCGGTCTCGTACGGGCTCGCCGCGGGCAACCACGACTACGGCCCCTCGGGTGACGCGTCGACCCGGAACACCGGGCTCAATCGACACTTCTCGTACGACGAACAGACCCGCATGCCCGGGTTCGGCGGCGCGTTCGAGCCCGGCAAGCTCGACAACACCTTCCACCTGTTCGAGCTCGGGGATCACCCGTTCATCGCGATCGTGCTCGAGTGGGCCCCGCGCGACGCGGCGGTCGCATGGGCCAACGACGTGATGGACGCGCACCCGGATCGCCTGGGCATCCTCGTGACCCACGCCTACCTGAACAACAACGATCGTCGCTACGATCACACCGACCTCGACTACCCCCAGGACTTCAACCCGTACGAGTACGACACCCCGGGCGGCATGAACGACGGCGAGCAGCTGTGGCAGAAGCTCGTGCGACGCCACCGCTTCGTGATGACGCTCAACGGTCACGTGCTGGGCGACGGCAGCGGCTACCTCGCGAGCACCACGGATCTCGGCAACACCTGCCACCAGATGCTGTCGAACTACCAGATGCGCGAGCTCGGCGGCGAGGGATACCTGCGCACGCTCGAGCTGCTCCCCGACGGGCGCTCGGTCATCGTGCGCAGCTACTCTCCGCTGTGGGACCAATACATGGTCGGCGCGGACCAGTACCTCGAGTTCGAGCTCGACGTGGAGTAGCTACGGTGTCGGGCTCGGCGCGTTCGCGGGCGTGGTGAAGATCTTCGGCGCGCCGTCGACGACGCCGCTCACCCACACCTGCGTGCGATCCTCCGTGAGCGCGACGCTCGGCGTCGACAGGCCCTGGGGCAGGGTGATCTCTCGCCACGCGCCCTCGGTGTCGCGCCAGCGGATGCGCTCGGCCGTCCGCGTCCACAGACCGCCCTCCTGGCTGGCCCACATCCACGTCGGTCGCTCGCCGGCGGGGAGCTCGTCGAGCAACCAGCCGTCGGACTTGCCGCGGTGGTGGAGCAGGAAATCCCGCGCGCCGCTGATCGCGACGACGCTGACGCTGTGCTTGCCGCGGGCGACCCTGCGCCCGAATTCCCACGTGCCCGACGGCAGCATCCGGGCGCTCGCGGCGACGCAGACCTCGTCCTCGCACGCGGTCTGGGCGTAGACGCCGGCGTCGTCCTGGCTGAGCACGTACACGGCGTCGCCGCCGGTCTCGAGCAGATCGATCGCGCGGCCGCGATGCGGGCCGATCGTGGGTTCCGCGTGTCGACCGGCGACGCGGGTGATCGACGGCAGGCTGGCCGAGTAGACCAGCATGCCGCTGCGCGTGCTCATGTGCGGCTCGAGCTCGTCGTCCGTGCCGGGGTGGAACCACTGATCGCCGCCGTAGACCTGGGGCACCCAGCGATCCCCGCCGCGCAGCTTCATCAGGCGGATCTCGTTGACCTCCCACTCGTCCTGGATCCGCGCGCGCGTATCGACGAACCACGCGTCGCTCGGCCACACACCGAGGATCGGCGGCTTGGGTGGGGTGCTCATCGCGAACTCGACGAGCGCACCGCTCGCGTCGAGCTGGAGCCACTTCGCGTCTGCACGACCGAGCACGCCGGCGTCGAGATCGACCAGCACAAGCGCCTCGGCGGGCGCGGGCCCCGGGGTCCACGTCGGCGCGTGGTCGGTCGCGGCCCACGCCGCGATCGCGATCTCGGGCGGCGTCGGCGGAGACACGGGGTCGACCGCCGGCGTCGCGTCCGGCGTCTTCGCGTCCGGCACCTTCGCGTCCGGCACCTTCGCGTCCGGCGTCTTCGCGTCCGGCACCTTCGCGTCCGGCACCTTCGCGTCCGGCACCTTCGCGTCCGGCACCTTCGCGTCCGGCACCTTCGCGTCCGGCACCTTCGCGTCCGGCACCTTCGCGTCCGGCACCTTCGCGAGCGTGCCGTCGGCCCCCGCCTTGCCCGCGGCCGGATCGCCCGAGCACCCGGTCATGGCACCGACGAAGACGACCGTGCGAGCCCAGCAGCGCATCGCCACCCACGGTACCACGGTGCCCGTGCAGGGCTCGATCGAGCCGGCACCCTGCGAGCGTGCTCACGCGGGCCGATCCGACGCTCGGCACCGCGTCCCCGAGACCCCGCGCCGCCTTGAGGGTTACCCTCGATCCCCAGGCCCCATGGATCGACGACGAACCCGCGCGACGCTGCTGTGCACCTCCCTGGCGATCGGCTCGGCCTGCGGGAGCAGCGACAGCGACGCCTTCGACGCGCCCTCGGGCACCGGTGGCAGCGGCACGACGGGCAATGCGTCGTCCGTCGGCGATCCGAGCGGGCCCGCGGACACCAGCGTCGGGAGCACGCCGACCGGCTCGGCGAGCGCCGACCCCGACGACAGCAGCGGCGGCGACATCAAGCTGGACGTCGGCGTCCCGACCGGCGGCTTCGGCTCGTGCGAGTGCGAGCTGACCGACATCTGGATCGCGGACTACGACACCGGCACGGTGATCAAGATCGACACGCGCACGCTGGTGGCCGAGGGCCGCTACCTGACGCGACCCGACGGCATGGGCAACCCGTCGCGCACCTCGGTGAACCTCGCGGGTGACGTCGCGGTCGCCAACCGCCACGGCGGCCTGGTGAAGTTCTTCGGCGATCCGGCCAAGTGCGTCGAGAGCAACGGCATCCCGGGCATCCAGACCTCGACTGGGATCGACGACATCCTGCCGTGGGATCAAGAGGAGTGCCGCGCCTGGTACACCGCGTTCCCGACCAGCAACCAGCGTCCGGTCGCGTGGACCGCCGGCACCAACGCCGAGGCGCCGTGCACCGCCGAGGGCGCGCAGGTGTGGACGGTGACCTCCGAGGTCGCGGGCCTCTTCCCCGGGCTCGGTGGGCAAGGCGGCGTGATCGCCTCGCTGGTCGACGGCGAGACCGGCGTGGTCACCGACGACGTCGTCATCGCCGAATTCTCGGGGGCGAGCTTCGGCGCCTACGGCGGTGCGGTCGACGGCGCCGGCAACCTCTGGTTCAGCCCGCTCGGCACCTTCGCGCCGGGCAGGCTCGTCCGCGTCGAGAGGGCGTCGATGACCGCGTCGATCTGGGACATCCCGCAGGGCGTCTCGCCCTACGGCATCACCGTCGATCACATCGGCCGCGTGTGGCTGTCCTCGACGCTGGGCAGCAACGCCGCGCGCTTCGATCCGGTCGGCGCCACGTGGAGCACGGTCCCGGGCTTCGGCGGCTCGGGCCTCGCCGAGGGCCCCGACAACTGGATGTACGTGTCCGCGGGCTCGACCGTCCGCGCGATCGACCTCGAGACGCTGACACCGGGCGGCGTGTGGACCACCGACGAGGCGGTCAAGGGCGTGAGCTTCGACGCCGACGGCTACCTCTGGGCGACCACCTGGCGCGACCCCGAGAACCCCGAGTCCTCGGCGGCCGCGTTCAAGATCGACGTCGCGACGATGCTCACCGAGTCGGTGTTCCCCGGCCTCGAGGATCCGTACACGTACTCGGACATGACCGGCAATGCGCTGGGCTCGGTCGCCTGCGCGCCGGCGGGGTGATGCCATGGGACTGCCGATTCGACTCCCGATTGGGACCCACCAAGACGCGATCGCGAGGCGCGTGCTCGCCGAGGAATCCGAGCAGCGTCACCACCTCGTCATCACGCTGACGGGCGCGCACGCGTACGGCTTCCCGTCGCCGGACAGCGACCTCGATCTGAAGGGCGTGCACCTCACCCCGACGCGCGCGCTGCTCGGCTTCCATCGCGGGCCCGATCACGCCAGCCGGCTCGAGACCATCGAGGGCGTCGAGATCGACTACGCGTCCAACGAGCTCGGGCAGGTGCTCGGCGGCATCGTCAAGGGCATCGGCAGCTTCTACGAGCGCATCCTCGGCATGTGGCCGGTGCAGGAGGGACCCGAGCTCGCCGAGCTCCGCCCGCTCGTGGTCCGCAGTCTCTCGCGCCGCGTTCACGCGCACTACCGCGGCTTCGCCACCAGCCAGTTCCGCGACGCGCAGCAGAGCCCGACGCCGACCGCGAAGAACGTGCTGTACGTGCTGCGCACCGCGCTGACCGGCACGCACCTCCTGGCGAGCGCGACGCTGTGCACGGATCTCGAGGAGGTCGCGGGCTACTACGGCTTCGAGCACGTCCGCGAGCTGCTCGCGATCAAGCGCGAGGGCGAGCGCACGCCGCTGCCCGCCGAGGTCGCGCGGCGCTGGCTCGTGGAGGCCGAGCGGGCGATGGCGCTGCTCGATCACACCATGGAGCGGTCGTCGCTCCCCGACGAGCCGCCGAACGTCGCCGAGCTCGAGGACTACCTGATCGCACGGCGGCGCGAGCACTTCGGGTAGAGGGCTCGGCCCGGGTGTCCGCTCAACTCCCGGGCACCGCAGGCGCGGCGATCCGCGTGATTTCCCCGCCGAAGCCGACGTAGAGATCACCGGCGCCGTCGACCGCGAGAGCAGCGTGCCCGCCGCCTTCTGACTCGACGGAGTAGGTCCAGACCGCGTCACCGTTCGAGTCGAAGAGCTCGACCGACCACGAGTCCGCGGCGCGGGCTGCGACCGCGATGTGGCCCGAGGGATGTGCTGCGAGCGCTGGTTCGTAGCCGTTGCGGTCGTCCGCCAGATTTCGCGACCACAGCACCTCGTGCGACGGCGGGGCGAACGCGGCGATGTATGGGTTCTGGTCACGGACTCCGGCCACCACGATCGTGCCGTCGTCCGTCAGTTCGAGATCTGCAGCGGTGTCGATCCCATCCTGCGTGAAGTCCTCGTTGGTGACGTACAGTGACTCGCCTTCATCGATCACGAGCAGGAGCGCTGCGCCACCGTTTGCCGGCGGGAACTGCATGCCACCGACCACGACCTGCCCGTTCGGAGCGAGTGCGACCGCACCCGCCCTCGACTCGGTCACCCCTGTGTGGGTGTACGTCCACGCCTCCGCGCCGCTGGCGTCGAATTGCACGACGTGGAGTGCCGAGAAGAAGTCGGGTTGGCGCGTCCCGGCCACGACGACGTCGCCATCGGCGGCGAGCTCGAGCGCAGGCCGATTGAAGGTCTCTTCGTTCAACGCAAGCGCCGGCACCTCCCAGCGCACCGTCGTGTCGTCATCGTAGACTGCGATCCCGATGCTTTCGGCGAACCCCCCTTCGGGCCACGCCAGCGCCGCAAATGTCCCGTCGGAGGCCACGGCCACGCGTTCGCACGTTTCACCGGGCAAGCCCCCGACCGGCGTGATCGAGCGATCGTCCGGGTCGAAGACGGCCAACCCCGAGCTGCACACGAAGAGCCCCTGCGTGCCGAATGCCAGGTCTCGTACGGTGGCCTCCACCTCCTGCGTCCACTGCACGGTGCCGGGGATCCTGCACCGCTCGTCGCACGCGGTTCCACCGTCGCACTGCTCGTCGCCTTGGACGACACCGTCGCCGCAGACCTGCGGACCACCCGAGTCTGCGTCGGCATCGGCGCCGGAGTCTTCTCCAGAGGTTCCGTTCTCATCCGCAGCGGAGTCGGTGCAGGCCGCGAGCACGAGTGACTGCAGCAGGACCGCGAACAGCGATCGAGGGCGCTTCATGACCCCCGTGGACCCCATCATCAAAGCGCGCATTCATGCGCGCGCGCGTGAGTGTGGCCGCCGTCACGATCGTGACACGCGCGAAACAACCCTCGTCCCAGGCGTCAACGCCCCCTGCGCGATCCGTCGCCGGCGACGCGCCAGCAGGCCGAGGACGAGCGCCGCGAGCGATCCCGCGGGTGCGTCGCGTCGCTGCGCATCGCAACCGCAGCCGAGATCGGACTCCGGCGGCTCCCCGTCGACGATCTCGGGACCGTCGTCCGCGCCGTCCTCCTCCTGCTCCTCGGGGCACGTGTACGCGAGCTCCACGTCCGCGGCGAGGCTCCCGAGATCGGCACGCAGCACGGCCATCCGCTCGGCGCCCGCATCCTCCGGGTTGCACCCCGACTCGAGCATGACGAGCTGGGACAGCGAGGGGTCGAGCAGCTCGTCGGACACGGCGCCAGCGCCGTCGAGGGTCCAGCGGACATCACCGCCGAAGAGCTCGCCGCCCTCGGCGTCGCGGATCACGGCGTAGGCGAAGTTCGGCGGGCCGTAGTCGTCGCAGGTCGAGCACGGCGAATAACCGACGATGATCGCCAGGTCCGTCGCGAGCGCCGGATCGACGCCGACCACCTCGTCGCCCTCGAGGGTCCCCGCGGGCAGCGCGAGCTGCAACCGGAGACGCTGGTCGACCTCGAGCTCGAGCGTGGCGGCCCCGGTCGAGCTGGGGGCGAATTGCACCGGCGCATCGCCGACGAACTGCACGTCCGCGTCGGAGAAGGCGACCGTTCGGCTCGGTGCGTCGCGCGTGACCGGCTGGAGCATCACCGTGTAGGGCGACCCTGCGAGCACGCGCATCGGCGTCCCCGCGGCGCGCGGCGCTCGGGGCGGGAACGCGTCGGCGGGACCCGGATCCTGGGACTCCACGAGGTACGCGGCGAGATCTGGATACGACAGCGAGAGCTCGTCGAGGCCGTATGCCCGCACCGGCAGCGCGTCGTCGACGAACTCGCGGACGTCGTCGAGCTCGCACGACGTCCGGGCCAAGCCCAACGAGCCCTGGCCGACCCCGTCGAGCACCAAGCACGATCCGTCGAGGCGCAGCCCCGCGCTCGGCTCGAGCTCGAAGCACTCGCGCAGCCACGCGTCGTCGGGTTCCTCGCTGCGCCGATGGTACGTCTCCCCGTCGGGTTCGTACCACCCGTCGAAGGACAGGCACACGCTCGAGCCGACCACCGCATCGATCGACGGCCGCGGGCGATCGGTCGTCTGGCCGTCGAGGCCCTCGCCGCGCAGCCCGATCTGGCCCTGCTCCGTCTCGTAGTCCGGCGGTGAGTCGCACGCGGACATCATCGCCGCGACCGCCAATGCTCCGCGCCGCACCACTCGTCTCGCGAATCCTTGCATCGTCAGCGTCACTCCGAATGCGCTAGTCCGCCGGACCGCGCTTCGGTTGCACCCAGGCCGCCGCGAATCGTCTCCGCGGCGCGCGGCGTCTTGTCACGTCGCAATTGCGACGGACGCCGTGATCGTTGCGAGGCCGAGGGACACGAGCACGATCCGCCACGCCTGCCCGCGCAGCACCACGCGGGTATCCCAATCCGGCACCGGCTCGCGGCCGTGGTCGAGGTCCTGCAGCCCCGCGAACGCAAGCAGCACGCAGGTCCGCCGGTGGGCCTGCAGGCCGCAGAACCCCGCGAGGCCGACGAGGATCACCGCCGCGACGCGGACCCACGGCCCGGTGCTGTACGCCAGCAGGCCCAGGACCGTGGTGACCGCGGCGGCGGCCGCCCACCACCGCAACCGCTGCTGTCGAGGCCCGAGATTGCTGCAACAGCCGACCATTGGATCGTGTACGCACACGGCCCACCTGCGGATCGATCGCCGCCGGTGGTAGATTCCAACCATGGCGACCGTCCTGGTCCGCTGCGGTGACGGTGTCCTGGTGGACGACGGGACGCGCTGGGTCTTCGGGCGCCAGCCGGGCGCGGGCGGCAACGTGGCAGCGTTCGTGTTCGCGCTGGTCGGGCTGATCCTCGTCGGCAACGGCGTCGTGCAGCTGGTCATCGGCGAACTCATCGCGTTCGGGATCGCGGCGTCGGTCTTCGGGGTGCTGATCCTCTACGTCGCCGTAGCACTCGTGCGCGCGCGTGACCGCCAGCGCGTCGCGGCGCCGTTGCAGCCGCTACTCCAGCTCGACTTCGCCAGCGGCATGCTGCTCGACGCCGCGGGACGGCCGCTCGCGCCGATGGCCGAGGTCGTGTTCTCTGCGGCGATGCAGCTGACATCGTCGGCCCGGGCACTGCACTGCCGCTGGCCGGGCGGCGACGTCGTGGTGCTCCGCGGCGATGCGTTCGGCGGCGGGATCGCCCCCGCGATCGACGCGCTGCGGTCCCGCGGCCTTCGAGCATGACGTTCGCCCGGCGCGACGAATCCAGGGAACCGAACGACACCCTGGTCGCAACACTCCGACGACGGTCGCTGTGAACGACCGCAAGGAGCCCACATCATGTCTCGCCTGTTCATCGGATCCGCGATCGGGTCGTCCGCTGTTTTTTCCTTCTCACCGGTCCTGGCTGCAGCACGCCGGCAGAACCTGACAGCGCAGAGACCCTGCGCGTCCGCGGGCCGCAGGGTGCCGAACTCCCCGTCGAGCTGCTGGCGGTCACGGACATCGTCGGCGACGCGCTGCACGTCGAGGGAACCCTCGACGGCGCCGGGTTGACGATCGAGGTGACCGGTGTCGACGCCGACGCGAGCACCATCCATGCGGTTTCGGAATCCGGACTGGAGTACACGCTGCGGTTGGGCGAGCGCGAGGCGACGCTCACGATCGACTATGGCCACACCGCGCAGACGATCACGGTGTTCGACAGCCTGGGTTTGGCTCACCTCGAGGCCAACACCGACGCGAGGGACGCGCTGGAGATTGCTGCCGACGGCCCCCTGCGTCACTCCGCGTCGCACGCCGCGGTCCTCGGCGTCGTCGATCACCTCTCGCAGCAGGACCGTCGCTTCGATGCGCTACGCGGGCGCCTGGCTGCCATCACCGCGGCCGCCGTCGAGCTCGGCGACGACGGCAGCGTCCCCGCAGCGGATGGGTCGGGTCTCGCCACGGCAATGGAACCGTCGGCTGCTCCGGCGGAGCCGGAGCCATCCCAGGCCGAGGCCGGAGGCGAAGAGGGCGGCGAAGGCGGCGGCGACGACAACGGAGACGACAAGGACGCGACACAGAAGCCGGAGCGAGAGTGCAAGCCAGAGGTCGAGCGTCCGTGGAAGGCCGGCGACCAGCTGGCACTCACCATGGGTCCGGTCGTGGTCGAGGCCTCGATGGTCCGGGTGGAGGGCACGTCGCTTCCTGACGATCGAGGGCGCCGGGGCGCATAGCGACATGTCGAGCAAGGCCCACGCACAGATCACCGCCGACATCGTGGTGTGCGTCGACGAGGACTACTTCGACGAGGGATACGGCGTGTCGCAGACCTGGACCGCCGAGGCCTCGATCCTGTAGGCGACGCGCAGCTCGGGCCCACCGCGTTCCCGCGTCAGCGATCCGCCGTGGGTTCGGGCGCGATACGATCGAGTGCGGCGAGCAGCCCGACGACGCGGCGGTACTCCTTGGTCTCGACCGAGCGCGCGCGGAGGGTGGCGTGGGCCGAGCGGGCCAAGCGACGCGCCCGCGGGAGGTCGCGGCGCGCGGCGACGAGCGCCTCGGCCAAGACCGCCTGCGACTCGGCCAGCGAGGCCGGCGCGACCCCGGCCTTGGTCTGGAAGGCGAAGGCCCGCTCGGCCGCCTCGATCGCCGCGTCGGTGTCGTCGAGGACGAGGCGCGCCTCGGCCAACCCGACCCAAGCCTGCGCGGTGTGGGGATGCGACTCTCCGAACACGACGCCGGCGAGTGTCGTGGCCCGCAGGTATGCGACCTGCGCACGCTCGGGCTCCCCGGTCTGCAGCAGGGCCGAGCCGAGGTTCGAGAGTACGGCGACGCGGCCAGGATGGTCCTCACCGATCGATCGCACATAGATCGCGTCGGACTGCAGGTGGCGCTCGACCGCGGCCGCCGGGTTGCGCAGGTGCTTCTCGGCGATTCCAAGGTGCATCAGCGCATTGGCGGCGACGATGTCGCCGGGGACGCCCGTCGCGTCGAGTCGCGAGAGCAACGCGGTCAGCCGCCGTCGCGCCTCGGCGGGATCGTGGTGGAGAAAGGTCGCGGCGCAGCGTTGCGCGACCTCCAGGGTCGCGACATGCGAGTCTCCGAGGGCAGCGGCCAACGCCGCATGCGCGCCGCACAGTTCGGCGCGAGCGGTGGCACGGTCGCCACGCAGCATCGCGATGCTGCCGAGCGTGACGTGCACCGACGCAACGTCCGGGTGCGCGACGCCAAGATTGGCCTCGGTGATCGTTCGCGCCTCGACGGCGGCGCTCTGCGCCTCCTCCACCCGGGCCGTGACGCGATCGATCGCCGCCTGCACGACGAGCACGCGTGCACGCGCGACGTCGGACTCCCGCAGCCGCTCGCCGAGAGCCGCGGCTTGGCGGACCCAGTGCTGCGCATCGAGGTTGTCGCCCCGGGCGACGCGGAGCGCCGCGAGATCGAGCGCCGCAGTGAACTCGACCGCAGTGGCCCCGGCCGCCGCCGCCACCTCGACGGCCTGACGCAGCATCGCCTCGGCGCCCGGGTCTTGGGCATCGCGGGCGGCCGCAGCGTCGAGCCACGACGCGAGCGCGACCCGCTGCGGATCTCGATCGCGCTGCGCCTCGAGCCGGATGGCACCGGCAAGCCCACGGGCCCGTTCGGAATCCCCGGCGCGGATCGCCGACAACGCGGCCGCGACGGAGTGCACCACACCGCTGCGGTGTGCCGCATCGGCGAGCCCGCGGGCCGTCTCGCATGCGGACGCACCCGCGAACAGCAGCAGGAGCGTGGGCGCATGCTCGGCGACCGCGGCGTCGCCGAGGGCCAGCGCGCCCGCGACCTCCCCGAACTCCGCCGCGGCTCGCTCGATGCAACCCCGCACCGAGGGGACGTCGATCGCCGGCACGTGCGGCGCGCAGGTGTCAGCCCACGCGCGAGCGAGTGCCTCGGCACGCCGGTCGAGTCGCTGCGCCACGAACGTCGCCATCGCGTCGCTCCACGGGCGATCGACCGCCGCGATCCCAGCCCTCGTCGCCGTCCGACGGGCACCGCCCCAGTCGACGGGCATCGGCGGACACGGCTCCTGCGCGGGCGTCGGCTCCGACGGCGCTGCGATCCAGAGCGCCCCGACCGCGGCCATCACACCCGCGATGGGGATGGCCGCGCCCAGGCGCCGCGGCTCACCGAGCTGCGCGAGCACATCGTGCATGCTCGCCCAGCGCTGCTGCGGCACTCGCTGCAACCCCCGCTCGAGCATCCGCGCGACGGCCCGCGGCACGCGTCGAGTTCCGCCGAGCGCCGCCTTCAACGCCACGCAGAACGCGTACTGATCGCCGAGGGCGTCACAGGCCGCGCCCTCGAGCTGCTCGGGCGCCATGTACCCCGGCGTGCCGCCGACCACGGTGATATCGCTGCGACCCCCATCGCCCGTCGAGGCTGCCCCCTCGACGATCCGAGAGAGCCCGAAGTCGAGGAGCTTGGCTTCGCCGCGCTCGTCGACGATCACGTTGCTGGGCTTGACGTCGCCGTGGACGATGCCGGCGTCGTGCGTGGCGGCCAGCCCCCGCGCGATCTGCTCGAACATCGCGAGGATCGCCGCGCAGGGGCGCGTCTCGGCCGCGAGCCAGCGCTGCAGTGGCATACCGCGGACCAGCTCCATCACGACGAACACACCATCGTCCGCGGCCGAGCGCCCGAGGTCGAACACGCGCACCACATTGGGATGGGACAGGTGCGCGAGCGCGAACGCCTCGCGTTGCAGCGTTTCGACGTCGAGCCCGCTGCGGATCAGCTTGATCGCGACGTCCCGGTCGAGCGCCTCGTCGCGGGCGCGAAACACCTTGCCCATGCCGCCACTGCCGAGGAGATCACCCAGAACATATCGACCCAGTCGGGTCGTCGCCGGCACGCCGAGCACCCGTCGACGCGCCGCCGCCAGTGCGCGCACGGCATCGGCGTCCGGCCTCGGGGCGACCTCGAGGAGCAGCGCACCCAGGTCTGCATCGACGCTCGACATGGCGAACTCGCAGCCGAGGACTCGACCGGCCGTCACCCCTCCTTGTCGGCGAGTTCGTCGGGGAGGCGATCGCCCAGCCACGCGCGGAGGTCCCGGCGCGCCCGCGACAATCGACTCTTCACCGTGCCGGAGGGCACACCCAGCACCTCGGAGATCTCGACGATGGTGAGGCCCTCCCAGTAGTGGAGCTCCACGGCGATCTGGAAGTCCAGCGGCAGCTCGCGCAGCGCCTCGGTGAGCGCTCGACTCGCATCTTTCGCATCCAGCACGCTGGCGTGACTCCGCGTTGCCGCGGCGATCGACGTGATCTCAGGGGCGAACTGCGCTTCGCGTTCGAGCCCCCGCAGCGATTCCAACAGGACCCGGCGTGCGATGCCGAACAGGAACGCCCGCACGCCGAGCTCCGGACGCAGTCGTTCGCGGGCCTCGAGGCACACCAGGAAGGTCCGCTGGGCGAGGTCGTCCGCGCGGCTCTCGAGCTTGCTGCGGAAGAAGCGGTAGATCGGCCAGAAGTGGCTCGCAAACACCTGGTCACCCGCGGCGGTGTCACCGGCCTGCCAGCGGCGCACGAGCTCATGGTCGTCGACGGCGTCCACTGCGGGATGATACCGCGGACCCGACGGAGGCGAGCTTGCGGACATCGACGCGGTCGCCCGGCCGATCGGCCGTCACACCCGATCGGCCCGCCAGCACAGGTGCGGCGGCGGGCTGCGCCGGACGTCCGGGTCGAGCGTCGTCGCGGTGATGTCCCGCAGCTCGGGCAGCGCCTCGGCGTCGAGCACGAACCCGCGCTTGTTCGTCGAGAACAGCAGCGTGCCGCCGGGCGCGAGGCGCTGGAGGCACTGCTTCACCAACGCGACGTGGTCGCGCTGGATCTCGAAGTTGGACGACATCGACTTCGACGCGGAGTAGCTCGGCGGATCGAGGACGATGAGGTCCCAGCGCTGCTCGCTCTCGGACAACCAGCGGGTGCAGTCGGCCCGCACGAAGGCGTGGCGCCGCACGTCGAGGCCGTTGGCCGCGAAGTTGCGCTCGGCCCACGCCAGGTACGTGTTCGACAGATCGATCGACGTCGTGCGCGCGCCGGCCCGCGCCGCGACCACCGAGAACGACCCCGTGTAGCTGAAGAGGTTCAGCAGCCGCGGGGCCCCACCGCGCTCGGTCACGAGCTGCACGAGCAGCCGCCGCAGCGCGCGGTGATCGAGGAACAGCCCGGTGTCGAGGTAGTCGGTGAGGTTGACGAGGAACGTCGCCTCGCCCTCGCGCACCGCGAACTCCTCGCCGCGCGCGTCGAACTGGCCGTACTGCGTGCCACGGGTCTGCGGACGCCGACGCTTGACGTAGATCTTCCGGCGATCGACGCCGAGCTCGCGCGCGGTCGCGTCGATCATCGCGGTGAGGCGCGCCTCGGCGACCTGCGGGTCGACGTTGCGCGGCGCCTGGTACTCCTGCAGGTGCACCGCGTCGCCGTAGCGATCGACGATGGCGCGGAAGCTCGGGATCTCGTCGTCGTAGATCCGGTAGCAGCTGACCCCGAAGTTGCGGGCCCACGTCCCGAGCCGCGCGAGGTTCTTGCGGAGGCGACCGGCGAAGGGCGCGTCGTCGATCGCAGCAGCCGGCGCCGCGTCGCCCTCCCCCGCCGAAGGCCGGCCCGTCTCGCCCGACAGCAGTCGACACGGGATCGGCCCGTTGTCGACCGCGGCTGCCTCCGCATGCGGCAGCCCGAGCAGCGCCAGCGGCGTCGCCTCGGCGACGATCAGCTCGGCGTGCCAGCCGGCGCACGGGCCGTGCATCAGCGTCGCGAGCTCGTCGAACACCATGCGCACCTGGGCCTCGGTGCCCATGCGCGCGCCGTAGGGCGGATTGGCGACGAACAGGCCCGGCCCCTGCGGTGGCTGCACGTCGCGGATCGACGCGCGTGAGACCTGCACGGCCTTCGCAACGCCCGCCGCCGCCGCGTTCGCGCGCGCCCGGGCGATCGCGGTCTCGTCGGCGTCGTAGCCGAGGATCGTCGGCACCACGCCCGACTCGCCGACCCGCGCGCGCTCCTTGGCCTCGGCGAGCAGCTCGGTCCACGCGGCGACGTCGTGGCCCTTCCACTGCGTGAACCCGAAGCGCCCACGGGCCAGCGCCGGCGCGCGATCCATGGCGATGCACGCGGCCTCGATGAGGAGCGTGCCCGCGCCGCACACCGGATCCAGCAACGGCTCGCCTCGGGCGGCTCGCTCGGCCCACTGCCCGCGGATCAACATGCCGGCCGCGAGGGTCTCCTTGAGCGGCGCGCCGCCCTGCTCGCCCCGCCAGCCGCGGCGGTGCAGCGACGTCCCCGACAGATCGATCCCGAGGCTGCAGCCGCGGCCGCGCACGTACGCGACGATCCGCAGGTCCGGCTCCTCGAGATCGACCGACGGCCGCGTGCCGAAGCGATCGCGCATGCGATCGACGACGCCGTCCTTGATCCGCTGCGCCGCGAACCGGCTGTGCGTGACGACCTCGCCCTGGGCGGTGACGTCGACCGCGATCGTGCCCGCGGGCGCCACGTGGTCCTCCCACGGGAACGCGAGCGCGGCGTCGTACAGGTCATCGGTCTTCTCGACCTTGAAATCGTGCAGGTGGAGGATCACCCGCGAGGCGCAGCGCGACCACAGGCACACGCGGTAGCCGAAGTGCAGCGGCCCGCGGACGCGCACACCCGCCGGCTCGACCCGCGTGACGCGGGCGCCGAGCTGGCGGAGCTCGTCGTCGACGAGGCCCACGAGGCCGCGCGTCGCGGTGACGTAGTAACTGTGGGTGTTCAAGGTCGTCCTCATCCGCCGGCGACAGGGCCAGCTGCCGCGTCGGACGCGGCCTGCAGTTCTCGGAGCAGCGCGGGGTGCAGCGCTGCGCCGGCCACCGCGATGCTCGGGGCGTCGAGCGTCCACGGCCCGCCGTCCATCCGCGTGACCACGCCGCTGGCCTCGCGCACGAGCAACGCGCCCGCGGCCCAGTCCCACGGCGCGAGGTGGTACTCCCAGTAGCCGTCGGTGCGGCCGGCGGCCGCGTACGCCAGATCGAGCGCAGCCGAGCCCGGCCGCCGGATCCCGCGGACCCGCGGCAACAGGCGATTGAACTCGGCGAGGTTGTTGGTCGCCGTGCTCGCGCGGTCGTACCCGAAGCCCGTCGCCAGCAGGCTCGTCGCCAGGCGATCGCGCGACGTCACCGACAGCCGCACGTGATCGTGCCGCGGCGAGTCGAGCCATGCGCCGTGACCGGCAGCGGCCGCGAACACCTCGTCGCGCAGGGGATCGTAGACGACCCCCACGAGGCCCGCCGCGCCCACGTAGCAGGCGATCGACACGCTGAAATGGGGGAAGCGGTGGGCGAAGTTGGTGGTGCCATCGAGGGGATCGACGATCCAACGGCGCGCGCCGCCGACGTGCGCGCCGGACTCCTCGGCCACGATCGCGTCGTCGGGGAAGGCCCGCCGGAGGTGCTCGAGTACGACGGCCTCGGCGGCGCGATCGGCCGTGGTGACCAGATCGATCTCGCTGGATTTGTGCTCGATCGTCAGCTCGCCCTCGAACGCGTCGCGCAGCACGGCGCCGGCCGCCCGCGCCGCCGCGATCGCGACCGCCAGGTCCGCGTCGCTCGGCGCCCCGCCGCCCACGCCGCTCATTCGTTCGCCGCCGCTCATCCGTTCGCCGCCGAGCGCGTCGCGCGGTGCCATCGACGCACGTGCGGGAGATCGTCGTCGAGCCAGTAGGCCCGCTTGTCCTCGACGACCAGCAGCTCCTCCCACTTCGCGCCGACGTCACCGCGGGCGATGTGGGGCTCGAAGGCCCACAGGCCCGGCTCGGGCGGCGCATCGGAGCCCGGACCCGTGTTGCAGAACGGCGAGCCCTGGCGCAGCGGCGACACCAGGTTGCGCACGCGCAGCGGGATGCCATTGACCACACTCTGCGCGAGCAGACCGCCGCCGGCCGACAGCCCGAACCCGAGCAATCGGGCCTGGGCCAGGGGCACCGCGGGCTGGTGGTACACGCGGTGCGCGAGCACGCCGAACGGATAGTGACGATGGCAGTTGCGCACGCCGAGGTCCGCGAGCAGGTCCTCGACCGAGCGATAGATCTCCGCCAAGGTATCCCCTCGCGTGACCCGCTCGAGGATGCAGGCGCGGAACGGCTCGAGGTCGTCGACGAGGCGATCGAGCTCGGGGTTCTCGCCGCACGCGAACGAGACGCCGATGTCCGCCGCGTAGCCGTCGACGACCGGCGCGACGTCGAGGATCGCCGGCATGCCGAGCTCGAGCCGACGATCGGTGGGGAAGAACTGCAGCGGCTGACGGATCCCCGCGAACCCGGTGCGATCGCCGAACCACGCGAACGGCTGGTGGAAGAACTGCGTGACCCCGTGGCTGCGCAGCGCGTCCCCGAGGGCCGCCGCGGCCTCCTTCTCGGTCACGCCGGGGTGCAGCTCGTCGGCGACGCGCTCGGCGCAGCGGTACGCGAGCTGTTGGACCTCGCGGAATTTCCCCAGCTCGGCGTGGCTGTAGCGGCTCGCGGTCATGGTCGTGCCGGAGCCTGCCACAACTCCGGCGGCGCCGACGCGCGCTGCCGGAGTTGTGGCCTCGGGCACGTACGCGCGAGGATCCACGCCGAGGGTCGCGGGGATCCCCTTCCACACCCGCGGGTGCCCCTCGCGCCGCGTTCGCTGGCATCCCCGAAGAACGACCGCGCATCGCGATCGCGGCGCTCCGCCCCCGGAAAATTTTCGACGCGGGTCGTCGAAGCACCCATGCGAATCCCCCTCGTCGCGGCGTTGTGCGCCGCGTTGTTCGCCTGCGGTTCCTCGAGTGGTGGCAGCCGTGACACGGCCGACGGCGGTGACGGCGTCGACCCGACCGCCGAGGGCGGCAGCGGGGACGTCGCCGACAGCACCGGCGCCGGCAGCACGGCCGATGGTCCCGCGAGCACCACGGCGGTGGACGACGCCACCGTCGACGAGGTCCGCATCGAGCCCGCCGACGCGATGATCGAGATCGTCGATGGCCAACCGGCCATGCCGCTGCAGTTCGCCGCGATCGCGACCTACTCCGACGGCACCGAGGCCCCGATCGAAGGCAGCTGGGCGATCGACGACCTCGACGTCGGTGGCATCGACGGCCTGACGGGCGAGTTCCTGCCCAGCGGCCTGTACGGCGGCGTCGCGCAGATCTCGTTCAACAGCGCCGACGCCGACGACGCCACGACGTCGCTCACCGTGAAGCTCCGCATCGTCGACGATCCAGAGATGGTCGGCGATCCGATCAAGGACGCCTTCGACGACGCGGTGACCCCCGACCCGACGCTCGCGTGGGCGTACCCCTACGACGGCACCGTGTTCCCGCGTGGCCTCGGCAGCCCCGAGCTGCAGTGGAACGGCGGCGGCCCGACCGACGTGTACCGCCTGCGCATCGACGCCCCGACCTTCGCCTTCGAGACCTGGCGGACCGTGCCGCCGCCGTCGCGCTACGTCCTGCCGACCCTGCCGAAGATCGTCTGGGACAAGCTCACCGGATCCGTGGCGCCGGGCGATGTGACGGTGTCGCTGCAGCGCTACGACGGCGTGCAGGCGTACCTGCCCGCGACCCAGCAGTGGCACCTCGCCGACGCCGATCTCGTCGGCGCCATCTACTACTGGGAGGTCAACCAGGGCAACGTCGTGCGCCTGCGTCCGGGCGTCGACGCCTCGCCCGAGGTGTTCATCCAGAAGCCGCCGGGCGTGACGTGCGTCGCGTGCCACAGCGTCTCGGCCGATGGCTCGCGGCTGGTGGCGTCATTCCAAGGCGGCGCCAGCCCGTGGGGGACGTTCACGGCGGCCGACGGCGCGTCGCTGTTCGCGTCCAACTCTGCATCGGGTTTCCAGGCCATCTCCCCCGACGGCGGCCACGTGGTGTGGGGCCAATCGAATGCCTTCGCCTCGGGCGCGAATTCCTACCTCGCGCTGTCGACCTTCGACAGCGTCACCGAGCTCGCGCAGCTGCTCACGCCCACCGGCTCGCCGGCGTTCCCGGCGTGGTCGCCCGACGGCGAGAAGGTCGCCTACTCCGTGCGCACCGACGGCAACTGGCTCGACTTCACCCAATCGACGCTGTGGGTCTCGGACGTCGACACCGTGACGCCGGGCTTCGCCGCGCCGCTGCAGGTGGCCGCCGCGACGCCGGATCGCCCCGCGGTCGTGTTCCCCAGCTGGAGCCCCGACTCCGCGTGGCTCGCCTACGGCCGTGCGACCCAGGCCCGCACACGCGGAGCGCAGGGCGAGCTGTGGCTGAGCGCCGCCGACGGCAGCACCGAGATGATCCTCGGTCGCGCCTGCGGCGTCGGCACCCTCTCGGCCGGACAATCGTCGGCCTGCTACGAGCCGACCATCATGCCCGAGGAGCGCGGCGGCTACTTCTGGTTGGTGTTCGTGTCGGAGCGCGTCTACGGCAACACGCTCGTCGACGAGGTGGTCGAGACCCGACGCAAGCAGCTGTGGGTCACGGCGATCGACGCGGATCCGACCGACGGCGTGGATCCGAGTCACCCTGCGTTCCGGTTGCCCGGGCAGGAGCTGAACAACCAGAACATGCGCGGGGCGTGGGCCCTCGAGCCGCCGGACGTGCAGGGCTGAGTGACCGGCCGCGGGGCTACTATCGACAGCCCTGCGCATCCGGGTCCGCCACGCAGCGCGACGGCACCGGGATCCAATCACACCCGGCGACCTCGGCCATGCAGGCCTCGTGGCGGATGTCGGTGCCGCCGCTCTTGAAGTACCAGCCGATGAAGTGCTCCATGTACTGGCCGACGTCGAAGGGGATGCCCGAGAGGCCCGGCGGCGCGAAGCCGTGCACGCCGTCGTACTCCGAGGTCATCGGGAACACGATGCCGCTCTTGCCGTTCTCCGTGCCGGCGGTGGCCTGCTGGTAGCGCAGCGGCGGCGTGGTGCGGGGCGCGACCAGGGAGTCGACGGAGTTGGTCGGATCCATCGGCACGTCGTTGGTGCTGTCGCTCAGGTTGTCGATGTCGACGAGCACCGGGCCCCACACCGGACCGCGGGTCTCGACCCAGGGGATGCCGGCCTGGACGCCCTCGTCGATGATGAGGCGATTGACCGTCTTGCCCCACGACGGATCGGGCTCGAACAGCGGGATGAAGCCGCCCGACTTGGCGATCGCGACGCCGGTGTTCACCGGCACGTTGGGGTCGCCGATCGTGACGACGTCCATGACGTTGGTCGGGATGTCGAGGAAGCGCTCGTCGCCCTCGCGGAACTCCAGGAGATCGCGGCTGTAGTGCGCGGCGTAGATCGCCGGATCGGCGGGCTCGACGACGATCGACGCGATGCCGAGGAACCGCCGCATCAGCGGCGTCCCGCGCTGGAAGCCGTAGCCGTCCTCGAGGGCGACCAGGGGCTCGCCCTGCGCGTAACCGCGGCCGCGGTACGTGAACGGCGTCGCGTCGAAGGTGGACAGACTCGTGCGGAGCGTCGCGTCCTCGTCGATGACGCAGTCGCGCTCGTCGCCCTCGATGGTGGCCACATCGCCGCCCTCGAACACGTCGACGCGCAGCGGATCGCCACGGTCGGCCGCAACACCGACGCGGAACGTGCCGGCGAGATCGCACGCGTAGGTGCCCTCTGTGCCCGCCGCGCAGGTGCGGCAACCACCGCCGTCGTTCACGGCGCAGTTGCTCGGCTCCTTCCAGCCGACGTAGTCCTCGTAGCCGGCGGGGGGCATCTCGGGCATGACCCGCGCGCAGCGGGCATCGCCGGTGGCGAGGTTGGTCACCCGCACGGTGTCGCCGGGCATGATGCCGGCGCGGAAGCCCAGGTCGTAGCGCGCGTCCTCGTTGCCGTTGGGCACGAGCTGGTAGATGCGGACGTCGCCCTCGCCGGTGGGCTCGCCGATGATCGTCGGGCCCATCATGCGCAGGACGAGCGCCTCGACGACGCCGCCCTGCTCGCTGCGGGTCGACAGATCCACCAGGCCACCGCCGCCCGAGATCGGCGCGGCCGCGACGATCTGCGGCTCGATGCCGGCGAGCGACGACGACAACAGGCCGCCGAGGCTGGTGCCGCTGGCGAAGAACACCCCGTCCTCGCCGCCCATGTCGATCGTGCCGTCGGCGTCGAAGTCCCCGAGCTTCTCGGGCTTGCCGTCGCCGTTCACGTCGAGCATGTCGATCTTGCCGAAGTTCCGCATCAGGCGGACCAGCGTGATCCAGTCGAGCAGCGACTGGCGCAGGTTGTCGCGCGTGCGGAACATGTAGCCGGTGAAGAACTCACCGCCGACGTCGAGGTCGCCGTCGCCGTCCATGTCCTCCATGCGGCCGTCGAGCAGCGCATCACCGGCGGGGCCCATGCCGTAGAGCCCGAGCAGGTTCCGCGCCGTGGCCTGCGTCTCGGCCGGGACGTCGACGCCGTGGAGCACCGCGTCGATGCTGCAGCCGGCGATGCCGAACTTGGCGTGGAGCGCCAGGCCGAGCTGCTCGAGCTTGTTCGAGGTGTAGCCGTGGGCGTAGAGCACCACCGGCGCCGGCGCGTTCGGGTCGGCCTTGTACTCGTCCTTCGGGATCGCGCACCAGAACTGCACCTCGTGGGTGCCGATGCGATCGCGCAGGCTCGGGTCGTGGAGATCGGTCGGCCAGGCGCGTGCGTCGAGGGTGCCGGACTTCACGATGTCGAGCAGGCGCGGCGAGCGGAACTTGCCCGAGATGTGATAGGCGTAGAAATCGTGGTTGACGACGATCTTGTCGACGTCGGTGATCCCGAAGCTGCTGAACGCGAGCTGGGCGAAGATCGGCAGCGCGTACTGCAGGGTCTCGCTGGGGAGCACGTAGGGGTTCTGCGGCGGCGGTGACTCGACGTCGATGCCCGTGCGATCGACCATCTCGTACAGGCTGGCGAGCTCCGCCGGGTAGTCCTCGTCGAGCCACGCCAGGGGCCCGGCGCCGTAGAGGCCGTCGCGCAGCTCGACGAGATCGCGGCTGGCGGTCTGCGTCGTGTAGGTCCACGCGAACGCGACGTCCTCGGCGTCGAGATCGTACTCGGCGAGGGTCGGCAGGGCCTGGCGGATGTCGTCGGTCTGGCTGGCGTGGTTGACGTACTCGAAGGGCGAGCGGACCGGCTCGTTGTCGTCGCCGACGAGGCGACTGGTCAGGACCACCGCGTAGGTCGTGCCCTCGCGCAGGGGGATGAGCGGCTTGAAGATGAGCGTGTTGGTCTCGAACTCGTAGAACGAGACCAGATCGCGCCTGGGATCGAGCTCGGGGTTGCCGTCCTCGTTGGCGTTCATGTTGGGGTGATCGAGCACGCCGTCGAGGTCGAGGTCCTCGCCGCGGTCGAGCACACCATTGCCGTTGAGATCCTCCTCGTGGGTCTCGACCGCGAGCGCGCGGGTGATCGTCTTGGGGTCGTGCTCCCAGTACTGCGTGGGGGTGCGCAGCATGATGGGGAAGTTGCCCTCACCGAAGTCGAGCGGCACCGGCTCGCCGAAGGTGGGCGAGCCCTGGGTGACGTCGATGAGGTAGACGGCGTCGTTGGTGAAATCGTAGTCGACGCCGTCGGGGCGCCGGTGATCGCGGTGCCGCGCGTAGATCGCCTCGAGGTCGAGCGGGGCGTCGAAGCGAACGGTGATCGCCTGGTAGACGCCGAAGCCGGGGAGCTCGTCGATGCGGCGGCGCGCGGTTCTCTCGAGTTCGGTGGGCGCGACGAGTGACGCGTTGATCCGCAGGCCGGTGGGCGAGGTGGGATCGGGGCGCGTGGCGAGGTCGTTCGGGAACGGGATCTCGGGCAGCGGCTTGCGGTCGAACTCGAAGACGACGACAGGGCCCTCGCCGTCGGGCGTGTCGGCGATGCCGACGGGCGACTCGGCGCAGGCGGTCAAGGCGAGGCTCGCGAGGCAGAGCGCCTCGATCGCCGCGCCGCGGCGTGCGGACGGGGTGCGGGGGCGCGACGGGAACGGACGAATGCGCGGCATGACGGGTCCGTTCGCGAGTCTGCCCGGGAAGCCGCGGGGTGAACAGCACCAAGCGCGCGCACGCCAGGGGCTCGCGTCGGATGCGAGCGCGGCGTTGGGCAGCGTCGTGCACATTGGTACCCTCGGCGCACCGTGAACGCCCGCGATCGAGTCCCCATGTCCGGAATCCCGTCGGTCGCGCGTCCCATCGCGTGCGCGGCGTTCGTCGTCGCGGCCGCGGCGTTCGTCGTCGCGGCCGCCGGTCTCGCCCGCGCCGACGAGGGCCAGTGGATGCCGCGCCAGATCCCCGAGCTCGACGCCGAGGCGCTGCGGGCCGCGGGGCTGGAGCTCGACCCGAAGGAGCTGCACGCGACGGACGCCGCCGGCCGCGAGATCGGGCTGCTCGCGGCGACGGTGAACCTGTCGGGGTGCTCGGCGGCGTTCGTGACCGCGGACGGGCTGATCGCGACCAACCACCACTGCGCGTACGGGGCGATCCAGGCGGCGAGCTCGGTGGAGCACGACTACCTGAAGGACGGCTTCGTCGCGAAGGATCGCGCGGGCGAGCTCGAGGCGAAGAACACGACGGTACAGATCGTGGAGTCGGTGACGGACGTGACCGCGAAGGTGCGCGCGGTGGCGGACGCCGAGGCGGATCCGGCGAAGCGGGCGAAGGCGGTGGAGGCCCTGCGCAAGTCGATGATCGCGGAGTGCGAGGCGAAGGGCCGGCGCTGCCGCGTGGCGGACTTCTACGCGGGGGCCGAGGTACAACTCATCGCGTCGATCGAGCTGGAGGACGTGCGGCTGGTGTACGCGCCGCCGTCGTCGGTGGGGAATTACGGCGGCGAGGTCGACAACTGGATGTGGCCGCGGCACACGGGGGACTTCTCGCTGCTGCGCGCGTACGTGGGGGCGGACGGGTCCCCGGCGAAGTTCGCGGCGGGCAACGTGCCGTATCGGCCGGCGCGACACCTGGCGGTGGGGCCCGGGGTGACGGAGGGTGATTTCATCGCGGTGCTGGGGTTCCCCGGATCGACGCAGCGGTACCAGAGCGCGGCCGAGGTGGCGCGGCACATCGATCAGGTGTTCCCCGGGCGCATCGATCTGTACGGCGAGTGGATCGCGATCATGGAGGCCGCGGGCGCGAAGGATCCGGCGGTGCGGATCAAAGTGGCCGCGAAGATGAAGGGGCTGCAGAACCGCTTCAAGAATGCGCAGGGGATGCTGGACGGGCTGCGGCGCAATGGCACCGTCGCGCGGCGCGAGGCGGAGGTGACGGCCTTGCGCGCGTGGGCGGCGGCGCACCCGGAGACGGGCGGCGCGGCGACGCTGGATGCGATCGAGGGGTTGTCGGCCGAGCGGCGGGCGGGGTTCGAGCGGGATTTCCTCTTGGAGAATTTGATGCGCGGGCCGGGGAGCTTGGCGGTCGCGATCGACGTGGTGCGGCGCGCGAGGGAGCGCGGGAAGCCGGATCTGGAGCGGACGCCGGAGTACATGGATCGGGTGGCGGACGAGCTGTGGCAGGCGCAGACGCGGCGCGTGCGGGACTGGGATGTCGGGGTCGAGCGGGCGCTGCTGGGGAGCGTGCTGCGGCGGGTGGCGGGGTTGCCGGAGGCATCGCGGTTCTTGGCGGTGGTTGCCGCAGAGGTCGAGGGGAAGGTCGAGGGATTGCTGCGCACGGAGCTGGGGGAGCTCGAGGCGGTGAAGCGGTGGTGGGATGCGGATTGGGCGGCGATCGAGGCGTCGCGGGATCCGATGATCGTGCTGGCGCGCGGCCTGGTGCCGGTGCTCGAGGCGCACGAGGAGCGCGTGCGGGCGCGCGAGGGCGTGATGCTCGGGGTCGGGCCGAAGTACTTCGAGCTGCTGCGGGCGGTGCGGACGGGGCCGGTGTATCCGGACGCGAATTCGACGCTGCGGTTCAGCTACGGAAAGGTGATCGGGTATTCGCCGCGGGAGGGATTGATCGCGACGCCGCGCACGACGGTGACGGGAATGATGGAGAAGGCGACGGGGGTGGAGCCGTTCGAGGTTTCGGAGGCGGTGCGGGCGGCGGCGGTGGGCTCGAAGGCGAGCCGGTGGGTGGACGCGGGGCTCGGGGATGTGCCGGTGGCGTTCCTGGGGAATCTGGACACGACGGGGGGGAATTCGGGGAGCCCGGTCGTGGATGGTCAGGGGCGTTGGGTCGGGCTGAATTTTGATCGGGTTTGGGAGAACGTGGCGGGGGATTTTGGGTATAGCGAGGAGAGATCGCGGAATGTGATGGTGGATGTGCGGTATTTGTTGTGGAACTTGGAGGAGGTTGCCCACGCCGGGTGGTTGTTGGAGGAGTTGGGGGTTGGGGGGTCGCGGGGGGTTGTGGGGGTGGGAGCGGCGCGGGGGAATGCAGAGGCGGAGGCGGAGATCGGGGTGCCGGTGCAGATCGGTGTCGAGCCGCCGAAGGAGGCGGGGATGCAGGGGTGCGGGTGCTCGGGCGGGCGTGCGGCCGGAGGGCCGTGGTGGCTGGTTGCGGCGGGGGTTCTCCGGAGGCGACGCCGCGGTGCTTGACGACGCGGGCGACTGGCAAGAGACCTACGTGACCGTGCTTCGCTACCAATCGATCGCGCCGGGGCAGGCGCCTGACCGACCTCGCGCGGACCGTAGGGCCGTGATCGTCCGGTCGTCGCCCGCGCGAACCCTGCGTGCTAAGCTGCTTGCCCGTGCGGCCTCGCGTCTACCTCGAAACGAGCGTGGTCAGCTACCTGACCGCGCCGCCGAGCCGCGACCTGATCCGCGCCGCGCACCAGCAGATCACGGTCGAGTGGTGGGCAGCGGCACCCATTATCTGCACGCCGGAAGAGCTTCACCAGAAGAAGGAGGATGCATGACACAAGATCCAATCGTTGAGGAAGTCCGCGCGGTGCGAGACGAGATTGCGAGGGCGTTCGACTACGACATTTCTGCGATCTTCAACGCATTCCGGACTCGCGAGCGGGCCAGCGGGAGGCCAAGAGTCTCGCTACCACCCCGCGATCCTGACGCGACCACCCGCGGGAATGCTGCCCAACCAGCAGTTGCAGCTGACGAATGATAGAAGTTCCGCTCCACTCCTATCATTCGCAGCTGAACGCCCATCCGTTGGACGGACGGGAGTACGGAGGACACGTGTCGAGCGCCATCACACTGGGCGAACAGTTCATCTACGTGGCGAACAGGCGATTGTCCGCGCTGATCGGTTTGGCCTGCGAGGTGGGCGGCGAACTGGCAAGGGATGACGCCGAGAACGACCTCGTGGCTCGTCTGCGAGAGTTCGACGAGACCGCATACCCGGGTATCGACTTCCACCTCGACGAAGTGTTCAGCACATCGAGCGAGAAGAAATGGTGGGCTCGCGTCTTTCATCTCGTTGCACGTCGGGTCTTCCTCCGCGGCCTGGAAGACCAGGCGATCGTGACCTGGCAACCCTCTTTGATCGGTGATGCCTATGTCGTTGCGCGCATGCTGACCCACGCAGTGCAGCAAGTGGAGCCGGGCTGGCATCCAACGATCGATGACCCTACAGAATCACCCGCATACACGAGCGGTCCGATACGCGTGCGATACTGAGCCGAGTCGGAGGTCGCCGACGACGAACTCGTCCACCTGGGTCCGTACCTCGAGACGCTCGCCGGCGTCGACAACGTCCGCACGATCGAGAAGCGCGGCTGGCGGAGACGCGACGCTGCCGGGTGGGATTCTCCTTGATCCACGCCCCTGCGAACGCGAACCTCGAAGGCGTGCACCAGCGGCGACGACTCCAACTGCTCGTCGCCCAGCTCCCTGCGCCTGCGGCCCCGAGTCCCAGCCCACCTACCTCGGCGAGTACGACGTCACGGACGCGCAGATCGTCTGCCGCCGAGACGACCCGGACGCCGCCATCTGGGACGAGCACATTGACTGCGCCGACCCAATCGCCATCGAGCTGGACAAGGCCGTACACGTCCGTGCCCGCCGGCCTCCCCAACTGGTGGGACGCTCCAGGATCCTGCTCCGGCGACTTCACCCTCGTGCCCCACCACCTCCACGACTGACCTCCCCCCACCCAACATCTGCTACACCCCCCCATCGGATGCATCGCGCCACTCCACCCGCGAAGCCCGCGAAGCCCCCCACCCCGTTCCGGCGCGCCGCCTCCCCCGCCGACTTCCTCGCCTCCCCCATCGGCGCCGCCCTCTCCCGCCGCACCTTCTCCATCTACATCCAACACCCCGATCGCCTCGGAGCCGTCCACGCCGACCACGACGATCCGCGCGACCTCGAGACCATCGCGGCCCTCTTCCCGATGTTCGCCCACCCGGCCCTCGCCGCGCGCTACGACATCCTCCACGACTTCAGCCTCCTCCAGACCACCGACCCGGATCGCTTCGCCTTCTTCGAGGCCTTCCTCCGCAGCTCGATCGACCTCCTCACCGCCCGGGTCCGGCGCGTCGCCGTCGTTCGCCCCGCCGGGCTCGTCGGGGGTGCGCTCGCGGGGCTCTTCCACGACTGGGTCGCCGATCGGCTCGACGCGCGCCTGTTTGCCGATCGCCTCGGCGCCTACGCGTGGCTGGCGATCAACGCCCACGACGTCGCGCAGATCGAGCTCGAGCGCGAGGCCCTCGTCGGGCCCGATCTCCTGCACCGCGTGCGCGCGGCGATCCGCGACGCGCTCGCGACCGCGACCCTCACCTCCGTCGCCGCTTGCCTCGGCACCGGGCCCCGCACCCTCCAGCGACAACTCCACGAGCTGGGCACCAGCATCCGCGCCGAGATCCTCCAGCTCCGCATCGAGGCGGCCAAGCAGCGGCTGCTCGCCGGCGACGACAAGCTGTCCGCCGTCGCGGCCTCCGTCGGATTCTCCTCCGACGCCGCGTTTTGCACCGCGTTCCAGAAGGCCGTCGGCGTCACCCCGTCGTCGTTCCGCACCGGCCGCGCGTGACGACGACGACGGCCGTTCGGCCCAACGACCTCTCGCCGTTCCCCGCGTAACCCCACCCACGTTCGCTTCCCCCTGTCGCGCCCGCGCAGTCGTTTGACGCGTTCGCGCAACCCAGACGCCTCGCCGCCTCGACCCCCACGACTATCCTGCTCCGTCATGAAGCAGCCCAAGACCTCGACCCCAACGCCCACCCCGAACGACGCGGAGCCCCGGCTCACCCTCGACGCCGACGCCCTGCGGGCCCTCGACGAGGTCGAGCTCTCGGCCGTCCACGGCGGCGGTCCGATCGGCTTCCCGCCCACGGCGGCGATGCAGCGCGGCCCGATCGGATTCCCCCCGGCCTGAACCAACCTCCAACCGCGCATCGACGGAGACCGAATCATGGCACTTTCCGAATTGCTCGGGACGGTCTCCGTCGAGACCTTCTTCGCGAATCACTACCCCGCACGGCACCTCACCGTGCACGGCAGCCTCGATCGCCTGCCCTCGTTCTTCTACGAGGGCGTCCTCGCCGATCCGCGCGAGCTGTCCGCCGTCTATCGCGGGCCGGTCTACGTCACCAATCGCAACCTCGGGCGCTACCAGGTCCACGGCATCGACGCCAAGGCGTGCTTCGCCGAGCTCGGGCTCAGCGTCGGATTCACCACCGTCGAGGACCTGGTGCCGGGCGCGAAGGACTGGCTGCGCGCGCTCGAGGCCGACCTCGGCATGCCGAGGGGCTGCGCGACGATGGCGGTGTTCGTCAATGGCCGCGACAGCGGGCTCTCGGTGCACTGCGACGCGCAGGAACAGATCGCGATCCACCTGCAGGGGCCCAAGGCGTTCCGCGTGCAGCCCCACCCCGTCGCGTTCCCGCGGATGCAGCACGTGCCCGGGCGCGAGACGCCGCCGCACTGGCTCGCGCAGGCGCCCGAGGGCCTCGCCGAAGTCACCACATTGCCCGAGGGCGCCGAGCACATCGATCTGCGGCCCGGCTCCGTGCTCTACACGCCGCGTGGCCTCTACCACGAGACGCTCTCGGGTGACGCCCTCGCCATGACCGCCGTGGTCGCGTTCCGCAACCCGACGCCGGCCGAGCTCGTCACGCGCTACCTCGAGAACGTGCTGCTGCAGTCCGAGGACTGGCGTCGGCCCCTCGACGCCGCGTGGTCGCCCGATCCGCAGCGCCGCACCGCCGCCCACGATCGCATGACCGCCCTCGTGCAGCAGCTCTCCGAACGCGTCGGTACGCTCTCGATCGATCGGATCATCGCCTCGGCCGAGGCGCCCGCCGTCGAGCCCGGCCGCCTGCTCGACACCACCCGGATCCAGCGCGACCCCGGCACCCACGTGCAGCTCACCACCGACGGCAACCGCGTCCGCGTCGAGATCGGCACCGAGCTCGGCCAGGGCGCCAAGGCCACCGTCGCGCTGCCGGCCGCGCTGCAACCACTGCTGCAGTGGCTCGCCGACAGTCGCCGCCCCTTCACCTTCGCGGCGCTGTGCGGCGAGTTCCCGATGTGGGAGCGCGCCGCGGTAGCCTCGACCGTCGCATCGCTGCTGCGGACCAAGGCGCTGGTCGAGCTACCGTTCGAGTCCTGGTAGCGCGGGCGCGCGGCGCTCTCCAGCCCGACGACCGGGCTCGAATCCCGCGAATTCGGCCGAACTTCGCCAGAATCCTCGCCCCCTGTGCGGCGTCTAGTCGGGGGTCTCCGGCCCGCGTCCGGGCGTGCCCTCCGGACTTGCCCGGGAGATAGGGATGATCGAGGCCGTCATCGACGCATACATCGAGCGCTACTCCGAGGAGGATGCGCTGTTGCTGCTGAAGGCCATCGCCCATCCCTCGCAGGGCGGGCTGGGGTACCGCATCGAGACGATGGATGCCTGGGTCGACCTCGACGGCTACGACGTCGATGGCCGCGGCAAGCTCATCCGCCTCGATACCGCCAGCGTGTTCTCCACCTACTCCGCCCACGACATGGCGGCGTACCTCAAGGATGCCCTCGACATCGGCGTGTTCGAGCGGCGGCGTTCGCTGCTCTACCGCGTCGGTTGGGGCACCGGCGAGACGGTGCTGGGGGTCGTCGAGACCGCCGTCGGCGTCGTGGGCATCATCATCCCCGAGCCCGGCACCACCATCGCCGGCGTCGCCATGGTCGCCCTCGGCACCAACACGATCGGCGACGGCGTCAGCCAGATCTTCGGGGCCAACAACGGCGAGGGCTACAACGTGCTCGGCGAGGGCGCCGCATGGGTCGGGTCCAACGCCGCGGGCGCCGTGGGGGGTGACCCCGAGACCGGCGCGATGCTCGGCCGGCTCGGCTTCACGGTGACCTCGATCGCGGTGGGTTCGTTCGGGTCGGTTCGCATCCTGCACGCGCCCGGCCGCAGCGCGCTGCGCTTGACGGGGCCGAGCGGCGGCACCGGCTACGGCTTGGGCCGCATCGACGCGTGGTACGGCGTGCCCATACGTCAGGCCATGGGGGGCAACGGCGCGCTCACGGTGTTCTCGATCACGAACAACGCCAACCAAAGCATCCTGCGCATCGTGCTGCAGGCGGTCGACAACGGTGCGGCGCGCCTGTACGTCAACGGGCGCATCGTCGGCGTCGCGGGCGGCAACCTGCTGCGCCACGAATCGAACTGGCGCGTGATCGCCAAGGGCCTCGCCAAGCTGCTGTGGCACGGCGCGAGGTCTGGTTGGTGATCGCACCGCGCTGGCCCGAGACGTCGCCCGACCCCCAGCAGCGCGCGCGGTTGGCCGACGCGATCCTCGGCACCCTGCGCGAGCGACTCGGCCGCGAGGGTCTCTACCTGCTCGTGCCCGATCCGGCGCTGCCGGTCGATCGCGCGGCGCTCTCGGCGATCGTCGCGCCGATCGAGCGGGGCGCGATGCTGGTCGTCGCGACGACCGACGGGGCGAAGGCCGCCCTCGCCCTGGCGCTGTTGTTCGAGGCGCGCTGCGACACCATCACCGTCGCTCTGGTCGAAGGCGCCGACCCGGGCCGCGACGGGTTCGCCCTGGCCGAAGGCCTGCTGCAGCGACCGCTGCGCGCCCCCGAGGGCCACCGCTTCGCCGGGCTCGTCTACGACTGGGGCGAGCCGTTCGCGTCCCTCGATCCGAGTGGCGTCCACTCGCTGGTGTCGCGACCGCGTCGCGTCGCAGACGCACGCCACCGGCGGGGAGCACAATGATGCTCGCCCCATGACCCGCGTCGTCCTGCTCGACCCCTCCCCCGTCTGGCCGCACCACTTCCACGCCGCCGCCGCCCAACTCCGCCAACTGTTCCCCGCCCCGACGTTCCACCTCGAGCACGTCGGCAGCACCGCCGTCCCCGATCTCCCCGCCAAGCCAATCCTCGATCTCCTGCTCGGCGCGCCCGACCTCGCGTCGATCGAAGCGAGGATCCCGGAGCTCACCGCGTTCGGCTACCGCTACAAGCCCGAGCACGAGCGCGAGATCCCCGAGCGGCGCTACTTCTCTCGACCCGCCGCGGACGCCGCCGCGATCCACCTCCACGCCGTCGTCCTCGGCGCGGCCCTCTGGCGCGACCACCTCGCCTTCCGCGACGCGCTGCGATCGGACCCCGCGCTCGCCCGCGAGTACGCCGAGCTCAAGCGCGACCTCGCGGTGCTCCATGCCGACGATCGCGCCGCATACACCGACGCGAAGGGCCCGTTCATCACGCGGGTGCTCGCGCGCCTGCACACGACGCACCCGTCGACCTGATCACGGCCGCCCCCCAAGGGGCGCGACGCTACCCGAGCTCGGCGCTGGCCGAGGCCACCGCGCTCGCATCGTAGCCGCAGACCTCGCCGCGGAACTCCGCGTCGACGTCGAACTCCGCATCGGCGCCGGTGCCCTGCACGCTCGTCGTGATCTCGGCGTCGACGTCGATCGCACAGGTGCCCTCGGCCGCGCCGCTCCAGGTCAGCTCGCCGGCGTAGCTCACGGACACGGCCGTCGAGGTGTCCGTGAGCTCGATGCTCGCCTGCAGCGCGAGCTCGCCGGCGATGACGACGCCGTCGGCCTTGCAGCCGTCGAACGCGATCGACACCTCGTACTCGTTCTCGCCGCCGTAGCTGCCGGTGATCGTCGCCGTGCCACCGCCCGCGCACGCCGAGTCGAGCGACAGCTCGCCCTGGGCGTCGACGCCTGCGCTCCACTCGTCCTGCGACTCGCCGACGGCCATGTTCGTCGCTCGCCATCCACGCGACGTACTGCTGTCGACCTCACCATCGTCGGCGCAGGCGGACAGGACCAGGGCGAAGGACGCGGCGAACAGGGAGAGCGGGAGTTGGCGCATGGTGGAGCCGCATGGAGCACGGCCCGTGCCCAGGCCAGCGACGCGACAGACCCGAAGGAATCCGCGCACGATCCCGCCGGTGGAGGGCCAGTCGCTGGGCCGATCGTCGTGTTCCGCCACGGGCCCCGCGTCGCGGCGTGCAACGGCGCCATGTTCAGCCCCGGCCGACCGCGTTAGCATCCCTACCATGCGATCCCTTGGCGTGCTGCACTCGACCCTCCTCGTCGCGGCGTCGGTGGTCGCCTGTGGCGGTGACGACGTGGCCGCGTCCGGCGACGGCACCGGGGCCTCGAGCTCGTCCGGACCGACCGGCGACACGAGCACCACCGCCGTCGACACCGGCACGACCGCGGTCGCCGACACCACCACGGCGTCCACCGATCCCGACACGAGCGGCAGCACCACGGCGCCCGTCGACTCGAGCGGCACCGCCGTCGTCGACGAGTCGTCGAGCAGCAGCGGCACGCCCAACCAAGACCCGATCGCGGTCGACGATCTCTACGCGACGGTCATGAACGACGCGCCGCTGCAGCTCACCACCGACGTCGGCCTCCTCCTCAACGACTCCGATCCCGACGGCGACGCGCTCACCGTCGCCGACTTCGACGCGGTGTCCGAGGCCGGCGGCGCCGTCGTGGTCGACGACGACGGCGCCCTCACGTACACGCCACCGGCGGACTTCTGGGGCCCCGACGGCTTCACGTACACGATCGACGACGGCAACGGCGGCAGCGCGACGGCCCACGTGCGCGTCACCGTGCAGCCGACCACCATCTCGCTGGGCGAGGTCACCGGCGGCGTGGGGGGCTTCACGATCGACGGCGCCGGTGCGGGCCTGCAGACCGGTTGGTCGGTCGCGGGCGGCGGCGACGTCGACGGCGACGGCCACGCCGACGTGCTCGTCGGGGCGCCGTCGAGCGACGTCGACGGCAACGGCGAGGGCCGGGCGTTCGTGGTGTTCGGCAAGTCCACCGGCGAGACCGTGACGCTCGGCGACGTGCTGCTCGGCGAGGGCGGCTTCGCGATCGACGGGGATACCGACACCGATCAGGCCGGCTTCTCGGTCGCCCACGCCGGCGACGTCGACGGCGACGGACTCGCGGACGTGGTCGTCGGCGCGCCCCAGGCCGACCCGATCGCCGACGACGAGGGCCGCGCCTACGTGGTGTTCGGCAAGGCCGACGGCGATACCGTCGCGCTCGAGACCCTCGCTGCCGACGGCAACGGCTTCGTCATCGAGGGCAGCGGCGCGAACGATCTCGCCGGCACCGCCGTGGCCGGTGGCGTCGACCTCAACGGCGACGGACTCGACGACGTGATCATCGGGGCGCCCTTCGCCAACGTCGGCGGCATCGCCAACGCCGGCCGCGTCTGGGTGGTCTTCGGCAAGACCACCACGGACACGGTGCTGCTCGGCGACATCGACGGCGGTGCCGGCGGGTTCGCGATCAACGGCATCTCGACCGAGGACCGCGCGGGCGAGTCGGTCGCCGGCGCCGGTGACATCGACGGCGACGGGCTCGACGACCTCGTCATCGGTGCGCCCTTCGCCAACCCCTCGGGCAACAACTCGGGCCGCGCGTTCGTGGTCTTCGGCAAGACCACGACGACCACGGTGAACCTCTCGAGCGTGCTCGCCGGCAACGGCGGCTTCGCGATCAACGGCACCGCGGCGCTCGACCAGGCCGGCGACACGGTCGCGGGCGCAGGCGACGTGAACGGCGACGGCCGCGTCGACGTGATCCTCGGCGCGCCCGGCGTGGAGGTCGTCGCCGATCTCGCGGGCCGCAGCTACGTGGTGTTCGGCAAGGCCGACGGCACCGCGGTCGCGCTGGCCGACATCGTCGCGGGCAACGGCGGCTTCGCGATGGACGGTGAGTTGGGCGGCGATCTGTCGGGCTGGTCGGTCGGAGGCGGCGGCGATCTCGACGGCGACGGTCGCGGCGACGTGATCGTCGGGGCCCAGAGCGGCGACTTCGTCGGCACGCTCGCGGGGCGCAGCTACGCGGTCTACGCCCCGGCCGACGGCGCGACGATTCCCCTGGCCACCATCGCGACCGGCCAGGGCGGCTTCGCGATCGACGGCGAGCTCGATTACGACGTGTCGGGATGGAGCGTCGCGCACGCGGCCGACGTCTCGGCCGACGGCTTCGCCGACCTCGTGATCGGGGCCTACGACGCGCCGCAGGGCGACGGCATCGGCCGCGCGTACGTCGTCTTCGGCGGGGACTTCGACGCCGGCGTGGGGCTGTTCGGCACGCCGGGCGCCGACGAGATCGTCGGGACCGACGGCGACGAGACGATCGTCGGTGGCGACGGCGACGACACGCTCCGGGCGCAGGCCGGCTTCGACGTGGTCTACGGCGGCGGAGGCGACGACGTGATCGTGCTCGGGTCGCCGAACCTGTTCCGGGTCGACGGCGGACTGGGCGACGATACCCTGGCCGTGGACGGCGACGGGATAACGATCGATCTGCCGGCCTACTTCGAGACCGCGATCGCGGGGATCGAGGCGATCGACCTCACCGGCACCGGCGACAACGCCCTGTTCGTCGAGACCCGCGATCTCCGGGCGATGTCGCGGACCTCGAACACGATCGTCGTGCTCGGCGACGCGGGCGATCAGCTCGTCGCCGATCTCGGCGGCGCAGGCTTCGTCGATCTCGGCGCCGCCAACGGCTTCGCGTCGTGGGGCAACGGCGTGCTCACGCTGGTGGTCGCGGACACGGTCGAGGTGTTCGTCTCGCTGTGATGACCGGTCGCCGCCGTCATCCGCAGTTCAAGCCGCCGATGCCCTGCACGCAGTTCAGCTGCCCGCAGCAACCACCGTTGGCGCCGCCGTTGGGCTGACACGGATCGCCCTCGACCCCGCAGGGCACGCACGCCAGAGCGTCGCCCTGCGCCACGCACTGACTGCCCTCGCAGCACTCCGCCTGGCCCTCGGCGCACGCTTCGCCCGCAGGCACGCACGCCTCGCCCGTGGAGCTGCTCTCCGCGGCGCCGCTGTCCGACGACGAGCCGCTCGCGTCGTCCACACCGGTGATCGCGGTGCCGCCGTCGCTGCTGCCACTGTCGGCGTCGCTGTCCGACGACGACGCGGTGTCGCTGGGATCCGTCGAGGGATCGCTCGCCGTGTCGCTCGCGGTGTTCGCCGTGCCCTGCGACGCCGACGCACTGTCGGTCGCAGTCGCGCTCGCCGAGGCGGTGTCGCTGGCCGACACGGTCGCGGCGCCCGTGCCCCCGCTGGTGCCCGCGTCGCCGGTCTCGACGGGGTCGCCGTCGGTGGTGCACGCGACCGCGAGGGTGGCGGCAGTCATCATCGTCAGGGTCGCGCGTAGGGTCATCATTCGTCGCATGCTGGGGAGTTCCGCGAGTTCATCGGTTCGGCTCATCGGATGTTCGCCGAGTTCGTCGCCGATCGAATGCGTCTCACAGCGGGAACGCCAGTCCGACGATGCCACCGCCGGTCGGCAGCCCCCAGGTCGCCACGCGCTCGCCCGCGATGCGGACGCCGACGCGCGGGACGGCGACGCCGATCGTGCCGTCGATCCAGATCCGCAGCCGCGGGTGCACCGCGATGGCGAGGCCCGCGTCGAGCTCGACCATCGCGCCCACCACGAGATCGCGGCGCCCCACGTACGGGGCGCTCGCCTCCCCGCGCATGCCCGCGAACACGGCCCCGGCGTGGAGCCCGAGCGAGGCGCCGAGCTTGCGATCGGGTCGCGTGAGTCGGACCCGTGGACCGACGCCGAGCCAGCCGACGAGCAGCGTCGCGCTGCCCTCGGCGCTGCCCGTACGAACGCCCGCGAAGGGGGCCCACCCGCGCACGCCGAGGCCGACGCGACCGCGCGGCCAGATCTCGAGGGCGAGCACGCCGTGGGCCATCGCGCCCAGGCCACCCGCCGACCCCGACACCGCCGGCCCGACCGCGAGCACGAACCGCGAGGGCGCGGGCCGTGCGGCCGCGCGGACCACTGGCGTCGGCGCGACCTCGGCGGCGGGCGGCGTCGCATCGGCCTCGAGCTCGCGGAAGCTCGCGCGCAGCAGATCGATCGCACGCACGGCGGTGATGCGCGCCGCTTCGTTGACGTCCGCCCCCTCGACGCGCACGCGCCTCACCGAGGTCTTGCCGGTGACGCGATCGACGACCCACAGATCGAGGTCCGTCGCGTGGGCGTCGACGAGCACCGCCGCGACGACGTCGAGCCGGCGGGCGAGGTCGGACAGCGCGGCGGGATCGGGCTGCGCTGGCGCGTCGGCGTGGACGACCTCGAAGCCCAGCAACTGCAGCTCGGCCTCGAGCTGCGCAGCGACGGCGGCGTCGCGATCCCCGAGCACCGCGATCCGAGTGGCCTGGGTTTGCACGGTCGGCGCCGCCTCGGCGTCGGGCGTGGGGACCACGCTGACGAAGGCAGCCACGAGCACGGCTGCGGACATGGTCCACCGCATCCGCGTGCGCGTCGGCCTCCGGCGCATGATCAGTCCGGATCGACCGCGGCGAGGCTCCGCGCGAGATCGGCGTCGGGGCCCTCGGGCCAGCGCGCGACGTAGCGACCTGCGGTCGCCTGGGCAGCGGCGGCCTGACCCGCCTCGTGCTGCGATTCCATGAGTCGCCCGGTGGCCTCGCGCGCGATCGATCCGTCGGGGCGCTCGCGCAGGTAGGTGGCGAACCATGGGATCGCGTCGCGGTGGGCACCGCGGGCGAACGCCATGCGTCCGCGCTCGAACGCGGCCATCGCCGCCGCGTCGGTGTCGGGGAATCGACGGCGCGCGGCGTCGAGGGCCGCGGCAGCGCGCTCGGGACGACGCGCGAAGCGGGCCACATCCGCGAGGCGCAGCAGGTCCTTGGCCGGCAGCGCCTCGCACAGCGGCTCGAAGCCCTGGGCCTCCGCGGCGGCGAGGGCCTCGCGATAGCTCGCCGCCTCGGCGAGCGCGCGCCAGTCGGCGGGTTCGTCGACCGGCGCCGAGGCACGGGGACGCGCCGGGGCGCGGGGCTTGCCCGCGGGCGCGGGGCTGGGCGCGATCGATGGCGCCGCATCGACGACGGGCGCGGAGATCGGCGTCACCGAGGGCGGCACGATCGCGTCGGCCGCGGTTGGGCTCGCCACCGCGACGATCGACGGTGGCGGCTCACCGATTCGCAACGACTCGCCGGCGCCCACCGCCCGCTCGCCGTCGATGCCCGGCCCGCGCACGATCACCGCGCCCTCGTGCAGCGTCAACGCGAACACCTCGGCGTGTGGATCCCAGGCGACGTCGAAGCGCGTGCCGGTCACATCGACGAGGTAGGGCCCCGCGTCGATCCGCCACCGCGACGCGGCGCCCGGCACGATCGCGACCTCGGCAGCGCCGGCCTCGAGCACCACCTGGGCGCCGTCGCGGTGCAGCTGCACCACGCGGGCCCGCGAGCCGGCGTGCAGATCGACCACGCTCCCGTCGGAGAAGCGCAGCGCCTGCGGCTCGGTCCCCGGCGCGGCCAACCACGCCCCCGCGACTCCGGGCGCGTCCTCGGGCCCGATCGCGAACGTCAGCGCCCGTGGCCACGCGATCCACAGCACCAGCGCCGCCGCGACCGCGACCGCCGTCGCGACCACCCACGGGATCGACGGCGCCCGCGCGTCGCGATCGGCCCGCACCAACAAGCGCTCCCGCACGCGCGCGCGGGTCTCGGTCGGATCGTCGCGACGCGTCCCGTCCTGCGCGGCGACGAGGGCCCGACCGAACCCGAGGAGGCGCTCGTCGTCGATCATCGCGCCACCTCCTCGATCCACCGACCCAGCAGGCTGTCCCGCGCCGCGAGCCGCTCGAAGCGCGCGCGCGCCTTCACCAACCGGCGCTTCACCGTCGCCAACGAGGTGTCGCAGGCGGCCGCGACCTCGTCGAGCTGCATGCCCTCGACGAAGCGCAGGCAGAACGCGATGCGCTCGTCGGTCGGGAGGCGATCGAGCGCGGCGTGGGCCCGGCGCACCGCCGTCTGTTGCTCGGGGTCGACGGCATCGGGGGCGTCGGGGAGCTCGCCCGGCATCCGCAGGCCGAGGATCCGCCGCGTCGCGCGACGACGGATGCACTTGCGGGCCGTGCGGACCGCGATCTGCAGCAGCCACGGCCGCAGGCTCGCGCTGTCGCCCCGGTACTTCGTCACGCCGAGCATCGCCTGGACGAACACGTCGTGCAGCAGATCGGGCACCTCGGTGTCGCGACCGAGGACCCGCTCGAGGACCCGCTCGATCGCCGCGCCGTGGCGATCGAAAAGGATCGCGATCGCCCGGCGATCGCCGCCGCGCAGGCGCTCGACGAACACGCGGTCGTCCGCCGTCGGCAGGTACGCCAGCGTGTCCTTCTTCGAGTCGTGCGCGAGGGCGGGCATCCCCAGGGTCCGGGTAGGTTCCCCGATGCAGGGCGAACGGCTCGGATTCTTCTAGAACCGTAGCGCGAGCCCACTGCGGGTGGGGCCCACCGACCACGCCACGTCGCGGCTGCCGGCCCGACGGGCGCGGCGGGCCATCGGCAGCGCGACCGCGACGGTGACCAGGCCCACCGCCGCGACCACCGCCCCGGCGATGCCCAGCGCGTTGCCGCGGTGGATCCGGGTGCGGGCGAGGTCGCGGCGCTCGGGGTCGTCCTCGAACACGCCGACCGCCGCGTTGGCCGAGCCGAAGCCCCCGGCGACCAGGGCGAGGCCGAGGGCGCCGACACCGGCACCGGCGCCGGCGACCGCGATCCACCGCTTGCGTCGCCGCTGGGCGTCGCCGTCGTCGGGGTGCGGCGCGTCGACCGGATCGGCGTTGGGTGAGACGGCCGGCGGCGGCGGCTCGACCCGCGCCGCCTCGGCTGCGCGCGCCGCCTCGGCCTCGGCCTCACGCTCGCGGGCCGCCTCGGCCTCGGCGATCCTGGCGAGATCCGCGTCGAGCGTCGCAATCGCGGCCTCGGCCGCCGCGCGCATCTCGGCGTCGTCGGGCCCGAACTCACCGAGCCCGTTCTGCAGGACCTCACGGGCGACGGCGAGGTGCTCGGTGTTGCCGTCGATCCGATGGGCACCGCGGTGGGCATCGTGCAACGCCATGCGAACGCGCATGCGCAGGGTCCGGGCGTCGGGGTCGGTCGCGATCTGCTGGTAGACGCGGGTCAGCTCGTCGATCGCGGCGGCGTAGTCCCCCGTGCCGAGCTTGGCGTTCGCGTCGCGCCACATCGTGCCGACGTCGGGCCCGGGCGCCGGCGCAGCCGCCTGCACCGGACGCGGTGACGCGGTCGCGAGGGCGGCCACGAACCCCATGAGCCGCGCGAGGGCGGCCGGAGCCGTGGCCGTGGCGGATCGATCGAACGGCACGCGGCCGGAATCGTACAACGGCGTCGGGCCCGCGGACACGATTCGGCCACCAGGCGCCGTATAGTGGGCAGCCCGTGTCGACCCACGAAACCGGCCCCCGCGCGTCCCCCCTCGGGGGCTCCGGGTCGGGCGCGCGCGCCCCCGTCTCCGGCACGGCGCAGGACGAGACCGTCGAGACCGAGTTCGAGCGCCAGACGCTGCCCGCGGGCACGATCCTCGCCGGGCGCTACCGCATCGACGCGCTCATCGGCGAGGGCGGCATGGGCGACGTCTACCGCGCCCAGCACCTGACGATCGACAAGCCGGTCGCGATCAAGGTGCTCGCGCCCGAGCAGGTCCGCCGCAGTCGCATCGTCGGTCGGTTCCTGCAGGAGGCCCGGGCGGCGTCGCGGATCCGCCACGACAACGTCGTCGACATCACGGACTTCGGCGACAGCGACGGCCTGGTCTTCTTCGTGATGGAGTTCCTCGACGGCGAGGATCTGTCGCGCCTGCTCAAGCGCGAGGGCCGGCTTCCGTGGTCGCGGGCGCGCGGGATCATCCTGCAGATCCTCGACGCGCTCGCGGCGGCCCACCGCGCCGGCATCGTCCACCGCGACATCAAGCCCCACAACTGCGTGATGACCCAGCGCGAGGGCCGGGTCGACTTCGTGAAGCTCATCGACTTCGGCATCGCCAAGCTGCGCGACGCCGGCGGCTCGGGCGAGCAGCTCACGCGCACCGGGGCGATCGTCGGCACCGCCGAGTACATGTCGCCGGAGCAGGGCTCGGGCACCGAGCTGGACGGGCGCAGCGACCTGTACTCGGTCGGCGTCATCCTCTATCGCATGCTCACCGGCGAGGTGCCGTTCGCGGGCGGCAACCCGATGGCGGTGCTCTACCAGCACATCCATGGTGTGCTGCGGCCGCCGTCGCTCGCGTGCCCCGACGCCGACATCGGCCCCGAGCTCGATGCCCTGGTGACGAAGGCCCTGGCCAAGGATCGCGAGGGTCGCTTCGCCGACGCCGAGGCGTTCGCGGCCGCGGTGCGGGCGGTGTCCGAGGACGGCGGCCTGGCGAGGCGACGCCAGAGCAACCGCGCCCGCACGTGGCTCGCGTTGGGGGTCGCGATCCCGGCGATCGCGATCGCGGGGTGGTGGTTCATGCGGACCCCGCAGGCGCCCACGGCCGCGCCGAGCACCGCGACGGCCGCGATCGCAGAGCCGCCGACACCCGCCGAGCCGCCGACGCCCGTCGAGCCGCAGACCCCCGTCGAGCCGCAGACCCCCGCACCGCCGTCGACGACGCCATCGGTCGACCCACCATCGCCGACCCCGCCGGCGAACGTGCCCGCGCCGACACCGACCACCGAGCCCGCGCCGACCGTGCCCACCACCCGCACGGCCAAGGCCGTGCGATCCGCCCTCGAGAAGGTCGGCGATCGCGTGCGCGCCTGCGGCAAGAAGGCCGGCCTGTTCCCCGGCGAGGCCGTCACCGTCGGCGTCGTCATCGCGCCGTCGGGCAAGGTGACCACCGCCGCGGTGAAGGGGGCGTTCAACGCCGCGGGCGCCCAGTGCATCGAGGCCGCCGTGCGCTCGGCGAAGTTCACCGCCGCGGCGCGCGAGCAGAAGCTCGATCACCGCTTCGTGTTGTGACGGCCGTCGCGTTCACGCCAGGGCCGCGGCGAGGCGCTCGCAGATCGTCCGTAGCACCTTCACACGGGCGAAGTTCTTGTCGTTGGCCTCGATGAGATCCCACGGCGCGAACTCGGTGCTGGTGCGATCGATCATGTCCGTGACCGCCTGCTCGTAGCGCGGCCACTTCTCGCGGTTGCGCCAGTCCTCGGGGCCGATCTTGTGGCGCTTGTGCGCCTCCTGCTGGCGCTCCTCGAACCGCCGCAGCTGCTCGTCCTGCGTGATGTGCAGCCACAGCTTCACGATGATGGAGCCGCGCTCGACCAGCTGCTCCTCGAAATCGTTGATCTCGGAGTACGCCCGCATCCAGTCCGAGGTGGTGCAGAATCCCTCGACGCGCTCGACCAGCACCCGGCCGTACCACGAGCGATCGAACACGACGATCCGGCCCAGCCGCGGCAGGTGCCGCCAGAATCGCCACAGGTAGGGTCGCGCCCGCTCCTCGTCGCTGGGCGCCGCGATCGCGACGACCTGGTACAGCCGCGGATCGATGGGCGCGGTGACCCGGCGGATCGCCCCGCCCTTGCCCGCCGCGTCGACGCCCTCGAACACCACCACCAGCGATCGCCCGGCGAACTTGGCCCGGCGCACCAGCTTGGCCAGACGCCCCTGCCAGTGCTCGAGCTCGCGATCATACGTGTCCTCGTCGAGCGCGAGTCCGGGGTCGAGGGCGGCCAGCACGCTGTTGCCGTCGATCGCCGAGACCGGGTGCACGCTGGTATCGGTCGGCGCCGCGGCGACGTCCTCGTTGCACAGCGCGTCCAGCAGCGCGCGACCGACGGTGATCCCGCGGTAGCGCTCGTCCTTGCCCGGCACGACGATCCACGGCGCGACGTCCGTGCTGCTCTCGCGGACCGCCCGCCCCGCCGCCGCGATGATCGCGTCGTAGGCCTCGAAGTTCCGCCAGTCCTGCTTGGTCACGCGCCAGCGGGTGAGCTTGTCGGCCTCGAGCTCGCGGAAGCGCTTGCGCTGCTCCTTCTTGGTGATGTGGAACCACAGCTTGAGCAGGACGAAGCCCTCGTTGGCGAGCATCCGCTCGAAGCGGTTCGCCCGGTCGATCGCGCGGTCGAACTCGGCGGCGTCGATCTCGCCGGCGACGTACTGCTGCAGCGGCGCGTTGTACCAGCTGTCGAAGAAGATCCCGACCTCGCCCTTGGGTGGGAGCACCCGCCAGTAGCGCCACAGCGGCGGCCGGTCGCGCTCCTCGTCGCTGGGTTCGCCGAACGCGAACGTGTGCACGCGCCGCGGATCGAGCCAGGTGTTGATCAGCTGGACGGTCTCGCCTTTGCCGGCGGCGTCCACCCCGGCGATGACGACCAGCACGGCCTGCTTGCCCTGCTCGCGCATCGCGATCTGGGCCGCGAGCAGCTGCTCGCGCAGCTCCTCCTCCATTCGGTTGTACTCGTCCTTGCTGATCTCGTGATCGACTTCGGCAGACTCGAACATGGGCGGCGTGACTGTAGCAGGGCACGGGCTCGCATCGCCCGCGCCGTCGACCTGAAATCCTCGAGGGGCGTGCTAGGCTCGCTCCGCGCATGCCGGGTCCCCGACACGACGACACCGCCCCGGAGCACGGGGTCGATGGCGATGACGACCTCACGCCGCGTTCGATGCAGGAGCGTGCGTACATGCACGAGCTCGGCGCGCGGGTGCGGACGCTCCGCGAGGAACGCGGGCTCACCCAGCAGGCGCTCGCCCAGGCCGCCGGCATCGCGACCGACATGGTGTCGCGGCTCGAGAACGGCCACTACAGCAGCCCCGGTTTGCGCACGCTGGTGCGCCTGGCCGCGGGGATGGGCACCCAGGTCGCCGCCATGCTCCCCGACCTGCCGTCGGCGACGCGCAGCGCCGAGCTCTCGGCGCGGGCGCGGCTGCAGGCCCTGGTCGCCCGGGCGTCGACCGACGAGCTCGAGCTCGTCGCCGATCTGGCCGCGGTCGTCGTCGGTCGCCGCGCGTGACCATCGGCGCGCCCGAGGTCGGCGTATCATCGCGGTCCAAGATGACCGACTACGACATCACCGTCATCGGCGGCGGGCCCTCGGGTTACGCCGCGGCCATGCGCGCGTGGGACTTCGGCAAGCGCGTGTGCCTCATCGAGCGCGCGCGCCTCGGCGGCACCGGCGTGCACAACGGCGCGCTGTCGTCGAAGACGATGTGGGAGCTGTCCCGCGACTACCGCGGCGCGACGCGGCGCGATCGCGGGTTCACCTCGACCGGCGTCGAGGTCCGGTTCGAGGCGGTGTGCGAGGCGGTGCAACAGGCCACTGCGACCAAGGTCGATCACATGACCCGCCAGCTCCGCGAGCTGGCCACGCCGATGCCCGGCTTCCCCGGATCGATCCAGTGGATGCACGGCAACGCCCGGTTCATCGACGCGCACACGCTCGCGGTCGAGGACGTCGACTCCGGTGAGGTCCGCCACGTCCGCTCGGCCCACTTCGTCATCGCGACCGGGTCACGGCCGCGCGCGGTGCCGGGCATCGAGGTCGACGGCGAGGCCATCCTCAACTCCGACCACATCGAGTCGCTGTCGAAGTTCCCCAAGAGCCTGGTCATCCTCGGCGCCGGCGTCGTCGGCTGCGAGTACGCGACCATCTTCGCCAACTTCGGCCAGACCAAGGTCTACCTCATCGACCGCGCCGAACGGATCCTGCCGTTCGAGGACCTCGACGTCTCGCGGCTGTGCTCGAACAACCTCGAGCGCAAGGGCGTGACCATCCACCACCGCGCTAGCCTGATCTCGATGCGGCGGGTCGGCGAGGGCGTCGAGTACACGCTCGAGCACGCGACCGGTGGACGCGAGACGATCACCGTGGAGAAGGCGCTCGTCTCGGTCGGGCGCGAGCCCAACGCGGTCTCGCTCGACCTGGGCGCGGCCGGGGTCCAGCTCGGTCCCCAGGGCCAGATCGTCGTCGACGACACCCAGACCTCCGTGCCGCACATCTGGGCCGCGGGCGACGTCACCCTCGACATCGCGCTGGTGAGCATCGGCGAAATCGAGGGCCGCCACGTCGTCGAGCGCATCTGCGGCGCGAGCACGGCTGCGCTGTCGTACGACAACCTCTCGACGATCATGTTCCTCGACCCCGAGGTCGCGGCCATCGGCATCAACGAGCAGGAGGCGCAGAAGCGACGCGTCCCCTACCGCGTCGCCGTGTACAGCTATGGGCTGGTCAACCGCGCGATCGCCATGCGCGCGACCGACGGCTTCGTCAAGCTGCTGGTCACGGACGACGACGACATGCGCATCCTCGGCATGCGGGCGCTCGGCGTGCACGCCTCGACCACGCTCGAGGCAGTGTCGCTGATGATGCAGTCGGGTCGATCCGTGCGTGAGCTCGCCGAGCTGCTGCACCCGCACCCCGCGGTGACCGAGGGCCTGCAGGATTGCGTGCGCATGCTGATGGGCACCAGCATCCACAAGCCGTCGGTGTTCCGGAACGAGCTGCGCCTGTCGCGGGTCACCTACGCCGAGGACGGCGCGCCCCGACAGTCGTAGGCGTCGTCGCGGTCACGGCAGGGACTCCACCGGTCCGTACTCGAACAGCGCGTCGGTCGTCGCGACGTACTGCACCGCGATCCACTCGGGGGGCCGCACCACGGGCTCGAGGCGGAGCTCGTCGATCGTTCCGTCGAACCACCGGTCGGGCAGCTGGCTGTTGCCGATGAGCAGCGCGTTGTCGAGATCCGGAGACGCGTCGGAGATGACCGGCGCATCCGCGGTGACCTCGAGCTCGACGCCATCGACGTAGAGCCGCGGGGGTTCGCCTGCGCCGGCGTCGAAGCTCGCCGCGACGTGGTGCCAGTCGCCGAGCGTCAGCGAGCCCGCAGGTGTCGACCAGATCACCTGACCGGTCGGATAGCCGTGGCGCAGGCGGAGATCGCCGCCGTCGTCGCCCGACCCGTAGAACATCCAACCACCACCTCCTCCGCCGCTCTTGTCGGCGATGCGCCCGCGGTTGGTGCCCCCCCAACCCTCGGCGAAGATCCACGCGGAGATCGTGCAGCCGGTCAGGCACAGATCGGCGATCGCGGGGCCGGCCGCGACGTCGAGCCGCGACTCGGCGTCGAAGAACGTCTGCGCCTCGCCGAGGAACCCGAGCCCCGTCTGCGTGCTGCCCGCAGCGACGCCGGGCTGCGACTGGCCGGTCGCGTCGACCAGCGACGCACCGAGGTGGAACACCGCGGCGTGGTCGGCCCACACCGCGGCGGGCGAACCATCGAGCCCGGGGTCGGGCCCGCCCCAGTACAGCGCGAGCGTGGGTTCGACCGCGTCCGCGAGATCGACCCGCACCCAGACGATCGACTCGCCCGCGGGATCCCACACCTCGATCTCGAACGGCACCGCGACGCCGGACCCGTCGAGGACCCGCAGGTCGGCCCCACCTGGGGCAGCGATGTCATAGTCGAAGCGCTCGGGCGTCAGGCGGACCGGCACCGGCACCCCGGACTGTGGCGACGGGGATGCGGCGAGCAGTCGCAGGCGCCGCGGGGATGCGCAGTCGAACCAGTCCGCGGGGCATCCCCCGGTCGTCCCGTCCGACTCCATGCCTGTCGCCGTCGTCGAGCCCGGACCGCCGTCGGAGGCGTCGAGCGACGACGAGGACGGCGACGTTCCATCGAGACCGATCGTGGTGGAACTCGACGTTCCCGCAACGCTACCGGTCGTCTGCGGGTCATCGACGGGCACGCATTGTCCGGCGATCGCCCCCGGTGCGTGGACACCGAAGCGTCGGCCCGACGTGCACGCGTCGTCGGGGAAACTGCAGCTGCCCTGCGCCTCGCATACACCGACGAGGTCGCCGTCGCGGCACGCATCGTCCTGCTCGCACACGAATGCGGAGCCGACGCAGCCGCCCGCTGCGACGAGGACGGCGAGCGCAGCAAACGAGGCACGCGCGCGGGACATCGCCACGATGGTAACGCCCACGCACACACGTGCGCCCCCACGCGGCGGGACTGGCCTCACGGCCACGCTGCTCACCACCATTTCATCGGAGCCCTCACGGCTCGCGGGCATCATGGCGCGCGCTAGCGCGCACGCCATGTTCGATAGCCAAAGCCGAGGACAATCGCTAGGGTGGCCTCGATGCGCACGACACTCGCTTGGATTGGGTGCACCAGCTTGCTGGTGCTGGCATGTGGTGACGAGGTGGGGAGCTCCCCCGACGAGTCGAGCTCCGGTGGTGAACCGACGACGGAGAGCCCCGAGAGTACGGGCGCGACGCTCGATCCGTCGGGGAGCAGCGGCGAGAGCTCCGGCACGCCCGCGGACACCAGCGGTGATTCGTCGTCGACCGGTGAACCGGCCGGCTGCGGGAACGACATCGTCGACGAGGGCGAGCTGTGCGATGGCGCCGACCTCGGCGGGCAAGACTGCGTCGGTCAGGGCTTCGACGCCGGCACGCTCGCGTGCGCGGCCGACTGCCTGAGCTACGACACCGCCGCCTGCACCAACGCCGCGTGCGGTGACAACACGACCAACGGCAAGGAGGTCTGCGACGGCACCGACCTCGGCGGGGCGACCTGCGAGAGCGAGGGCCTGGGCACCGGCACGCTCCTGTGTGACGCCAACTGCGGGGCGTTCGACACCAGCGGTTGCGCCTCGTGCGGCGATGGCTCGGTCGACGGCGACGAGGTCTGCGACGGCAACGGGCTCGGCGGCCAGAGCTGCGTCAGCCAGGGGTTCGACTCCGGTGCGCTGGCGTGCAACGCCGACTGCCAGACGTTCGACACCTCGTCCTGCGGCACCTGCGGCAACGACGTCATCGACGGCACCGAGTTCTGCGACAACGCCAACCTCGCGGGCGCGGGCTGCCTCGACTTCGGCTACGACAGCGGCGTGCTCGCCTGCGCGGCCAACTGCACCGGCTACGACTTCTCGGTCTGCGGCACGTGCGGCAACTCGGTCATCGACGGCGAGGAGTTCTGCGACGGGCTGTCCGTCGGCACCACCTGCCAGGGCCTCGGCTTCGACTCGGGCGCGCTGGCGTGCAACGCCGACTGCGTCTCGTACGACACCAACAGCTGCGGCACCTGCGGCAACGGCTTCATCGACGGCGCCGAGTCCTGCGACACCGACGACCTCGGCGGGGTCACCTGCGCGGCGATCGGGCTCGAGGGCGGCGAGCTCGGCTGCAACGCGAACTGCGGCTTCGACGTCACCAACTGCAGCATCCCCGGCCTCGTCTTCGGCACCGACACCGGCTACACCGGCTACTCGCTGACGCCGCCGGTGCTGCCGTGCGACGACATCAGCGCGACCGGCACTGCCTCGGCCCTGACCGACGACAGCGTGCTCGAGGTCCCGATCGGGTTCACGTTCACGATGTACGGCACCGACTTCACCAACGTCGCCATCGAGTCGAACGGTGCGCTGCACTTCGGTGACAACACCTACCTGACGTTGGGCAACGAGTGCCTGCCGTCCGACATCGCGCCGTTCACCAACAACCTGTACGTCTTCTGGGACGACCTCAACCCCGCGACCGGCTCGGGTGAGATCTGGTACGAGGCGCTCGGCGACCCGGGCAACCAGCGCTTCGTCGTGCAGTGGGACACGGCGCACTTCGCCGGCGACGGAGTCGACTTCATCCGGGTGCAGGCGATGCTGATGGAGTCCACGGGGCAGATCATCGTCTGCTACCCCGACACGCTGAGCGCCAACAATGTCGGCGACAACGGGGCCGAGGCCACGTCGGGCATCCAGCGCGACTCGGTCGAGGGCTTCGAGTTCAGCTGCAACACGCCCGACCTGGTGAACGGCCTGCAGCTCCTCTACATCCCGCAGTAGGCCGCCCTCGGGGGCGCCCACCGGCGTCCCCGACGACGCGACGAGAAAAAACCAACGGCGTGGTGTCGATCCGGCACCGCGCCGTTTGTCGTCCCGGTGGGGTACGGTTCGAACGCGCCCGTCGGCGCGCCGTCCCCCGAGGAGTCGACCCATGAAATTCCTGATGACGTTCACCGGTGCACCCGACGCCCCACCGCCGGGCCCCGAGACCCTCGCCGCGCTCGGCAAGTACACCCACGAGATGGTGAGCGCGGGCGTCGTGATCATGACCGGTGGACTCGTGCGCCCGACCAAGGGCCTGCAGATCCGCTCCGAGGGCGGCAAGGTCACCGTGACCGACGGCCCGTTCGCCGAGACCAAGGAGCTCATCGACGGCTTCGCGCTGATCGAGGCCGCGTCCAAGGAGGAGGCGATCGGCCACGCGACCGCGTTCATGGCGATCGCCGGCGATGGGCAAGGCGAGATCCTGCAGGTGTTCGAGGCGCCGGTCGGCGGCGGGCCCCCGGTCCCGTGACGATCGCACCGCCCGCATCGGGGGCGGCTCGGCAGCGTTAGCATGCGGGGGTCGTGTCGACCCCCGAGGCCCCCGACGTCGCGCATCTCGTGACCACGACCTGGCGCGCCGAGTCGGCGCGCGTCGTCGCGGCCCTCGTGCGCCTCGTGCACGACGTCGGCCGGGCCGAGGAGCTCGCGCAGGACGCCGTGCTCGCGGCGCTCGAGCAGTGGCCCGCGCACGGCGTCCCCGATCGGCCCGGCGCGTGGCTGATGGCGGTGGCGAAACATCGCGCCCTGAACCTGCGGTCGCGTGCCGACATGATCGAGCGCAAGCACGACCAACTGCGGCACGGCCTCGAGCTCGACGCGGCGCCGGCAGTCGACCGCCTCGACGCAGCGCTCGACGATCGCGTCGGCGACGACGTCCTGCGCCTGATGTTCATCGCGTGTCATCCGGTGCTGCCGACGACCGGCCGCGTCGCAATGACGCTGCGCCTCGTCGGCGGACTCACGACCGAGGAGATCGCCCGCGCCTTCCTCGTCCCGGAGGCGACCGTCGCCCAGCGGATCGTGCGGGCCAAGCGGGCCCTCGGCGAGGCGCAGATCGCCTTCCGACTGCCCGAGACCGACGAGCTGTCGACGCGGCTCGCCTCGGTGCTCGAGGTCCTCTACCTCGTCTTCAACGAGGGCTATGCCGCGTCCGCGGGCGACGACGTCCTGCGGCCGGCGCTGTGCGCCGAGGCGCTGCGACTCGCCGGTGTGCTCGCGACGCTCGCCCCCGACGAGCCCGAGGTGCACGGCCTGGTCGCACTGATGGAGCTGAACGCCTCGCGCACCGCCGCGCGCACCGACGCCGCGGGCGATCCGGTGCTGCTGCTCGAGCAGGACCGCACGCGCTGGGATCGCGGCGCCATCGACCGTGGCCTCGCGGCGCTCGCCAGGGCCGAGGCGCAGGGCGGCGCTGGGCCGTACGTGCTGCAGGCCGCGATCGCCCGCTGCCACGCGGTGGCAGTGCAACCGGAGCAGACCGACTGGTCCGCCATCGCCGCGGTGTACGGCAGGCTCGGTGCGCTGACGCCCTCGCCTGTCGTCGCGCTCAACCACGCGATGGCAATCGCGATGGCCGACGGCCCCGACGCCGGGCTCGCGCGGCTCGACGTGCTGCTCGACGAGCCGAGCCTGCGCGCCTACCACCTGCTGCCGGCGGCCCGCGCCGATCTGCTCGAGCGGCTCGGTCGTCGCGGAGAGGCGCGCGCCGAGTTCGAGCGCGCCGCCGGCCTCACGCACAACGCCCGGCAGCGCGCGCGCCTCCTCGCCCGGGCCGCGGCCTGCGGATCCGACGGTTGATTCTCGCGGTCGGGTGTCGATCCGTCGCGGCGCCGTTGGACGTCGTCGCATGACCACCCCTCGACGCCGCGCCGGCATCCTCCTCAGCGCGCTCCCCGTGCTCTTCCTGATCTTCGACGCGGCCATCAAGCTCGCCGAGATCGCACCGGTGGCCGAGGCCTTCGCCCGCATGGGCTTCCCGCCGGGCCTCGCCCAAGTCATCGGTGGCCTCGAGCTGTGCTGCCTGGTGCTCTACCTCGTCCCGCGGTGGTCGATCCTCGGCGCCGTGCTGCTCACAGGGTTCCTCGGCGGTGCGGTGGCCCTGCACGCGCGCATCGGCGACCCGCTGCCGTCCCACACGCTGTTCCCGATCTACGTCGGCGCGATGCTGTGGCTCGGCCTCGGCCTGCGCGACGCTCGGGTCCAAGCGATGTTCGCGTCGCCACAGCGATGAGCGGTCAGCCGTGCATCCGCGCGAAGCCGCGGAGCAGATCGACCGTGCTCACCACGCCGCTCAGTCGGTCGCCGTGCACCACGAGCAGCCGGTGCACGCCGAGCTGCAGCAGCCGCGTCGTCGCCTCGACGATTGTCGCGTCGGCGGGGATCGAAATCACCGCGGCGGTCATCACGTCGGCGACGCGACCCGGCCGCGAATACTCGACGCCGCCGACCTCGTCGGTCCAGCCATCGGTCACTCGATAGTAGATCGGGTAGCCGAGGTCCTCGGAGGGTACGCGATCGGGATCGGCCAGATCGCTGAGGCTGATCACCCCGACCACACGGTGGTCCGCATCGATCACTGGCGCGCCGCTGACCCGGCGCTCGATCAGCAGTCGCGCCGCGGTCTCCAGGCTGGTATCGGGCCCGACCGCGAACACCTCGCGCGTCATCACATCCATCACGAGGGGTACGGTGTCGTCGGGCATGGTTCGAGTGTGCCGCCGCGGGCCGGGACCGCCGACCGCCACGACGGCGGGCGGGCCCGGCGACGGGGGCAAAAACTGCGCTGGCCGTTCGGCCGACGGCCGCACGCGCGTCGCCGTCTGGTACGCTCGACGGCGCTGCCCGTGGGACTTCGGCGAGACTTCCGAGTGTAGTTTTGGAGCTCTACGAGCTAGTCGCGCTTTCTCTCCCCGGGCAGCGCTTCCCATGGATGACGCCAGCCAGCGCGTGACGCGAGAGGATCTCCTGCTGTTCGTGAACGCCTGCTTCGCGTCCACCGGACAGCGCGAGTTCTACGCCGACGGTCAGGGCGAAGGGATCTCGATCGAGTTCCTGCATCGCTACATCCTGGGCAACTACCGCCGGTTGTATGCCCGCGTCCTGGCCTGCGGTGTGAACCATATGAACCAGGCGTTGATCGTGCAGAACCTGCTCGCCAGCGGGCGCGACGCCACGGCCGAGGATCGCAGCGAAGAGAACCGGCTCATCACGCAGGCCCTCCGGGCGTTGCCGACCCACCGGGCGATGCACCTGCTCGCGGGGCTCTGCGCTCGCGGGGTCAACAATCGTCGGACCCGCGCGATCACCAAGGCGTTCCTCGCGAGGCCGGAGCGGGTCGAGTTCCTCGCGGTGAAGTATCGCCGCGCGTTCCGACGCTCAGCGCTGCACATGCACCTGCCGCTGTCCGGCGAACTCGCGCCGTTCCTGCTGCGCGGATGGAAGGAGCGGCAATTCACCACTGCACTCTTCGAGTCGTTCCGCCAGGCCCACTACAAACGCGCGGCCATCTACGACCTGCCGTTCTCGGTCGCCGAGGGGTTGGCCGCGAAGCTGGGCGTCCCGCGGGCCCAGTTTCTTGCGCGCATCGATGGCCGACTGACGCAGAACGAGCGGCTCCGCCTGCAGGGCGCCAGCGACGAGGCGCTCGGCGAATCCTATGACATCGATTGGTCGCGACAATCGCCGACCCGCGTCGCCTCGTACGTGCTTTCGCTGGCTCGCGAGCAGCGAAAGGCCCGTCGCGACGAGCTACGCGAGGCACTGCATCGCTCGGCGGGGCGAGCCGCGCGGGCCAGCGGGGTTCGCTTCGGCCGCGTCGCGTGCGTGCTCGACCGCAGCGCGTCCTCCCAGGGCTCGAGCGAGAAGCGTCGGCGGCCGCTCGCAGTCGCGTTGGCGGTCTCTGCGTTGCTGCAGGCTGCGTCCGAACGAGTGACCGTCCACTGGACACCCAGCGACGACGAGCCGGATGACCTGTTGGTCGTTCCCCGGGGCGCCACCGATCTGGTCACGCCGTTGCTCGCGGCGCTCCGCGAGCAGCCCGACCTGCTCCTCGTGGTCTCCGATGGCCACGACAACGATCCGCCGGGGTGCGCGGGGCAGGTGCTGGCAGCGGCGCAGCGCCTGTTCCCGGCGTGCTTCATGCTGCACCTCAACCCGGTGTACGACGCCGGCGGCTTCGCCCCCAAGCGGTTGTGTGAGCAGGTCCCGACGATCGGCATCCGCGACGCCGAGGACACCCCGACGCTCGTCGCGTTCGCCCGCTTCGCCCACGGCACCGCGTCGCTGGGCGAGCTCGAGACACACCTCGAGGGGCGTGTTCGGACCTTCCTCGGAGGTTCGCCGTGACCCCGGCCCACGAGATGACGCTGTCGCTCGGAGGCCTGCGCATCGGTGCACCGCAGGCGATGGGGACCATCCGGCTGGTGCCGATCCTCCGCGACGATCCTCCGGGTGATCTCCGCGTCCATGCCCGCGGCTACCCCAGCGCCGTCGGGGTGGTCGGGCTCGACGCGCAGCCCGAAGCCTCGAAGCACGTCTACGTCTCCTATATCCCGCACGGGTTCGTGTTCTCGTACACCGACAACCGCACCGAAGCCGCGCAGGGTGCCTCGCTCGGGAGCGAGCGACCTCGGTGGGTCAGGCTGCACCATCGCATCGTCAAGCGCGAGGACGGCGATGGAGCGACTCGGCGTTTCCGGATGCTGCCGCTGCACCTCGCGATGGAGGGGTTCCTGGCGCTGCACTTCTCGGGTCCCGACGTGTTGTGGCGCGAGTTCTCGCAACGCTCGAGCAGCCGCGGCCTGGATCCCCGCGTCGAGCGTTCGTACGGGGGCGAGGTGATCCGGGGGTTCGACACCGCCGTGCGGGTCTTCGAGATCCACCCCAAGCAGGTCGGACTGATGGTCTTCGTCGCCGAGACCCTCGCCTCGGCGTTCGTCGTCTCTCACCCCGACGACTACCGGCGGATGCACCGCTCGCTCCTCGAGGACTTCTTCGGCGAGCTGCTGTACACGTCCGCGATCCTGTTCGCCGACACGCTGCCGTTGTCGGCACCGATCGACCTCTCGGCGGCGAAGACCATCGACGATCTCGCCGCGGCGGTGGTGCAGGCGCGGCACACGTGGTCCGACCACGCCGAGCAGCTCGCGGGCGGTCTCATCGGCAGGTCCTTCGTGGTCGAACCGATCCGCCGAGCCGGGCCGTTCGTGCTCGAGCGTTTCCTGCCCGTCTTCGATCCGAAGCGCGAGTGCCACATCGGCGAGCGCATCGTGCGGAGCGACGGAACCCTCGAGTACCTGAAGACGTTCCGGCTCTCACAGGCGCAGATCCGCCGCGCCTACCTGCTGCAGACCCTCGCTGCAGCGCAATGGAACCTCGACCGCGCCGCCGAGACGCTGGGATCCCCCCGCGACGAGCTCGTCCGACGACTGATCAACGCCGGACTCGGAGACCTCCTCGCCCGCCACGTCACGGATCCGATCCTCGGTCGCCCGTGACCGGGACACCGCGGAACCGGTACACTCGACGCCCGTGTTCTGCGCCCGCAGTCTCGTCTTCGTGCCCGTGGTCGCGGCAGCGTGTCAGCCGGTCGCGACGCCGCCCCGCAACGCGATCGCCGTGGTCTTGCCGCGATCGAGCAGCGACACGCCGGCCAGCGGAGGTCCCGAGCTCGAGATCGACGGGACCGAGATCCGCTTGAACGGCATCGCGCTCGAGATCCTGCGCAGCGGCGCGCCGATCGAGGGTGCGTTCGAGTCTCGGGTCTCCTCGCCGCTTCAGGCGGAGCTGTTGCGTCTGTCCCAGACCACGTCGCCCGGCGGGCCGACCGACGATCTGCGCGGCGTGCCTTTGCGACGCCTGCGGCTCATCGCCGGAGCCCACACACGCCAGGCCGCGTTGGCCGGCGTGCTGCGGACCGCGACCACGGCCGGCTTCCATGAGTTCGAGCTCGCGGTGACCGGCCCCGACGGCGAGCATGGACTTCCGATCTCGGTCCCCCTCGAGTGGCTGCCACCGCTACCCGAGGGCACGAAGATCCACCGCCCCGCCGCGATTGCTCTCGAGCTCGGGCAGTCTGGTGCCCGCGGCATCGTCGATGGCTCGCCGCCCATCGTGATCCCACCCCGCGCAGGATGCACCGATGATGGCGACGGCTGCGTAGATCTCGATCGGCTCTCCGCCTGGGCCGAGTCCGTGCGTGCGGACATGCCCCACGAAGTCGCGGTCACGCTGCGGGCGGAGGACGCGGTGACGATACAGGGGCTCGTCTCGGCCATGGACGCGCTGCGCGGACACGGGTGCCGCCTGGCCGGCGCTGCACTGCGCGGCGAGGCGATCCCGGAGACCTGCCTCCTGTGGAACGTGATCGTCGACGCCGTGCCTCCGGTCGTCGTCGCCCCGACGTGACCATGTCACCCTCGTGACGATGCAGAGTCGCGGCTGCGACGACGTGCGGCGCACCGGAGCCCCTTGCGGCCCGCAATCCCCCTCGGGCACCATGGAAACCTCCCCCGAGGATCCGCATGCGCAGCCTCGTTCCCCACCGTCGGGCCGCGCCGGCCAAGCGCAAGCTGCAGAAGGTCCCGTACGTCGAGCTCTACGACGGGCGCCTGCAGGGCGTCGTGTCGAGCTCGTCGGATCCCGCGCGGGTCTACGTGTCGTTCATCGAGGCCGGCTCGGGGAACTACGCGTGCAGCACCAACAACAACCGGCCCTGCGGCGGCGGCGGGTTCTGCGGGCACATCCGGGCGCTCGTCGAGAACGCGCTCGCGCAGTACGGCGCCGAGCGGGTCGCACGCTACCTCGGGTGTGCCGATCGCAACATCGCGAGCGAGTCGGACATCGCTCGGCAGCTGCACGGCACCAAGACGGCGCACGATCCGGGCGTCGTGTTCGCGCGGTTCCTCGACTACCTCCGCTACATCGAGCTGCCCTCGGGCACGGAGCCGCTGCCCGAGATGGCGTGGTTTGTGACCGGATGAGCGCGACGCGCGACACCGACGGCGCGCCGGTCGTCCCCGAGGGTGTGGCCGAAGCGCGCGCCGTCGTCGACGGCGTCGATCTGGCGCTGGGCTCGGGCCTCGCGCGGCTGTCCCCCGGCGCGCGCGCGGCCCTGGGCGAGCTCGGCCACGCGGTCGCCGGCACGCCGCTCGGCCTCGCCGTCGCCGAGGCGATCGCGGCGATCGAGCGCGGCGAGCTGCTCGCCCACCACCTCGGCGCGCTCGCAGCCGGTCGCGCCGCCATCGAGGGTGCAGTCTGCGACGCGCTGCTCACCGCGATGGTCGCGTCGACCGGGCTCGTGCTCGAGGCACCGACGCTCGGCCCCGCGCCCGCCCCCGACGCGCGAACGCTCGCGTTGATGCAGAGCGCCCAGCAGTGGCTCGTCGAGATCGCCCTGGCGGGCTTCGCCCAGCTCGATCTGTCGACGGTCGCGCCGGCGCTCGCGGCCCTGCGCGCGCTGCAGGAGCACCCGCCGCTGCGGCGGCTCGCGGCCCTGCTCACCGGCTTCGCCCACGAGCTCGCCGACGCGGCGCCGACCTCGGGTAGCACCGAGCTGCCGCTGCGGCGCTGGTCGGATCTGTGGTCGACGGCGATGCTCGCGAGCTCGGCCCTGCCCGCGACGCCGACGCGGCGCACCGTCACCGGCGTGCTCACGCCGCTGGGCGCCGACCTCGTCCACCACGATCACCTGGTGTCGCTGGTCGCCCACGGGCTCTTCGAGGAGGACGGACAGCCGCGGCGCCTGGTCCGGATCACGCTCTCGGCGTGGCGGGTCGACGCGATCGCCGGCCCCGAGGTCTTCACGCGGCTGGCCCCGCTGGCGCCCGAGCTCGTCGCGGCGCTCGCATCCCCGGTGCGATTGCAGATCAGCGGCGCGACGGCGCTGGGCTCGGGCGATCTCCTCTGGGACGGCAAGGCCAAGCCACTCCCCGGCGCGGTGCAGCCCCACGCGGTCGATCTCGCGGGCGCGACGATCACCGCACCGCCGCCGCGCGATCGCCATGTCGTGCAGCTCGCGGTGCCGATCGTCGGCGCGCCGCCCGAGGGCGTACCGCTGGCTTTCGATCGCACGAGTCCCCTGGCGGGCCTCGACGAGGGCGACGCTCGGGGCGCGCTCGGCTTCGTCGGTCTGCTGCGCTACGACGACGGCTTCTGCGTGCAGCCCCTGGCGTTCGCGACCAAGAAGGCGCTGCGCGGCCCGGCCCAGGGCATCGTCGACGCGGGCAAGCTCAAGGATCGCGCCGCCGCAGTGCTCGAGGAGCGCGCGGGGCGACTGCTGAGGAAATCATGACCGACGCCCGCGAGCGCGAGCTCGGCTTCTGGTGGGCGCTGACCGAGTCGCTCGGCGACGACGCGATCAAGCAGCGCATGGGCGAGCTCATGCGCCCGGTCGTCGATGGCCTCGATCTCCCGCGGGTGCTGCTGGAGCCCGGCGGCTCCCTGCGTCAGGTGCTCCGCGCCGAGCCGGAGCTGCGCCCGCTGGTCCAACTCGACGTCGACGAGGTCGTGCAGGACGACGTGACCGTCGATCCCGATTCGCTCAAACGCGAGCTGTTGTACCTGCGCGCGGTCGTCGACGTGTTCGGCGGCCAGCTGCCCGAGCAGGTGTCCGCCGAGCAGTACACCGGCTGGCTCGCCGACGTGCGGCTGTTCGAGGAGGCCTCGGGCTTGGGGCGCGGCCAGCAGTTCGCCGGCCGCGGCTCGGGCACCGGCGGCGGCCCGCAGGTGACCGAAGCGGACGTCGCCGACGCGGTGAGCGAGCTGAAGAAGGGCCGCGGCCTGCTCTCGGCCCCCGAGATCGAGGCCGGCCTGCGCACGATCGAGAAGCGCCACCTCGATCGCATGGCGCTGGCCGAAGTGCTGAAGGACGCCAAGCTAGCCAAGACGCTGCAGCCTTCCATGGCGATGGTCGAGCAGCTGCTGCGGCAGAAGGACGGGCTGTCGGGCCAGGCCCTCGTCCACGCCAAGGCGATCATCCGCCGCTTCATCGACGATCTGCGCGACGTGCTCGCGCGCGACGTCGCCTCGACGCCGAGGGGCAAGCCGGATCGCTCGACGCCGCCGCGCCGCAGCTTCCGCAACCTCGACCTCAAGCGCACGCTGTGGCGCAACCTCGTCAACTGGGATCCGAAGCAGGGCAAGCTCTTCGTCGATCGCCTGTACTACCGCCAGCGCGCCAAGCAGGTCGATCGCCACCGCATGATCGTCGTCGTGGACCAGTCGGGGTCGATGGTGCCGGCCATGGTCAACTGCACCATCCTCGCCAGCATCTTCGCGGGGCTGCCCGCCGTCGACGCCCACCTGGTCGCCTACAACACGACCGCGGTCGATCTGTCGGCGTGGGTCCACGACCCGTTCGAGGTGTTGCTGCGCACGCAGCTCGGCGGCGGCACCGACGGCATGTGCACCCTGCCCTTCGTCACGGCGAAGATCGAGGATCCGCGCAAGACGGTCATCGTGTGGATCTCGGACTTCTACGACAACCGCGCGTTGATGCCGGTGTTCCGCACCTTCCACCAGTCGGGCGTGACGTTCTTGCCGGTCGGCTCGGTGTCGACCGGCGGGTTCTTCTCGGTCGATGGATGGTTCCGCCAGGAACTCAAGCAGCTCGGCACCCCGGTGCTGTCGGGCAGCATGAAGACCCTCATCCGCGAGCTCAAAGCCGCCCTGCCCTGAACCATGTCTGGATCCATGTCTGGAGCCCACGATGACTGAACTCCTGCGCGCCCCCGCCGAGACCAAGTACGCCGAGGAGCTCGCCTACCTCGCGAGCGTGGACGACACCAAGCGGCCGTTCTCGTGGCGCCTATCGCCGAAGATGGTCCGCATCTTCGTGCTCGGCAGCCGCGACAAGGACGGGCTCGATCGGACCATCGCGCAGAAGTGGTACGGCCACGCCGCGCTGGTCGAGAAGGCGATCGTGACGCTGGCGTCCGACCGCGGGCTGCTGCTCATCGGCGATCCCGGCACCGGCAAGAGCTGGCTCGCCGAGCTGCTCGCCGCGGCGATCTGCGGCAACTCGACGCTCGTCGTGCAGGGCACCGCGGGCACCAGCGAGGACCACATCAAGTACGCGTGGAACGTCGCCGAGGTGATCGCCAAGGGCCAGTCGAAGTCGTCGATGATCCCCTCGCCGATGATGACCGCGATGATCGAGGGCAAGCTCGGCCGGTTCGAGGAGCTGACCCGCTGCACATCGGACGTTCAGGACGCCCTCATCAGCATCCTCAGCGAGAAGTACGTGTCGATCCCCGAGCTCGACACCGACAACATCGTGTTTGCGCAGCCGGGCTTCAACATGATCGCCACGGCCAACAGCCGCGACCGCGGGGTCAACGAGCTGTCGAGCGCGCTCAAGCGGCGGTTCAACTACGTGCAGATCCCGATCGTCACCAACCGGCGGGCCGAGAAGGAGATCGTCGAGTTCCGCGTGCGCGACCTGCTGCGGCGCAACCAGTTCGAGGTCGAGATCCCGCCGGCGCTGCTCGAGGTGCTGCTGCAGACGTTCGCGGATCTGCGGGCCGCGGCCCAGGGGGCGGCGAGCGACGACGAGCGGCTCGAGTCGGCGCTGTCGACCGCCGAGCAGATCGGCGTCGTCGAGGATGCCGTGCTGCACGGGCAGTTCTTCGGCGCGGCGACCGTCGAGCCCGCCGCGCTGGCGCAGGCGCTGGTCGGCACGTTGGTGCGGCGGATCCCCGAGGATCTGACGGTGCTCAACAAGTTCTGGCACGCCGTGGTCCAGGAGCGGGCCAAGGAGCACGGCGGGCCGTGGGACGAGTTCCTCGCCGCGGGCAAGCAGGCGCTCGCGCTGCATGAGTGACGCGCCCCCACGCGGGTCGGGCGCGGCGCCCGTGTCCGCCCTGGTCGACGAGCTGCGCGCGGTGGCGCGGGCGTTCACCGCCGACGAGGCCGCGACCGCGTCGATCCTCGAGACGATGGCCGAGGACGTCCGCCGCGCCCTCGCCGAGCCGCTGACGATCTTCCCGGTCGCGCACCACAGCCCCGCGAGCGCCGTGCACATGGTCCGGCTGCTGCGCGCCCGCCAGCCCAAGCTGGTGTTCGTCGAGTTCTGCGAGGACCTTCGCGCGCAGGTCGACGGTCTGCGCGACTGCACGCTGCCCGTCGCGCTGCAGGCCTTCTCGTCCGAGCCGGTCGGCTTCCCGCCGGACTGGGCGCCGCTGGCCGTGGTCGCGCCGTTGACCGAGCTGTCGGCCGAGTACCAGGCGATCGCGTATGCGCTCGGCACCGAGGGCGTCGAGCTGGTGTTCGTCGATCGCGACGTCGACGCGGTGTTCCGCTGGATGGATCCCGCGGAGAACCCGATGACGCCCGAGGACGACGATGCCGACGCCGACGCCGACGACGACTCCGGGCGCCTGCACGGCGAGGCGGTCGGCATGGAGGTCGGTCGGCTCGAGCCGACCTTCGCCGAGTTCCGCGATGCGCTGCTGCAGAACGCGCGCATGACCCACTTCTCGGAGTGGAACGCGCTGTACATCGAGGAGCCGACGATCGGCGCCGACACGCACACCTATCGCGAGGTGATGGCGATGGTCGGCAGCCTGTTCCGTCGGCTCGGCTCGACGCCCCACGCCCGCGAGGAGATCCGCCGGCGCGACCGCTTCATGTGGACGCGGATCAAGCAGACGCTCGCGGCCCGGAAGATCGACCCCAAGGACGCGGTGTTCATCTGCGGCGCCGCGCACACCGTCGCCGACGAGTGCCCCGAGTGGGGCACGACCAACCCGCTCTTGTGGGACGAGGCCGAGCGCGACGCCAAGAGCGGCACCGCGTGGAAGTACGGCTTCATCCCGTCGAGCTACGGCGCGATCGAGCTGCAGTTCGGCCACCCGCGCGGGGCCGTCACACTGGCCGAGACCGTGTGGCGCAAGGCGATCGCGCGGTGGAACCTGGTGCCGTTCACGCTCGACGCGGGCAAGCCGACGAAGGCGGCCAAGGCCGGCGGGCCCAAGCCCAAGGCCAAGCGCACCGCGCCAGTGCCCGAGCAGCTCGGGCTGCGCGCGGTGCTCCGCGATCCGCCGCCGCTGACCGAGGCCGACGAAGCCGAGCTCATCGGCTGGTGCACGCGCGTGGTCGCGGACGCCCGCAAGCACCGCTACCTCGCGTCGACCGCGGACGCGATCGCGATCTACGAGACGTCGATCCTCCTGGCGCGCATGCGATCGCGGCGACGGCCGTCGCCCTTCGACTTCATCGACGCCGCCGAGACCTGCCTCGAGAAGGGCGCCGTGCCCGGGCGCCGGGACATCCGGGCGATCTGCAACGCGATGCTCGGCGGTGATCGGGTCGGCCAGGTCGGCTATGCCTCGCTGCCGCCGTTGGTGCAGGACGTCTACGATCGCCTGGCGCCGCTCGGGATCACGGCTAAGACCACCAAGGTCGTGCGCGCGCTGATGGACTTCGATGCGAAGCCCGAGCTCCGCGCGTGCTCGAAGCTGCTGTGGCGTCTGCACTGGATGCTGCCCGTCGCCCGGGTCGCGCGGCCGATCATGGGCAAGCTCGAGCTCGGCGCCGAGCCGCGGCAGGAGAGCTGGGACGTGCGGCTCTCGGGCCCCGAGCAGCGCGCCGTGATCGAGCTCGGCTTCGCGGGCGTCACCGTCGAGCAGGTGCTCGAGCGGCGGCTGACCGAAGCAGCGTTCGCCGAGACCGCGCGGACGACCGCCGCGCTCGAGGCCGCGGAGTCGTGCCTGCTGCTGCTCGATCGCTCGCGGCTCGCCGAGACGCTGGGCGAGCGCGCGGTGCAACTGCTCGGGCGGGAGCATGGGCCCGATGACGCCGCCGAGATCTTCGACCGCGCGCGCCGTCTCGTGCACCACTTCCGCGCCCATCCCGACGGCGTGCCCGCGTGGTTGTCGCGCTTCGTCGCGACGGGTTATGCGACCTACGCCAGCTCGCTGCCCGCGGCGTTCGGCGATCGTGGCACCTCGCCCGCGCAGCTCGGCTCCGTGCTCTCGTTCGTGTTCACGCTCGAGAGCCTCGCGCTCGCGATGGGCTGCCAACGCAGCCAGCTCGTCATCGCGATCGAACAGGCCGGCGCGCAGGCGGCCGATCCCGAGAAGCTGGGCCTCCTGTGGGCCACGCAGTGGTTGGTGCAGCTGCGCGACGAGGCGGGTGTGCGCGCTGCGTTCGCCTCGGTGCTCGAGCACCCGCTCGGGCGCAACGCGTTCCCGCGGTATCTGTCGGGGTTCCTGCGGGCCCTGGCGTTCGCGCCCAAGGCCGCGCCGCTGGCGGTCGAGCTGCTCGGTCGGGCGTTCTCGGTGCTACCCGATGCCGTGTTGTTGCCGTGGATGCCGGGCCTGCTGACGACGCTGCGCGAGCAGGCGATCGACACCGTGCCCGCGCTGATGAAGGAGCTCGCGCGGACGCTGCCGACCCCCGGTGGTCTCGCGCGGTGGACCCCGCCGTGGATCGAGGCGGCGGCGATCGCGACCGCGCCCGTGGTCATCGCGGCACGATCGGAGCACGCGCGCGCCGTCGATCGGTTGCTGCGGCGATTCCCCGCCGCGACCGACGCGTGGGCGCAGGCCCTGGCGATCGAGGCGCCGTGGCACGACGAGGACGCCGCGGTCGCTCCCGGTGAAGCGAGCGGTGCGGCGCGCGCCGACGGCCCCGCGCGTCGCCTCGTCGACGCGCACGCCGAGACCGCCCAGGCGTGGGCGCCGATGTTCGTCCCGCGCCGCTGACGTCGGGGCGATCGTATCCTCGTCGCGTGGCGTTCGGGCCCCGATCTCTGCGGTGGTGCGTCGCGCTCGCGGCGTGCTCGCCCGGTGCTCCCCGCGGGACTGCGAATACAGGCGTGACCTCGTCGGTGTTCGACCCAACGTGGATCTCGACCGCGGGCACCGACGTCGACGACAGCGGCGGATCCACTGCAGGCTCGAGCAGCACGGGCCACGCGGAGAGCACCGGCACCGAGACCGGCGGCGACGACGGCTTCGCGTGGTCGCTGCCGCCGGGCTACCCACCACCCCGGGTCCCGGACGACAACCCGATGACCGCGGCGAAGGTCGAGCTCGGCCGCCACCTCTTCTACGACACGCGGCTGTCGTCGACCGGGACGTACGCGTGCGCGACGTGCCACGTGCAGGCGCTCGCGTTCACCGACGGGCGCGCGACCGCGGTCGGCGAGACCGGCGAGGTGCACCGACGCAACGCGATGTCGCTCGCGAACGTCGGCTACGCGGTGAGCCTCGCGTGGGCCGATCCCGATCTCTCCACGCTCGAGGACCAGGCGCCGATCCCGATCTACGGCCACGATCCCATCGAGCTCGGCCTCGGATCCCCCGCCGAGCTCGAGGCCAACCTCGCGACCGAGCCGCTGTACGACGGCCTGTTCGCCGCGGCGTTCCCCGACGACCCCGCGCCGCTGTCGGCGAGCAACGCGGTTCGGGCGCTCGCCGCCTTCCAGCGCACGATCATCTCGGGCCGCTCCGATTTCGACGCGTGGTTCTACGGCACCGGCTACGGCGATCTCTCGGACGCCGCGGCCCGCGGCTGGGAGCTGTTCAACGCCCCGCCGGCGAACTGCTTCCGCTGCCACGACGATTTCAATCTCTCGGACTCGACCGCGTACGACGGCGGCCCCGACGTCGCGCCGAAGTTCCACAACATCGGCCTGTACAACGTCGACGGCGCGGGCGCCTACCCGGCGAGCGACCCCGGCCTCGTCGAGGTCACCGGCGATCCCGCCGACATGGGCAAGTTCAAGACGCCGACGCTGCACAACGTCGCCGTCACCGGGCCGTACATGCACGACGGGAGCGTCGCGACCCTGGGCGAGGTCCTCGATCACTATGCGACCGGTGGCCGCACGATCACCGAGGGCCCCAACGCCGGCGTCGGCAGCGACAGCCCATGGCGCAGCGAGTTCGTGCGGCCGTTCGAGATGTCGCCACAGGATCGCGCCGACATGCTCGCGTTCCTCGAGTCGCTGACGGATCCGGCGTTCCTCACCGATCCTGCGTTTGGCGATCCCTGGGCGCGGTGACGCCCGAGCGGTGGTCCGGCGCACGATCTTCGCTGCATCGTGCCGCGATCCGCCCCACGCGAAAGCTGCGACGATGTCCCCTGCCGATGCTCGCCCCGTGGTTCCTGCGCGCGCTGCTGGCCGCGACCCCGACGGTCGCGCCACCGCTGCGCGTCGAGGATCCCGCGGCGCTGTTCGTGTCGCCCGCGTCGATCGAGCCCCTCGATCACCCGCGGTGGATCGTCCACACGATCGTCCCCGGCGAGAAGCTCGCCCGCATCGCCGCGCGCTACGCCGTCGAGGTCGCGAAGATCCGCGAGTGGAACGACCTCGACCCCAACGACGACCCGACCCGGCGTCGACGCACCCTGCGGATCCACGCCGAGCGCGTCCCGCCGCCGCCGGTGAAGGTCGCGTACGTCGTGCAGCCGGGCGAGCAGTGGGACGACATCGCGGCGAAGCTCCGCGTGCGTCGGCGCGCGCTGCAGGCCAAGCACCGCGACATGCCGACGCCCATCGCCGGCGCGACCGTCGTCGCGTGGATCGATCCGATCGACGGCCCCGCGTTCGATCCCGACGCGCCGGATCTCGAGCACCCAATCACGCTGCGTGACGACGCGCGCAGTACCGGCACGCCGCAGCGCGGCCGCCTCGAGCACGGCCTCGCGCTGCCCGAAGGTCCGCTCTGGGACCTCGCGCACCCCAGTCGCGCGTACGGCAGCCGCCACACCATCGACGTGGTCCACCGCGCGTTCCTCCACCTGCGCAACGACATCGGCTACCGCGGCCCGATCTCGATCGGCGCCCTGAGTCGACCCTCCGGCGGTCGCTTCCGTCCCCATGTCTCGCACCAGTCGGGCCGCGACATCGACATCCGCCTGCCGCTGCGCCCCGGCCTCGAGGACGTGCGTCACCCCACCGTCGAGGACATCGACTGGTACGCGACCTGGGCGATCGTCGAGGCCTTCGTCGGCACCGGCGAGGTCGAGGCCATCTTCCTCGAGATGGGCCGCCAGGAGCGGCTGTACACGGCCGCGCGGGTGCTGGGGGTGAGCCGCGAGCGGCTCACGGAGATCATCCACTGGCCGAATTGGTCGGGCCCGCAGCGCCCGCTGGTGCGGCACTCGGACGGGCACGACACGCACATCCACGTGCGGGTCCGGTGCGGCGACGACGAGCCGCGGTGCAAGAGCGAACGCGGGCGGGAGTGAGGGCGGCCCACAGCCCTATAGCGGCTCCACGTCGTCGAGGATCCGCGCGCACGAGACCGCCCGGATGTTCGGCGCCAACGCGAACGTCCGCGCGCCGGCGTGCACCACGTCGATCGACTCGAGGCCGAGGTCGGCGATCGCAGTCCGCATCGACGGGGTGACGGCCGGCGCGCTCGTGCGCTTGAACTCGAAGCCACGCCGCCGGTCCTCGCGGATCACCAGCAGGTCGAGCTCTGCCCCCTGATGGGTCGCCCAGTAGTGGCACTCGTCGGGGCGGGCGCCGAGCCGTGCGACGACCTGCGTCAGCGCGAACCCCTCCCACGATGCGCCGACCTTGGGGTGACGCTCGAGCCCAGCTGCAGTCTCGATGCCGAGCAGCGTGTGCAAGATGCCGCTGTCGGTCAGATACACCTTGGGCGCCTTCACCTGGCGCTTCGCGAGGTTCGCGAACCACGGCGGCAAGACCCGCACCATGAAGGTCGAAGCGAGCAGGTCGAGGTAGCCCCGCACCGTCGTGTCGGACACCCCGAACGCACGCCCGAGCTCCGAGGCGTTCCAGGTCTGCGCGTGGTAGTGGGCGAGCATCGACCAGAAGCGACCGAGCGTCGCCGGAGGGATCCGCACGCCGAGCAGCGGCAGATCGCGCTCGAGGTAGGTGCGGACGAGCTCGCGACGCCATGTACAGCTGGCCTCCTCGGAGCGGGGCAGGAACGCCCGCGGAAACCCACCGCGACGCCAGAGCTGTTGCCAGCGCGCCGCGCCCACGTCGTGGAGCCCGAGCGGCCCGAGTTCGTGATAGGCGATGCGTCCCGCGAGCGTCTCGGAGCTCTGCTGCAACAGATCGCGCGAGGCGCTGCCGAGCACCAGGAACCGCGCGGGCTTCCGCGGGCGATCGGCCAGGACGCGCAGGGTCGGGAACAGATCGGGCCGACGCTGCACCTCGTCGATCACGACGAGACCACGCAGCGACTCGAGCGACAGCATCGGGTCTTGGAGCTGCGCGAGGTCTTCACTGCGCTCGAGGTCGAAGCGATGCACGGGCCCCGAGCGTCCGGCTGCCACGGTCCCGGCGAGCGTCGTCTTGCCGACCTGTCGCGCGCCGAGCAGCGCGACCACGGGGAACTGCCGCAGCAACGCCTCGACCCGGCCGAGGTCGCGTCCCCGCTCGATCACCCTGGAAGGCTGTCATGAAAGTTCGGTGGTAGCCACCGAGATTTCATGTCGGCGCAGTTCGCGCTAGGCACGCGGTGACGCAGGCCGCCGACGCCTGACCGCCCCCCTCAGCCCCGCGCGCGGCGGCGTCGCCACACCGCGATCAACCCGAGCCCGAGCCCCGCGAGCCCACCCGTGCCGCGCTCATCCGCGTTGCACTGGCAACCACTCGGCTCGATGCGCCCGTCGTCCTGCCCGAACGTCGCGACGCTCGCGGCACCCCCGTCGTCCTCGGCGTCGCCCGCATCGCCGCCGTCGCCATCCGTGCCCGCACCACCATCGCTGTCGCCGCCCCCGTCGGTGCCCGGCGCCGTGCCGTCGCCCGCATCCGTGTTGCCGCCATCGTCGGCCGCGCCCGTGTCGGCGCCGCCGTCGTCGTCGCCCGGGTCCCAGTCACCGGTGGCGCGGCGGCTGTTCGCGGTGAAGAACTCGGCGAGGTAGTTGGCGAAGTCGAGGCCATTGCCCGACACGAACGACAGGCCGAGCCCGCCCATGCCGGAGCCCGAAGGCCACGCGTGGCCCGAGCCGCTCGTCGACACCAGCGCGGCGATGCGCGGCCCATCGGCGTCGTCGTACTCGTTGCCGCTGCCCGCCGGCGTGGTGCCGGGCAAGCTCGCCATGTCGAAGGGGCTCGAGGTCAGCGCCGCGCCGCCGCCGTAGATCGACGCGAACATCTCGGCGTTCAGCGCCGCGTAGCCCTGGGCCACCGTGAAGTCCGAGGTGTCGGTGAACGCCACCGCGAGCTGCGTCGCGAAGTCGCCCGAGTGCGTCCCCGCGAGCTGGTTGCAGAGCGTCGTCGCCTGTCCGGCGGTCGTCGCCACCGAAGAGATCTGCGTCACCGACGTGCCCACCGAGGGACCGGCCGCGATGCCGACGCCCGCGAACAGATCGGGGGCGAGGCAGCCGAGCACCGCAGCCTGCCCGCCGCCGGCCGAGAACCCTGCGAGGTAGATCTGCGCGGGGTCGATCATCAGCGCGGCGTCGTCCCGCAAGGTCTCGGCGAGCTCGATCACGTTGCCGTTGTGCCCGCTCGACCGGGTGTGGATTGCCCCGTAGTAGTTCCAGCACCCCGCGACCACGCCGCCATTGGGCACCAGCGGGACCGCGAAGACGATGCCGAACTCCTCGGCGGTATGCTCGAAGTTGCCGTAGTCCCGGAGCTGCACCGCGGTCTGCGTGCAGCCGTGCATCGGGATCATCAACCCGCGCCCGGTGCCGATCGGGCTCGTCGACGCCGGGGTGTACACCTCGACCGTCATGCCGGCGATCGATCGGCTCTCCCACGCGGCCTGGGCCTCGCTGGAGAAGGCGGCGACGGCGATGAGTCCTGCAAGGGGTGCGACGCTGAGCTGGGCGATGCGACGTGACACGGATGCGGCCTCCACGGTGGGTTCAGAAGGACGAGTAGGGGATCGTGAGTTGGTGCGGACCGGCGACTCGCGTGCTCACGAGCGGCGCGGTCGAGCCGACGACGAACAGGCGGTACTCGGCCGCGACCGCGCGCCACGGCGCCCACCACGACGAAGCGACGTCGACGTGGGTGCGCAGCACGGCGCCCGCGGGCACCTGCACGTGGACCCAATCGACGAAATCCGCGGTGTCGGAGACGAGCGTCGCGACCGTGCGACCGTCGAGTTCGACCTCGACCGTCAGATCGACGTCGTCGAAGCTGCCGGCGTGGTTGTACAGATTGAACGGGAACACGATGCCCGGCACGATCGTCGGCGTCGCGTAGCCGAGCAGCGCCGAGGACGCGAGCAGCCCCATCGCGTTGGGGAACGGATACATCGTCCAGCTCCCGAACGCGACGATGGTGACCGCCTGCGTCGATTGGTTGTTCGACACGAAGACGTCGGGGCCGTCGGTGATCGTGCCCTCGACCATGAACGAGGTGTCGTTGTCCGGCATCGCGGACGCGAAGGCCTCATCGTAGCGCTCGAACAGCTCGTAGGTGCGCTTCTGGCCGGTCTTCCACGGCACGTCGACGGTGCGACAGATGCCGATCTCGTCGTCGTGGTGGCAGTCGCCGTCGGTCGTCCAGTTGCCGTCGTCGTCGGCGAGGTAGCCGTGGGCGCCGACGGGCCCGAGCGGCCCGAGCGGACCGAGGGCGCCGAGCGGTCCGACGGGCCCGAGCGGCGCGAACAGTCCGCCGGTCTCGAGCTGCAGCACGAAGTCGGAGCCGGTCTTGAACGACTTCGCCAGCGCGTCCCAGTAGGTGCGCGACAGCGGACCCTTGCTGCCCAGCGGCCCCTTCGCCGACAGCGGTCCGCCGACATCGGTGAGCGCGTCGGCGAACGCGTTCCACGGCGCGCCGAGGCCGATCACGGTCTGCGGCGTCCAGGCACCGCTGCCCACCGGGCCGAGCACGCCGAGCGGACCGTACGGCCCGATCGGACCGTAGGGACCCACGGGGCCCATCGGCCGCAGGTACGTCGACGCCGCGAGCCCACTGCCGATGACGAGGTCGTCGACCACCGGCACGACCGCGGAGAGATCGCCCTGCAGCGCCTGCACCGACGACGCCGTGATCGCGATGCCCGACTCGAACGTGGTGTCGATGTCGTCGGCCTTGCCGCCGACACCGTCGTCGTCGTCGCCCGCGCCGGCATCGTCGGAGCACGCGAGCGGTGCGCTCGAGACGAGCGCGACGAAGGGGATCACTGCGAGACGGGGACGCGTCGACTTCATCGAGACCTCTTGGGCGCGTTGCTAGCTCGGGCGTTGGAGGTGCTCGACTGCAGACCCAGGCCGTCGCGCACCAGCGCGAAGACGTCGTCGAGCACGTGCTGCGGCGGGAGTTTGCCCTCCCACAGCACCCAGCGCATCCCCAGGAAGTCGAAAATTCCCATCAACGCGAAGGCGACCGCCTCGGGGTCGAGGTTGCGGATCTGGCCCTCGGTCATCGCGCGCGCCAGGCCCACGCGGTAGCCCTCCGCGAGTTTGCTGTAGTAGTCGCGATACAGCGCCTCGTCGACAAACTCGGCCTGACGGATGATGCGGTAGAGGTTACGGTGCTCACGGACGAAGCCGAGGAACGCGTGCAAACCCGCGCGCTCGACCGTGAGGCGATCGTCGAGGTCGGCGACCGCGGCCGCGAGCGTGCGCCGCAGCTTGGCCCCGAGCTCGCCGACGAGCTCCGCGAACACGGCCTTCTTGCTGGGGAAGTACAGGTAGAACGTGCCCTGGGCGATGCCCGCGGCGCGGGTGATGTCGACGATCGAGGCGGCCTCGTACCCGCGGGTGCCGAACACGACCTCGGCGGCGTCGAGGACCTTCTGCCGGGTGCGGTGGCCGCGTGCGGTCGCGGGCTCGTGGGTGTCGGCGGCGGAGTTCGCCATCAGGACTCCTCCGCGGCGGGCGTGGCGGGCACCGCGGGTGCGACAGGCACGGCGCTCGGGGCCCCGCCGAAACGGCGCGCGACGACGAGGCTCGCGGTCGCGAACGACATGCTCGCGAGGATCGCCCACGCCGACGACACCGCCGGGTTGGTGATCCCGCCCCAGCTCTGCAGCCCGAGGTGTAGCACCAGCGCGATCGTGGCCGAGGACGCCGGCACCCAGACCGGGATCGCCCCGCGCACCAGCACCCCGAGGACGATGGGCGCGAACGAGGCCGCGGCCAGGCCGTAGACGCCGCGCTGCGCGAACAGACCGACGAGCTGCGGGGGATCGAGCGCGAGCAGGAACGAGACCACGCCCACGCCGACCAACGCGATCCGCGAGGCCCGCAGGCCCACGCGCGCATCCGCGTTGCGATGCCGGCCGCGCAGCACGAGGTCGTGCACCACCATCGCCGAGAGCGCGACGAGGATTCCGTCGAGCGTCGACATGCCCGCGGCGAGCAGCGTCACCAGCATGACCGAGGCCATGATGTCGCCGCCGATCCCGTCGCCGAAGGCGCCCATGACGTAGTCGGTGACCACGCGATCCTGCCGGGCGACGTCGTAGTCCATGCCGTCGAGGCGGGCGTAGATCCCGACGAACAGGCACAGCGAGAAGATGAACCCGATCACGACCGCGGTGATGATGAAGCGCCGGATGTCGCGCTCGTGGCGGAGGTACAGCACCTTGGTCAAGATGTGCGGCTGCAGCATCAGGGCGAAGGTGACCAGGAACGCGCTGACGAACACCGCGAACACCGAGCCGTAGAGCTCGCTGTCGGGGTTGATCGCCGAGGCCCAGTTGGTCGACACCGCCTCCATCGCCGGCAGCATGCCGCCGGCGAAGTGCTCGAGGCCGCTGGCGAACAGGAGCAGCGCCACCACGGCCATCATCGCGGCCTGCACGACGTTGGTGTACGCGTGGGCATAGGTGCCGCCGAGCAGCACGTAGCTGAACACCACGAGCAGCGTGCCGGCGAGCGCGATCGGGTACGAGACGCCGAGCAGCGCGACCACCAGGAAGGCGCAGCCGACCATGATGAGCACGACGAACGCGATCGACAGCAGGTTGAGCAGGGCGAACACGAGGGCGAGGCGCTCGCTGCCGTAGCGGACGCGGATCCAGTCGGGGACCGTGAGCACGCCGTGCGCGGCGCCGACCTGGCGGAAGCCGCGGCACACCGCGAACAACCCCACCGCGACGCCGGCCTGCGCGGCCACACCGTAGTGGAGCAGCGCCGAGAGTCCGTGGGTGTAGACGAAGCCGGGGTTGATGACGAACGTCGCGGTCGAGGCGATCGACGCGGCCATCACGACGCCGACCATGATCGGCCCCATGTCGCCGTTGCCCACCGCGAAGCCTGCGAGCGACGTCGTCTTCTTCATGCCGATCCACGACAGCCAGTAGACGGCGCCGAGGTACGTCAGCAGCAGGGTCAGCGCGATGGCGAGGCTCATGACGGGGCTCCGTTGGCGGCGGGCGCGGGCGGGGCCGCGGGCGTCGGCGAGTCGGGGACGATCTCGGGCTCGGGGTCTGGCTTCGGCTCCGGCTCCGGCTCCGGCTTCGGCTCGGGCTCCGGCTCCGGCTTCGGCTTCGCGGGGCGCGGCGCGGCGGTCGACTCCGGATCGTCCGGGTCCGTCCCCGGCGCGTACAACGGGACGACCGCGCCGCCTGGCGCACCGCGGTAGGGCTTGCGGGCGCGGCGGTTGGTCGGCGCTTCTTTGTGATCGTCGAGGAAGTCGACGACCGCACGGTTCCACTTCTCGGCTTGCTCGAACTGGGCCATGTGCCCAGCGCGCTCGAGGAGCACCAGCTCGGCATCGGGGAACTTCTCGACCGCCTTCTTCGCCAGCTTCACGGTGCTGCCGCCGTGGAGGAACGGGTTGGGGATCAGGGCGTCGGCCTCGCCGAAGAGCACGAGCACCGGCACGTCGATCTCCGGCACGCGATCGAGGACCGGCTCGTCGAGCATGCCCGCGACCGAGCGCGACACCGCCACGCAGTAGTCGGCGAAGTCCGGCCCGCCGCGCACCGCGATCCGATGCTTGACCATGAAGTCGGCGTCCTTGGGCGGCTTGAAGAAGTTCTGCGCGTGGCGGACCCACACCGCTTCGTCGTCGGCCGCGCACGTGAACGCCGGCGTGGTCATCTGCGCCAGCCATTGCGCCTCGCCGTCCTTGAACGGCTCGAGCCCCGCGGGCGACGTGAGCACCAGGGCCTCGACGGCGTCCGGGTAGTCGAGGGCGTAGGTCATCGCGATCTGCCCGCCCATCGAGTGGCCGACCAGCACGACCCGCGACAGGTCGAGCTCGCGCACGACGCCGTGCACGGCCTTCGCGAAGAAGCGCATCGTGTACTCGTAGTTCGACTTGCTGCTCTTGCCGTAGCCGGGCAGGTCGATCGTTACGACGCGGTGGTCGCGGGCGAGCGCGGCGATGTTCTTGGTCCACGCCGGCATCGAGCTGCCGAGGCCGTGGATCATCACGATGGTGCGCTCGCCCTTGCCGACGTCGTGGACCGCGATCTCGGCGGTGCCCACCGTGACCGTGCGGGTCGTCATCGGGTACTCGAGCGCGGCGAAGGGCAGGCCCGGCTTGGTCCGGCAGCCGGCACCGAGCGTGACGGCGAGCGTCGCGGCGAACAGGGTGCGACCGAGGGTGGTTCGGAGCTTGGTCATGGCGTCATCACCTCCCGATCAGACGAGCAACCACTTGAGGGTGAGGAAGACGGTCCATGGATCCTTGGGCCGACCGGCACCGGTGCTGCCCGTGACGATCTCGGGGCTGCGGAAGTAGTCGCCCAGGCGCAGGTACGCGGCGTGGCCCTCGATGTTGAGCAGCGGTCGCACGCGCCACGAGATCGTGCCGTTGACCTCCGCGCCCATGAACTTCTTGCCGTCGATGGGCTGGATGTTCGATTGCGCCACGGCGCCGCCGATGCGTCCGTAGAGCTGATTGCGGATGATGTCGGCGCCGAAGCCCAGCGACACGGCCGTGAGCCCGTAGCCGATGTTCGAGATGTCGGTCGCCGCGGCGTAGAAGCGGTTGACGACGTTGGCGTGGGGCAACAGCAAGTACGTGCCGAAGCTGGTGAACACCGCCGCCGGCGAGCCCCAGGTGTTGCCGGTGACCACGCCGCTGTAGGTGCCGTCCTCGAGGCCGTCGTGGTCGCCCGAGGTGTAGAGCACGTCGAGGGTCACGTGGTCGCGCGGGCTCTTGCCCCACCGCGCCGCGGCGCGGACGTTGGCCGCGAGACCGAGCACGTTCGCGAGCTTCTGGTAGTCGCCCGGCTGGTTGGGGATCGAGGTGACGATCTGCCCGAAGTTGCCGACCGCGAAGGCCGAGCCGCCGAAGCGACCCGCGGTGAGCTCGGGGTTGAACGAGGTGTCGCCGCCGATCCACGCGAAGTGGCCGCGCCACGACTCGGTCTCGTCCGGGATCGTGAAGCGGTAGCCGCCGTTGTAGTCGACCAGCGAGCTGTCGGGGCCCTGGCCGAGGATGCCGATGCCGCCCTGCCCCATCGACGCGTCGCGGAGGTAGCGGAGGTGCCCGCCGACGTGCCACGTCTTGCCGAGGTGGCGATCGGTCGCGAACTCGAACAGCGCGACGTCGTCGTCCTTCTGGATCAGGTTCTCGTAGAGCTGGTAGGCGCCGATCTTGAAGCGTTGACCCCACTGGTTGCCGTGGAGCACCACGCCGACCGCGTCCGTGCCCCAGAATGCCATGCGGTTGCCGGACAACTGGATGTTGGAGATCGGCGTGCGGTACGGATCGAGCGCGGTGTCGTACAGCCGCTGCAGGCCGACGTTGACCGACCAGCCCTTCCACAGGTCGATCTCGACCGCGACGTTCTGGGTCTGCAGGTTGACCTGGTCCGCGGTGATCGCCGAGCCGAAGTTACCGCCGGTGGAGTTCGACGTGTCGCCGAACGTCCAGTCGAGCTCGAACGACGCCCGCAGGCGCGCGCGCCGGTCGAGCAGCTTGGGCTCGGCGATGATGAACGGGATGAGCCGCTGCTCGAGGAACACCGCGCGGTCGGGCGAGGTCGTCGTGGTGTTCGGACCGAACAGCCGCCCGACGATCTGGCCCTTGAACAGATCGTTCTGCGGCGAGACGTTGGTCATTTCGGCGCGGGTCAGGAAGTAGCCGTAGATCTGGAACGCGCTGTCTTCCTTCTGCGTGCGCTTGATCTGCTCCGGGGCCTTCTCCACCAGGGGATCGGGCTCGGGCGGGGGCGGCGCGAAGGCAAGCGCGAGCGCAAACGAGGAGGCGAGCGGCGAGACGAACATGACGGCGCGTCCGTTCCGGCTACTGGCGGACGTAGATCTGGGTGAGGTCGGCGCCGAACGACGTCGAGCCGAAGCCGCCCTCGGCCGTCGGCGGCACCGCGCCCACGCCCGGCTCGGTCTGCACGACCTCGTAGCGCAGCGTCGGTGGGTCGGTGCTGTTGTCGACCTCGTAGATGCCCTCGACTGTGATCACCGACGGCATCGTCTGGTCGAGGACGATGTCGAAGATCTCGCCGACGCCCGACGGCGTCGCGGCGTAGACCCCGACCTGCTGGACCTCCTGGCCCTGGTCGTCGATGGTGACGACCGTGAAGGTGTCCTCGCCGAAGGTCGCGGTGATCGACATCGCGCCGGTGAGATCGACGAGCAGCGGGGCGATGTTCTCGCCCTCGCTCAGCCACACGCCCTGCAGCGTGACCGGCTCGGGCGTGGTGTCGTTGCCGTCGGTGCCCTCGGCGGTGGGGTCCGTGGGATCGGTCGGGTCGGTCGCGTCCGTCGGATCCGAAGGGTCGGTCGGGTCGGTCGCGTCCGTCGGATCCGTCGACGAGTCGTCGGATGGCTCGTCGCTGTCGGCGCTCGGATCGTCGGAGGCGGACGCGTTGTCGTCGGCGCTCGCGTCCCCGGTCTCCCCGAGGGTGTCCGTACTGGTGCGGGCGGTCGTCGACACGCCCGAGCCGCTACAGCCGACGAGCAAACCGACGAGGATCAGAGGGGCGGGAAACGCAGGGCAACGCATGGTGGACTCCGGGAGAACTGTCGATCGGCGCCGAGGCCATGGACCGCTTCGCTGCGGTGCAACATGACGAGCGATTCATGTTTCATAGCCGGGGCCTGAAAGCCTGTCAACCGGCTTCTACGACGCTTTTCGGGGAGGGCCCACGCCCCGAGCACCTGCTGCAGCGCACACGATCCAGCCCACGTCCCGGGCCTCGGTCGGTGGCGGATTCGGGGCCGGATCCCCGTCAGCGGGGCGGCTTCGAGGGCGCCGCCGCGAGGTCGAGGGCGAGGGAATTCCAGCGGTTCGGCTGCTCGAGCTGGGGCATGTGCCCCGCGTCGGGGATCATCTCGAGCCGGGCGCCGCGGATCCGCCCGACCGCGTGCCGGGCGAGTCGCTCGGTGTCGCGACCGTGGAAGACGCGGTTGGGGATGAGCGCGTCGTGCCGGCCGAAGGTCACCAGCGTCGGGGCGGCGATCCCCTCGAGCTCGTCGAACACCGGCTCGGCGAGCATCGCCGCGACCGACTGCGTGACCGCGCGGCAGTAAGCCCCGAACTCCGGGCCATCGATCACCGCCAGGCGATCGCGCAGCATCGCCCAGGCCGCGGGCGGCGGGCGATGAAACGTCTGGGCGTGGCGCATCGCGACCTGCAGCGGCGACGCGTAGCGCGTGTAGCCGTCGTCGACGACCGCGCGGATCCACTGCTTCGCCGTGGGGTCGAAGCGCTCGAGCCCCGCGGGGGCGGCGAGCACGAGCCCGAGGACGCGCTCGGGGTAGCTCAGCGCCGCGCGCAGGGCGATCTGACCGCCCATCGAGTGGCCGACGAGGATCGCGGCGCCCCCGAGCCCATCGATGAGCTCGCGGACGCACGCGACGTGATCGGCCAGGGCGTGCACGCCCGCCGGCTTGTCGCTGCGCCCGAACCCGAGCAGATCGAACGCGACGACGCGGTGGCGGGCGGACAGCGCCGCGAGGTTCTCCGACCAGACCCGCAGGTCGCTGCCGAGGCCGTGGATCAGCACCAGCGGTGGATCACCGCGGCCGGCCTCGTGCACCGCGAGCCGGTACCCACCGACGCTGCGCTGCTGCACGGGGATGCCGTAGTCGAGCTCGTCGAACGAGCGGCCACGCGCGAGGAACCCGGACAGGCGTGACCACATGCGCGGGTCAACCTCGGACGTGACGCCACACCGAGCACGCCATCGCCAGGCCACCGCCGGTGGCACAGAAGACGATCGGCGCGCCGTCCGGCAGCGACCGCTGCTCGAGCGCGTCGTCGAACGCGACGGGGATGCACGCCGAACCGAGGTAGCCCCACTTGTCCATGACCATGTGCGTGCGATCGCGGGGCGCCCCGAGGTTGTCCATGACCGTCTCGATCGTGCGCGCGTTGAGCTGCGTGAACACGAACAAGCCGACGTCCTCCAGCGCGATGTTGGCCTTGGCCAGGGTGCCGCGCACGAGCGGTGGCCACTTCTCGGCGTTGAACGTCGCCGGGAACTTGCGCACGAACTTCACGTGGGCGGGCCCGGTCTCCGCGGTGACCGGTCGCGTCGCGCCACCGGCGTAGATGCCGAGCGCGTCGTGGTACTGACCGTCGGCGACGAGCTTGCCGGCGCAGAAGCCCGGCTTCTCGCCGGCGCGCAGGACCACGGCGCCGGCCCCGTCGGCGAACAGCGTCGCGGTGGTCTTGTCGGTGAAGTCGAGGAACCGCGACATACCGTAGCCGCCGCAGACGAGCACGTGACGGACGTCGTCGTCGGTCGCGATCCACCGGGCGCCGATGTCGAGCGCGGTGACCCAGCCCGCGCACGCGGAGTTCACGTCGAAGACCCCCGAGCCGTGGGCGCCGAGCTTGTGCTGCACGACCGCCGCGGTCGACGGGCTCGGCTGATCGGGCGTGTCGGTGGCGACGATGACGAGATCGATGTCGCGGGGCGACAGCGCAGCGCGGGCCAGGGCCTCGCGGGCGGCGGTGACGATGAGGTCGGAGGTCGTCTCGTGCTCGGCCATGAAGTGGCGGGCGCGGATGCCGACGTTCGCGACCAACCAGTCGTGGAACGGCTGGCCGACGACGCCCTCGAGCTCGGCGTTGTCGACGCGGCGCGACGGGATCGCGCGACCGGTGGAGAGGATGTGGGCGATCGCCATGGGGTCTCGGGCTCGCGTGACTGCGGGGTTGGAGAAGCGTTCAGGCCGCGCGGACGCGGCTGCGGTCGTGGTCGATCCAGAAGGCGGAGAGCTCGGGCCAGAGGTGCACTGCCGCCTTGCGCGAGACCACCGCGCCGACGTGACCGCCGCGCAGGTGGATGCGGCGCTTGGCCGGGGCGCCGATGTGATCGAGCAGCGCCGCGGCCCCGCGCCACGGCACGATGTGATCGTCCTCGAACGTCACCGCCAGGGTCGGGCAGGTGATGCGCTGCAGATCGACCGGCACCCCGGACAGGCGGAAGCGGCCCTGCACGAGGAGGTTCTCGCGATACAGCTCGCGGATGTAGCGCTCGAAGCACGCCCCGGGGAACGACACGTTGTCGTTGCCCCACCGCTCGGTAGCGAAGAAGCCGTCGAGGAACTCGTCGTCCCACGCGCGCTCGACGAGGTTGACGGCCTTGCGCAGGCCCGCGGTCGGGCGCAACAGGTGGAAGCTGGCCTGCAGCAGCTGCCACGGCACATTGCCGAGGGCACCGACGAGCGCGGCGGGATCGAAGCTGCGGGTGCGCGTCCACACCGACAGCAGGCCGTCGTCGTGGAAGTCGATCGGCGCGGCGAGCACGGCCAGCGACGCGACGTGCTCGGGGTGGGCAGCGACGTGGATCGCCGCGAGCGTGCCGCCCAGGCAGTAGCCGAGCACGTGCGTGCGGCCCTCGGGGCTGCGCCGCGCGACCTTGCGGATCGCCCGGCCGAGGTAGTCGTCGCAGATCGTGTCGAACTCGAGGTGGCGATCCTCGGGGCCGGGCGTGCCCCAGTCGATGATGTAGACGTCGTGGCCGCGGGCGACCATGTCCTCGGCGAAGCTCTTGCCGGGCATGAGATCGAGGACGTAGTGGCGGTTGATGAGGGACGGCACGAGCAGCACCGGGGTGCGGTGGCGCGGCGCGTCGTCGCGCGGCAGATAGCGCAGGAGCCTCCACTTGTTCTCGCGGTGGATCTCCTCGGCCGGCGTGACGCCGACGTCGGGCATGGCGCGGGTCGCCAGCCGCGTGAAGAGGCGCGGGGTGATCACGCGTACATCGCCTCGAAGTCGTGGCGGAACGCGTCGTAGATCGCCTTGCGGCGGATCTTGAGCGACGCGGTCAGCAGGCCGCCGTTGACCGTCAGCGGCTCGTCGAACACACGCAGGCGCTTCAGCTGCTCGTAGCGCGCGAGCTGGGCGTTGACGCGGGCCAGCGTCGACTCGACCCACGCCTCGATCCACCGCTGCCGCTCGGCCCGCGAGGGCGACGCGGACTCGCTCGCCAGCTGGGCGTCGACCGCCTCGTGGTCGAGCCACAGGCCGGCGACGAGGTAGTTCTTGCCGTCGCCGTAGACGATCGCGTGGCGCACGAGTGGATCCGCGTCGAGGAGCCGCTCGATGTTCGCCGGCGGCACGTTCTTGCCGCCCGCGGTGACGAGGATCTCCTTCTTGCGATCGACGATCTGCAGAAAGCCGTCCTCGGTGAGCTGGCCGACGTCGCCGGTGTGGAACCACCCCTGCTCGTCGAACGCCGCCGCGGTCGCGGCCTCGTCGCGGTGGTAGCCCGCGAAGATATTGGGCCCGCGCGCGAGGATCTCGCCGTCCTCGGCGAGGCGCAGCTCGACGCTCGGCAGCGGCTTGCCCACCGTGTCGAAGCGAAACGCGTCGGGCCGGTTGAGCGTGAGCGTCGGCGCGCACTCGGTCAGGCCGTAGCCCTCGAGCACGAGGAGGCCGCAGGCGTACAGCTGCTGCTTCACCGCGGACGCGAGCCCGGCCCCGCCCGACAGGCAGAAGCGCAGGCGGCCGCCGGTGGCCTGGGCGAGCCGCGCCCGCTGCTCCTCGGGATCGCCGGTGCCGGCCTTGGCCGCGAGCTTCTGCCAGTACGCCGGCACGCTCATGAACACGCTGGGGCGCACCGTCGGCATCAGGTCCATGACGGTCGCCGGCTCGCACAGGTACGTGGTGAAGCCGAGCGCCGTGCCGATGCACGCCTCGCCGTAGCCGAAGATGTGGCTCATCGGCAGCCACAGCAGATCGACCGGCGACTCGGGCATCTGGGACGCGACCGCGAGGATCCAATCGGCCTGGTTGACCGCGAGGTTGGTGTGCGTGAGCGGCACGCCCTTGGGCAGGCCGGTGCTCCCGCTGGTGTAGAGCATCAGCGCGGCGTCGCCCATCGCGATGCGCTCGAGCATCGTCGCGACCGGCAGTCCCGCCTGGGCGCCGAGCTGCTGCACGCGATCCCAGCGGATGACGCGACGCTCGAGCTCGCCGGCGGTCGGCGCCGGCTTGCCCTCGGCGCGCAGGCCCGCGGCCCACGCCGACGGGTCGTGATCGTCGAGCGCGACAAACCACTGCACCGCGGCGTAGCGCGACCACTGGGTGAGCACGCGTTGCCACTGGTCTTCGCCGGCGACGAACACCACGCGCGCGCCGCTGTGCTCGACGACGTAGGCGGCCTGCTCGTCGGTCGACGCCGGGTACACCGGGACCATCACGCCGCCGGCGCACTGGATCGCCAGCGCGGCGGCGATCCACTCGACGCGGTTGTGGGCGAAGATCACAGCTCGATCGCCGCGCGACAGCACGTCGCTGGCCAGGAACGCGGCCGCGTTGGCGACATCGTCCCCGAAGGCGGCCCAGGTGACCGCGCGCCAGTCGTCGCCGTCGCGCAGCATGAAGCGCGGGCGCGTGCCGAGCTCGGCGACGCGGTCGAAGAGCATCTGCGGGGCCGAGACCACGCGCGTGGCGAGCTGCAGCGAGGTCATGGGATCTCCGTGCGCGGCGCGTCGAGCTGCTCCTGCAGATCGAGGATCCGCGAGTGCAGCGTGTTGATCTCGTGCTGCATCCGCAGCTGCTCGGTGCGGGTCGAGAAGCCCAGCACCCCGAGCCAGGCGTCGGTCATGCGATCCGACAGCGCCTTCACCCGCATCGCACCGGTGAGCAGCATGCCGCTCGGCTCGAGCAGCCACGACTGGCGCAGGGCATGCTCGGCGGCGCGGGCGGTCGCGGACTCCCACGCGTCGAACCACCGCTTCCAGCCGTCGCGCAGGACGTCGGCGCCGGTGGTCGCGTTGGCGGACGGCTTGGGCGATGGGGAACCTGGCAGCCGCACGAGGGTCGCTCCCGCGTCCATATTGCAGTGCAGCATGACGCGGACGGAAACTAGCCCCGGGCCGGCGGGGCGTCAAGCCCGTTGTTCAGCGCGAAGGCGCACAGGGGCCCCTTGCGGCCCGAACCGCCGCGGGGCCCGGGTTCGGCGCTACCATGCTGCAGCGCACGACGCCTCGCCCTCCCATGCTCGTCAAGAAATACAGCAACCGCCGGCTCTACGACACCGAGTCGAGCCGCTACATCACGCTCGACGAGCTCGCCGAGAAGATCCGCGGCGGCGCCGACGTTCGCATCGTCGACGCCAAGAGTGGAGCCGACCTCACGCAGGCGACGCTCGTGCAGATCATCCTCGAGGGGGAGTCGGCGCGACTGCTGCCCGTGCCGCTGCTCGTCCAGCTGGTGCGCATGGGCGACGACGCTGCCGCGGAGTTCTTCGGCAAGTACGTCTCCACGGCCATGGAATGGTACCTGGCGGCCAAGTTCGGCATGCAGCAGGCTGCGCCCATGCTGCCCTTCGGCAACCTCCCGATGCAGGCGACCAACGCCCTGTTCCGCATGTTCTCCGGCGGCGGGTTCAGCTCGCCACCACCACCACCCGCCCCGGTCGCGCCGCCCCGACCGGCCCCGACCCGCGCCGAGGCCGAGGGTCGTGACGACGTCGCCGAGCTCCGCCGCGAACTCGAACAGCTCAAGCGCGAGGTCCAGGGCAAGCGCCGCTAGGCCGGGGCCTGTCATGGCGATTTGTGCACCGCAACATTTTTCGCCTTGACAGGCTCGGGGCCCGGTCCTAGTTTCGCTGCAGGTCGCGCGAAGGCGACCGTTGGAGCGAGATCGACGTGGAGATCATGTTTACGCAGATGCAGCAATTCATCAACGACGTCGCGCAGCAGACCCGCGAGCAGCTCGCCCGCTGGGACGCCGTGTGGCCCGAGGTCCAGCGCGCGCAGGAGCAGGGCGTGAAGCGCTTCGACACCGCGATCGACGAGGCCGCGCAGTGGGGCCAGCAGTCCCTGGCGATGTGGGCCGAGATGTCGCGGGCCTCGCTCGCGATCGTCCGCCACGGCGTCGAGAGCACGCTTCCGCGACCGCCCTCGGCGTGAGCGGCTCGGCTGGGCGACGGGGCGGGCGACGGCGGCCGTCCGCCGCGCCGAGCGGGCAGGACGCAATGCTAGCGTCGTGTCCACGAAACGACGTTCGGTCGGGGACACCGACCTCCGCGGGAGGGGCATCGGGGACTCGGCACCTCGAATTCGTCGGCAAAGAGTGCACGCGCGCGTGTGTCCAGCGAGTTCCGATTCGACCCGCGGTGACGACCGCGATACCGTGGAACTCGATGCCGACACGCTCGGAGGGCCCGTCCGTCGTTCGCTCCGTTCCCCCGGTCGTCGGTGTGGGGGCCTCCGCCGGGGGACTCGACGCTCTGGTCCGGTTCTTCGCCGCCGTGCCCCGCCGCAGCGGACTCGCGTACGTGGTGGTGCAGCACCTCTCGCCCGACCACCGGAGCCTGATGCCCGAGCTGCTCGCACGACACACCGAGCTCCCGGTGGTCCGCGCGCAGGACCAGACACCGATCGACGCCGACACCATCTACCTGATGCCGGCGCAGCAGGACATGTCGCTCACCGATGGTTGCCTCCGGATGCACGGGCGACAGGAGGGCGGCGTTCACCATCCGATCGACCACTTCCTGGGCTCCCTGGCGGCGAACCTCGGCAATCGTGCGGTGGGTGTCGTGCTGTCGGGAACCGGGCGCGACGGCACCCAGGGGGCGATCGCGCTGCACGCCGCGGGTGGCCTCGTCGTCGCCCAGGACCCGACCACCGCCGGATTCGACGGCATGCCGGCGAGCGTCATCGAGAGCGGAGCCACCGATCTCGTGCTCCCGCCCGAGGAAATTCCCGCGGCGATCCTCCGCACGGTCGAAGGCTCGGAGTACGCCAGCACCGAACAGGAGCGAGAGGTCTCGGCGCTGCGCGGGATCATCGGCACCCTGTCTCGCATCTCCGCCGTGGACTTCGGCGAATACAAGACCGCGACGCTGCTGCGCCGGGCACAACGGCGCGCCCACGAACTCGGCCTCGAGACCCTCGACGAGTATGCCGTCTACGCCGGCGATACCCCGACCGAAGCCGAGCGCCTCCGCCGGGAGGTCCTGGTCGGCGTGTCCAGCTTCTTCCGCGACGCCAACACCTTTGGGGTATTGGCCAACGTGGTGTTGCCGGAGCTCATCGGCAGCGAACGCTTCGACGGAACGTTGCGCGCATGGTCGATGGCCTGTTCGACCGGGCAGGAGCCCTACTCGATCGCGATGTTGGTCGCAGAAGAGGCCGAGAGGTCCCAGACCTCGGTGCGCGCCAAGGTCTTCGCGTCCGACGTCGACCGGCTCGCGGTCGACTTCGCAGCCCACGGGCGCTACCGCGACGACGCAATCGAGCACGTCGACCCCGCCCGCCTGACACGATTCTTTCGCCAGACCGCGAATGGCTGGCAGGTCGAACCATCCCTGCGCCAGAGCGTCGTCTTCAGCGTCCACAACGCGCTTCGCGATCCGCCGTTCTCCCGGCTGGACCTGCTGTGCTGTCGGAACTTCCTGATCTATCTGCGGCCGACGGCCCAACGCAAGGTCCTGACCCGCTGCCTCATGGCGCTCAAGCCGGGGGGATTCCTCGTGCTCGGGAGCAGCGAGTCCCTCGGTGAACTGACCGATGCGTTCGACGTCGTCGACGCCCGCGCCCGGGTGTACCGCCGCAGGGCGGGAGCCGTGGCTCCGCAATTCCTCGCCGCGGGCATCTTCGACGGCCCGCTAGGCCCCCGTACTGTCGTCTCCGCCCCCGAGCCCCGCCGCGTCGTCGAGGACAGCTACCGCACGCTGGCCCTGCTCGACAGTCCGTTGTCCTTGGTCGTGAACTCGGCCAACAGCATCGTGCACACGACGGGCTCGATCGACGAGTACTTCTCGCTGCCCATCGGACAACCCACGATGGACGCCACCCGGATGGCCCGCGGGACCTTGGCGATGCTCCTCACCGCCGCGCTCGGGAAGTCGCGACGAGAGGCGAAGGTGGTCGAGTACCGCGCCATCGACGTTCGACTCCAGGACGGGGACCAACCCGTGCGACTCGATCTCCGCGTCGCTCCGACCAGCGTGCGGGTGAGCGAGCACCACGTCATCAGCATCCGGCGCGTCGAGGCTGCGCAGCTCCCGGGAGACGCGGCGACTTCGCTGGAGACCATCGATGCCGACCACTACGATCTGCTCCGGCACGAGCTCGACGCCACCCGCGAACACCTGCAATCCGCGATCGAAGAGCTCGAGACCGCGAACGAAGAGCTCCAGGCGGCCAACGAGGAGCTGGTCGCCTCGAACGAGGCGCTCCAAGCCACCAACGAGGAACTCCAGGCCACCAACGAGGAGCTGCTCAGCGCCAACGCCGAGGGCGAACGGCGGATCCAGGATCTCGTCGAGCTCAACGCCGACATCGACAACCTGCTCCGCAGCACCGACATCGGCACACTGTTCCTCGACGAACACCTGGCGATCCGCAAGTTCACACCCTTGGTCTGCGATTTCATCTCATTGCTCGACCGGGACATCGGGCGGCCGATCGCCCATGTACGACACGCCCTGATCGATCTCGACCTGCCCGAGTGCGCCATGCGTGTCATCCGCGAGGGCTGCCGAATCGACACTCCGGCGACCGACGGCCAGCGGCACGTGCTGCTGCGCGCGGTCCCCTACCGTTTCGAGGGGCAGACCCGCGGCGTCGTCATCAGCTTCGTCGACGTGACCGAGCTCGCCGCGACGCGGGCCGAACTCGAGGCGGTCATGGACGCATTGCCCGAGCAGGTCGCGGTGCTCGATCGCAGCGGAAAGATCGTCCGGGTCAATCGCTCGTGGCGCAACTTCGGTGAGGCCAACGGCATCGATCCGGCGTGGAATCCCATCGGTGTCGACTACCTCGGAATCGTCGAGCGCGCGGTCCGAGAGGCGCCGGAGGTCTCCCCGGCCGCCGACGGCATCCGCAGGGTCCTGACCCACGGAGCCACCGATTTCTCGCTGGAGTACCGCTGCGATTCGCCGTCGGAGGAGCGCTACTTCTACATGCACGCGAGCGCGCCCGCGAACGGCGGCCTCGTGATCTCCCACGTCGACGTCACGCCGGTCGCCCGGGCGGCGCGGGACATCGAGCAGAGCGTGGCGGTGTATCGCCGGCTGTTCGCGATCAGTCCCGAGGCCCTGCTGCTCGTCGATCCGCGCACCATGCACGTCGTGGAATTCAACGCCGCCGCCACCGAGGCGATCGGGCGTGCGCCCGAGGAGCTCCCGTCGCTCGTCCTCGGACAGCTGCTCGAACCAGAGAACGGCGGGTGGGATGCGCTGTTCCATGGCGCCCTGCACCAGGGCATCGTCGAGGACGTCCCCGCCCGGGTGCTCCCCGACGAGGGCGCGCAGGCCGTCGCCGTCACGCTGCACGCGATCGAGGCCCGCGCCAGCAAGCTGGTCCTGGTCCGCATCCACGCGGCGCGATCCGAGGTCCAACCCGACGAACGCGAGGCCCTACGCTCGCGCTCGACGCAGGCCCAGAAGATGGAGGCGCTCGGTCGGTTGGCCGGCGGTGTCGCCCACGAGCTCAACAATGTCCTCACGGCGATCTTGGCGGTGTCCTCGGCGCGGCGACAGGATCTGTCGCCCGACGATCCGGTCGCGAAGGACCTCGAGAGCGTCGTCGCCGCCTGCGATCGTGGTGCGGATCTCACCCGCAACCTGTTGGGCTTCGCGCGTCAGGGGAGCATCGCCCGCGAGCCGTTCGACCTTGCGGAGGCCGCACGCGAGGTCATCGGCCTGGTGGCCAAGTCGATCCCGGCCCGCATCACGATCTCCATGCGCGCGAAGCAGCCCGTCACCGTGTCCGGTGACCGCAGCCAGATCGCCCAGGCGCTGATGAACCTCTGCATGAACGCGTGCGACGCCATCCGCGGGACCGGCAGCGTCAGCGTCGAAGTGGGCACCGAGGCGGGCGGTCCCCACCGCGGCGACGACACCCAATACGCGACCATCCGTGTCACCGACGATGGCGTGGGCATGGACGAGTTCACCCGGCAGCACGCGTTCGAGCCGTTCTTCACCACCAAGCCTCGCGGCGAAGGGTCGGGCCTCGGGCTCTCGATGGTCTACGGCGTCGCGAAGAGCCACGGCGGCTGGGTCGAGATCTCGAGCCGAGTCGGGGCCGGGACGACGGTAGAGCTCGCGCTCCCTGCGGCAGCCACGGCGACGGCGATGCCGCGGAGCACCCCCATGGTCGAGCGCGGCAACGGTGCCTTGGTGTTGGTGGTCGACGACGACGAGATGGTCCGGGGCCCCATCGGACGGCTGCTCGCGCGACAGGAGTACGCGGTCGAGCTGGTGGCCGGCGGACGCGAGGCGATCGAGAGGATTCGCTCCGGGGACGCTCGGACCGTGGACATCGTGTTGCTCGACATCTCGATGCCCGACCTCGACGGCCTCGCCGCGCTCGAGCAGATCCGCGAGAGCCATCCCCGTCTGCCCGTCCTGCTCTATTCCGGCTACCCCGATCGCGTCCCGCAGCGGATGCTCGACCTCGACCGTCGCACCGGGTTCTGCACCAAGCCGATCGAGATCCAGCGCCTCACCGCGCAGCTGAATCAGTTGCTGGGAGACGCGCGGCCGCCCGCGGCGTAGGAGCTCCGCTTCCGCACGGCTCGCTCAGGGACCGACCGAGACGCCCTTCCAGAACGCGACCCGCCCGCGGACGCGCTCGGCCGCGGACTTCGGCGTCGGGTAGTACCAGGCCGCATCCGCGTTGACCTGATCGCCGACCACGACGTCGTAGTAACTCGCGACACCCTTCCATCCGCAGGTGGTGTGCGTGGCGCTGTCGCGGAAGTGTTCGCGGCGAAGCGACTCGGGCGGAAAGTAGTGATTGCCTTCGACGACGACGGTGTCGTCGCTCTCGGCCAGCAGGGTTCCGTTCCAGATGGCTCGCATCGCCGGGAGTCTTGCACGACCCGGGCGCATGCGCCCGCTGTCGGCGATGGACATCGACGCTGGGAAACCGCACGGTTTTCAGTTGCCCGGGGGCTGAACATGGCTAGCCTTCGCGGCGATGACGACCTTTGCCAGGACGCGCCGCGCGCGATCGATGCGACCCTTTCCTGCGATCGGCCGTGCGACGCGCCACGCGATGGCGGCGATCCTCTTCGCCGCGGTCCTGCCCATCGCCTGCGACAAGGACACCGCGCCCTCGACACCGCCCCCGGGCGCGCCGCGCACGGCCCTCGCCGGGCAGTTCGACCCGGCAGCGATCCGTCAGCAGGTCGACGAGCTCACCGGCAAGCTGTCGATCTCACCGACGCAGAAGGTCGAGCTCGACGAGAAGCTCGAGGCGTTCCTCGCCTCCAAGGACTTCGCCGCCGTGCTCGCGCGCAGCGGCGTCCAGGGGGTGGGCGTCTATCGCTCGGGCGAGGGCGGCCTCGTGGTGAAGATCGCCCGCGGCAACGGGACGATGCGCTTCGCCGGGATCGCGGGCGAGCGCAGCTTCGAGCTCGAGGCGACGAGCATCGGCGCGCAGGTCGGCGGCTCGGCGAGCTGGGGCGTGGTGCTCGCGACCGGCCTGCCCGCGCTCGAGCAGGTCGACGGCACGTACACCGGCAGCGTGGCCTCGGCCACGGCGATCGAGGAGAGCGCAGGCGCGGTGCGGATGGTCCACAAGCGGGACAAGCACGAGCTGTACTTCGTCGGCATCGGCGCGGGCCTGTCGGCCAACGCCGGCGAGAGCAAGCTGGTCTTCGCGCTGCGCTGAAGCGGCCCGTTCAGGCGCGCAGGGGCGGTTGGCCGGTCGCTTCGGTGACCGCCAGCCACGTCGTTTCGTCGGGATCGATGCGCTTGCGTCCGCCCGCGACCAGACCGAGCGGCACGTGGGTGAAGATCCCATGGGAGCGGCCGATCAACAGGTCCGTCTTGCCCGCCATCCCCGCGTGCGCCGCGTGCCGGGCGAGCGCGTCGCAGAAGATGCTGTCGTACGCGTTCGCCGGGCAGCCACGGATCATGTAGCTGGGGTCGATGTACTTGACCACGATCGGCACGCGTCGCGCCTTGAAGTGGGCCGTGATCGCGTCGCGCAGGCGCGGCCCGACGTCGAGGCCCGCGTCGGCGTAGCGGACGTTGCCCGAGGCATCGCGAGCGCTGTCGGCGTCGACGAGCGAGGCGCCGCAGCCCTCCGCGACGACGACCAGGGCGTGGTGGCGCACGCCGAGCCGCCGCTCGAGCGCCGCCAACAGGCCATGCGGGCCGTCGAGCTCGAAGCGGACCTCGGGCACTAGACAGAAGTTCACGTCGCGGCTGGCGAGCGTCGCCGCCGCCGCGATGAACCCCGCGTCGCGGCCCATCAGCTTGACGATGCCGACCCCGTTGAGCGCGCTGATCGCCTCGGTGTGCGCTGCATCGACGGCCTGGCGCGCGACCTCGACGGCGGTCTCGTAGCCGAAGGTCTTGTCGACGAACGCGATGTCGTTGTCGATGGTCTTGGGCAAGCCGACCACCGCGATGTCGAGGCCACGGCGGGCGATCTCGGTGGCGAGGGCGTGTGACCCGCGGTGTGTGCCGTCGCCGCCGATGGTGAACAGGATCTGGACGCCCCGGTTCGCGAGCTCGTCGACCATCGTCTCGATCGTCGGTGCGCCGCGCGACACACCGAGCACGCTGCCGCCCTGGCGGTGGATGTGCAGCACATCGGGCGGCCGCAGCTCGACCGGCGGCACGCCGCAAGCAGGGTCCAGGCCCGAGTAGCCGTAGCGAAAGCCGAGCACCCGAGCCACGCCGTACTTGTGGTGGAGCTCCAACACCAACGACCGGATCACGTTGTTGATCCCCGGACACAGACCACCGCAGGTGACGATGCCCACGGTGGTCTGGGCGGGGTCGAAGTGGATGCGCTCGCGCGGCCCGGCCTTCTCGAACGCGAGCGGCCGCGCGACCGGGTGATCCATCGCGACCTCGATGTCGCAGAGCACACCCACGCCATCGGGCACATAGTCGGCGAGGTCGTCGTCCGGGGTCGTCGACAGCGCCAGGGGCGATGGGCGGGTCGCGGGACCCACCGTGCGGATGACCAGATCCTCGGGGGAAAGACTCGGCATCGCGGCGGAGACTACCAAGGGATCATGCGCCCCACGTCGGCGGCACGATCGCGACGGCGCAGCCCGCCCAGCACGCGAGGTCGGTGCCGACGCTCGCGACGAACACCCGCTCGATGGCGCCGAGGCCCCGCGAGCCGCAGACCACCAGCGGCGCGCCCTCGGCGGCGAGGATGCCCGTGAGACGACCGAGCACGTCGCCGTACGCCACGATCGATCGCATGCCCCCGAGGCCGTGTCGGTTCATCCATGCGGTGAGCTCCGCCTGGCGCTCGAGCCCCAGCTGCGCGATCAGATCCGCGTGGGAATCGGACGGCAACATCCGAGAGGCCTCGCCGTCGTCGCCGACGACGTTCGCGACCACGATCGGTCGACCCGTCGCGGCGGCGAGCCGCAGCGCGAACCGGGCAGCGGAGCCCGAGGTCTCGTCGAGATCGGTCGCGAGCACGATGGGCCCCCCGCCGATCGCGTCGAGGCGCAGGTCGGGCGGCACGACCACGACCGGGCACGGCAGGCGTCGCACCAGCCGCCGCGCGATCCGACCGAGCCGCACGATCTGGCGATCGGTGCTCTGGGCCTGTCGGCCGATCACGAGGGCGTCGGCGTGCTCGGCGTCGAACTCCCGCACCAGGGTGTCGCTCGCCTCGATGCCCCGCACGACGCGGGCCGGCGCCGCGAGGCCACCGATGCCGACGCGATCGAGCTGCGCGACCGTCCCACCGAGGGCGAGCGCCTCGACCGCGTCGATGTGTGCGTGCCGCAGCACCTGGAGGAGGTACGATTCCTCGAGCACGTGCACGGGCAACAGGGTCGGCTTCGCCTCGGGCTGCACCCGCGCCAGCCACGACGCGAAGTGGAGCGCGCCCGTCGCAGTCTCGCGCAGATCGACGCCGATGAGCCACTTCATGATGATCGTCCCTTGCCCGGTGCGAGGCCGCCTCGAACCACCCCCACGGTAGTCCACATCCCGGACCCGCGCGCGGTGCAGTGATTCCGTGGGGCGATGCGGGCCCACGCAGCGATTGCGCACGCGTGTACCATCGCCGCCATGCCTCGACCCACGGTGCAGTTCCTCGGCGGTGTCAGCACGGTCACCGGATCGCGGTTCCTGTTCGAGCACGACGGCCGACGACTGCTCGTCGACTGCGGGATGTTCCAGGGCTACAAGCAGCTGCGCCAGCGCAACTGGACGGCGCTGCAGGTCGACCCGCGATCGATCGATGCGGTGGTGTTGACGCACGCGCACATCGACCACTCGGGTTGGTTGCCGGTGCTGGTGCGTGACGGGTTCACCGGGCCGATCTACGCCTCGGGCGCGACCGTCGATCTCACGCGGGTGTTGCTCGCGGACGCTGGGCGCCTGCAGGAGGCCGATGCGGAGCACGCCGCGCGCCACGGCTTCTCGAAGCACGATCCACCGGCGCCGCTGTACACCGAGGCCGATGCGAAGCGCGCGTGCCAGTCGCTGAAGGCCGTCGGAACCGCAGAGGCGTTCGCGCCGCTTCCGGGCTGCACTGCCCGCCTCACCGGCGCCGGTCACATCCTCGGCGCGAGCACGGTCGCGCTCGATCTCGGGGGCACGCGCGTGGTCGTGTCGGGCGACCTCGGTCGCGAGGACGATCCCCTCATGTTCGGCCCCGCGCCGCGGCCCGCGAGCGACTACTTGCTGGTCGAGTCGACGTACGGCAACCGCACCCACCCGGCGGGTGACCCCAGCGAGGCGCTCGCCGAGGTCGTGCGCCGCACGCTGGCGCGGCGCGGCACCGTCATCATTCCGACCTTCGCGGTCGGTCGATCGCAGCTGTTGATGCTGTTGCTGCACCAACTGCGCCAGGCCGATCGGATCCCCGACGTCCCGATCGTCCTCGACAGTCCGCTCGCCGACGCAGTGACCAACCTGTACATCGAGCACCTCGGCGAGCACCGGCTCGACGCCGAGCTGTGCCGCCGCGCCTTCGGCAGCGTGCGCGTCGCGATCACCGCGGACGACTCGCGCGCGCTGACGGGCGACGCCGAGCCGAAGATCATCCTCGCGGGCAGCGGCATGGCCACCGGCGGGCGCGTGGTCCACCACCTCAAGCGCTTCGCCGCGGGCGAACAACACACCGTGCTGTTCGCCGGCTACCAGGCCGGTGGCACCCGCGGCGCCGCGATGACACAGGGCGCGGAGTCGATCAAGATCCACGGCGATTGGATCCCCGTGCGCGCCGAGGTCCTCGTGCTCCCGGGGTTGTCGGCCCACGCCGACGGCGACGGCCTCATGCGGTGGATCCGCAGCGAACCGAGCCTGCCGCGACGCACGTTCGTCGTGCACGGCGAGCCCGACGCGGCGGACCGCCTGCGCCTGCGACTTTCGGACGAGCTCCACGCGGACGCGCGCGTGCCCGAGCACCTCGAGCGCGTGACGCTCGAGTGACACCGTCCCCCGTGTACAATCGCGACGCCCGACGACCACGATGTCCACCCCCAGCGACAACGAGCTGCTGCAGGCCTGGCGCGCAGGTGACGGCTCGGCGTTTGACGAGCTGACGCGTCGGCACTTCGTGTCGATCCGCCGGTTCTTCGATCTCCGCGTCCCGGGGGCCGCGGACGATCTGACCCAGCAGACGTTCCTCGGCGCGCTCGAGGCCGCGACGCGCTTCCGCGGCGACGCGTCGTTCCGCACCTTCCTGTTCGCGATCGCCCACAAGCAGCTGCTTCGATCGCTGCGCGAGCGACCGACGAACATCGAGCGTTTCGGCGTCGACGAGGCCCCGACCTCGCTGAGCATGATCGCCGTGCGCCAGCAGGAGCACCAGTTCCTGCTCATGGCGCTGACCCAGCTGCCCCTCGAGCTGCAGCTCGTCACCGAGCTGTACTACTGGGAGAACCTGCGCACCGCCGAGATCGGCGAGGCGCTGTCGCTCAACCCCAGCACCGTCGCGGGTCGACTCGCGCGCGCCCGCGAGCTGCTCGGCGAGCACCTCACCCAGATGACCCGCCCGGGGCCGCTGCGCGATCGGCTGCTCGGGGACCTCGAGCAGATCACGCGGGCGCTGGGCCCGGTGACCGCCGGCGCAAACACGCGCTGACGGCCCGGTGTGCCCACGCACCGGGCCAGGCCCCGAGTTTGTCAAAGCCGGGCGCGGCGGATATCGTGCTCCCGTGGACGCGACCCACGTCGCGCGCGCGCTCGGGTTGCCGCCGGGCACCCGCATCGGCCGCTACACGCTCGTCCGCAGGGTCGCGATGGGCGGGATGGCCGAGGTGTACCTGGCGCAGCTGCGCGGCGCCGAGCGGTTCGCCAAGCTGGTCGCGCTCAAGTTGATCCTGCCGCAGTTCGCCGGCGACCCCGAGTTCGCGCGGATGTTCCTCGACGAGGCTCGCCTCGCCTCGCGGCTGCAGCACCCCAACGTCACCGCGGTGCTCGACTTCGGCGAGTACCAGGGCGAGCACTACATCACCATGGAGTTCGTCCATGGCCGTCACCTGCTCGAGCTGATGCGCGCGCACCGTGGGCGACCGCTCGCCCACGAGGTCGCGCTGACGATCGTCTCCGGGGTCGCCGCCGGTCTGCACCACATGCACGAGCTGCGCGACCACGACGGTAGCCCGCTCGGCCTCGTGCACCGCGACGTCAGTCCGTCGAACGTGCTGCTCTCGTACGAGGGTGCGGTCAAGCTCACCGACTTCGGCATCGCCAAGGCCGTCGAGCACACCTCGGCGACGCGCACCGGGGCGTTCAAGGGCAAGGTCGGCTATGCGTCGCCCGAGCAGTGCCGCGGCGAGCCGATCGATCGCCGCAGCGATCTCTTCGCCCTCGGGATCCTGCTGTACGAGACCACGCTCGGCGCGCGGGCCTTCAGCGGGCCCAACGAGTTCGCGGTGCTCGGCCGAGTCGCGCGCGCCGACTACGTGCCGCCGTTGCAGATCGATCCCGACTATCCCGCGGACCTCGCTGCTCTGGTCGCCAAGGCGCTCGCGGTCGATCCCGCCGACCGCTTCGCCACGGCCGCGCAGTTCGCCGATGCCCTCGACGCCTACGCCCACGCGCAGCACTGGCGGCTGACCCCCGCGCGCGTGGTCGAGGCGATGACGACCCACTTCGGCGAGACGCCGCCGATCACCAGCGCCGACGAGGCGTCGTGGCTGGCGACGGATCCCTCGACCGTGGTCGCGGCGACATCGCTCGCGGCCGCATCCGTCGTGGCGCCCTCGCCCGCCCCTGCGCGCCGCGGGCTCGCGGCGACGATCGCCGGCACGATCGCGCTGGTCGGCACGACGGCCGTCGCTGTGACCCTCGTCGCGCGTCCGTCCGAGGCGACACCGAGCACCGCGCCCGTCGTCGACGTCGACCCCGCCGCGCCCACCGACGCCGCACCGCCCAGCGTCGCGCCGAGCGTCGCCCCCGTGCTGGTGCCGACGGTGGTCATCGCAGCACCGGCGGCGCCGAGCACCGCGTCGTCGAGCGCCGCGCCCACGCCAACCGCCCCCGTCGACGTCGAGCCGTCGAGCAAGGGCCCCAAGCGCCGACGCCCGACCAAGCGCGCCGAGAAGCCCGCGGCCGCCTCCGTGCCCGACAACCTGTACCCGCCGGGATACCGCCCGTGATCGTGCACTTCACCGTGGCGTGGTGCCTGGCCACGGCGCCCGCCCGCGATCCCCAGGCCAAGGCCGGCGAGGCCGCGTTCGCCGAGCAGCGCTGGGACGAGGCGAGCGCGGCGTTCGACGCCGCCTATCGAAACACCGGCGACGCCGCGTTCCTCTACGCGCGAGCCCAGGCCGAGCGCCGCGCGGGTCGATGCAAGCTCGCGATCGTGCTGTACGAGCAATTCGTCGCGACGTCGCCGGGGCCCGAGGGACGCAGCGCGGCAGAGCAGTACATCGCCGAGTGCCGCGCGCTCCTCCCCCCGACGCCGCCCGAGGCCGAGCCGCTCGCGCCGTCCGAGCCCATCGCCGACGCACGGCCGGTGCCACCACCCACGCCGCGCGTGCGCCCGTGGCATCGCGACCCCCTCGCCGCGACGCTCGTCGCCCTCGGCGGCGGTGCGCTGGTCGCCGGCGCGGTGCTCGTCCCGCTCGCCTACCGCACCGCGCGGACCGCCGACGACGCGCGCGACGATCGGGCCTACGGCGACCGCTTCGATCAGGCGCGCGCCCGCGAGATCGGCGGTGCGATCGCCCTCTCGATCGGCGTCGCGCTGGTGATCGGCGGCGTCACGCGATGGGTGGTGCAGGCCCGTCGCGGCCGGGTCCGCACCGGCGCCAGCGCCCGCCTGCGCTGACCGTGCCGGCCGCGATCGCCGTTCTGCGCCGGGATCCAAGGTCCCCCTTGCATCACGGCCCCGGTGCTGTGGCACACTATGGTTCGTATGCATCCTTGTAGTAGTTGTCATCGTCATCTCATGGCTAGGACGTCGACGTGTCCGTTCTGCGGCACGGCGCAGCGCGACGTGGTCACACCGATCGGTGGCTTCGCTGGCGTCTTGCTCGGACTGGCGCTCGCCGGTTGCGGTGACGACACCACCGAACCAACGACGACGGCGGCGGAGACCGGTCAGACCACCGAGCAGACGACCGATCAGACCGCGACCGACTCCGCCGGCACGAGCACCGCGGGCTCCACGGGCAACGCCGTCACCGACAGCGAGTCCGAGTCGGCAGCGGACTACGGCGGGGCCTCGAGCGGGATCAGTGGCACCGAGGGCAGCAGCGACACCACCGATGGCAGCAGCGGCGACACGACCGGCGGCAGCGACTCGACCGGCACGGACACCGGCGCGTCGAGCACCGACACCGGCACGGCGGAGGGCGCCGACTACGGCGGCGCGGCGCCGAAGAACTAGCCCGCGTCCGCGGGCTGCCCGGCGTCGAGATCGGCGAGCGGGCGCCCCGGACCCAGCGGATCGACGAGCCGGGAGGTCCGCGGATCGTCGATCTGCACGGGCCCGGTGCGCGCACGCTCCTCGGGATCCTTGGGCTCCCGCAGCACGCGGAACAGGCCGTTGTCGAAGCCGACGCCCGGCGCGGCCTGGATCAGCTCGACCCGCTCGCGCATGCCCATGCGATCCATCTCGAGCGCGCGGTGGTGACAGAACGGATTGTTGCCCGGACGGCCCAGCAGCGGCTCGCTGGCGGCCGTGCAGCCGCCCATGCACGTCGGGCCGTAGTAGCACTCGCGGCAGTAGCCCCACAGATCGTCGATCGTCCGCTGACGCACGTACGCCACCTCGGGCGCCCGCTCCCACAGCGCGGCCAGCCCGTCCTCGCGGTAGAGCCCGCCGGTGTTCGTCGGACCGCCGACGCTGGGGCAGCTCTTGATCGCGCCGTTGCTCTCGATGCCCATCACCGTGACGCCGGCATTGCACCCCGAGAAGTGGCCCTCGCCGCGCTGGTGTCGGCGCAGCTTGTGCTCGAACGGACCGAAGTAGCCGAGGTTGTTGCCCGGCCAGATCGTGACGCCGAGCTCGCGGCAGCGATCCTCGACCCGGTCGAGCATCTCGAACAGTTCGACGAACTGGTACGGCTGCACCAGCAGCTCGGGGTGATCGGCTGCTGCGCCGTGCGGCATCGTGATCTGCAACTGCCAGGCGTGGATGCCGGCCTCGGCGAGCAGCTCGAGCAGGGGTAGCAGCTCGTTGCGCGTGCGGGCGTTGATCTGGGTGTTGCACGCGACCTGGGCCCCCGCGGCGCGCACGGTGTGGAGGGCCGCGAACGCCCGATCCCAGCTCTCGGGCCGGTTGCGCACGTAGTCGTGGCTCTCGCGCAGGCCGTCGATCGACACCGACACGCTCTGGATCCCGGCCTCGACCATCGCCTCCGCGCGGGCGCGCGAGAGATTGTAGCCGCCGGTCGTCATCGTCGCGGTCATCCCCCGCTCGCGGATGCGTCGGATGACGAGGATGAAGTCGTTGCGCAGGTACGCCTCACCGCCGATCAGCACCACTTCGCCCACGCCGAGCGCGGCCATGTCGTCGACGAGCGCGAGCGCCTCCTCGGTCGTCAGCTCGTCGTCGCGGGCGATGCCGGCCCGCGGGCCGCAGTGCAGGCACTTCTGATCGCACGCCAGCGTGAACTCCCAGACCGCCAGCGCCGGCGTCGGCACCTCGCCGGGCGCGGGACTCGCGAGCAGGTGACGACGACCCCGCGTCGCCGGGAGCTGTTTGACCACCGGGAGACGCTTCCGAACATCCTGCAAACCCATGCCGCGGAGTCTACCACCTCGGGCTCGGCATGGCAGTGATCGAGGGGGTCATGGCAGCGCCGGCGCGCCGTCCATCTTGGTCGCGACGATCGGATCCTCGGCCTCGGTCCGCCACGGCAGGTCCGGCCACCACTGCGTCCATTGCGGTGGCGCGGACGGCTCGACGCTCTCGCCGGGACGCGGCAGCAGCAACTCGACGTCCGCCGCGGCAGCCGCCACCCGCACGCGCTCGATCGGCTCGGTCCAGCCGTGGTACGCGAGATCGAACAGGCCCCAGTGCACCGGCAGCATCGCGTCGCCGCGGACCATCCGATGGGCCCGCACCGCCTGCTCGGGACCGAGGTGCCAGTCGGGCCACGCGCGACCGTAGGCGCCGACCTCGATCATCGTGAGATCGAAGGGACCGAGGCGCTCGCCGATGTCGGTGAGCGCGGGGAACAGCCCGGTGTCGCCGGAGAAGTACACGCGGTGCTCGGGGCCGAGCAGCGCATACCCGGCCCACAGGGTGCGATCCTTGTCGAAGAGCGTGCGGCCCGAGGCGTGGCGCGCGGGCGTGCACACGATCTCGAGCGCGCCGACCGGCAGGCGATCCCACCAGTCGAGCTCGACGATGCGATCCTCGGGCACGCCCCAGTACGCCAGGTGGGCACCGACGCCGAGCGGCGCGATGAACACCGTGTCCCGGTGCTCGACCGCGACGATCTCTCGGAGCGCGAGGATCGTCGGCGTGTCCAGGTGATCGTAGTGGTCGTGCGAGATGACCACCGCGTCGATGGGCGGAAGATCCTCGAGTTGCAGCGGCGGCGCATACCAACGACGCGGTCCGATCCACGACAGCGGCGACGTCCGCTCGCCCCACACCGGGTCGGTGAGAATGCGGACCCCGTCGACCTCCACGAGCATCGTCGAGTGCCCGAGCCACGTCACGCGCAGGCCGCTCGCGGGCGGCGCGGCGAAGCGCTCGGCGTCGCCCGCCAACGTCGGGATCGTCTGCAGCGGCGTCGAGTTCGGGCTCGCGTCGAAGATCAACTTCACCATCCCCCACGCGTCGTTGTACAGCGGCTGCGGGTTCTCGAAGCTGCCATCGCCGTGCTGCGGCGACGCCTCCACGCGCTCGGCTCGCGCACCCTCGGGGGCCTTGCCGAACGCCTCCCAGCCGTCGACGGCCGCGAACCCGGTCACGACGACGAGCGCGAGCCCGGTGATCTGGAGTCCGCGCTTGGTCCAGTGCCACGCGCCGCGCGGGCGGGACTTGGTCTTGTCGGTCGGTGCGTCCATGGAGAGAACGAGGGTCCCACCGCAGTGTGTCGTCTGGGTCGACCGATGGCTAGGTCGCCGATGGAGCGCAACCGTGGCCGCAGACGGGCGCAGATCGCGGGCAGAATGAACGCGACCGCGACGGCGTCGTGAACTCCGATCTCCCGATGCACCTCACCTCACTTCGCCCCCTGGTCCTCCTCACCGTCACGCTTCTCGGCCTCGGTGCCTGCGTCATCACCACGAGTGACGGCGACACCGACGACAACCCCGGCAGCAGCGCGTCTGCGAGCCAGGGCAGCTCGGCATCGGCGACCGACACCGCCGCGAGCGTCGGCACCGACGCGGGTTCGACGTCGGTCTCGGACGACACGGCGCCCGCGACCGACGACACGGCGCCCGCGACCGACGCGGTGACCTCCGAGAGCGGCGCGGTCGACAGCAGCTCCGGCGACGCCACGACGGCCGCGGACACGGGCACGGCCGGGTCCACGTGCGGCTGGGTCGACGCGAAGAACTTCTACAACTGTGGCGGCGAGGGCGTGGATCCCAAGGGCTTCCACCCGATCGAGTGCCCCGAGCCGCCGGTGGCCGGGACGCCGTGCAAGGGCGGCGAAGGACCGATCCCCGACCCCGGCTGCTGCGAGGGCGACTTCAACGCGTACTGCTACCTCGGCGAGCTCGTGGTCGTCGACTGCACCATGCAGTGACGCGACCGCTCACAGCGCGTAGTGCCGCATCCACACGTCGCGCGACTGACCGGGCACCGTCTCGTAGCCCACGACCACCGCGCTCTGCTTGTCGGTGAGGCCGACGCACAGCGCCTTGTCGATCTCCTGGGACTCGCCGTCGAAGACGTCGGTCCACTCGGGGGTGCCGTCGGGCGCGTAGACCCGGACCCACGCATCGCTGGTCGCGAAGCCGACGGTGCCGAAGTCGAGGAAGCCGACGACGATGAAGCGGCCATCGGGGAGGAACGCGACGTCGGCCGCCTCGTCCTGGCGATCGTTCGTGCCGGCGACCACGAGGTTGAGTCCCGGCGTGCCGTCTGCCGCGTAGCGCTGCACCCAGATGTCGGCCGACAGCACGCCCGCGGTGGCCCAACCACCGTCGCCGTCGGACGCCACGCCGACGCCGCGCGGATAGGGGCCGACGTCGGGCGCCCCCGCGAGCTGCGACCACGACTGCACGTCGTCCGCGTCGTAGCGCGCGGTCCAGACCTCCTCGATGCCATCGGCGGTGCTGAGGTCCCCGGTGACCACGAAGGCGTCGCCGTCGGCGACGACCTGCAGCGCGGTGTCGAGGGACGTCGAACCGTTGAGCACGATGGCGTCGCCGAGCGCCTCGCCGGCGGGCGAGTAGCGGCGGATCCACGCCGCCGCGTCGGGCTCGCCGACGGGCCCGAGATCCGCGACTCCGGCGATCACCAGATCGCCGCCCGCGGTGACGGCCAGGCCGTGGCCGTGATCCTCGCCGCCCTGCTCGTCGTGGGTGAACGCCGCGCCCGGCGTGCCGTCGCGATCGAAGCTCCCGACCCAGATGTCGCCGGCGGTCGCGGTGTTGGTGATGCGACCGACCAACCACGGCCGCCCCGCGGCATCGAGCGCCACCGCCTCGCCGATGTCCTCGCCGTGGGCCTCGCCGTCGCGGCTGTGGGTCCACGAAAGCGAGCCGTCCTCGAGCCAGCGACGCTGCAGCAGCAGATCGGAGCCGTTCGCGTCGTCGACCGTGGTGAAGCCCGCGACCCAGAACGACTCGCCGTCAGGATCGACGGTCATCCCGAAGCCGCGGTCGTCGCCGTGGGCTTCGCCGTCGTACCGGACGGTCCACAGGATCGTGCCGGGCGCGACGCACTGCGGGTGGCAGGCGTCGCCGCCCAGGCGATTGCCGTCGTCGCACAGCTCGCCCTCGTCGACGACGTCGTTGCCGCACGACGACGCCGGCGGGCCTCCGTCGTCGGTGCTCGACCCCGCGGGGCCCGAGCCCCCGCTGGAGTCGCCGCTCGCGGTCGCTCCGACGCAGGTCCCGGCGACGTCGCCCGGGGAGCGCTCGCCGAACCGCAGCCCCGAGCCGCACGCGTCATCGGGATAAGCGCACCAGCCGTCGACGCACGCGCCGCCCGCGTCGCTCTTGCACTGCGACGTCGCCTCGCACGCGTAGGCCCCCGGCCGCAGACACGCGCCGGACGACAACGGCAGCAACAGCAACGACGCGCGCGCGTGCCGGACCATGACCGGCCGCAGCCTACCACGGCCGCGCTCGGGCTACGCGGTCAGGTCGGGCAGCGGGCCCTCGTGCGCGGCATCGGCCGACCCGAAGTGGCCGTCGCTCTCGCCCATCGCCTGCAGCAGCGAGGTGAAGAGGTTGTGGGTCGACTCGTTGCTCTCGTATTCGAGCGTGGCCGGGTCGGAGGCGTGGACGTTGTAGTCGAGGAACCGGCCGGTCGAGAAGTAGCCCCCCGCGCTGCCCGCGAGCAGGACCTGCACGTTGGACGACACGTGGTTGGCGGGCTCGCGGAACTCGCTCGTCCACAGCACCGCGGCGTTGTCGAGCAGGGTGCGATCGCCCTCGAGGAAGCCGGGATCGTCGAGGCCCTCGAGCAGCTGGGCCATGAGCCCGATGCGCCATTGCCGGTTCTCGAGCATCTCGGCCAGCCACGTCTCGCGCTGCGCCGCGAACGGACCGGCCTCGCCGACGTCGCGCGCGAAGTGGCCGAGCGAGTGGCCGATGCCGAACGCCGACTCCATCGGATCGCCGATCGGCGTCCACGGGGTGATGATGTCGGCGATCTCGAGGTTGGCGACGTTGGTCACGCCGCAGCGCAGCGCCGCGATGATGAGCTTGACGTGCAGCGGCCCGACGACGTCGCCCGGCTGGTTGCCATCGGCGTCGATGCCGGTCGGCGGCGTGCACACGACCGGGTGCTGCAGCTCGTACTCGAGCGCGCGCAGGTGATCGAGGTGGGCCTCGATGATCTGCAGATCCTTGGCGCTCACGCGGCCCTTGGCCTGCTCGTACGAGTCGAGCAAGCCGTCGAGCATGCTCGTGCGCATCGCGATCTGCCGCACCTGCGCCGGTGAGGGCTCGCCGCCGCTGACGCCGGCGAAGAAGGTCGCGAACGCGGCCGCGGGGCTGCCCTCGCCGCCGACGCGCTCGCCCATTCCGCGGTAGAACGGCGAGCCGTACTGATGGCCCTCCACGACGAGGTGCATGATCGGGAACGGCACGGGCTGCCGCGCGGCGAGCCGCTCGGCGATCACCTGATCGATGCTGGGCCCCTGCGGGATCGGGTTCTCGCCGTAGGCGTCGGAGGTGGTCGCAGCCGTCAGCGCCGTGGCGTTGGAGATGCCGTGCCCACCCGAGCCGTACTGCGCCTGGGCCATCGCGGCCTTGTTGTCGACGCCCTCGAGCAGCAGCAGCTTGCTGCGGAACGCCGCGAGCGGCTGGTGGATCGGGCCCAGCACGAGGTCGGTGCTCGTCGGATCGGCGGGCCGCCACCAGTCCTCGCCCTGCTCGAAGCCGGTACCGTCGTAGCGGCTCGAGTGGCTCTGGTTCGAGATCGTGCCGCCGTGCTCGAACATGGTCACGAAGCGCAGCGGCGCCGCGCTGCCGCCCGCCCACAGGTGCCCGTGGGTGAACTCGAGCAGCGGCAGCCCGAGGGCGGTGCCACCGAGGCCGCGAAGGAAGGCGCGACGGCCGGAGTGTCGGAGTTGCTTGCGCATCACTGCCCCTCCTCGGTCGAGAAGTAGCGGAACCCATCGCTGGTCACGAGTGTCACCAGCAGCTCGCGCATGTCGCCGGTCTCGACGAAGCGATCGCGGACGTCGCGTTGGGTGCACGGGTCGAGCGCGTCGCCCTCGACGCCGAGCGCCAGCTCGCTCCACCGATCCGCGAAGCACTCGCGGACCTGCACGCTGGTCGCGAGCCGCTCGCTGGCCTGCACCGCCCCCTGCACCGCGCCCTCGACATCGCCGAACAGCTGCCCGGAGGCATCGACCGGCAGGCCGCTCACCAGCTCGTCGTCCTGCCAGCCGCCGAGCGCGTCGTAGTGCTCGAAGGCGAAGCCGACCGGGTTGATCACGGCGTGACAGTTCTGGCAGCTGTCGCCGCCGGTGCGCAGCTCGGTCTCCTCGCGGATCGTGCGGACGATGGGGTTACCGTCCTCGTCGACGGTCTCACCACCGTCGACCGGCGTGTTGTTCACGTTCGGCGGCGGATCGGAGAGCGCGATGCACATGACCTCCTCGAGCACGAAGACGCCGCGGCGGATGGGCGACTGCGCCCGCGAGGTGCCGTACACGGTGAGGAAGGCCGAGCGCGTGAGCAGGCCCGCGCGCTGGTCGGCCGGGAGTTCGACCCACGCCCACGTGTCATCGTCGGCCGGGCCGGGCACGCCGTAGATCTCGGCGAGCGTGCGGTTGACGTATGCGTCGCGGCTCTGCATGAGCGCCGCGAAGTCGCCGTCCTGCTCGAAGAACACCTTGCGGACCAGCGCCTCGATCTCGGTGCGCATCGCGGCCTGCAACGCGGGGCCGAACTGCGGGAACAGCTCGGGGTCCTTCGTCGTCTCCTCGAGCGGGAAGTGGAGCAGCCCGCCGTCGAGCTGCAGCCACTGCGAGACGAAGTGCTGCAGCTTGGTGTCGGTGCGCGCGTCGGCGAGCATGCGCTCGACCTGGGCGCGCAGGCCGGCCTCGGTGCCGAGCTCGCCCGCGTCGGCCGCGGCGAACAGCGTCGCGTCCGGCAGACTGTCCCACAAGAGATAGCTGAGGCGCGACGCCAGCTCGTGGTCGTCGAGCCGCCGGAGGTTCGGCGAGCCCTCGACCGGCGCGCCGACCTCGAAGTGGTAGACGAAGCTCGGGCTCTGCAGCATCGCCGCGAGCGTCGCGTCCATCGCATCGGCGAAGCCGAGCTCGGCGAGCGCTGCGTCGTAGGTCGCACGGAGGCCGGCCCGCTCCGCGTCGGTCACGGGGTGACGCAGGGCGCGGCGGCCGAAGTCGGTGATGAACGCCTCGACGCACGCATCGTCGGCGGCACCCGAGGTGTCGCAGGGGAACACCGGCGTCGTCCACCCATCGCGCCGCGCGAGCACGAGCTCGGCGTCGCTGCGCAGCGCTCGGACGCCGAGTTCCGTGGTGATGGGCGCGAGGTCGGCGTAGCTCGGCTCGAACTCCGGATCGCCGAAGAGGTCGCGGATCGTGTTGCGGTACTGCATCGGCGTCAGCCGGCGCAGGCCCGCGGCGGGGATCGCCGCGCACTCTCCCTCGGGCACGCCGCCGTCGGAGCCCCCGTCGCTGCCCGCGTCCGAGGCACCCGAACCGCGATCGCTCCCGCCGTCGGCCCCGGACGCGCCGTCGTCCGCCGCGTCGCCGCCGAGGCCGGAGTAGCAGCCGCTGCCGAGCGCGGCCGCGGCCGCGGCCAACAGTGCGCAGCCGGAGAGGTAGGCCCTTCGCATCGTCCTGGTAGTCGCACGGGCGGCTGAACCATCCACGTGTAATTCCGGTGCGACGCGGCACCTGGAAGAGACGCCCGCGGCTCGCGCGTAGCACCCCCATGCCGCGCTGGATCTGGCTGTTCGCGCTGTCCCTGGGCCCGAGTGCCCTCGTCCACGCCGATGCGGGTGAGACCGCGTCAGCACCCCCTGCGGCTTCGCGCACGGGGGGCACGGTCGTCGTCACCCCGCGGGGCCTGTTGGTCGCGGAGCGCCACGCGGGCACGGTCGTGCGCGCCGACGCGCAGGGCAACGCGACCGGTCGCGTCGAGTTCGGCGGCGAGCTCGGCGAGATCGTGGCCGACGGTCGGGGTCGCGCCTTCGTGGCCGACCGCGCAGGCGATCGCATCGTCGAGCTCGACGACGGCGAGACCCTGAGCGCGGGCCGCAGCGTCGCGGTCGTCGAGCCCTTCGGCCTGGCGGTCTCGCCCGACGGCGCGACGCTCCTCGCGACCAGCGTCGCCGAGCACGCGTTGGTCGCGATCGGCACCGATGATCTTCGCGAGCGCTGGCGGATCGATCTCGCCGCAGAGCCCCGCGGCGTCGCGATCTCGGCCGACGGCAGCGAGGCGGTCGTCGGCTTCCTGTCGCGGGGCATCCTGGCGGTCGTCGACCTCGCCGATCGCGACCACGGCGTGCGGTGGCAGAGCCTCGATCCCCGCGACCAGCTCGTTGTCGTCGAGGACGAGTTCGGCGAGGAGGGATCGTTCGTCGACGTGCGCGAGGCCCCGAGCCGATTCCGCGTGCCGCAGGGCGCGGGCCGCCGCTACGCCCGCAACGCCTTCGCCGTCGGCTACCTCGGCGACCAGGCGATCACGACCTACCAGCTCGCCACGCCCCAGCTCGTACACAAGCCGAAGCTCGAGGACGAGGACAGCTACGGCGGTGCGGACGTCGACACACCGCCGGTGGTCCACCGCCTGTCGTGGATTGCCCGGGCCGGCCGCGCCGAGGCCCACCACGCCAGCACGGATCTCGACGTGCACCAGCCGCGGGCGCTCGCCTACGACGCGGCCAACGACACGCTGTACGTCGGCGGCTACGGGGACGATCGCGTGGTCGCCGTCGCCGACGCGAGCACCGACGTGCCGTGGGTGCCGTGGAGCGTGAAGCTCGAGCGCAGGGACCCGGCGTGCGGCATCGACGGCATGGTCGTCGACGGCACGACCCTCCGCGTGCACTGCGAGCTGACGCGCCGCCTCGTGAGCCTGCCGCTCGACCACGGCGAGCACGACGACCGCAAGATCGCCAAGCTCTCGCGGCGCGGGCCCGAGCTGGCGGCGTCACGGCGCAGCGCCCTGGTCGAGCGCGGCGCCGAGATCTTCCGCCGCGCCAACGACGGCCGGCTCTCCGAGGGCGGGACGCTGGCCTGCGCGACGTGTCACCCCGAGGGCCGCGCCGATGGCCTGACGTGGCGCCTCGGTGCCCACGTGCTGCAGACGCCCATGCTCGCCGGGCGGATCGTCGGCACCGCGCCGTACAAGTGGGACGGTCAGGACGCCACGCTTCGCGACAGCCTCCGCCACACGATCAATCGACTCGGCGGCAACTCGGGCTTCGTCGGTCGCGACGAGATCGCCGCGCTCGCGGCCTACGTCGCGAGCCTGCCGGCGCCGAAGGCCCCGCGCGCGAAGGACCCTGACGCGCTCGCCCGCGGCCGCGCGGTGTTCGAGGACAAGACCTTGGGCTGCGCGAGCTGCCACGGCGGCGCGACGCTCACCGATGGCGCCCAGTACCCGTTGAAGTCGAACCTCGAGCAGACCGACACGCCGTCGCTCGTCGGGCTCGCCCACTCGGCCCCCTACTACCACGACGGATCGGCGGACTCGATCCGCGGCCTGCTCACCGATCGCGGCAGCATCCACGACATGGCCGAACTCGGGGCGTTGAGCGAGGCGCAGCTGGATGACCTCGGCGCCTACCTCGCCTCGCTGTGAACCCGCGCACGTCTCGGAGACCTCCACCATGAACCGATGCACCACCGCGCTGCTCTCGCTCGCCCTCACCGCCTGCGCCGGTACGCCGTCGCGGTCGATCGCGGAGCCCGCCACACCGAGGACCACGCGGACCGACGACGCACCGACGACCGACGACGCACCGACGATGGCCGCGCCGACCCAGCTGTCCCGACGCATGCACCCCCACGCGATGACCGAGGTCGTGCTCGACGCCCACGGCCGCGGCGCGCTCACGCTCGACGAGCGCGGCGGCCTACGGCTGTGGCCCGACGTGCAGGCCGACGAGGTCGCACTGCCGATCGCCCTGCCCGAGCAGGAGCCGAGCTGGATGTCGCTCGGGCGGATCGACGACAACCGCTTCGTCGTCGCCACGCTGGACACGACGGGCACGGCCCGCGTCTCGCGGATCACGGTCGACGGCCGCGGCGCCTCGCGGGTCGCCCTGTTCGAGCTGCCCGCCGTCGATCCGCAGTTCGAGATCCACGTGCTCGACGGCGGCGCGCGGATCCTCGCCCTCGGCAAGGACCACCGCGTCCGACTGTTCGACGCCGATGGCCGCGTGCTCTCGCAGATCGACGAGCGCGGGTTCATCCCGTGGCAGCTGCGCGTGGTCGAGACGCCGGGCAAGCCCGTGGCGCTCGCCGCCGTGCTCACCCAGCCGGTCCGCGCCCAGGCGCTGGCGCTCGACGGCGACATCCTGCGCGTCGTCGGCGAGGGCCGCATGGTCGCGCTGGATCAGAGCCCCAACCGCAACGATCTGTCGCTGTCGCCCGACGGCACCACGATCGCGGCGCTGCGACGGACCTCGGCGAAGAAGCGGGAGTTCGCGCTCCAGCTCATCACGCTGGCGACCGGAGAGCGCCGTGTCATCATGGGCAACGTCGACGAGAAGGCCCGACCGCGGCTGCACTACGTCGACGATGATCGCGTGCTGCTCGAGAGCGGCTCGGGCAAGGGCTTCTGGGTCGATCTCGCCCAGGCGCTGCCGCGCGATGCCGCGAGCTTCCCGCCTGCGGTGATGCGGACGGTGGCGCTCCCCGGGGGCGAGGGCGATCTCCGGATGCAGGTGACGCTCGCGGCAGGCGTGCGCGTGATCGCATCGGGCTCGCTGCTCACGGTCGACCCGGTCGCGACCGCGGATCACCGCGCGTTCCGGCGGACGCCGTTCGACGCCACCGCGATCACGCTGGACGCCACGGGGACCAAGGTCGCGTGGAGCCGCGACAGGAGCGTCTGGATCGAGGACCTGACCGACGACGACGACGCCGCGCCCGAGCCGTTCGAGGCCGCCGCGCCGGTGCGGAGCCTCGGCTTCGACGATGACGGACACCTGCGCGTCGTCACGTCGGCGGGCGCGACCATAGTCGACACGACGGGCGCGGTGGTCGGCAGCGTCGAGGCCCCGCGCGCGGCCACGGGCGTCAAGGTCGACACCAGCGCCCTGCGCCTGCGCGGACGCGAGGTGCGGGCCGCCGTGTCTGCACCCGCCGGTTCGCTGCTGGCCGTCGCGCTGACGCACGACACCCTCGCGCGCTCGGATCGGCAGCCCATCCTAGGGGCCCTCGAGGTGTTCGACGCGGCGACCCAGACGCGGCTGTGGACCGCGCCGCTCGGCAACACCGGCCTGCTGGCGTGGAGCGGCGACGGTCAGCGGATCGCGAGCCTCGACGGCGAGGCCCTCCGCATCACGGATGCCCGCACGGGCGCGCCGGTGCACACGCGCTCGGACCTCGGCCTCGTCGTCGTCCCAGGCAAGGACTGATCGACGACTCGGGCGCAGCATCGACGACTCGGGCGCCGCGAGGAGCATCGACGACTCGGGCGCCGCGGGGAGCATCGACGACTCGGGCGCCGCGAGGAGCATCGACTACTTGGGTGCGGCGAGGAGCACGATCTCGGGCCCCCCGAGCGTGTGGCGATCGAGCCAGACCCGCAGCTCCTCGACCTGCGCCTTCGCGTTCGGTCGCAGCTCGAGCCGCGCGAGCGCCGATTCCACGAGCGCGATGGCGCGGGTCCGCTGCTCGCCTGCGTCCCACAGCAGCTCGCCGAGCATCGCCTCGGCCTCGGCCCGCGTCTTCACGTCCGCGCTCTGGGTCGAGCGCGCGATGACCTGCTCGAGCAGCGCCCGCGCCCGATCGCGCTGGCCCTTCCCGATCGCGACCTCGGCGAGCATCGTGTCCGGCGCCGGATCATAGCCGCCGTCGTCGGCGTGCGACGCCGCGGAGATCGCCGACGCCTCGGTGAGCGCCGTCTCGGCCTCGTCGTAGCGGCCGAGCGCGATCAGATCGCGCGACAGTGCCGTGAGACCGGCCCCGAGATCGGCGCCATGGCTGGATTGTCGACGCAGCCGCACGACCTCTTGCAGGGTCGACGCCGCCTTGGCGTGATCGCCCGCGGCACGCAGCGCCCCCGCGAGGTTCTGCAAGGAACCCAACCGCATCGGATGATCTGCCGCGAGCCTGTCGCCCATGCGGCGCAGCGATTCCTCGATCGCCGCGATCGCCTCGGCGTAGCGGCCGAGCTCGACGAGCGCCGTGCCGCGCATGCCCAACGCGGTCCATGCTCGATCGTGATCCGGCCCCAGCGCCGCTTCGGCGATCGCCAGCGCGCGGTCGAAGTGCGCGAGGGCCTCGAGCGGCTGGCCGTCCCCGAGCGCGTTCCAGCCGATCTCGACGAGAATGCGCGCGACCTGGGGATGATCCGGCCCGTACGCGGCTTCCGAGATCGCGAGCGCGCGGCGGGCCACGTCGGCCGCCTCCTGCCGCCGATCGAGCGCGCGCCGTAGTGCAGCAGGGGCCCGACGAGATCCGGATCGTCGGGGCCGGCCGCGGCCTCCAGCGCCGCGATGGCGCCGCTGAAGTAGGGCTCGGCCTCGATCTCGCGCTGCCGATCGGCGAAGACCCGACCATTGATCAGCATCGCCCGCGCGACGAGCCGCGGGTCCGTCCCGTCGCCCTCGGCGAGCCCCAACGCGGTGCGGGCGAGCCACTGGCCCTGCTCGGCGACGCCGTCGCGCCGCACCAGCAACCACGCCAGCGACACTCCCGCCGCGGCCGCAGCGTGGTGATGGCGATGGGCCAACGCGGTGTCGAACGCGTGCTCGAGCAACGGACCCGCCTCGGCGTCGCGACCGAGGCCGATCAATGCCCCCGCCGCGAGGACCTCCGCCTCGGCCTGCACCGGCGCGTAGTCGATCGCGATGGCCTCGCGCCGGACCTCGTCCGCGAGCGCGAGCGCGTCGTCGAGTCGGCTCGCGCGATCGAGCAGGCGAGCCTCGGCCAGCGTGTCCCGCAGGCGTGCGACCACTTCACGGGTCTGGGCGTGTTCGGGCGGAGGGACGCGCTCCCGCAGCATCGTCACGTCCGCGCAACTCTCGACCGGCTCGAGCCCGTGGACCAGCTCGATCGCCTTCGCGGTGATCTGCGGATCGCCCTCTTGCAGCAGCGCGACGGTCTCGCCGATCTCGTGGGCGCGCGCGCCGAGGCACTCGGTCCGCAGATCGTAGGCCTCGTCGGATTGCTCGTGCCGCAGCAACGTGGCCTCGCAGCTGTCGCGGTGCATCGCGACCCACGCCTCGGCGTGGTCGTCGAGCGCCGCGACCACACGCACGCGCGTGGACTCGGCGTACGACGCGTTGGCCCCGCGCAGGACCTCTTCGAGCGCAGCGCGCTGCGTCGGCCCCCAGACGTGCGCGAGCTCCTCGGCGCTCGTCGTGCACGCGGGGCTCCGCGCGACCCAGATCGCGACGCCGACGAACCCCACGAGCCCGGCTCCGACCATCGGCACACGCAGTCGTCTCGCCGCGTCGATCTGTGCTAGCGATGCGAGCAACGTGTCCATGTCGGGCCAGCGCGCGGCGGGCAGCGGCGCGAGGCCCCGCTCGAGGAGCCGCAGCAACCGTCGCGGGACGCGGGCGCCCGCGGGCACCGGCGGTGGTCCCTTCAGCTTCGCCGCGGCGATGCTCTTCAGATCGCGCCCGGCGAACGGCGGCCGCCCCACGACCGATCCCCACAGCGCGACGCAGAACGCGTACTGATCGGTGCGCGCGTCGACCGGATCGCCGAGGTGCTGCTCGGGCGCCATGTACGGCGGCGTCCCGACGACCGTGCCATGGGCGGTGAGCGTCGTGCCGAGATCCGCGGGCCCGAGCTCCGCCGCGCTCGCGCCCCGCTCGGGCCCCGCGCCCGACGACTCGAACGCACCCGAGTCGACCGCCGCGCGGGCGAGTCCGAAATCCATCACGCGCGCGCGCCCGTCGTCGCCCACCACGACGTTGCTCGGCTTGAAGTCGCGGTGGACGATCCCCTCGGCGTGGGCCGCCGCGAGCCCACGTCCGGCCTGTACGAACATCGCGAGGATCTCGCGGACGGTTCGCGGCCGCGTCGAGAGCCACGTGTCGAGCGTCGCGCCCCGCACGTACTCCATCGCGATGAACACCGCACCCTGATCGACGTCGACGTCGAACACCGACACCACGTTGGGGTGCGCGAGCTGGGCCATCGCCTTGGCCTCGCGCAGCATCCGGGCGCCGTCGCTGGTGTCGGCGCTGCGGTGCAGGAGCAGCTGCTTCAACGCGACCTCGCGCCCCAGCTTGGGGTCGTAGGCCCGGACGACTCGGCCCATGCCCCCTTTGCCGATCTCGTCGATGACGAGGTAGCGGCCGAGGACGCGCGGCGCTCCGGATGCGACCGACGATGCGTCGCCTCCGTCCCCGATCGTGCGCTGCAGCTCGGCGTCGGGGGTGGAGTGCATGCGCAGTGCACAGGATAGCCCGATGGGATCGGGCGCGAGGGCTCGTGGTCACCGCCGCGTGGCGAAAGCGCACTCCAAGCGGCGGACGTCTGCGTTGCGCCCACGATCCCCGCGGCGGAACCTCACCGCCATGCGGCGCTGCGCGATTTCCCTCCTGCGATCCGGCTTCACGTTGACCCTGCCCGCCGCGCTCGCGACCGGGTGCCCGGGCGACGACACCACCCCGAGCACCGGCACGGACGGGAGCACGGGGACGTCCGACACCGACCCCTCGGCTGGACGAGCAACGGCGTCGGTCTGTACGGCGGCAGCGCGCAGCTGAACGTCGGTGGCGCGCACGCGGGCGACGGGGTGATCGTCATCTCTTGGTGAGGCGCTCCCGCGGCACGGCGGCAGGGTCCGATGGGATCCCGCCCCGCCCGGCCGTGCTAGCGTTCGCGCCGTGCGACTGCGCGAGGTGACTGCCCAGATCGTCGCCGCGTTCGTCTCCGCGGGCGCCCTGCCGCACGCGCGTGCCGCCGAGCCGGTCTCCGAGGTCGATCCGATCGCCCTGCACTGGGACGCGCCCGCGACGTGTCCGGGGGCCGATCGCGTCCGCGAGCACGCGAAGCAGCGCATGGGCACCGACGGCGCGACGCCGGTGGTCGCCCACGGCGTCGTGCGATCGATCGACGCGTCCACGTGGGTGCTCACGCTCTCGCTCGAAGGCGAGGGCGGCCGGGAGGACCGCGAGATCCGGGCGGCGTCGTGCGACGCGCTCGCCGAGGCCGCGGGGCTGCTCATCGCGGTCGCGGCGGATCCCTCGCGTGCGTCGGTGCCCGCGGTCGCGCCGGAGCCCGCGACGTCCGAGCCCGCGACGTCCGAGCCCGCGACGACCGAGCCCGCGACCGCCGAACCCACGACCTCGACACCCGCGCCCGGGCCCGCGACGCCGACGCCCACCGTTGTCGCGTCACCGACGCCACGCCGACGTCGGGTGAGCGGCGCTGCCCGAGCCGAGCTCGGCGGACAATTCCTCCGCGTGCTCCCACGCGCCGCCGACGTGACGTTCGGCGGCGCGCTCGCGCTGCGGATGCCGCTTTCGCGCGTCGAGCTGCGGGGCCGCTACGCGCTGGCGCAGCGCATCGAGCAGAACGGTCTCACCGACGTCGGCGGCACGATCGATCTGTGGACGCTCGGCGCCTCGGGCTGCTTCGCGCCGCGGTGGCGACGGCTCGAGTTCCCGATCTGCGCCGGCGTCGAGCTCGGCGCGATGCGGGGCCGCAGCTTCGGGGTCGAGCAGAGCGGTCGGGCGCGGTCACTGCTCGCCGCGATCCCGATCGACGCAAACCTCGTCTGGTCGCCGGTCCCGCGGGTGGGCCTGCTCGCGGGGGCCGGCGTGGCCCCGAGCCTGGTGCGCCCGAGCTTCCACCTGCGGGATCAGCCGCCGCTCTTCCGTGCCGGCCCGGTCGCGCTGCGCGTGGTCGTGGGCGTCGAGCTGCGATTCCCGTGACGGATCGCTGCGGGGTCGGAGACTGCGACGCCGATGGAGCCCTCGACGAGCCTGTTCGCGGTGTGGCTCGCCCACGCCGGTGCGCTCGCTCCGGTCGCCCCGACACCCGCGAGCGCACCGCGGGTGATCGATGGCGCGGTGCGGGTCGAGCTCGGCGGACAATTCCTCCGCGCCCTCCCGGGTGCGACGGCGACGTTCGGGGGTGCGCTTGCGCTTCGGACTCGGCGTGCCCGCGTGGAGCTCCGCGGGCGCTGGGCCACGCCACGGCGAACCTTCGCCCGCGAGCACCCGGATGCGGGTGTCCAGGTCGACCTCTGGACCCTCGGCGCATCGGGCTGCTACGCGCCGCGCTGGCGACGGCTCGAGTTCCCGATCTGCGCCGGGCTCGAGTTCGGCGCGATGCGGGGTCGTGGTTTCGGGGTGACCCAGCCGCGTTCGGCGCGGATGCTGTACGTGGCGGTGCCGGTCGACGCGAACCTCGTGTGGGCGCCGATCCCCCGCGTGGGCCTGCTCGTCGGCGCCGGCGCGAGCCCGGCCGTGGTGCGGCCGAGCTACGGCCTCGAGGCGGCCGGCCCCCTGTTCCGGGCCGGCCCCGTGGCCCTGCGGGTGGTCGTCGGGGTCGAGGTCCGATTTCCGTGACAGGATTCCCCAGGGCCGGAGACCAAGGGGCGAACCGGTGGCACAGGTGGAGAGCGTGGTGACGACGATGGCGAGCGACGGGGAGATCCCACCGTTCGAGGTGCTCTACCGCGAGCACTTCGGCTTCGTGTACGCGTGCCTGCTGCGCCTCGGGGTCCCGGCCGCCGCCATCGACGACGCGGCGCAGGACGTCTTCGTCACGGTGCACCGGCGCCTGCCCGCGTTCGAGGGGCGCAGCGCGCTGCGCTCGTGGTTGTTCGGCATCGTCCGCCGCGTCGCGTTCCGTCACCGTCGCAGCGCGCTGCGACTCGCGACCCGGCGCCGCGCGCTGGCCGACGAGCACGATCCACGGGCGCCCGCGGCCGACCTCGCGGCGTCGATGGAACAGGCGCAGCGCAGCGCCCTGCTGCTGCAGGCGCTCGACAGCCTCGACGACGACAAGCGCACGGCGCTGACGCTCCATGTGTTCGAGGACCTGCGTGGGCCCGAGGTGGCGGAGTTCCTCGGCATCAACGTCGACACCGCGTACTCGCGGATCAAGGCGGCGCGGCGCGAGCTCACGCGCGCGCTCACCGAGCTCGGACTCGTCGACGACGAGGCGACGCTGGTCACCGCGACCAAGCGGGCGACGACCGCCGACGCGACGGCGTCGCGCCGCGTGGCCGCGCTGCTGGCCGTACGCCTGGGTTCGGGCGCAGGCGCGGGGACTACCGCGACCGGGGCGCTCGGGGGCGCCGGTACGAAGGGGATCCTCGCCGCGCTCGCCCTCGGTGCGAGCCTGAGCGTCGGGCTCGCGCTGCGGGAGCCGAGTCCCGATGGGCCGGCAGCGGCGACGACCGGCGTTGCGTCTTCGCGCGACGCGTCTCGCCCCGCGCCCGCGGTGCTCGACGATGCGCGACCGATCCCCGCCGAGCTCACGCCCGTGTCGGTGGAGACGACCGCGACCGCGCGACCGGAGCCGTCCACGCCGCCCGCCGAGGCAAGCAGACGCGCGGCCGCGATCGCTGGGCCCGACCGCGATCCCGTCGACGACGCCCCGGTCGATGCCCTCGCCGCGGCGCTCGCGGCCGAGGTCGAGCTCATCACCGCGGCGAAGACCGCCCTCGACGCCGGCGATCCCGACGCCGCGCTGGCGCGCTTGGCCGACCACGCGCGACGATTCCCGATCGGACAGCTCGCCAACGAGCGCCGCGGCTACCGGGCCATCGCGTTGTGCGACGCGGGCAAGTCGGCGGCGGGTCGCGGCGAGGCCCGCGTCTTCCTCGACGCGCACCCCGGCTCGCCCCTCGCCGCGCGCGTGCGCCGGGCGTGCGACGATTCCTCGCGGTCGCCGTGACAGGCCGACGCGCCCCCGGAGACTGCAGGGTCATGGATCGCATGCAACGTCGGTTTGGAACTGGGTTGGGGTTGGGGTTGGGCATCGTACTCGCGTCCGGGTGCATCGCCGACTCGAAGGAGATCGGGGCCACGGTCGGTGGCACGGAGGGCACCGCGACCGGTGAATCGGGCGAATCGGGCGAGTCGACGACCTCGGCCACCGCGGGGACGTCGGGCACGTCGAGCACATCGACCACGGGCTCGAGCGATCCGACGGTGACCTCCGAATCCGGCGAGAGCACCTCGCTCGGTGAAGGGACGACCGGGCAGTTCGACGACTGCGGCGAAGCCGACAACGCACGCGTCTGCAACACGTTCGACAACGGGGTCGTGACGTGCGGCTGGGTCGACACCGTCGTCGTCGCCTCGGGCAACGGGTGCGAGCCGATCGAGACCGGCTTCGAGGGCCAGTGCGTCCTCACTTCCCAGTCCGACACCTGCACCGGCGCCGAGTTCTCGACCTGCCCGGACGGCGAGACCCGGGTGTACTTCGCCGAGCTCGGCCTCGAGATCGGGGCGATCGAGCTGGTGGCCTTCGACTCGTCGTTCCAATGCGAGGAGTCGGCGATGGGCTTCGAGCCGTGCGTGATGATCGAAGGGGATCCGGTGACGTGGGATCCGCCCGAGTGCGGTTGCTTGTGTCCGGGGTGAGGCGCGGCGCGCTCGCGCGACGTGATAGGCTTCGGGCGCCGTGTCGCGCGCTCGCAGCCTGCTGCTCGTCTTCGCGGCGCTCTCGGGCAGCGACGGCGTTCGGACGCGCGTCGCCCCCGTCGAGGACGAGTTCTACCAGTCCGAGGTGCAGACCTCCGTCGATGGCACCGGCGACGGGCGCTATCGCTTCACCTCGGGCTGGCACCTGCAGCACCTGCGGCTGTGGCCGACGACGTTCGCGGAGCTGGCCGGCCGCCCCGACCTGCGCTACCTCGAGATCGGCGTGTTCGAGGGACGCTCGCTGCTGTGGATGTTCGAGAACGTCCTGACGCATCCGTCATCGACGGCGACCGCGATCGACCTGTTCGACGGCGACTACGCCGACACGTTCGACGAGAACCTCGCCGTGGCCGGCCTCGGGGACCGGGTCACCAAGCTCGCCGGGCCGTCGGCGACGCAGCTGCGGACCCTCTCGGGCCCGACGTTCCACATCATCTACATCGACGGATCCCACACCGCCGACGACGTCTACCTCGACGCGGCGCTCGCCTGGGATCTGCTGCACGTCGGCGGGCTCATGGTGTTCGACGACTACGCATGGACCGGCCGCCGCGGCGCGAGCCCCCTCCCAGAGGAGCTGCGCCCGCAGCTCGCGATCGACGCCTTCGTCCGGGCCAACTGGTACGCCCTCGAGCTCGTGCACCGCGACTACCAGCTCATCGTCCGCAAGCGCGAGAACCCGTGCGTCCCGAAGGACTACTGCACGCCCGTCGGCGAGCACAACTACTTCTGGCGCCCGCGCGAGCTGTGGACCCGAACCGGCAAGCGGATCGACCTGAGCGATGAGCAGCGCGACGTGGTCGAGCGCATCGCCGAAGGCATCACCCCTCGGGACTTGGGCGAGGACCCGCTCGCGGCGTTGCGCGAGGACCCGGCCGTGGTGAGGACGATCGCGGAGCTGGGGCTCGCGCTGTGAGGGCTGGTCCGCGCGTCACTGTTCGACGCAGTAGACTCCGGTCGCGCCGCCGCCGGTGAAGAGGCTGAACTCGCAATCGGTGGTGTAGGCAGCATCGTAGAGATACGTGCTGGTCGACTCTGCGAATCCACGTCGCGTCGTACCCATTTCGGTTCCGTTGGTCCAGTCGTCGCAGTTGTTGTCTGCGGAGGTCAACCAGCTGCTCCCGATGCCCGTGACCACGCGACCCAAGACGCAGCCGAACCCATCTGGACACTCGGGGGAGATTGGATTCTCGAGAGGAATCGGCCCCAAATCCCTCACGCCGAGGAGCGGATTCTCATCGGTGATCCAGATCAACTCGGCATCTGGACGAACGTATGCAGTGTACGGCCGCAGAACCCAGTCTACCGAACCCGTTCCATGATACGCGTCCAACGCAGCCTCGCGTACGCCTGCGTAGGCGAACATTGCCTTGTAGCCAACCGGGCACTCACTATCTGCTGCGGCGACGGGGTTCGCACCAAGATTTCCCGTCGAGAGTGCGTCACCCAAGATGATGACCTTCTCCTCGATGACACGGGAGCAATCGGGAGCGCACGAGCCGACCTCCAGGACGTTGTCATCGAGGCCGTCGTCACATCCCTCGACGCCGACCCAGATATCTCCGTCTCCGCATTCCGCGAGAGTGCAATCGGGCCTGCACTCACCGGTCAGCGCGTTGGCCTCCGCAAGATCGCATTCTTCTCCCGCATCGACGGTACCGTTCCCACAGAACGGCACGGGGAGGCCTCCAGACGCTCCCGACGACGACGAATCCCCCTCCTCCGTCGCGTTGGGATCGGGCGTCGTGCCAGCGGTCGATTCCTGGCCACCTTCACCCGTCGATTCAGACGTTCCAGGGTCAGAAGTCCCAGGGCCAGCATCCGGATCAACAGGATCCGTCGTGCTGTTCGGCGTCTCGGCCGAAGTGTCAGCCGCACCGGAGCTTGTCGACGCGCCTGCTTCCCCTCGAGCGGGCCCGACGTCGACGTTCGGGCTATAGCAGGCCGCGAAGGCTGGCAGCAGGGGGAGTGTGACCAACAGTCGGTGGTGCTTCATGACTCGTTCACCTGAGTTGTGCAGCCGGTCCATACTCGACTCCTGTCGGCAGCCGCCCCGGGGTGTTGCACACCCGTCCGACTTTTCCTGCTCAAGTGTGCCGAGTTTGGCGGGAACCTGTAGGCTGAAGCGAGCAACGGCGATCGGCTCCCTCGCCCCCCCGTCGCCGGCACCTGGAAGTCCCGAGAAGGCGACCTCGCGAGGTCGTCGACGGCCCCTCGTCGGCATCATGGTTCCCGAGGACCGACAACCGAGAGACCGCCGCGGGCCCGAGGGCAACGCGGCGGTCGGTCGATGCGATGCGATGCGATGCGATGCCCGGACCTACGCGGCCGGGAAGTGGCAGTAGAGGTCGTTGAAGCACTCCGTGCCGTCGGGGCACGTCTCACCCATCGCGCAGCTCAGGTGACACACGTTGCCGGCGCCGAGGTCGGCGCAGGTCACGACGGCATCACCGGTCGCCGGCGCCGCGGGGCACTCGGTCGCGTCGACGCACGTGCCTCCGCAGATGCCACCCTCCGGCGTGTCGATGCAGGTGTCGGTCGGCGCGCAGGCGTCTTCGACCGGCATGGTCTCGCAATCGCCGTACGGCGGCGGGGGCGGGACGATTTCCTCCCACGTGCAGAGCCCACCCAGGCAGGCCATGCCGTCGGGACAGGTCACGCCCGCGTCGCACTCGAGCACGCAGAGCGTCGTACCGCCGAAGTCGTTGCACGCCGGGACGGCGTCTCCGGTCTCCGGCGCGACGCAGTCGGTGGCATCCTGACAGTTGTTCGCGCATGCCCCGACCGTGGGGTCATCGACGTTGTCGACGAGACAGAAGCCGTCTTCGCACTGTCCCTCGACGTTGACGCAGTCGCTGTACGGCGGCAGCCCGACCGGCGCCTCACCGAACATGCAGATCGTCCCCCCCACGCAGAACATGCCCTCCGGACACTCCTCCGGTCCGCACTCGATGAAGCAGTCGAGGACCTCGTCGCCTTTGTTGATGCTCTCGCACGCGACCTGTTCCTCGAAGCCCTTGGGCGGCTGCGGACAATCGCACGGGGTCTTGCAGCCCGAGAAGAAGCAGACGCCGATGTCCTCGGCCGCCGTCAGACAGCCGCCGCCGTCCGCCATGCACGCGGCGTTGCCCTCGGCGATGCAATCACCGTACGCGCCCTCGCCCCACTGCGCACACCCGGTCGGCTCACCCAGGCACAGACACCCGATGCAGGTCTGACCCGGCGCGCAGTCGGTGGCCTCGATGCACTCGTCCTCCGGCGTACAGCCGTCGCCGCCGGACGAGCTGGAGTCCGCGACCGTCGGGTCGGTGCTCGAGCTGTCGGGATCGGTCGCCGTGCTGTCGGTCGTCGGTGTGGTGTCCGTCGCCGAGTTGGAGTTGGAGTTCGAGTTGGAGGTCCCGGTCTCCGAGCTGCCGTTGCCGTCGGTCGCCGTCGCGCTGCCGCCGTCGGAGCTGCACGCGGCCACGAGCAAGCCAAGGATTGTGGTTACGGTAAATCGCGTTCGCATCATCGTCCCTCCAGGGTACACTGGCCCGCCGGCCGGCGCCAGCCCGAAGGCGGCGTCCTCGTCTGCGGCGTTCGGGGCGCCCGACTCCCCCACACGCGCGCGAGTCCACGTATGCTGGCCCGAACGTGCCCATGCGCCGCATCGCCCCGTTGTTCGCCACTTTCGCCCTGGCCTGCTCCGACGAGGTCGACAGCCGGGCGGACGACGGCGCGTCCGTCGGCGTGAGCCTCTCGGCCACGACGTCCCCCGACGGCACCGGTACCGCCGCCGACACTGGCACGAAGCTCGATCTCGGCGCCGCGGCCGATCTGCCGACGGACACCGAGGGCGAGCAGTGCGCCGCGCAGACGCTCGAGGCCGAGGTCGAGTTCGTCCCGGTCGACGTGCTGCTCGTCGTCGACACGTCGAACTCGATGGCCGCGGCGATCGACGCGGTGGAGTCGAGCATCAACGCGGACTTCGCCCAGATCATGGGCAACAGCGGGCTCGACTACCGGGTGATCGTCGCCGGCGACTACCCGCCGGGCGGGCAGCTCGACATCTGCATCACGATGCCGCTGTCGGGCACCGACTGCAATCCGCCGCCGCCGGTGCCCGCGATCACCGATCGCTACTTCCACTACGACATGTCGACCGGCTCGGGGGCGTTCCTCGCCAACATCGTCGCGTGGTTCGCGGCGCCCGATCCCCACGGGCTCGCGCCGGGCGGCTACTCCGACTGGCTGCGACCCGAGGCCAACAAGATCATCCTCGCGATGACGGATGCGAGCAGCGCCTCGGGCAACACCGCCGACGGCGACGCCTTCGACGCGCAGCTCCTCGCGCTGCAACCGGCGTTGTTCGGGACGCCCGGAGATCGCCGGTACGTCTTCCACAGCATCGTGTCGATGCCGGTGAACACCCCACCGACCGCGCCGTGGCTGCCCGCCGATCCGATCGCCGGCGAGGGCGGATCGATCCAGCAGGTCAGCGTGCTGTCCGGCGGCTGGCGCTTCCCCCTGTCGCAGGCGGCCGACTTCGACGTCGTGTTCCAGCAAATCGCCCAGGGCGTCGTCGAGGCCACGCCCGTCGCGTGCTCCTTCGCGATCCCCGAGCCGCCACCGGGCGAGACCATCGACCCCGACACGATCGAGATCGACTACCTGCCCGGGGGCCTCGGCCCGGCCGAGACGTTCCACCAGGTGGTCGACCTGGCCGACTGCGCCGCCGATGCGTTCTATATCGACGGCACCACGGTGACGCTCTGCCCGGAGGCGTGCGCGCTGGTGCAGGGCGATCAGCAGGCGCGGCTCGACGTGCGCTACGGCTGCGACGTCGGCTTCGATCCGCAGGGCTGAGGACGAGCCTCAGTAAAGCCTCAGTTGTACAGATAGTTCCGCAGGCGCTGCTGCAGCTCCGGCGGCACGTCCCCCGAGGCGCGCACGACCAGGCGCCCGCGATCGATGCTCCCCCACAGCGTGGCGCCCTTCGTCAATCCGAGCCCAGCGACGAAGTCGAGGAGATCGGCGTCGCTGCGCCCCGGCACGGAGCCGCGCAGCGCCAGTCCGCCGACACCCGGCCCGCGCACCTCGACGTGGAACACCGCGTCGTCGCGGCCGCGCATCAGCAACTTGTAGACCACCGCGACGACGACGACCAGGAGGACGAGCGGTCCGAGCAGGTGCATCGCACGGTCAGGCTAGCGCGACGGCTCGGCGGACCGCAACGTTGCATCACGGTAGGCCGCCGGCATCCCGTAGGACCGGGACCCGCTGCCATTGCTGCCGTAGCGCGTCTCGATGGGACTCAGAGAACGGGAGCCCCGCGGCGGCGTCGGCCCAGCTCGCTCGGAGCCGCGAGAGCGTCTCGGACAGGATGTCCTGCGCGCGACCGATGTCCAGCCCGGCACGCTCGGCGAGCCGCCCGAGCCGCCCTTGGTCGAGCGCAGCCCAATCGCGGGTCCCCAGGACCGGGAGCGCGAGCTTGTCGTCGACCTCGTAGACGATCGTACAGACCTGGTCGTACAGCGGCGTCCAATCCGGAGTGATGCGGTTCGGGTAGAGCAACGACCAGTTCTTCAGGTGCGCATCGCCGTTCCCTGTCGCGATCACGAGGGCGAGTCGCGCGAACCACTGCTCGAGCCCGTCTTCGCCCAGGATCGCCCCGACGATGGTCCCCAGCTTCTCGTAGGTCGATTGCGGCGAGTTGGCGCTCCGGTGCGCGGCGCGGGGGCCAGCCTGGCGCCGCCGCGATCGTCACACTCGTGCGTGGTCGCCCGCTCACCCGCGCTCACCACGGATCGGCGAGGGCGGGATCCGTCAGCACCGCGTCGTCGGTGAGGCTCTCGAAGAACGCCATGAAGTCTGCGCGCTGTTCGTCGTCGAGCTCGAACGTCTTCATCCGGAAGTCGAGGTAGGGCGTCTCGGCTCGACCGCCCGCTCGGTAGAGCTCGAGTACCTCGTCGAGGGTCGCGACGCTGCCGTCGTGCATGGGGGTCAACGCAATGTTGCGCAGGGTCGGTGACTTGAACCGGCGATCAACCCCTGGGACTGACATGCGGGGCGGGGCACGTCAGGCGGCGCCGATCCACGAGCGAGTCGAGCGGCTGCCGCTGCCCGATGGGGGGCCGCTGCGGATCGCGGTCGTGGCGGACACCCACTCGCGCCCGCACGCCAGCGCCACCGCGCTGGTCCAGGCGTGGCAGCGCAACGCGATCATCCACGCGGGTGACATCGGCACGCTCGCGACCGCCCTCGATCCCTTCGCCGAGATCGCGCCGGTGTTCGCCGTGCGCGGCAACATCGGTCGCGCGCCCCACCTGCCCGACGTCGTGGTCCTCGATCTGGTGCGCGGGGCGGCTGGTCGCCGCCGTGAGGCGCGGCGCTGATCGGCAGCGGGCGATCGCGCCCGCGCGACCAGCGGCGGCGTCGGTCGCGAACCGATGGACCTCGGCCCGGGGTTTGAGGATGCTCGGCGTCGGCGATGACGTCGACCTCCGAACTGGTGCTGCCGACGCCGGTGACGTCCACGCCGGGGGTCGAGACCCGGCTGATGCGGGCGCAGCTCGAGGCGCAGCTGTTCGAGCGCGAGGCCGCGCCGGTGCGCATCGGTCGATTCGAGGTGCTGCAGCGCTTGGGCGCCGGCGGCATGGGCGTGGTGTGGGCGGCCCACGATCCACAGCTCGACCGGCGGGTCGCGATCAAGCTGCTGCGCGCCGGCGTCGGGGTGCCGACGGAGGCGCTGTTGCGCGAGGCTCGGGCCCTCGCGCGGCTGTCCCACGCGCATGTGGTCGCGGTGTTCGAGGTCGGCACCGTCGACGACGCGGTGTTCTTGGCGATGGAGTACCTCGATGGCGGCACGCTCGCCGACTGGCTGCGCGCCCACCCGCTGCGCGGCCGCGGGGACGTCGCGCGGGTGCTGGCGCCGCTGCTGGCCGCGGGGCGTGGGCTCGTCGCCGCGCACGAGGCCGGCTTGGTGCACCACGACTTCAAGCCTGCCAACGTCCTGCGTGGACTGGACGGCCGGGTGAAGGTCGCCGACTTCGGCCTGGCGCGGGCGCGGGTCGACGACACCGCGCAGCCGGGCGGCGGCGCGACGGCGGCGGTGGGCGGGACGCCGGCGTACATGGCTCCGGAGCAGTTCGCCGGCGAAGCCGACGCGCGCAGCGATCAGTTCGCGTTCTGCGTCGCCGTGTGGGAGGCGCTGGCCGGCCGTCGTCCCCATGAGACCACCGCTGCGGATCGCGGCACGAACCTGCCCGAGCCGCCGCGCGAGATCCGGGTTCCATCGGGCATCTGGCGGGCGCTGCAGCGCGGCCTGGCCGGGCGACCCGAAGATCGGTGGCCGACGATGGCGGCGCTGCTCGACGCGCTCGACGCGGCGTTGCGACGGGGACGACGACGGCGTTGGATCGCCGGCGGCGCGGTGACGACCGCGTTCGTCGCCGCGCTGTGGCGGCCGTGGGAGATCGACGATCCCTGCCCCACGGCTGCATCGGCGTTCGGCGAGGCCTGGGACGACGACCGCCGCGCGGACCTGACCGCTGCGTTCGAAGGTCTTGGTCGGGCGTACCTCGTCGACACCGCCGCGCGCGTGCTGCCGCTGCTCGACGACTTCGCCGCGCGGTGGTCGACGGTCCGGCACAGCGCATGCGAAGCGGCGCTGGTGCGACGCGAGCGTGCACCGGTCGCCTATGACGTGACCTTGCGTTGCCTCGATCGTCTGCGGCGCGGCCTCGACAACGTGGTCGGGCAATCGATCGCGGCGGATGAAGATCGCGCGGCCAAGGTCCTCGACGCCGTGCTCGCCCTGCCCGCGCCCGAGACGTGCGAGGACGCCCAGGACGACCGCGCGACCTGGCCCGCCGATCCCACGCAGCGGCAACGCGTGGAGATCCTCGCCGCGCAGGTCGACGCCATCGAGGCCGCGGAGCCGCTGGGCGACGACCTGGGGCAGCTCGCCGCGATCGAGGCGATTCTTCCCGAGCTCGCGGGCCTCGGCCAGACGCGGCTGGTCGCCCGGGCGGGGCGCCTGGCGTGCCGCGCCGAGGTCGCCCTCGAAGAATTCATCGCGGCCGAGCAGCGGTGCCGCGACGCGCTCGAGGCCGCGGCCATCGCCGGAGACGACCGCCTGGTCGCGTCGCTGTGGATCGACCTCCACCGCGTGATCGACGGCGGGGTCGGCGACGCGGGCTTGTCGCTGGAGCTCGGGGCTCAGACCGCGCTCGCGCGCGCGGGCAACCTCGTGGGTCAGCGCATCGCGCTGACCCGCGAGCGGGGCGCGATGCTGGCACGCGCCGGGCGACCCAACGAGGCGCTGGACGTGCTGCGCCAGGCCGAGCAGCTCGCGACGACCGAAGGCACCGCGGCCGACGCCCGCGAGCTGGCCGTCGTACGTGGCTTCGTCGCCTCCGCGATCGGGGTGAAGGGCGAGACGGCCACGGCGCGGGCGCTGTTGGAAGAGTCGCTCGTCTCGCTCGCAGACATGATCGGCGATCGTCACCCCGACGCGGCGCGCATGCGGGTCAACCTCGCCGCCCTGTGTCTCAGGCTCGGCGACCTCGAGGAGGCTTACGAGCTCTACGAGCTCGCAGCGATGGACCTCGAGGCGGCCTACGGTGAGGGGACCGCGTTCGCCCGCGCATCGCTCGGCGTGGCGCTGGCGATGTCGAACCTCGGCGATTTCGATGGCGCGCTGCGCCTCGCACGCGAGGCGATGGTGCTCTTCGACGACACGCCGCAGAGCGATCGCCGGGGCTACTTCTACGCCCTGTCGCGCTTCGCGACCCTGCTCGGCCTCGCGGGTGCGAGCGAGGAGGCCGCCGAGGCCCATGAGGCGGTCATCGCCGGCTTCGCCGAGCACCGCGACAAGGCGCTGCTCGTCACCGACTCGACCAACGCCGGCTCTCTGCGGCGCGTGCTCGGCGAGCTCGACGCGGCGCGGGCCCACCTGCAGCGCGCCTTCGACGTGATGGACGAGACGTTCGGCTCCGACGCGCCCGCGCTGTGGCAGCCGTTGTTCCGCCTCGGCCAGGTCGAGCTGGCCGCCAACCGCTTCTCCGAGGCGGCGACGCACCTCGACCGCGCCGCGTCGATCCTCGCCGTGCATCCGGTGAGGCCGTCGCTCATGGCCGAGGTCGAGCTCGATCGCGCCTCGGCCTACGCGGGCTTGGGCGATCGCGCCCGCGCGTTGGCGGGCCTGGATCGCGCGACGATCCTGGCCCGCGAGGCCGTAAACGACGTCTTGCTCGAGGAGATCGCACAGACGCGCGAGCGGGTGCTGCGGCGACGGTGACGAGGCGAGACCAACGCTGCTGTTGCCGTGCATGGCGGCGTCGGTGCAGCGCGTGGGCGTGCTGGGTGAAGGTGCGGGACGTGCACTGCGGCGACCGGGCCGGCGGCGGGACGCCGAGGTGGAGCGGGTGCAGCGGCGGCGGTG
>JBIJCC010000170.1:0-15409 GCA_044344875.1 Nannocystaceae bacterium
ATGGTCGCGCTCAGCACGAAATCTCGCGCGCCCTCGACCAGCTACTCGCCGCGTGATCCGTCACGCGAGAGCCACCTCGGTATGCAACGCTGGAGTTCAGCAGCGTGGGCACCCTCGCGGCCGAGTTGTTCGCCAGCGAATTCTCGGCCGACGTGGAGGTCGCCGCCGCACCGATCTGCAGCACCTCGTCGGCCTGGGGCAGCTCGATGTCGAACGTCACCGTCTTCGACGTGTTCTTCGCAATCGAGCCCAGGGCACACGTGAGCTGGGTCCCCGACGCCGCACAGCGGGGATCGACGTTCGCGAGCGTCCCCATCACATGCACCGTCGGGCTCGTGTGAGTCGCCGGCAGCGTCACGGTGAGCACCACGGAATTCGCAGTCTTGTTGCCGATGTTCGACACCGGGATCGACATGTGCGTGGCGTCGTACACGAGCGCCGGCGCCGGCGCAGGAATCTGCACCCTCACATCCGCCGCGGCGAGGACGGGCGTGGCGACGAGGAACACGGCGAGACCAGAGACGATGGGGCGGAGGATCATGGCGTTGGGTCCTTTGGGGTTCAGGGGTTGCAACCGCCGTGTCCCGAGCGACACGACCGACACGGTGCATCCGTGCCAACGCCCCTCATCGGACCTTTCTTCGCGAGCCCCTCCTGTGCCCCCCTCGTTTAAGCCTTAGAACCCGCGCCCGCGCCGCCCGCCAACCCCCCAAACCGTAGACGTAGACGTGGACGTGAACGTGAACGTGAACGTGAACGTGAACGTGGACGTGAACGTGAACGTGAACGTGAACGTGGACGTGGACGTGGACGTGAACGTGAACGTGAACGTGAACGTAGACGTAGACGTCCCGCTCAGCGCACCCCGAGCGTGTTCGTCACGCCCTCTTCATTGCGATCAGTGGCGGGCGCAGGCGCGGGCGACAACCCCGAAATCTCCTCACGCAGCTCCGCCGACACCTCGATCTCCGCCCCCCGCAGCCCCACCGCCAGCTGCTCCGCCCCTCGCGCCCCGAGGATCGGCGCCGTCACATCCGGATGACTCGCCACCCACGCGATCGCCAGCGCCGTCGGCTCGAACCCTCGCTCCCGCGCGAACGCAGTGAACCGCTCTGCCAAATCGTAATACCCCTCCGCCCCATACCGCGTCCGATACATCGGCCACTGCATCAACCGTCCGTCTTCGGGCCGCGCGTGCACCCCATACTTCCCCGTCAACAACCCCCCGCCCAGCGGGCTGTACGTCAACGCCCCGATCCTCTCCGCGCGGCACATCGGCAGGATCTCCGACTCCGCCTGCCGCTTCGCGAGGTTGTACATCGGCTGCACGCACACCAGCGGCTGCCACCCGTACCGCTCCGCGATCCCGATCGCCCGCACCGTCTGCCACGCCGAAAAATTGCTCACCGCCGGATACAGGATCTTCCCCGAGCTCACCAGGTGCTCGATCGCCCGCAGACTCTCCTCCAGCGCCGTCGCCTCGTCGAAGCGATGCAAGAAGTACACGTCGATGCGATCCGTCCCCAGCCGCCGCAGACTCGCCTCGACCGCGCGCACCAGGTGGTACCGCGAGGTGCCGCGCGCGTTGCCGTCGGGCCCGGTCGGAAAGTACGCCTTGCTCGTGAGCACCACCTGATCGCGGCACGGCGCGACCAGCTTGCCCAGCGACACCTCGGCGTTGCCCTCGTTGTAGACGTCGGCGCAGTCGAACAGGTTGACGCCCGCCTCCCGCGCCATCCCGAACATCTGCGCGTCGACGCCGTCGTCCTTGCCGAAGGTCATCGTCCCCAGCGCGAGGGACGAGACGCGGACACCTGTGCGGCCGAGGAATCGTTGCTGCATGATCGGCGCCGAGGCTACCGCGCCTGGCGGGCGGCGTCTCGCCGATCCCGCGGTCATTCGCAGCGGGGGTGCGCCGCGCGGTGCAGGCGATCGTACTCCTCGCGCGTGATGTCGCCGGCGAACATCGTCATCGCGATCTCGCCGAACGTGCCCTTCCAGTCGTCGGGCATCAGCATCGGATCGAACACGTCGGGCGGCGGCGGTGCGGGCGGCACCATCATGAGGTACGCGTCGCCCAGCGGGTGCGGCGGGAGGTGGCGCGCGACGACGCGGGCGCGCAGCACGGCGAACGAGATGTCACCGCGCTCGAACGCCGCGCTGTCGGCCAGCGCCGCCGAGTAGTCGGCGCTGGCCGCAGGGATCCGGGGATCACGACCGGCCACCGCCGTGGGCTGTCCGGCCATGTCCGGATCCTCGGTCATGGCGTCCTGCCGAGCGGCGCAGGCGGCGAGGGTCGGCGCGAGGAGCAGCGCGAGGAGCATCGAGGAGGTCATGGGTCCGGAGCAGAGCAAGGTCGATGCCGTCCCGAGAGCATTGGGGTTCCGCGATCGCTTGGAATCACGCGGTGACGATCCGGGTCCTCGCGCGACCCGGATCGTCACTTCGCGACGCGGAACGTCAGGTTCCACCGCACGCGGCCGGTCCGCGGGTGCCAGCCGTCCTCGAGTGGCTTCACCGCGTGGTAGTGGTGGCGCGCCGGTCCACCCCACACCACGACGTCGCCGTGCACGAGCCGCAGCGCGCGGCTTGGATCGCTGCGCCGCGGCCCGCCGAACAGGAACGTCGCCGGCAGTCCCAGCGACACCGACACGATCGGCGCCACCGTGTCGCGCTCGTCGAAGTCGCGGTGCGCCGTCAGCTTCGTCCCCGGCTCGTAGCGGTTGACCAGGCACGCATCCGGTGCGTACGCGGCGAAGCCCACCGCCGCGGCCGCCTCGCGCGCGAGCATGACGAACACCGCCGGCATCGCCGGCCACGGCGCGCCGGACAGCGGACACGTCGGGCTGTAGCGATAGCCCGTCGGCTCGCTCGTCCAGCCCACCGCGCCGCAGTTCGTCATCGCCACCGACATGCGGTGACCGCCGGGCGTGATCATGTGGCGCAGCGGCGCCGCGGCGACGACGGCGTCGATCGCCTCGAGCAGCACGTCGGCCCTGGCCCGCGCGAAGCCGCGGAGCACGGCGGCGCCGGCCTCGAGCGGCTCCGTCGTCGGCGGCTCGGCCTCGTCGAACAGCGCCAGCGTCATGCGGCCGGCAGTGTAGCGCCCGTCAGCGGCGACGTCGGGCGCGAAGGCCCGCGACCAGCCCGAGCCACACCAGCGCCGCGCCGGGCGTCGCGTGGCCCGTCACCGCGCAGCTCGCCTTGTCCGCCCCCTCGTCGTCCTTCGCCTCGTCCGCGTTCGCGTCGCCGTCCTCGGTCACGCCCGTTCCCTCGGCGTCCTCGCACGCCTCCCACGCCTCCCCGGCGCACACGTCTTCGACCGGGATCGCCAGCAGGCACGCGCGGAGCTCGGCGGCGCCCGGCGCGTCGAAGCTCTCGCAGCACTCGCCGACCTGCGCGAGGTTCACGTCCGGGGGCTCCTCGCCGCACGCCGTCGCGAGCGCGTCCGAGTGCCCGACGAACGCCTCGCACTCGGTCAGCACCTCGCCCACGCACGAGTCCGGCAGCGTCGGCGCCTCGGTGCCGCAGTTCGACTCGAGCTCGCCCACGCACTCGACCTGCAGCGCGGCGTCCGTCTGCTCCTCCGGCGGATCGTCCGGGTTGTAGCCGCCGGACCAGGCTGCGTTCTCCCCGTTGGCGCACGCGCACGAGCCCGAGTCGCCCTCGAGCCAGCACGTGCCCGCGGGGTTGCGGCACACCACGCCCTCCTGCTTGCACCCGCCCTCGACGCAGATCGCATCGTCCACGCACTCGGCGTCGGTGATGCACTCGGGCACCGTCGCGTCCGCCGTGCACACCGACGCGACGCACAGCTCGGCGCCGACACACTCGGTGTCACGCGTGCACGCTTCACCGGCGGCGCTTGCGGTCGCGGGGGCGAGGAGCGCCGCGAAGGCGAGCGGCGCGGCGAGGGAGGCGGCGAGCGCTGCGGCGACGGGGTGACGGAGGATCGCGTACGTCATGCGAACAGGGTAGTGCGCGCGGGTCCGGGGACGATCACGGCGGGAGGGAAATGTTTGCGGCGCTGCGCGCGGCGTGGGGGGGTGTCACTGCGGCTGGAGAAGAGCGGCGCACAGCGAGAGACCCGGGAGCACCGCGCTGTCCCAGCGCTCGTGCTCGTCGAACGTGCGGCCGGCATCGAAGCGGGCGTCGTCGCCGAGCGTGAACACCTGCACCAAGCCCGACTCCGCGACGTCGTCCGCGGCGCCTGGGGTGCCGCGCTGCGCCGCGAGCGTCATCCGCGTCACGAGCCGCGCCTCGACGTTGCCATGGGGCCAGCCCGCCGGCGGCGTCATGACGATCCTGCCCGACAGCAGCTCGTAGTGGTGCTCGTCGTGCGCGGGCCGGGCCTCGACCCAAACCGCGAACGACGACTGGTCCATCGTCGTCGTGGACTCGAACACGAGATCCGACATCGCGATCGCAGCATGACGCGCCCCCACGGGGAACGTCGAGTGCGATCGCGGGCGGGACGAGGGTGGCCCGTTCACAGGACAGACGACGGGGTTCCACTCACTTCGCGCCGCTCGGGGCGGCGGGCGCAGGCTCGGCGAACGCGTCCTCGTCGAGGAAGACCTTCGTGGGATCGCGCGGGTCGACGACGACCGTCACGAAGGAGCCGGGTTGGATGCGCGCCGCCCAACGATCGGGCACGAGGACGTCGACGCGGGCGGGGTACGATCGACCATCGCTGGGGAAGACCGTGAGCTCGAGGCCGAAGCAGTGACTCCCCCGTTCGCCGATCGGGCAGCGACCATCGGGGGCGCGATCGACCCGTGCGGTCGCGGGGATGCCATCCGCCGGCGCGCTGCGACCACGATTCGTGAGGGCGAACATGACGGCCATGAACACGAGGACGAGGACGGCGATGCCGATCGACCAGGCCAGCACCTTGCGTCGCCGACGTCGCTCCTCGGCGACGGCGAGCTCGACGCGGCGTCGGCGATCTTCGGGCAGGGCTTCGAGGGTTGCTCGGACGTGGTCGTCCATGGGGGGCATCGTGTTCGACGAGCGTACGCCGGATGGGTGGCGATGAGAGCTGGCCGGTTCACGCGACGCAACCCAGGTCGCCAGCCAGGCCGCCTCGCGCGCGTGTCAGGCAGTCGCGAAGAGGAGCAGCCACAGGGTGAGCGCGGACACGGGCGACCACAGCAGCGCGGACTGGGTCGCCGCGCTGCTCCACCGCGCGGGTCGAGCGAGCTCGCCCACGGGCCCGAGGCCCAGCGCGCCGCATCGTCCACCCGGGATCGGGCGCAGCTCGAGTCCCGCGGTCGCGGGGCGCCGGAACGCCGAGCCCGTCGTCGTCGCGTCGGGATCGACGAGCTCGGCCCACAGCACGATCGCGTCGCCGTCGCGGACGCAGAGCCAGTGCGGATCGTCCGGCGTCGTGGCGTCGGATAGCGGCGCCATCGGGTCGCGACGCGCGGCTTCGAATCGCTGCCAGGTTTCGGGGGAAGCGAACACGACGCGCTGCCCGTGCTGCCCGTCGGCGTCGTCGAGGACGAACGGGACACCGCGGTTCTGCGCGGTGCGATCGCGATCGGTGGGATCGCGCGCGAGGGCGACGAGGCATGGACCGCGATCGTCGGGGCCGGGGATGGATTCGTCGAAGCGTCGGGCGACGCCGATGTGGAGGTGCTCGCGGGGGCCGTAGTCGAGATCGGCGGTGGCGTAGCGGAGGAGATCGAAGAAGAGGCCGACGAGCAGGACGAGGGTGAGGGCGATCGCGTAGTGGGTGGAGTGGTTGGGGTGGAGGAGGGCGGCGGTGGCGAGGCCGAGGAGGAGGGCGGTGGCGAGGTGGCGGAACTTGGGCGGGATCATGGGGATGGAGCCGGGTGATCGTCGCTGCCGCGGCGGAGCCACAGGACGAGGACGTGCGCGCCGAGGTTGACGAGGGTGACGGCCATCGCCGCGCCGTGGCTCGAGCTCCACCCCTCGATATCGAAGGTCGTCGCCAGCCCGATCGCCGCGATGCCGACGAGGAGGGCGGTCGCGATCGCCGGGGGGACCCACTCGGTGCGCGCCGGTCGTCCGAGTCGCAGGACGAGGCTCGCCGCGAGCAGGGTGGGGATCGTGAGCAGCGGCCACGCGGTGTCGAGGTCACTGGCGGCGATGAGCATCGCGGGGGTCCAGAGCAGCGCGTTGGCTCCGACGAAGCGCCCCAGCCACGCCCGCCGCCGCCGCTGCGCGCGGGCCTGGGGGTCGCCGGGATCGAGGCGAACGAGGCGAGATCCGAGGAACGCGGCGAGCTCGAGGATGGCGAGGGCCAGAGCGAGCAGGAGGAGCAGGGCCGCGGGTCCCGGGCCGTCGAAGGAAGGCGCAAGGGCGAGGATGGCGAGGGTGGCGAGGATGCTGGACGCGGTGAGGACGGCGTCGAGCGGGTCGCGGACGGTCGCGGAGTGCGGCCGGGGTGGGTCCTGCATGTCGGTGAGGTGATCGTGCATCATGGTTCCTCACGGCTCACGGCGAGCTGCCGGACGGACCATGAGGTTCGTCGAGGCAGGCCAGGATATCGAACTCGGAGCGCGCGACGGAGGCGTTGCCGTTCCACGGGATGGTCCGGGTGTACCGAACTCGCCAGTAGAACACCGCCCATGACATCGGGAATCCGCCGGTGAGATCATGAGGCCACGGCTCGGAGTTGGCGAAGGCGAGGCCACGGATCAGGGCGAGCAGCGAGTTCCGCTTGCCGGCCGCCGCGGTCGTCGGCCATTCGCCGACAGCATACGCGAGTCCGTGGTGGCATATCACCTGCAACTGGCCGGGCCCAGGACGTTCCGCGATGGCTCGGTACCGAAGCGTGTGCCTGTTGGGGAAGCTCGCGAACACCGTCTGGTTCTCCGGAACGGCGGGCGCGCCGGGCGCTGCGAACGGCAGGCCATTCTTCCAACCCCACGTCATCAAGTGCGCTTCGGGATCGTCGAGGAACTCGCTCCATCGTACGTGCAGGTGCGTGCAGTCGTGGAGGCACTGGTTCATCATGACGATGTCGTCCAGGACGATCTTGTTGTTGAACCGGTCCCGGAACTCGACCCGCATCCGCGGCGCGAGGTGGACGTTGTCGAAGTGTCCCTGCCGCGCCACCCGTCGGATGTCGGGATCGGACGAGGCGACCGGAGAGTTTCGCGTGATGACGTTCGGGAGTGTTCGGGGAACGAGCCAGCGGGCGTCGGCGAGCGTCGTTTCACCGATTCTCTGTTGGGGATGATCATGGGGGCCTGGTCGCCGCTTCGCGAGCGCGGTCGCGTAGTCGGTCTCGTAGTAGTCGTAGAGCACGTCCGTGTACGGGAAGGCCCGCAGATCGCGGAGGATGGGCACATTCAAGTCGATCTTGGCGTGCACATCGTTCGTATCCGCCACGAGCAGCGTCCCGATGTCTGGTTCCATCTCGGGATCGCCGTGCGTCATCGCCTTGCTGGGACGCTCCATCGTGATCGTGATCTCGAAGGACTCGGCTGCGTCGTCGTTGCCGATCAAGAACGCGTGGGGGTGCAATCGTGCAAACCCCATCATCCCACCCGGGACGAAGTCATTGTGTTCCTTGTGGGTGCAGAGCTCGATGATGAGGAGATACCTCGACGGTCCGACGCAGACCCAGCCGGCAGGAGCGTCGCCAGCGGTCCACTCGAGGATCCTCGGTGGCAGCGACTTCTGCGGCATGAAGGCGTCGTCCAACGCCTCGATGCCTTCCAGGCTGAGGGGTTGGACGGTGCCGCAGTCGAGCTGGTACGCCAGCGCGACGACCAGACTCGGGTCGATTCGGGCGTCGAGGTGCCACAGCGTCCACGAGTTGCGCGGGATGTGGCCTCCGCGGATCCACCAGGCTCCGACGACGTAGCTCTCGTCGATGGGGAGTTCGAGCTCGACGCCGTCACGGACGAGCCTCGCGTCGGTGAACTGGATGCGGCGGTACACGGGCGCCGGCATCGAGTAGTTCATGCCCATCCCGCGGCTGCGAATCTCGACGTCGCGGAAGGTGCCGGGCGACGCCGTATCGTACTCGAACGTCCAGATCGGGTTGTTCCGGATGGCCCGTTCGCTGATGTCCATGCCCGTCGGGCCGACGACGCGCGTCCCCTTCGGATACTCTAACGCCCCGACGAGCGGGACCGGCTCGATGCCGGCGTTCTTTGCCGCCGAGAACGTCATCGTCTCCGCCAGGATCTCGCGCAAGGACGTCATCCTGATGCTCCTGTGTCGCCCGTCTCCCCGAGAGACTCACGCAGGCCGTGGTTCACCATGGTCCCAGACCCGCCGCGGTCGGTCGCACGGGCGACGCGGATCCGATCACCGCGCAGGGCTGTCGCGGTGACGACGCCGCGTTCGTCTGCGCGGAGCCAGCGTGACCCGAGGGCGCCGAACTCCGCGAGGACGAGACCGTGCGGTACCGGTCGAAGGGTCGGATCCGTGACGAGGATGCCCACCGGGCACTCGGGCCCGACCTCGACGTGGTCCAGCGCGAACGTCCCATCGTAGAGTTCGTCGCCACCGGGTCCGGGGATCGCCCCCGCAGCACAGAACACGACGTCGACCCGCCGATTCTGCGCACTCGAAAGACCATCGGACGCGGGGGCATGACTCGGGAATCGCTCCCCCATCGACTCGGGATCAATCGTTTGGATGCGGGCGCGCGCGTTGGCCAAGCCCGCGCGGTCGGTCAGCATCATCGTCGCCAGGCCGTCGTCGAACGCGTCGTAGATCGCCGCCCAGTCGTCACGGTTCGCAGGGCCGTCGTCGGGGCGGCCCGTCGCCGACCGGAGCGCCCCGAGCCCGGCGGCGGTCGCCGGTCCCCAGTCCCCGTCGACGGGGCCGGGGTCGCACGGAGTCGCGCCGTGGAGTGCAATCCACCGTAGCGCGGCCTGGAGCGTCGCAGTGTCCGCGTGGGCCGAGGCGTGCTCTGCCCAGCCGACGCGATCACCGGCGAGGAATCGGTGCACCGAGCGGGCACGCTCGAGCGCGAGCTGGTCGTTGTCGGCGGCCGCGCCGAGCGTATCGGCGTGCCCTGCCACGTGCACTTCGCCACGAACGGGCATGCAGAGGGCCTGACGCAGGATGCCTCGGACCGTCACGGGGCCGAAGTCGGTCTGTCGGGCGGACTGGAACACCATCACCGCCTGGGTCTCCCACCAGCCATCGATGGACACGACGGTGGCGCGCGGCGGATGATCGGGGGGCACGACTGGCGCAGGCGATCGCGGTGCCTCCGTGTCGGCGAGATCGGCGACGACCGCCGGGAGTTCACCGACCACGGCGTCGGGCTCCGGCGACGGCTCACGGGAGACCGTCGAGCGCGCTACCGGCTCGTGTGCGGAGTCCTCGTCACCATCGCGCTGGAGTAGGTCCGAGAGCATCGGGGCGCTGCTCCACGCCGGATCGTCCCACGGGTTCACCTCGAGTCGCGGCCGTCCCGGTGGATCGTCGCGGACGCGGACGGCCAGGAGCTGGCCGCGGTCGATCGCGCCAGCGAGGTGTTCGATCGCCCTGGTGAGGTCCTCCGTGGGGCCGAGCATCGCGTCGCAGAGGCGGAGGATCTCGGTGCGAGCGGGCCAGTGTTCCGTCGCGACGCGGAGCACATGGCGGGCGTGTTCGGCGGACCAGCGCTCGATATCCGCGCTCGGCACGAGGCATATCGTCCGGGTGCCTCGGTGGAACGTGGGTGGGCTGGGCATGGGGCGGGCGTGCGGAGCCTAGCGGCGCCGGCGGATCGTGGTTCGGCCGCTGCTGGCCTGTGTTGCACACGGGGCGACGGCCTGCACCCTGAGCTTCCGCCGCCGCCAGCAGGCGCGATCCATCGAGAACACGTGCACGGTCGCGCGAACACGCGCAACGATCTCCAGCCACACGAGGCGCGTGGCGACGCGGCGGCCGATCGGCCATCGCGATCACCTTTGCGTAATGCGAGCGCCCTCACCGACGGCGACATGCGATGCGCCTACGCTGCCGGCATCACGAAGACGCGACACACGAAGAGGCGGCAGTGAGATGTGCAGGCGGAGAACAGGACCCGTGCGACGGCTCGCGGGAGTTGGTCTGAGCGCCCTCCTCGCGTCTTTCTTTCTCGCCTGCGCCCATCGGGAAGCTCCGGCGACGCGGTCCTTTCTCGCCGCTGCGCCGCAAGGTATGTCGCTCGACGATCTCGGTCGCCCATACGACCGCGATTTCCAGCGTGTCCAGGGGCCCGGCGGCGCCTCGCTGTTCCCCAAGGCGCCTGCGCCGACGAGCACCCTCCAGGCCCGGATGGACCATCAGTTCGTGACCGCCGAAGACGAAGAGACGCTACGCGCGAACGCTTCGGCCTGGACTCTCTCGGCGGGTGTCGGACTCTCATCGAAGCGTCGCTACGCCAGTTATCGGGCCTACCAGGTGGATCGCGTTCACACGGTGGACGATACCACCAGGATCCGAAATGCGCCGAGTAACGCAATCTATTACCCGTGGCGAATCTACGTGGGGCGTCGCTACGAGGAGCTGTTCGAGGGCGACGAGGACTCGTTCGATGCGAGTGCCCGCGCAGAACTCGCGATGGCCAGCGGGAGCATCGAGAGCTTCAGGCGTCGGAAGCGGATCGATAGTCGCATCGTCGCTGTCGGGCTCCGGCCGAGGGACGAACAGGCAATCTTCGCCAAGGGACCGGCCGAGGTCGAGAGGGCGTACGTCCAGCACGACACCCCTGTGCCGATACTGGTCGAGTGGCGCGTGATTCCCGGCCGCGTGGAGCAGGTGAAGCCCATCAAGTGGCGCCAGCGCAAGCAAGGGTGCATGGGTGAGCCCGGCTGCGAGCCGTGTGCCCAATGGGAGGTCACGGCTGTGGAGTACACTGCGCCTGGCCGAAAGCGGGGTGGATCGGGATGGGATGCAGATGGTTCGGCCCCGGACCTCATCCTTGAACTGCGCGTCGGGATGAGCGATGCCAGTCGGACCTCGGGGAAATTCCAAGATCGCGTGCGTGCGACCTGGCGGATCGATCCGCCGATGACGCTCGACGTCGGCGCGGAAGCTCGCCTTCGGGTCACAGATTCCGATTGGGCCGCCAACGATCACGTCGACCTGCTGACCGTAGAGGTTCCCGCCGAGATCCCGAACGGCCGCCTCGAGATGAGTGGTGGTGCCGCCGTGCTGAGCGCTCGGTGCAAGGACGCCAGCACCCACGAGCCTTCCGGCACGCGCTTCATCCCCAGTCCGACACAGTGAACCTGCCGCGACCCGGTCTTGCGACCGTTCGACTCACCGCACGCAACTCGTGTATCCTGCAACCTCGCGAGGTCACCCCATGCCGAGCGCGATCGAACTCTTCCGAAGCCTCCGAGAAGACCTCGGACCCGCGGCGCTGGCGGATCTCAAGGCGGAGGTCACGGCGCACTACGACCGGCTCGTGGTCGCCCAGCGACGCAACGAGTTCGTCGCGATCGACCTCGCCGAGGTGCTCTGCGGGCGCCTCCAGAAGCTCCTGACCACTGCGCATCAGCTCGAGCCCGATGTGCGCAGCCAGATCGTCGGGGCCGCGCGCTACTTCATCTCCGAGGCCGACGCGGTACCCGACGAGCGGTCCTGCACGGGGCTGGATGACGACGTCGAGGTCTTCAACCACGTCGTGAACGGGATCGGCCGACCCGACCTGGTGATCACCGAGTGAGCGACCACAGCATCAACCACGACGACGCCTCCGGACCCCCGCCTGGATCACGCGTGCGCGTGCGCGGGGAGGAGTGGGCGGTGCAGAAGTGCCTCCCGCTGCCGACGGGGGGACACGCGGTCTACGTCCAGGGGGTCAGCGAGCTGGTGCGTCACCACCAGGCGATCTTCCTGACGCCGATCGACACGGACATCGAGCCGCTGAAGCCGGAGGACACGCGCCTCGTGGTGGACACGTCGCCGAGCTACCGGCAGACGACGCTCTACCTCGAGACGCTGCTGCGACGCACTCCGCCGATCCACGACCGAGTGGCGATCGGCCACCGGGGCGCGCTCGACGTGATGCCGTACCAGCTGGTGCCGGCGACCCAGAGCCTCGAGGGGCTCCGCCCTCGCATCCTCATCGCGGACGGCACCGGGTTGGGCAAGACCGTCGAGCTCGGGATCATCCTGAGCGAGCTGATCAAGCGGGGGCGTGGTCGCCGGATCCTCGTGGTCGCGATCCGGAGCATGCTCGCGCAGCTGCAGCGCGAGCTCTGGGCCCGCTTCACCTTGCCGCTGGTTCGGCTCGACTCCGAGGGCCTGCTGCGCGTGCAGGCCAAGGTCCCGGCCAACCGCAACCCGTTCAGCTACTTCGATCGCTGCATCGTGTCGATGGACACGCTCAAGAACGACCAGCTCTACCGGACCTGGCTCGAGCAGATCCGCTGGGACGTCATCGTCGTCGACGAGTGCCACAACGTCGCCAACCAAGGCAGCCAGCGCGGCGAGCTGGCACGCCTGCTGTCTGCGCAGTGCGACGCGCTCGTGCTGACCAGCGCGACGCCGCACAACGGTCGCCCCGAGAGCTTCGCGAACCTGATGCGGATGCTCGACCCCACCAGCGTGGCGGACCCCCGGTCCTTCACCAAGGAAGACGTCCAGCACCTGATCGTCCGCCGCTTCAAGAAGGACGTCGCGGCCGAGGCGGGCGATCAGCTGCAGGAACGCGAGGTCGCGGCGCTCGTCGTGCCGGCCAACGTCCACGAGGAGGCCGCGCTCGACGCGATCCATCGGCTCGACCTGTCGACGCTCGGACGGAAGTCGGCACGGCGCGACCCGCTGGTCCGCTGGACGCTGGTCAAGGCGTTCCTGTCGAGCCCCGAGGCCGCGCTGGAGAGCCTCGACAACCGAGCCGAGGTCACCCGCAAGGCGCTGAACGATCCGAACCATCCGACCCCACACCCGCGCGCCGCCGATCTCAAGCGGGATCTCGGCCGGATCCACGAGGCGATGGACCTGGTGCGGGCCGCGATCGTCGCGGGGAGCGGCAAGCTGGCGCGACTCCTGGCGGAGCTGAAGACGATCGGCTTCGACGGTACGCCTCGGTCACCACGCATCGTGATCTTCTCCGAGCGCATCGCGACGCTGGAGATGCTGTCCGAGGTGTTCGTGCACCGCCTGAAGATGAAGCCCGAACAGCTGGCGCTGTACACCGCCTCCGAGGGGACCAAGGACATCGACGCCCGCGAGATCGTCGAGTCGTTCGGGCACGCCGACAGCCCCCTGCGCGTGCTGCTGTGCTCGGACGCCGCGTCCGAGGGCGTGAACCTCCACCACCAGTGCCATCACCTGTTCCACTACGACGTGCCGTGGTCGCTGATCCGCCTGACGCAGCGCAACGGCCGTATCGATCGGTTCGGCCAGCGGCACGTGCCGCAGCTGCGCTACCTCGTCACGGAGACCGCCGCGCAGACGGCGGATCAGCGCGTGGTGGGCCGGTTGATCGAGAAGGAGAAGGAGGTCGAGCGTCAGCTCGGCGATTCCGGTGCACTGCTCGGGCTGTACGACCCGGACGCCGAGGAGGAGTTCCTGCTCCGTGGGGTCGCCCGTGGGCAGACCGCGGACGCGCTCATCCCCGATGCACCCCTGGCGGCGGGCAAGGCCCGGGAGGCGCTCGCCGACGAGGACGCACCGACCCAGGCTCCTCCCGCGGTCACGGACGACCCGCCGGTCGCGGAGGCCCCGGCGGTCGATTTGCTGGCGCTGTTCGCCGAGGTGCAGCGCGAGCAGGAGCGGACCCCCGGTCTCGACAGACTCGTCGCGGAGCCGCCGAGTCTTTTCCGCAACGACTACGATCTACTCGTGGCCGCGCTGCGCCACCTCGAATCGCACCCCGTCGTCGGCCCGGACCCGATCAAGTGGACCCACGACGACAAGACCACGTCGGTCGAGGTCTTCGCGCCCGAGCCATTCCGCCGCCATCGCGAGGGGTTCCTGCCGCGTGAGGCCGTGCCCGCCCGCGACAGTCCCTACCGCCTCGCGATGGGCCGCGAGCTGGTGACGAGCAAGCTGCGTACGGCCCTCGACGACGAGGGGCGCTGGCCCGACTGGCACCTGCTGTGGGAGCAGCACCCGATCGTCGAGTGGCTCCTCGACGCGATGGGCTCGGCCTACGCCCGCGGTGAGGCGCCGCTGCTGCGAATCCCCGCCCTGGGCAAGGGGCAGGCGCTGTTCCTGCTGCAGGGCATGATGTTCAACCACGAGTCCGAGGCGGTCGCGGCCCGCTGGCTGGGGATCTCGACGCGCGGTGCCGTGATCGCGACCGAGGATCTCGACCTCGGCCACGTCATCGAGCGCGTCGGGCTCTCGGACGCCATGGTGAACACCGGGCAGGACGTCGCCCAGAAGGCGGCGCTACAACGCCTCGTGCCCGCGGTCGTGGCCGAGGCGCGGCAGCGCGTGGTCGCCGGTCGCCGCGAGCTCGTGCGTACCGAGCTGAACAAGCGGGTGCGCCGGGAGACGCGGCACCTCGAGGCGTGGGCTCGTCGGAGCCTCGAGCTCATCGACACGCAGGAGGGGGCTTGGACCGCGAAGGACCGCAAGGTCCCCAAGCACGTGCAGCAGCGGCTGAACGAAGAGCGCAAGTACGTCGGCCACGTGCAGCGCAACCACGAGCAGCTGCTGAAGTCGCTGCAGGCGATCGGCGAGCCGTACATCCGCATGGTCGCGGTCTTCTCGGGGGAGTGATGGGCAAGTCGACCAAGCGGCCGCGCAAGACGTCCTCTGCGCTTGCGCGGGCGAGGGCGGTCGCGCCCGTGGAGGTCGATTCCGCCGCGCTGGCGCTCGAGCTCGGCGGGCTCATCGATGCCGCGCGTCGACACCTCGCCCAGACGGCAAACGCCGCCCTCACGACCCTGTACTGGCAGCTCGGCCACCGGATCGGGGTGGAGGTCCTGGGTGGCCGGCGCGGCGAGTACGGGCGCGGAATTGTCGCCGCAGTGGGGCGACAATTGGAGGAGCGCCATGGCCGGGGCTTCGGCGAGAAGAGTCTCTGGCGCATGGTGCAGTTCGCCGAGGCGTTCCCCGACCCGGAGATCGTCGCCGCACTGCGGCGACAATTGGGCTGGGCCCACTTCAGACAGCTGATCCCGATCAAGGACCGACTCAAGCGGGAGTTCTACGCGGAGATGTGTCGGGTGGAGCGGTGGAGCACACGGGCGCTGGCGCAGAAGATCGACGGCATGCTCTACGAGCGCACCGCGCTGTCCAAGAAGCCCGAGTCCCTGGTTCGTGACCAGCTCACCCAGCTTCGCGAGGCCGACGAGCTGACGCCGGAGTTGGTGTTCCAGGACCCATACATGCTCGACTTCTTGGACCTGAAGGACTTGTCAACGCCGGCCTGGAGGCGCGGGAATCTGCGCGCGAGTCGGGAACTCGGCGTGAGGCCCGTCGCGCGCCCTCGAGGGGGCGGGAGGTCGCGTGCTCGCGGAGAAGTTGGCGGAGCCGAAGCCTA
>JBIJCC010000171.1:0-15374 GCA_044344875.1 Nannocystaceae bacterium
GGACTGCGGTTCGTACTGAAGCGATCGCGATCTCGAGCGCCCGGATCGCACGCATCCAGGTCATGCGCCGCGTGATGGGCTGGTCAATGACCAGGACTGCGTCGACGTGGTGATCGTCGAGCTCGCGGTGCCACATGCGGACCTCGCAGAGCACCGGGCCGGGCCCGACGGCCGCGAAGATGCGGCCGCTGGCCCAGCCGGGGAGCGCAGCCAGAATCGAGGTTCGTGGTCGATCGAACCCGCCCTCGCGGTCGACGGCGATACCCTCGTCGAGCAACTCGGCGCGGAGACCAGCGCGTCGAGCTTCGACGTCGCTGCGTACGTCGCCGTGTCGATGGGTGCGCACGCCGATCCAGGTGCGTTGGCCCAGCACGAGGTCGACCGCGGCCGCGCCGACGCTGGTCGGAGTGCGGACGTTCCAGCTCTCCGGAACCTCGAGCTCGAACTCGTGCCCGAAACAGACGGTCGCGCGTGGCTCGATGCGCGGCGTGCCTCTCGCGTCGAGTAGGCGAAACCCCCAATGCGACGCCCAGCCGGCCAGGCCCGCAGCATCGAGTGCCGGCCCGATCGCGTGCATCTGGATCAGGCGCGGCCCGTCGAGCAATGCCGCGTCGGAACGCATGATGCCGCCAGGGCGGCGCGCGACGAGCTCGTGCACGAAGGTCGCCCCGGGATCGGTGATCGGGCGCGACGAGAGGATGTCCCAGCCGGACTCGACGCATCGGAATCGGCACCAGTCCTCGAGGTCGATCTCGAACGGGAGCCGGGTCGCGCTGACGGCGACCAGGGCGGAGCGAGCGGTGTCTTCGAACACCGCGAGCGGGACGGGTAGACCGACGCGGCACAGCTCCGCGTGGTGATCGCGAGTGTGTCGCCAGCCGGAGGGCAGGGACAACTCGAACGCGAGCGTGGGGTCGAGTGACGGGGTGATGCGAATCGGTGCGAGCGCCACGGGAGGCTGCGTCATTCGGCGAGCGCCCAAGCACGTGGCGTTCCGAGGCGGTCGCAAGTTGTCTCGCAGACTTGCGCGACTGCAGCATCACCAGCGCGAACCGAACGGTGAGCGATCGAGACCGAACGGTGCGCCAGGCATCGCCGGGAGGCTGAGGAACGCAGCCACGCCCGGGCGCAGGTCGGTTCGTTCGCGGCCGAGCCGTCGGGCGAGGAGGTCCGGGCGTGACAGTTGCCCAGCAAGCACTCGCGCGGGAGTGTCGCTCCGCAAATCGGATCGCGCGGCGGAGAGCAGGTCGAGCGCCGCGGTCCCGCCCGAACAGCTCTGACCCGCACCCATCGCCGCTGCAAGCCCAAGAGGGTCGCTCCACGTCGTCGGGTCGTCGACGTACGCGTAGGGCCTCAGGCCTGCCCTGACCCCGAGTGGATCCCGGCTCGTGTACACACCCGTCGACGGATCGTAGTAGCGGTGGCGGTTGTAGTGGAGTTCGAACTCGGTGTCGGCGTACTGCCCGGCGAAGCGGAACGGGCAAAGTGCTGCATTGCCGACGACCTCGACCCGTCCGAAGACGTCGACCACGAGGACCGCGGAGCAGCGGCCGTGCCCGTCGAGCACTGCGAGCGGGGTTCCGACATGGTCCGCGATGACGCTGTGCACGTCGCCGCTGGTGATGCGCGCGAGCGGGGCGAAGCAGCCGGGCTCGAAGACCCAGGTGATCACATCCTCGTCGGTCCATTCGTGCAGCAGGACGTCGCCGTCCCAGGCGAAGTCGGTCCTCTTGCCCGCGTGAACCTTCGACAGCCGTCGACCCAGGGCGTCGTAGGTCATGGACACGGCGGCACAGCTGGGTCGGTCCACGCGCTCCAAGCGGTCGAACCCGTCCCACTGGAATCGCCATGTCCCATCCTTGGTGTGCTTTCGGATGAGCCGGCCGCGCGCGTCGTACTCGAAACGGACGTCGTCGACCGCCGAGCGGCTGCGCAACAGTTCGCCTGCGGATCCATAGTCGCGGTCGGTCCGGTCGGGGCTGGAGAAGAGGCGCCCCACCGGGTCCGGGAAGCGGCCGAGCACGTCGCCATCGCGGAGCACCACGTGCGTCAGCGCGCCGCGGCGGTCGAACTCGTAGACATCTTCGGTCTGGCCGTCCTCCGCGAGCCCGCGCAGCCGGCCGCCGGGCGTCCATCGGTAGACGCGTTCACGGACGAGTCTGCGGTCCGCATCGATGATCGCGTGGCGCAAGGGGCCGATCGCATCGCGTCCCCAGATCGACCGGGCACCGCCAGGAAGGATCCGCTCGAGTTCGTGGCCCTCCTCGTCGTAGCGGAGCTGTGCCGTCCACCCATGCATCGTCCCGGGGCGCTGCTCGATGCCCACGATGTCGCCGGCCACGTCGTGCTCGAACGCGAGGTCTGCCCCGAGGGACGAACGTACGCCCACGCGTTGGCCGAGGTGATCCCAGCGGCACGAGACCACGACCTCGCGACCGGAGCCGAATCGTTCGCAGCGTTCCTCGATTACACGCCCAAGTGCGTCGTACTCGAATCGGACGCAGGCGTGCTCGTTACGAGCTTCGGTCAGCCGCCCCAGCGCGTCGTACGCATAGTGGGCCCGGGCGCCGCCGGGTGCCGTGACGCTCGTGCACCGTCCCACCGCATCTCGCTCGAGCGACGACTTCGTGCCATCGGGCAGCAACATCGCAGCCAGCCGGCCCGCGGCATCGCGGAGGTAGAGGGTACGCTTGCCATCGATCGCGACCTCGGCGTGCACGTGGCCAGCGGGCGCACGCTCGAAGGTGTGCGGTCGGCCAGCCTCGTCGACGACTGCGAGTCGTTGACCCTCGGTGTCGTAGCGGAACCCGACGATGCTCCCGCCGGTCTCCTGGGCGGCGAGCCATCGGCGGCCGACGTAGCGCAACCGGACCTCGAGCGTCGGCCCCGCGATGCGCACCGGGTTGCCTTCGGCGTCGCGCTCGATCTGCCAGCTCCCGCCATCGGGCTCGAGCACTGCGATGACTCGACCGGCTGGGTCGTGGGCGTACCGCACGACGGCACCACTCGAAGTCCGCGCGACGATCCGTCCACACGCGTCGCGCGTCCAGGTTGTCGTTCGGCCGTCGGAGGTCGTGCGCCCGACGAGGTTGTCCGCGCGATCCCATGTGAATGACGTCCGAGTACCGTCCGGCGCAATGATCGCCTGCAGTGCGCCGCCCTCGTAGAGGTTCGTGGTCGTATGGCCGAGGGGATCGACTTGCGAGTGCAGGCGTCCGAGCCGATCGTAGGTGAAGCGCCATCTGGCACCGGTGGCGTCGATCCGCTCGACGATTCGGTCGTGCTCGTAGCGGGCGGTCGTCGTCGACCCGTCTGGTTGCACGATGGCGACGAGGTTGCCCCGGGCGTCATGCGAGTACCGAGTGGCGTGGCCGAGTTCATCGATCTCGGCGACGAGCCAGGTCGTGTCGGCGTATTCGCGCGCCTTGGTCGTGCCGTCCGGCTGCGCGATCCCGACGACCAGGCCGAGCGCGTTCATGGCGTAGGTCGTCACCTCGCCCAGGGAGTTGGTCACGATCGTGGTGCGCCCGCGAGGATCGTAGGTGATGACATGGTCGTAGATCCCGCCATCGCCCCACGTCCGGATGCATCGCCCTCGCGGCCCCCGCCCGTCGTAGTGGAAGTAGAAGCCGAGGCCGTTTCGGTCCTGCTCGCGCACGAGCAGATGACCGTCGTAGTCGAACCGCCAGGCGTGGCCGAGCGCGTCCTTCACGGCCACGAGGTCGCCGTCGGCGTACTCGAACTCGGCGTGCACAGCCAGTTCGTCCCCGTTGCCGGATGGCGCGAGCAGGCGGCGGACATGCCCGTGCTCGTCGTATTGCAGCTGGAGGAGCCGGGCGCCGCCGTCGACCCGCTCCAGCCGCGCGTGCTCGTCGTAGTGGAAGACGAGTGCATCGCGACCGTGGCGACGGACCGCCACGAGGCGGGACATCCCGCGGGCCGCGTCCGCTGCCCGCTCTCCGGCGATCGGCGCGAACAGCCGGACGGTGCCATCGACGCCGTGCAGCTCCCACTCGAGCTCGCCCTTGGCGTGGAGGGTCAGCCGGTCGACGGGGTGCCACAGCGTGTCGCCACGTCGCATGGCTTGGTCCGCGAACTCTGCGGTCGCGAACTCGAGCTCGCGGCCGTCGCCGAGGAGCACCACGACGCGGCCCCGCTCCAACCATACGCGTTGATCGAGGCAGTGGCTCCAACCGAACCCGAGCGGCGAGTCGCGGGCAGCCCAGTTGCTGTCGTACTCGCGGGCGAAACGCAGCGGGAGCGCGCCATGCAGTTCGACGTCGCACGCCTCGGTACTCACCGTGCCGGTGGCGATGTTCACCGGGTGACCGGTGAAGAAGCACGCGTCCTTGGGCATGAGGCGGCGCAGGCGTTCCCACTCGAGGGGCCACACCTTGGCGAGCAGGGCCCGCTCGGCGCTCGGCGTCCATTGCTTGCGGGGCGGCCTCGCGTCGAGGATGTCGGGGGTCCCATCGGTTGCCGGCGCCGGCGGCCCGCCGATCATCGTGACGTTCGGGCTCGCGGCGGTCGAGACGACCTGCGACGACGGAAGCCGCGCAGGCTCCGAGCAGCTCATCGCCACCTCACCGGCCCGCACGGCAGAACGGCCGCGAACGAGGACAGATTCGGAGCCCACGCGGAGTTCGGCGTCGCTCGGAGTGACGCCCGTGGCGAAGGCGGTGCCCGGCGGGATCACGACGTGCGACACGATCATGCGCGCCGTATGGCCGGCGACCGACGCAGCGCGCCCGCCGATGTGCACCGGTCCGCCCGCGCTCGGTGCCGACGGGAGCAGCATGCCGGTCACCTCGGCCACGAGCGGGCCGAGCGGATCCCACAGCACGCTGCAGTGTGGGTGGGGGAAGGGCGTCGGGGTTGGCACGGGGGTCGGCACCAGCTCGACGTGGGTATCGAGGCCGACGACGAGGTCGAAGGACGTGCTGGCGATCGGCACGATTACGACTCCTCCGAATCGGCCGGTTCCTCCGGTGCCGCCGACTCCGCCGCCGCCGCGGTGCGGCGCAGCGCGTCGAGATCCTCGCGACGCAGGACGACGCAACCCTCGGGTGGATCGGCGCGTAGCACCGCGAGCTCGTCGCGCGAGAGCATCGCGCTCGTCTCGCGGTCCAGCGACTGCCAGGCGGCGCGCTGCACGACGTCGATCTCGTCCCGCGTCCAGCTGCGCGACCCCTCGATGGGCGGCGTCGGGTCGTCGATGACACCGCCCCAGTGCAGCCGGGCGATCTCCGCGAGGGTGAGCACGTCGGTGGCCTCGCGCGCGGGCGGCTCGTCGACCGACAGCGCGCCGGCAGATGTGGCCACACCGTCGTCACCGGTGTCCCGCGGGCGCCCGAACGCCTGCGCTTTCGCGTCGAGCTCGTCGGCCTGTGTGGCGAGTCCGCGACGGCGGCAGAGCTGGGCCAGCGACCGGGCGGCTGCCGCTGCGCTCGAGCGCGAGGCTTCGAGGTCGGCCGACTCGCCGAGGCGGACCGCGCGGCCGTGGAAGGCGATGGCTTGGGCGTCCATTCGGAGATCACGCGCCGCGTCTCCTGCGAGGCGGTACCCCTCGATCGCGAGCCATTGGTTCCCGCCATCCTCCGCCGCGAGCGCGGCCTCGGCGTAGGCGACCAGCGCGGTGTGGGGCTCGCCCCGCAGCGCCCGCGTCGCGCCCAGGGCGAAGCCCGCGATCGCGGTCTTGCCGGCGTGGTGTTGCTCGCGCGCCGCCTCGATCGCCCGCAGGAACGCGCATTCGGCCTCGCGGACGGCCCCGGCCGCGATGAGGTAGCCGCCGAGCGTCAACTCCATGCTGACCGACTCGTCGTGCCAGCCCGACGCAACGCAGAGCTCGCGCGCACGACGTTGGGCCGCGATGGCTTCGGCGTGCTGGCCGCGCGCTGTGGCGAGCGCGGCCGAGAGCACATGCTGCGCGAGGGCGAGGCGACGCTCGCCGGCCTCGTCGGGTTCCGGCGATACGTCAGCACGTTCGGGCGGTGTCACGCCCTTGGGGCCTGGCCGCGGTTGTCCGGTCGCGAGTCGCTCGAGCTCGGCGAGCGCGTCATCGTCGTGCATGCGCACGTCGAGGTGCGTTGCGGCGGACCCGAGGCGCTGTGCGAGGGGGCCCAGCTCCGCGGGATCCGGCTCGATCACGACCCACCGAATCTCCTCGAGGCCGCGGCCGCGCAGCAAGAGCTCCAACGTCGCGCGCCACTGCTGCCGCGCTGTGAGGACGCGCGGCGCCAGGACCACGACGAGACCCTCGGTGTGTGGCGGTGCGGCTGCGAGCAGCTGTGTGAGCTGGAGCGCGAATCGAGTCGCTTCGTCGCCCTTCGACGGCTCGGGCGGTAGAGCGGCAAGCGGTAGATCGATCCGCGTTGGATCGGCGTGGTGGTGGTGGCGCGCCGCATGGACCGCGCGCGCGTGCCCCAGGCGCGCGGTCCAGCCCGGAGTCGCCGCGGTGTGATCGTGCTCGAACACGAAGAACGGCGACGGGTTCTCGGCGCGGTACTCGTGCGCCCCGACGATTTCGACCGCGGCTGGCCGGAGCGCGGCGCCCACGCCGACGTGAAGGAGCCGACAAGAGGAATCGCGGACGAACGCAGCGAGCTCGTCGACCAGCGGTGCGAGTGCGTCGGCGAAGGCGTTCACGGCGGTGGGCTCATTGGGCTCATTGGGCGAGACAGCAGGCGGTGAATGGGGCGCTCGGCGCTGCGGCGCCGACGGGCAGACCGCCCACGGCGTTGCCCGAGCAGTCGACGTGCGGTGTGCCGGTCCCGCTGCGCCGCCCGGAGGACGCGCCTTGGTTGCCGAGCGTCTCGCATGTGCCTGGTGTGACCCCACCGACGGGGCTCCCGCTGCAATCGTTGGAGCCGAACACGACGATCGTCACGCCGGTGCAGGTGCCGGAGAACTCGCTACAGCTGCAGTCGCCACAGCGGCGATCATCTTCGAGGTCCGCGTAGTAGACATGGCGGTTGTCGGGCCACGTGTCTGGGCACGGGACGTCGCCCTCGCGTACGAGACAAAGTTCCTCCGCATCGAGATCGAATGAGGGCACGCACTCCGACGTGTCACCGCAGGCCTCCGCGGGGCCGGGCGGTGGCGCGCAGAACATGATCGTGCGGTCGAAGACCGCCGGAGGCACCTCCTCGGTGAGCAGCGGCTGGCACGAGACGTTGGTGACCTCGACCTCCTCGGAGTAGATCGCGGTGCCGGCTCCGGCGGCGACGGCCGAGTTGCAGGACGCTGAGATGTTCCAGCTATCGGGAGGGCCCGCGCAGACGTTACCCTCGTACTGTTCGAGCGCGGTGACGGGATCGCAGCCCGGCGTTCCGTCCGGCGCGCACTCGCAGGTGCACGTGGCCGGCGGCGCGTCGAGATCGGCGTGGAGCGTGGCGAAGTGGTTGGGGAAGGCGGAATCGCAGGCGACGTCCAGCCCGTCGCTCGGCTCGCGCGCGACGAACGGACCCGCCCAGCCAGCGACGGCGGGGACACAGATCTGCGAGGGCGGACACGGACTGGCGTCCCCGGTCTCGGTCGTGGGGTCCGTCGTAGGGTCGGTCGTAGGGTCAGTCGTGGGTTCGGTCGTGGGGTCCGCGGTGGTCGGCGCGGGCGGCTCGGTGGTCGTGGGGCCGGAGCTCTCGCTCGACGTCGCCGCGGTTGTGGAGCTGGTCGACACGTCCCCGGCGAGGGTGTCGAGCGGAGCGTAGTCCTTGCAGCCGACCGCGAGCGTGGCGAGCGAGAGGGCGGTTGCGGTGACGAGTCGGGGAAAGATCGTGGTCATGGTCGGTCGTCGTTGGGTGGTGGAGTGCAGGCCGACGCGGATCGCCGGACTGCAAGACACCGCGTGAGCACGTCGCGGACCAAGACGTCGATGGTGTGGTTTCGGGGGCTTGCGCGCCGTGGGGCGTGGGCTTCGCGAAGGGGCGGTTCGTCGGCGCGAACACGCCTTCCTGTGGACGTCCATGGCCGCCACGCGCATGGGGATCGACTCACTCGTCATCGAACGTCCTGAACAGGACAGTCGCAGGGTCGCGGTCGCGCCGCTGCCCGTCGTGGCGATGCTCGACCGGGGCGGCCAACAGGGCCCTGGTCTCGGTCTCATAGCGAAGCACCTCGATCTCGTGTCCTTCGCGGAGGCGAAGCGGTAGCTCCGCGCTGGCCTGCTGCTCGAGGCCCAGCGTCGCGTCCGCGACCAGTCGTTCTCGACGTGCGTCGAGCGGCAACGCACCCGCCGGCCACCGGCCCTGCACGAGCACGAGCCAGTACGCCCCGTCGCTCTCGATCGGCTCGGAAATCGTGCCGAGCTCAGCGCGCTCGATCACGGTCCGGAGCGCCGCCGGCACGCGGTCGATCGTCGTCACCGATCGGCCCGCGTACAACCACGCGACCTCGGAGCGCACGCCACCCTCGCCCACCCAGCGGCCGCGATCGGCAGGAGGGTCGAGCAGCTGCGCGCGCGCGGAGGGCAGCCAGCCGTGCGCGATCCGCTTGCTCGCCCTGCCCATCGGCGCGGCGGTCGACCAATCGCACGGCTCCCCGAAGGTCCGCTTCGAGGCGAGTGTGCGCCGCGCGTCGCAGCTCTCGGCGAGCTTGCGCCGGCGAGCGGGAGAGTCCGCTGCTTGCGTTCGCAGGGCCTCGCGCTCCATCAGCCACATGCGCAGGTCGCTCGCGTCGCAACGCCACTGCTGCGAGAGGTAACGATCACACGCGGGCACGCCGATGGGGTCGAACCACGGGACGGCGGCCACGGAGATCGCGATCCACGGCGAATCGCTGGTCCAGGTGGCCTTTTGCCGCTCGTACTCGGCGGTGATGTCCGCCTCGGTCGGGGTGTACATACCCATCGCCTCGGCGACGGTCCTCTCTGCCCCCTCGGAATTGCACGCACACCGCTCGGCGGTCGGCGGGGCGCTGCGGCACACGGCCTGGCACTTCTCGCGCAGGAGCTGGGCGTAGATGAGCGAGTTGATCGCGGCCGCGCGCGCCTTTGGGGTCGGGTCGGCGACCGCGTCGCGTTGCGCGGTGGCCACGCCGAGGATCCACGCGTCGACGGCCTCCTGGTGAATGTCGATCCCATCGACGCGGGCGAGGACATCCGAGGCGGACTCGGTCGCGGTCGAGGCGGCGCGGGCTGGCGGTGGTGCGACGGCGATCGAAGGCGCCGCGCTCGTCGGTCCGATGCTCGCGGGACCTTGCGGGGCGCGGGTCGCTTCGCGTGGCTCCCGGCATCCGACCGGTGATGCGGTGGCGAGCGCGACGCTCAGCCACGTCACGGCGCGGACGCGACGGTGGATGGCGGAGCGGTGGCGCGGGGCGGCGGACATGGTGAACGAGGAGGACGAGGTGGACATCGTGGTCGCAGTGCGAGTCGTCGCGTGGGGGTCGGTGTTGCGGTCGGCGTTCGTTTCACTCCGCATCGAGCAACTCGAACAGCCGAGTCGCCGCGTCGGCCCTTGCCCGGTTGCGACGCCGGGCCTCGGCGGCGGCGTCATTGTTCCGCGGGGCCAACAGGGCCCTGGCCTCGGTTTCGTACCGGTGCATCACGATCTCGTGTCCCTCGCGAATGCGCACTGGCAGCTCGTCCATCGCCCGCTCGGCGAGCCGCACTCGCGCGTCCTCGGTGAATTCGTCCCGTCGGGCGTCGAGGGGCAACGGACCGGCGGGCCAGCGTTCGTCCACGCGCACGATCCAGTAGGTGCCGTCGCCTTCGATCGGCTCGGAGGGCTGGCCGGGCGTGGCCTGCTCGACCACCTTGCGCAGCGCCGACGGGATCCGATCCATGGACACGATGGATCGTCCGGCCGCGAGCCACGGATCGCGGGACACCGAGGTGCGGGGCGGCTCGCGCCGCGCGTCGGGAGGCGTCACGCGCAGCGCCAACAGGGCTGCCCGCGCATCGATGAGGCGCTCGCGGGCGATCTGCTGGCTCGCCTTCCCGATCGGTGCGCTGCTCGACCAATCGCAGCTGCGTGGGCTCCGGGCTTCCTTCGCGCGGCGCTTCCGCAAGGCGCTGCAGGTCTCGGCGATCTCTCGTCGACGCTCGGGGGAGGCCGCTGCGCTCCGCTTCATTCCGGCGCGGTCCCCCACCAGGGCGGCGACGCCGTCGCGACCGCAACGCCACTCCTGCGCCGCGAGCCGATCACACGCTGGCAGCCCGACCGGCTCGAGCCACGGCACCGCGACGACGGACAGCGCCACCCACGGCGAGTCGCTCGTCCAGTGTGGCTTCTGCCGCTCGTACTCGGCGAGGACGTCCGCGTCGGTCGGCGTGTACATCCCCAAGGCTTTGGCGACGGTGTGTCTGGCGCCCCAGTCATCGCCGCAGGCGCATCGTTCCTCGGTGGGGGGCCCGCTCTTGCAGACGGCGCCGCACGCATCCTTCAGCAGGTGCGCGAAGATGATGGCGTTGATCGCCGTCGCGCGCGACTCGGGGGTTCGATCGGCGGTGTCTCGGCCGTGGCCCGACGCGCGGCCGAGGCTCCATGCGTCGACCACCTGTTCGCGGAGCTCGATGCCGTCCACGGTCGCGAGCAATTCTCCGCGGTGGCTCGGTGGCATCGCGGTGCTCTTCGGCTCCGCCGGCTCCGCCGCCGCATCCATTTGCGTCGCGGTTGGCACGGGCGGCACACCATTTGCTGCTCGACACCCGCCCGGCAACGCGCACCCGAGCGCGATGGCGAGGCATTGCCACGAGTTGGCACGGATGCTCGTGGTGGTCATGATGTTCGTGGCGATGGACGTCATTGGGGGCAATCGCATCGGCTTCATCGGCGTAACTCCATGCATCGGCGTCACCTCACTCCACGCCAAAGAGCTCGGACACGTCCGCTACCGCATTCTCTTCGTTGGGGCCCCCGAGATAGGAGTCTCGCGTGCGGGGGACGAGCAGCGTCCTGGCCTCGATCTCGTACCGGTGCATCACGATCTCGTGTCCTTCGCGCAGACGCAGGGGCAGCTCCTCGTGGGCGCGCTGCTCGAGGTGGTCGCGCGCCGCGGCGGTGATCTCGGCGCGTCGGGCGTCGAGGGGGAGGGCACCCGCGGGCCACCGCTCGTCCACCAACACCATCCAATACGCCCGGTTGATCTCCACGGGCGGGGAGGGCTCGCCGAGCTTGGCCTGCTCGACCACCGTGCGCAATGCGGGTGGCACCTTGTCGATCGGCGTGATCGAGCGCTCGGCGTACACCCACTCGGGGTCGACGTCGATCTTGCGTCGCCATGCGGGGACGGCGTCCGCGGGCGCGGCGAGCTTGGCGCGCGCCGCGGGGATCCGCCCATGGGCGATTCGCTTGCTCGCGTCCCCGATCGGCGCCGTACTCGACCAATCGCAGATGGCAGCCTGGTACTCGACCCGCAGGTGCTTGCACTGCTCGGAGAGTCTGGAACGCGGAGTCGATGCGGCCACGAGCCTTCGCAACTCCCTCGCGATCTCCACTTTCTCGACTACGTTCGACATGCCAACCGCGTGGCACCGCCATGCCTGTGCCATGACGGTGTCGCAGACCGGCACCCCGATCGGCTCCAACCAAGGGACGGCGATCAGGGACACCGCGACCCACGGCGAATCGCTTGTCCACGCACGTTTCTGCAGCTCGTACTCGGCGGCGATCTCCGCCTCGGTCGGCGGGTGCAGGAGCAACGCCTCGGTCACCGTCTTCTCGATGGTGTGGGGGTCGCAGGCACATCGCGAGGGGCTGGGCGGTCCGCTGTCGCAGACCTCCGCGCACGCGTCTCGCAGCAGGTGCTCGAAGATGAGGGCGTTGATCGCCTTCGCTTGGGCCTCGGGTGTCGCCGCGAGGCGATCGCCCGTGGACGACGCTCCGAGGATCCACGCATCCACGCTCTGCTGATCGATGGTGAGGCTGTCGTCGACGGTGGCGAGGACTTCGCCGCCCGCGGTGGTCGGGCTGGCACGCCCTGAAGCCGCCATCCCTGGACCGGCGGCGGATGAGCTGCTCGAGCGGGGGGCATTCACCGCGCCTTGCGGGGCATGGGTCGCGTCCCGCGGCTCACGGCACCCCGTCGGGGATCCGCAGGCGAGCACGAGCACCAAGAACCTCGGCGCTCGGGGCAGTCGGGGCAGCCGGGGCAGTCGCGGGGTCTCGGTCATCGGGGTCATTGGGCCACGCAGGGCAGAGCACGTCGTGGGCCAACGCGCCGGCGATGTGGTTTCGGTGGGTTGGGGGTGAGGGTCGAGCCGTGGCGGAAGGGGCGGTTCGCCGGACACGAAGGGGCCTTCCCGAAGGCGTGGGGCCGGTGGTCGGTGGTCGCGGACTCGCGTGTCATGGCCGGTCGGCTCCGGGCAGATCGCTGGTCCCGGGTTCGGTCGGGCGCGGGTTGCCGTCGATGTCGGTCGGTGGATCGCCCGCGTCCCAACGCGCGATGTTGAGGAAGCGCAGGATTCCCTCGGCGGTGAGGTGCAGGTCGCCCGCGTCGGCGTCGACGAACCAGCCGTCCTCGATCGCGGAGACGGCGTCGTTGCCGTCGCCCGGGATCACCTCATCGAACATCGAGTAGGTCGCGGTGAACGGCTCGCAGTCGATCGAGTAGTAGTCGTGCCCGAGGAAGATGCTGTTGCGTGCCGTGACGAGCGCGGCGGTGTTGCACACCAGGGAGTCCTCCATCGTGGCGTCGTTGCCGGCGACGGTGGTGTACGTGAGATGGAGCGTCGAGGCGGAGACCCGCACCCCGGGGGATGTCGTCGTGCCCTCGCCGTTGCCTCCGATGAAGCAGTTGCGCAGCCGGGCGAGGGAGCCGTTGGCGATCGAGAGGCCGCCGCCTGCGTTGTCGACGATCTGGACGCGGTCGAGGTAGAGCTTCACGGAGTCCGTGGCGACGCCGACTTCGCCGGGCACGTTCGCATCGAACCGCAGCCCCTCGACGTAGACGATCGGGCCGTCGGATGCCGAGAGGAGCGGGCCGTTGCTCTGGCTGAACCCGCGGATGCTCGGGGTCTGGCCGGGGAAAGCGATGAGCGCGATGGAGAACTTGTCGGGGGTGTCGATGGTCAGGTTCTCGAGGTACCCGCCCACGTTCGCGTGCACGATCACGACGCAGTCGTCGACGATCGCGTCGAGGGCGTCTTGGACGGTGGTGAAGTCGGCGTTGCCCTCGACGTTCTCGGCATCGACATGGACCACGCAGGTCGCCGGGAAACACTCGCCGGTCAAGATCTTGCAGGCGCTCGCTGGGCAGTCGCTGTGGAAGCTGCACGGCTCGCAGGTGCTGGTGTGGGGGTTGCAGACGGGGGTGGCGTCGACGCAAGCGGCGGCGTTGGCGGGCGTGCACGCCACGCAGGTGCCGTCGTCGCGGCAGACCGGTGTGTCGGGAGATCGCAGGGCGCACGCGTCGTCCGGGAGGATGACGGCGGTGCACGGCGTGCAGCGCATGTCCTCGCAGAGCGGGGCCGCCGGGTCGTCGCAGTCGCTCGCGTCGAGGCACGGGGTGCTCGTCGTGGTCCCGCTGTCGCTCGTGGTGGTGTCGGCGGAGGTACCCGCGGTGGTCGTGCCGTCTGCGGCGCCCATGCACGAGGGGTTGGTTTCGAGGGAGGTCCCGTCGCCGCACGGGGAGTAGCAGGCATCGTCCTCGGGGCGCGTGGCGAGGCAGCCGTCTTTGGCCGGGGTGCAGGGGCCGCGGGCGCAGAAGGAGCGGGAGCCGCCGTACTTGTCGATGCAGTCCGCGTCGCCGCGGGCGCTCGCGCAGTGGCTCGCGAGGGGGGCATAGTCGCGGCAGCTTGCGAGCGGCAGGCCGAGCGCCGGGGCGAGTGCGAGGGTGAGGAGACGGCGCGTGGGGTTCATGGCCGCCTCAGTTGATCTTCACGAGCTTGCCCATGACCTGGGCGAGGGCGGTGGCGGTGACGTCGACCTTGGTGCCGCGTAGGCCCACGCCGGTCGCGTCGATGGTGAGGGCGCCGCCGGTCGGTCCGCCAGCGAGGCAGCGGGTGGCGAAGAGGCCGGCGAGGGTGGCGTCCTCGCCGAGTTCGAGGACGCTGCCGAAGATCGTCGATGCGACCACGCGCAGGCCCTCGAGCAGGGCGGATTGATCGAGAGTGAGGCGGGCCCCGCCGGATGCGGTGGTCACGGCGGCGGCGTCGAGCTCGAAGGTGCTACCGACTGCGGAGCCGGCGGCGAATGCCGCGTCGAGTTGGAGGGTGGCACCAGCGGCGGAGCGCAGCGCGACGGCGTCGCTGATCTGGGCGGTCGCGCCTGCCGCGGACACGACGGTCGCGTCGGTGCCGAGGCTCGCGAAGGCGCCGTCGCCGGCAACGATGCGAATCGACCTGGGGTCCATCACGATCGAGCTGGCGCCGCACTGGAAGGTGATCGAGGCTGCGGCGTCGACGAGCACGTGGCCGGGCTTGGTCACGCGGACCTCGAGGGCGCCTTCGATCGCGGCTGTGGAGCCGGGCGTGCCGGTCTTGCCGCCGCCGTGGACGACCAGGGAGTGGTTGCCGTCGATGGTCGTTTGGTGGTCGCCGCCGACGGTCAGGGTGTCGTGGCGACGGATGGTGGCGGTGCGGTCGTGGCCGATCGTGGACGTGTGGTCGTGGCGTACGCGCTCGACGAGGTCGCGCTGGGCGTGGACGTAGATCTGCTCGCCGCCGGTGCGGTCCTCGAAGGTGAGCTCGTTGTAGCCCTCGCCGCCCGGCGTGCTGCTCGAGCGGAAGGTGCTCTTGGTCTTCTCGTCGGGGAGCGGGTAGGGCGGTCGGTGGGCGCCGTTGTAGACGCAGCCGACGCAGATCGGGCGGTCGGGATCGCCGTCGAGGAAGGCGACGAGGACCTCCATGCCGACGCGCGGGATCACGACCGCGCCGAAGCCTTGGCCGGCCCAGGATTGTGCGACGCGGAGCCAGCAGCTTGCGTCCGCGTCGGGTGTGGCGGACGCGGCGGAGCGATCCCAGTGCATGCGGACGCGGATGCGGCCGTGCTCGTCGGTGTGGATCTCCTCGTTGGGTGGGCCGACGACTGTGGCGGTCTGGAGGCCGTGGATCTGCGGGGGATCGAGCTGGCGGCGCGGGCGGTGGACGATGTCGAGGGGCTGGCAGTCGAACGTGTTGGTGTAGTTGGGGCCGCGGCCGGACGCGGCGGCGCCGAGTTCGGCCTCTGGGCAATCGCCGGAGTGGGTGACCTTGGTGAGAAGCAGGCGGACGGGGGCTTCGCCGGCGATGGCGACGGTGACGTGGCGACCGGCAGCGAAGGTGGTGGCGTTGGAGCGGCCGTGGCCGAGGATGTCGTCGGCGACGTAGCGCTCGTGCTCGAAGCGGGCGCTGGCTTGCGCGACGAGGCCGCCGCCCCGGCCGAGTGGCTCGTGGATGTGCGCGGCGTGGGAGGCGGGCGGTGTGTCGGAGGGAGCGGTGGGAAAGCGCTCTTCGTGGA
>JBIJCC010000081.1:0-45100 GCA_044344875.1 Nannocystaceae bacterium
CGCCGTGATCGCGACGGTGTTGAGGTTGCGTCAATGGGGCCGCGTCGTTGCCGACGCGGAAGGACGACTGCCTGCGCTACCTGGCGTGGCGACTGTTCTCGCTTCAATGGGGCCGCGTCGTTGCCGACGCGGAAGGCTATTCTGTCGTCCACCGCAGACGACAGGAAATCGACGGCTTCAATGGGGCCGCGTCGTTGCCGACGCGGAAGGCGGCGGTGGGGTCGGCCGCCTGGTTGCGGCTCGCCCGGCTTCAATGGGGCCGCGTCGTTGCCGACGCGGAAGGCGGTCGGAGCAGGCACGCGCATCACGGGCGATGTGGTGGGGCTTCAATGGGGCCGCGTCGTTGCCGACGCGGAAGGAGGGAAGGAACTGCACATCTGCCTCTCGGTGCGGTCGCTTCAATGGGGCCGCGTCGTTGCCGACGCGGAAGGGCGGCGGCGGAGAAGCAGTACCTCCGCGAGGCCTTCGAGCTTCAATGGGGCCGCGTCGTTGCCGACGCGGAAGGCGACGGCGGCACCACGGGCACCGGATCGATCCACCTCGGGCTTCAATGGGGCCGCGTCGTTGCCGACGCGGAAGGCCTTCGCCCACGCCACACACTCGGCGTACTGGCTCGGGCTTCAATGGGGCCGCGTCGTTGCCGACGCGGAAGGCAGGAACGGAACGCCACCGGACCGCCATCCCCCATCGGGCTTCAATGGGGCCGCGTCGTTGCCGACGCGGAAGGGTTCGGCGTCGAGGTGCGAGCGGTGAAGATGCCGAGGCTTCAATGGGGCCGCGTCGTTGCCGACGCGGAAGGCGTCACCGACGATGCCGCCCTCGTACACGCCCAGCCGGCTTCAATGGGGCCGCGTCGTTGCCGACGCGGAAGGCCTCGCCACGGGGAGCACCGGGACGACGGTGTGCATCGGGCTTCAATGGGGCCGCGTCGTTGCCGACGCGGAAGGGTCGACGGCACTCGGGCTGTCGTTCTCGAGCGAGTGGCTTCAATGGGGCCGCGTCGTTGCCGACGCGGAAGGGCCTCGGCTGCTGAGCTACCAGGAGATCGCGCACCCGCTTCAATGGGGCCGCGTCGTTGCCGACGCGGAAGGCGGACGCCACAGCCGCAACACGCTCGCGCGTGTGCTGCTTCAATGGGGCCGCGTCGTTGCCGACGCGGAAGGCTGAGGTCGATCGTGTGAAGGGCTGAACTCATACAGCTTCAATGGGGCCGCGTCGTTGCCGACGCGGAAGGACAGTACAATCACATCGCCCCCGCGCAGTCGATGCGGCTTCAATGGGGCCGCGTCGTTGCCGACGCGGAAGGTCGCGTTGTCGGCGAGCGCGGCGGACTGCGCCGCGGTGCTTCAATGGGGCCGCGTCGTTGCCGACGCGGAAGGCCCCAACCCGCCGTATACCCAAGGAAGCACATGACGCTTCAATGGGGCCGCGTCGTTGCCGACGCGGAAGGCTGTCGTCGTCGCGCACGATCGTCGCCTCGGTGAAGCTTCAATGGGGCCGCGTCGTTGCCGACGCGGAAGGGGTCGCGACGGCGATCCACCACAGCGCGCCGTCGAGGCTTCAATGGGGCCGCGTCGTTGCCGACGCGGAAGGGAGCTGATCGTGTACAGCTGCCCCGCGTGCTTGGCGGTGCTTCAATGGGGCCGCGTCGTTGCCGACGCGGAAGGAGGGTGACGGTGACCGGCGAGACGAGCCCGAAGCCGGTGCTTCAATGGGGCCGCGTCGTTGCCGACGCGGAAGGCGATGCGGGTCGAGTCGGAGCTGCACAGCCACTACACGCTTCAATGGGGCCGCGTCGTTGCCGACGCGGAAGGACCGCCGAATGCCGAGGTCAGCGTCAAGCCTGAGCCGCTTCAATGGGGCCGCGTCGTTGCCGACGCGGAAGGCGGCGAACTACCTGCTCGCGGCGCAGTCCGCCTACGCGCTTCAATGGGGCCGCGTCGTTGCCGACGCGGAAGGTTGCGATCGTCGCCGTTTCCGTGCTCGGGCTGGCGCTTCAATGGGGCCGCGTCGTTGCCGACGCGGAAGGATCGGTGACACCACCGCCGCCAGCGCCCGCGTCGCGCTTCAATGGGGCCGCGTCGTTGCCGACGCGGAAGGTGGCGATGTCGATCGACGAGTCGCACGACGGCACGAAGCTTCAATGGGGCCGCGTCGTTGCCGACGCGGAAGGCCGAGTACGTCGCCGCGGCGCGCAAGGGCGGGGACGTCGCTTCAATGGGGCCGCGTCGTTGCCGACGCGGAAGGGCAGGGACCCGGAGCGGCACCCCGACGGGGCTCGAGCTTCAATGGGGCCGCGTCGTTGCCGACGCGGAAGGATCCGTCGCAGTACGACCCGAAGAACCCCGTGCACAAGCTTCAATGGGGCCGCGTCGTTGCCGACGCGGAAGGGGCCGCCTCACAACCTACCGCGATCCCAGGGCTTCTGCACCCCCTTCGCACGCAGGCTCCTCGACAGCTTCGTTCTCTCCTCACGCTTGTTCTCCTCTCGGTTCTCAGACACCCGCCCAGCCCACCGTGCGGGGCCGAGATCGAAGGAACGCACGCGAGCCCCGTGGATCTCCACGCCCGAGCCACCGTGCAAACCCAGCCTACCACAACCCGCGCGGAGCCGCGCGGCTGGCATGCCCTTGCAACCCGCTCGGCCGCCGAGCCTGTCGCCCGATCCCGCGGCCGCTCGCTCGATCCCGCGCGAACTTTCTTCGTCCCCGCACGCCCCACCACGACCACCGCAGCGCTGCGGATCCAGCGAGCACCGCGAACGCCGTCCGAACGTCCCAACGACCGCGTCTCCGCGCACCACCCCCCCAAGCACATCCGCCCGAACCATCAACCCCGCGCATGATCCTCCCAAGATCATCGAGATCACCCAAACCCGTGGATCTCTCTTCCCTGGAGGTCCTCGCCACCCCATGGCCGAACCCATCATCCACGCCACCGCCCACGAAGACGCCGATCTCATCCCCGTGCGCATGTGCAACGAGCTCGTCTACTGCCCGCGCCTCTTCCACCTCGAGCACGTCCAAGGAATCTTCCTCCACAGCGCGGACACGATCGAAGGCAAGGGCCAGCACGAGCGCGCCCGCAAACGCGGCACCCGCCTCCGCGTCGTCGACGATCCCGTCGACGCCGCCGCCATCGACGAGCTCTTCGCCGCCCTCCCGCGCCGCCTCGCCCTCGCCTCCGAGCGCCTCGGGATCCGCGGCGAAATCGATCTCGTCGAGGTCACCGCCGACGAAGTCATCGTCGTCGAGGCCAAGCACGGCCGCGCGCCCCAGCGCGACGATCACCGCTGGCACGACCACGAGCTCCCGTACAAGGCCTGGCCCGCCGACATCGTCCAGGTCGTCCTCTACATCGCGCTGCTCCGCGACTACGGTCTCCCGTGCAACGAGGCCCGCCTCGTCTACCGCGGCAGCCGCGACCGCGTCGCCATCCCGTTCACCCCGGAGCTCGAGCGCTTCGCCCACGCCGTCATCGCCCACGCCCGCGAGACCGCCCTCGCCACCGTGCCCCCGGCCCCGCTGCTCGACAGCCCCAAGTGCCCGGGCTGCTCCCTCCACGAGGTCTGCCTCCCCGACGAGCACCACGCGCTGCTCGCCGACCAGGCGCAGCTCGCCGAGCACGCGGCGGCCGAGCGCGCCGCCGCGGCGGTGCACACCCCCGACCAATCCGCCGGCCAATCCCCGGGCCAACCATCCGCCGCAGACCCGGCGACCACCACCGACGCGCCCGCCCACCCCCACGTCCGCCGCATCGTCGCCGGCGCCGACGAACGCGCCATCGTCCACGTCCTGAGCGCCGGCAGCACGGTCCGCAAGGAGGGCGACTCTCTCGTCGTCACCGATCGCCGCGGCGGCAGCGATCGCTTCGTCCTGCACGACGTCGCCCACCTCGCGCTGTTCGGTCCGATTCACGTCACGCAGCCGTGCCTGACGCACCTGCTGCGCGAGGGCGTCGCCGTCTCGCACCACAGCGGCGCCGGCCGGCTCCTCGGCGTCACCGCGCCGCTCGGCACCCGCAACGTCGCCCTGCGCCGCGCCCAATACCGCGTCGCCGACGACCCCGCACGCAGCCTCGAGATCGCCCGCGCCATCGTCGTCGCGAAGATCCGGAACCAACGCACCGTCCTGCGTCGCCACCGACGCGGCCTCGCGCTCGTCGCCGACGAGACCAAGGGCGGCGATCTGCCCGAGTGGGCCGGCGGCCCCGATCCGGATCTCGACGCGTCCGAGGCCGATGCCCACGGCGCCGTCGCGCTCGCCCTGCGGCGCATGCAGCAGTCGCTGCGCGCCTCCACCACCGCGGCGACCCTCGACATCGTGCGCGGCCACGAGGGCAGCGCGGCCGCCCAGTACTTCGACGCGCTCCCCCAGCTCCTGCCCCGGCCGTGGCAGGCCGACTTCTGCGGCCGCTCGCGCCGACCACCCCGCGATCGCGTCAATGCGCTGCTCAGCTTCGGCTACGCCCTGCTCGTGCGCGACGCCGTCGCCGCGTGCGGTCGGGTCGGCCTCGATCCGATGCTCGGCCTCCTGCACACCATGATCCCCGGTCGGCCCGCCCTCGCGCTCGATCTCATCGAGCCGTTCCGCGCCGCGTGGGTCGACACCGCCGTGCTGCGACTCGTCGGCACCGGCGGGATCACCCGCGAGGAATTCCACCTCTCCGCCGCCGGCGTGGAGCTCAGCGACGGGGGCCGTCGCTCGATGATCCGCGCCTACGAGCGCCGCGCCGACGAGCAGACCACCCACCCTCGCTTCGGCTACCGCATGAGCTACCGCCGCCTCCTCGAGCTCGAGGTCCGCATCCTCGCCAAGGTCTTCGCCGGCGAGCTGCTGCACTACACGCCGTTGTGGACCCGCTGAACCCGAGCTGCCTGGGGACCCGCCGCCATGCGACGCCACTATCTCGTCTGCTACGACATCCGCGACGCCCGTCGGCTCCGTCGTGTCCACAAGATCGTGCGCGATTTCGGGCCGGCGTTGCAGTACAGCGTGTTCGCGTGCCGCCTCACCGACTGCGCCCGCGCCGAGCTCGAGCGGCTGCTGCTCGAGGTCATCGACACGCGGGCCGACAACGTGATGCTCGTCGATCTCGGCCCCGTCGCCTCCACGACCGGTGTGTTCGTCCCGGGGCTACGCGTCCTCGGCTCGCCCAACTTGCCCGAGGCGCTCGGCGTGGTCGTGATCTGAACACTTGATGCGATTGACCGCCCCGCCGTCGCGCGCCGACGCTGCCATGGTGGCGAAGGAAGTGCACTCCGACGAAGGACGTCGTCGCGGCCTGCGGCAGGCCCAGCTCGTGCCCGCGGTGCTGCGCGCGGTGAAAGACGCCGGCGAGCGCGGGATCACCAAGGCCGACCTCGTCGCGGTCATCCGCCGTGACGACGGCCCGACCTCCGCGGTGTCGATCCAGCGCGCGCTGAACCGCCTTCGCGACGAGCGCGACGCCCCGATCCACTGCGTCGCCAACCGCTGGCGGCTGCGCTCGCCCTTCACCATGCCGCTCGAATCCCCCGAGGCCGAGGACGTCGTCGCCGTGCTGCTCGCCCGCGCGATCCTCGAGCCGGTCTGCGACGCCGACATGCTCGGCCGCGTCGATCGCCTCGTCGAGCAGCTCGACGCCCGCGTGCGCGAGCAATCGGGCCCGGCGGGTCTGCCGCCATGCGGCGCGCTCACGTCCACGCTCACCCTCGGCACGACCGCGCAGCCCGGCGTGCTCCGTGCGCTCCTCGACGCGTGTCGGCGTCGCGCCGTTCGGATCTCCTACGTGTCCCCGTGGAAGCCCGCGGCCACGCCCACCGCGTGGATCGAGGTCGAGCCCTGGGCCGTGCGCGTCCACGACGGGGCCGCGTACCTCCGGGCCTGGCGCCGCGACACCGCATCGCCCCGCACCTACCGCATCGCCCACATCGACGCGCTCGAGTCGTGTGCGGCCGATGCCGACCCGACGCTCGTCCGCGTGCCCACCGAGATCTGGGGCGACGGTGATCCGGCCTACGGCATCGACCACGATCGCCCCGGCACCGCGGTCGTCGTGCTGCATGGATCGGTCGCGCGCTGGGTTCACCGCGTCCGCTGGCACCCCAAGCAGTGCGATCGCTGGCTCGTCCCCAACGACGTCCTCGAGCGCACGGTCGCCTATCGCAGCGCCCGCGAGCTCGCGCGCCGCATCGCCTCGGTCTTCGACGGCGTCCGCACCATCGAGCCTCGAGAGCTCCGCGACGAGGTGGCCGCGATCCTCCGCGGCTCCGTCGAGCCGACGTTGCCCGCGGTACTGCACCGCGTCCCGCCCCAGCGGCCGCGCCCGCGTCTGGCCGATCACGCCGCGGACGAGTGATCCCATCCCCAACAGGCGCCGGCGGTCACCGCTGCATTGCTGGCTTCTCCCATGGTGCGCGAGCCCGCACATCGGTCCCAGCACATGAAGGTCCACGTGCCCGCCCGCGACGGCTGCGTCTATCCGGACATCGTGATGGTGTGCGAGCCGCCGCGCTTCCTCGACGAAGCCCGCGACGTCCTGCTCAACCCGACGCTCGTCGTCGAGGTGCTGTCGGACAGCACCGAGCGCTTCGATCGCGGCGAGAAGGCCAACGGTTACCGGGCACTGCCCAGCGTCCGCGCGCTGCTCTTGGTGTCCCAGCACCGCGCGCGGATCGAGTGCCAGGGCCGCGAGCCCGACGACAGCTGGCGCCTGCGCGAGTACGAGGGCGACGCCGAGGCCCCCGTGCCCGGCCTCGGTGGATCGATCGCGCTCGCCGAGATCTTCGCCGGCGCGTGGGGGTAGGGGCGCGACTACCCGCCACCCGCGGCCCTACGGCAACAGACTCGCGACCGAGAACCGCACCGTCAGCCCCGGCAGCGCGACGTCCTGCCCGTCGTCCAACACCTCGTGCACCGCGAAAGCACCGGTCTCCGGCTGCGGCTCGCGGAACACCTCGAGCACGTGCGCGCGCAGGTCGACGAGCCAGTACTCCGGCACCCCGCCCCGCGCGTAGTCGTGGAGCTTCGCGCGGTCACGGGCGTGCGAGGTCTTGGCGAGCTCGACGACGAGCACCAGGTCGGCGCCCGTCGGGTGCCGATCGAGATACGCGCGCTCGGTGCCGCGGACCACGGCGAGGTCGGGCTCCGGGAGGCCGATCGGGCCGGCCACGATGGGACCCTGGTTGAGCACGTGGACGTCGCTGCCCGCGTACGCGACCAACAGCCGGCGGTGGAGCTCGTCCTTGAGCGTCCGATGATCGGGTCCCTGCGGGTTCACGGTCAGGATTTCTCCTTCGACCAGCTCGACCCGGTCGTCCTCGCCGAGGATCCCCGCGTCGACCATGCCGAGCACCTCCCTCGCCGAGAATCGCCGGCGTTCGCCGGCGAGATCCGGGGTGGGGCTCGCCGAGGTCGCGGCGGTGGACATGGCGACGATCCTAGCACGGGCCGCGCCCGCGACTCACTCGCGCCCGGTCAGCAACTCCAGCACCCCGCGCGCGACGCCCCCCGCCGACGCAGGGTTCTGCCCGGTCACGAGTCGCTCGCTCACCACGACCTGCGGCTGCCAATCCGCCGCCGGCACGTGCGTCGCGCCCTTGGCCACCAGCGCGTCCGCGAGGAGGAACGGCACGGTCTTGGCGAGGCCCATCGCACGCTCCTCGTCGTTGGTGAACGCCGCGACGCGCTTGCCCGCCACGAGCGGCGTGCCGTCGGCGAGCGTGACCCCGAGCAGGCCTGCGGGTCCGTGGCACACGGCCGCGACCACACCGCCGCGATCGTAGACGGCGCCCGCGATCCGAGCGAGGTCGGTCGCGCCGGGGAAGTCCCACATGGTGCCGTGGCCGCCCGCGAAGAACACCGCGTCGTAGCGCGTCGCGTCGATGTCGGTCGGCGCCGCGCTGGTCTGCAGCCGCTGCATGAACGCGGCGTCGTCGAGGTACTTGGCGTTGATCGGATCGTTGCGGTCGACGCCGTCGAGCGGCACGGCGCCGCCCTTCACCGAGACGAAGTCGATCGTGGCGCCCGCGTGCTGCAGGACATCGAAGGGATGCGTGATCTCCGAGAGGTACGCGCCGGTGGGCTTGCCGCCCGTGCCGCCAGGGCCGCGAGGGCCGCCTGTCCCGAGGGTCGCGTGGCTGGTGAGGACGAAGAGAATGCGCTTGTTCATGAGGGGCCTCGTGGTTGCGTCGTGGTCGGGCTCGGCCGTGGGTCGACTGTCCGAGGCCGTGGCTGGCTCGGGCTTCGCTCGAGGGCTGCAGGCGAGGGCGGCACCCAGCATGGCGGTCGCGAACAGGGCGGTCGGGCGGTCGGTCATGGGGACTCCGCCCACCAGCTGCCGAGGTCGAGCTCGACCTCGGCGAACGGCTCGAGCCGCGCGCGCTCGTCGTCGCCGTGGACCGCCAGCTCGCGCCACGTCCCGGCCTCGAGGCGACAGACGCTGACCGAGCGCGCCTCGACGTCGACGTACCACAGCCAGGCGACGCCGATGCGCGCGTAGAAGCGCCGCTTGGTCACCAGATCGTAGCCGCGCGTGCTCGGCGAGAGCACCTCGCACACCCAGTCGGGGACGACGTCGATCGCCCGGTCGCCCGGCAACGCGGGGAGGCGATCGCGGCGCCACGCCGCCACGTCGGGCACGAACTCGGTCGCGCCCGGGACCTCGATGCCGGGCTCGGGCAGGACCCACCACCCGCCGGCGCCACCGCGGCCGTGCTGGTACGGACCGCGCACCGCCTCGAGGATCGACGCCTCGACGTTGGCGTGGATCGCCCGCGGCCGCGGCTGGACGTAGAGCGCACCGTCGATGATCTCGCCGCGCAGGTGGGGCGGCAGCGCGTCGAGGTCGGCCCGCGTCGCGGGGCGTCCCAGGGGCCGTTCGAGCGTCGCGGACACGCTGGTCAGCCTAGCACGGCCCGCGACTCGGCCCTCGCGCCCGCGATCCGCCGCGCGAGGCGAACCCCCGCTGCGGGCACGCCCCGTGGCCCTTTCGCGGCGGATCGTCCGCCGTCCGGTTACGGGCCTCGCCGCTTTGCTACCCTTTGAACTCCACTCGCGTGGGTTCCCCTCGCGCGACCCGTCCGAGCCTGAAGTCCAACGCCATGATCTCTCGCATCGACAAGGACCACAGCCGCTTCCGCGAGATCGTGCGCGGGAAGATCCGCCAGAACCTGCGCAAGTACATCTCGCGCGGCGACATGATGAGTCGCAAGGGGCAGGACACCGTCACGATCCCGATGCCGCAGATCGACATCCCGCGCTTCACGCTGGGTGGCAACCAGAAGCAGGGCGTCGGGCAGGGCGAGGGCGAGCCGGGCGATCCGGTCGGCGGCGGCGATCCGCAGCAGGGGCAGGGCGCGGGCAAGGCCGGCGAGGGCGAGGGCGACAAGAACCTCGAGGTCGAGGTCACGCTCGACGAGCTCGCGGCGATCCTCGGCGAGGAGCTGGGGCTGCCGCGCATCGAGCCCCGCGGCACGCAGTCGCTCGACACCAAGAAGGACCGCTACGTCAGCCTGCGCCGCACCGGCCCCGAGAGCCTCCGGTCGTTCAAGGCCACGTTCAAGCGGGCGCTGCGGCGTCAGGTCGCCAGCGGCACCTTCGTGAAGGACCTGCCGATCATCGTCCCGATCCGCGAGGACCGGCGCTACCGCAGCTGGCGCACCGACCCCAGGCCGCAGTCCAACGCCGTCATCATCTACATGATGGACGTGTCGGGCTCGATGGGCGACGAGCAGAAGGAAATCGTCCGCATCGAGTCGTTCTGGATCGACACCTGGCTGCGCAGCCAGTACCAGGGCCTCGAGTCGCGCTACATCATCCACGACGCCACCGCGCGCGTCGTCGACCGCGAGGTCTTCTTCCGCACGCGCGAGTCGGGCGGCACGATGATCAGCTCGGCGTACCGCGTGTGCTCGGAGCTCATCGAGAAGGAGTTCCCGCCCGAGAACTGGAACATCTACGCGTTCCACTTCTCCGACGGCGACAACTGGTCGGTCGACGACACCGCGACGTGCATCAACCTGCTGCGCGACACCCTGCTGCCGGCGTGCAACCAGTTCGGGTACGGCCAGGTCGAGAGCCCCTACGGCTCGGGTCAGTTCATCAAGGACATCCGCGCCGCGTTCCCCAGCCAGCCCAAGCTCGTCACCAGCGAGGTCACGGGCAAGGACGACATCATGGATTCGATCCGCGAGTTCCTGAAGGGAGGCCGCTGATGGCCCCCATCCCACCGTACCTGCGCGAGCTGCAGGTCGAGATCCAGGGCTATGCGGACGGCTACGGCCTCTCGTACTTCCCGCAGATCTTCGAGCTCGTCGACTACCGCCAGATGTGTGAGATCGCCAGCTACGGCGGGTTCCCGGTCCGGTATCCGCACTGGCGGTTCGGCATGGAATACGACCACATGATCAAGAGCCACACCTACGGGCTCTCGAAGATCTACGAGTTGGTCATCAACACCGACCCCTGCTACGCGTACCTGCTCGAGGGCAACTCGCAGGTCGATCAGAAGCTCGTGATGGCCCACGTCTACGGCCACAACGACTTCTTCCGCAACAACCACTACTTCTCGCGGACCGACCGGCGGATGATCGACGTGATGGCGAACAACGCCGCGCGGGTCCGCCGGTACATGGACCGCCACGGCGTCAACACGGTCGAGAGCTTCATCGACACGTGTCTGTCGCTCGACAACCTCATCGACCCGTGGCTTTCGTTCCGCGACGCCCGCAACCAGGCGCCCGCGAGCACCAACGCCCCCGACGCGGTGGACGACGATCGCGTGCGCCTGCAGAACGAGCGCACGTACCTCGAGGACTACATCAACCCGCCCGAGTTCGTGGAATCGCAGCGGCAGAAGCAGCGCGAGAAGCGGGAGCAGGTCAAGCACCGCAACCCGGCGCAGCCGGAGCGCGACGTCCTCGGCTTCTTGATGCAGCACGCCCCGCTCGAGGCCTGGGAGGCCGACGTGCTCGGCATCCTGCGCGGCGAGGCCTACTACTTCCTGCCGCAGATGCAGACCAAGATCATGAACGAGGGCTGGGCCAGCTACTGGCACTCCCGGATCATGACGGAGAAGGCCCTGCGCGACGACGAGGTGATCGACTACGCCGATGTCGTCTCGGGCGTGTTCGCCTCGGCGCCGGGCCAGCTCAACCCGTACAAGCTCGGCGTCGAGCTGTACCGCGACATCGAGCGCCGCTGGGACGAGGGCAAGTTCGGCCCCGAGTGGGACCGCTGCGACAACCTCGAGCAGCGCACCAACTGGAACAAGAAGCTCGGCCTGGGCAAGGCCAAGATCTTCGAGGTCCGTCGGCTCTACAACGACGTGACGTTCATCGACGAGTTCTTCACGATGGATTTCTGCCGCGAGCAGAAGTACTTCACGTTCGCCGAGAACCGCCGCTCGGGCCGGCTCGAGATCGAAAGCCGCGAGTTCCAGCAGATCAAGCAGAAGCTGTTGGGCGCGCTGACCAACTTCGGCCAGCCGTTCATCTACGTGGTCGACTCGAACTACCTCAACCGCGGCGAGCTGCTGCTCGGGCACCGACACGAGGGCAGCGACCTCAAGCTCGACTATGCGCGGGACACCCTGCGCAACGTCGAGCGGGTCTGGCGACGGCCGGTCTCGATCCTCACGCAGGTCGACGAGAAGCCCAAGCGCATCCGCTTCGACGGCAGCGAGATCGGCATCTCGGACGAGCCCGAGGCCTTCAAGGTGTGATCCGCGCGGACGGTCGCGGACTCGACGGTCGCCCAACGCCCCGGCTTCCGGTAGGATCCCGATCGTGCGACTGATGGCCTGGCCCGCGACCGACGTCGGGCGTGTGCGTAGCCACAACGAGGACAGCCACCTCGTCGACACCGCGCTGGGTCTGTACCTCGTCGCCGACGGGATGGGCGGCCACGCCGGCGGGGCCCATGCCTCGCAGCTGTGCGTCGACGTCGTCGACAAGGTCGTGCGCCGGGGCATCGATGCGCTGGCCCGGGTCCCGCCCGAGCACCGCACGGCGGCGATCGCCGAGATGCTCGCGGTCGCCGCGAGCGAGGCCAGCGCGCGCATCAACGATCAGGCCGCCACCGATCACCGCCTGCAGGGCATGGGCACGACGCTGACCGGGCTGTTCGTGTACGGCGAGCGCGGCAACGTCGTCCACGTCGGCGACTCGCGGGCGTTCCTCCTGCGCGGCGGCACGTGCCGGCAGCTCACGACGGATCACTCGTGGCTCAACGAGCAGGTCCAGGCCGGGCGCATGTCCGAGGAGGAGGCCGCGCAGAGCGACCTCAAGCACATCATCACCCGCTCGGTCGGCTTCGAGCGCCAGGTCGACCCCGATGTGCTGCCGCTGACGGTCAACCTCGGCGACGCGTTCCTGCTGTGCTCCGACGGCCTGTCGAACTACATCGACGCCGAGGAGTTCGCCGTGCTCGCCCGCGATCACTGGTACGCCGATCTCCCGCGGGTGTGCCTCGAGCTCGCCAACAAGCGCGGCGGCGACGACAACATCACCGCGGTCGCGGTGCTGGCCTGCAACGATCGCGACGAACGCCGCGCCGTGCCGCACTACCGCCGGCCGGTGCTCGACACCCTGCCGCCGGGACGGTGAGTTCGATGGCCCAGCTCTACCTGAAGCAGCTCCTCGCGGGCCGAGACTTCGCCACCGGCGACCAGATGGCCGCGGGCATGCAGAACTTCGCGTATCTGGTGGGCGACCTCGACGCCCGCGAGTGCGTGGTCGTCGATCCGGCGTGGGATGTCGACGGGCTCATCGCGGCGGCCGCGGCCGACGGCATGACGATCACGGGCGCGCTGGTGACCCACTACCACCCGGATCACTGCGGCGGCTCGATCTTCGGCTTCGACATCCAGGGCATCGCCGAGCTCGGGGCCAAGTGCGGCTGCAAGGCCCACGTGCACCGCCTCGAGTCCGACGGCGTGCGCATGGTGACCGGCCTGTCGAAGAGCGATCTGGTCGAGCACGACTCGGGCGACAAGGTCCGCGTCGGCGGCATCGAGATCGAGCTGTTGCACACGCCCGGTCACACGCCGGGCTCGATGTGCTTCCGCGTCGCGGGTCTCACCCACGGCGAGGAGGAGGCGCTGCTCGCCGGGGACACGCTGTTCCTGCAGGGCTGCGGTCGCGTCGATCTGCCGGGCGGCGACGCCGAGCAGATGTTCCGGACGTTGAACGAGCGCCTCGCGACCCTGCCGGCCCAGACGCTGCTGTTGCCCGGGCACGCGTACGGCGGCGAGCGGGCGACGCTGGGTCAGGTGCGGCGGACCAACCCGACGCTGCAGCTCACGACCCTGCAGAGCTTCCTGCGGCGGATGGGCTGACCGAGCCATCGCGGCTCCGCGCGGCTCCGCCCGCGGCCCCGAGGTCAGTTCGCGGTCACGAGTTGCAGGCGCGCAGCGTGTCCGGGCCCAGCGGCACCGTCGGGTAGCGATCGGTCTTGAACCGCACGCGGGCGCGGCGAGGCCCGAGCGCGTCACGGACGAAGCCCTGCGCCGACGTGTCGCGGTGGCCCGCGTCCCAGCCGAAGAGGGTGTGCTCGAGATCGGTGAACCCTTGGAGTGTGTTGCGATCGGGCATGGCGAACCTCGCCCGTCGACGGTCTCAAGGGCGGCCCATCCCGCCCAAGAAAGCGGCGAAAACCACCGCGGTGGCCCTGCGCCGTCGCCCATCGCGGTAGCCTCCTCACGGTGCGTGCACCGGCGCGATGGGTGCTGCTCGGTCTGGCGGGCCTCGTCGGCGCGGCGATGTGGGCGCGGGTGCACCACGGCCGAGCCGATCGGGCGTGGGCCGGCGAGCGGGCGCGTTGGACCCCGCGGGTCGATCGCGACGACGGGTATGCGGGCTCCGAGACCTGCGCCGCGTGCCACCCGGCCGCGTACGACAGTTGGCACGGCAGCTACCACCGCACGATGACGCAGGCCGCCGGGCGCGACAGCATTCTTGCGCCGTGGTCCGGCGAGCTGCCCGGTGGCGTCGCGCTGCGCTGGACCGGGTCGCGTCCCGAGGTCGTGCGCACGCTCCCGGGTGGCGAGCAGCGTGTGGAGCCGGTGGTGATGACGACGGGCTCGCACCACCTGCAGCTGTACTGGATCCCCGACCCGGCGACCGGGGCGGTGCACGCCTTCGAGTACGCGTGGCGCATCGACGCCCAGCGCTTCGTGCCCAACGCCGCCACGCTCGTGCGCCCCGAGGGCGACGACGGCGTCTACACCTGGAACCGCATCTGCATCCGCTGCCACGCGGTCGCGGGCACGCCGGGGTGGCGCGAGGGCACGGGCAAGGTCGGCTCCGAGGTCGTCGAGCTCGGCATCGCGTGCGAGTCGTGCCACGGGCCCGCGGCGGCCCACGTCGCGGCGCGGCGCAACCCGTGGGCGCGGTACCTCGGCCGCGGCGAGGGTCCGCCGTCGGACATCGTGCAGCCGCGGGCGATGGCCGCCGACGCGGGCGCGCAGGTGTGCGCGCAGTGCCACGCGATCACGGAGTTCGACGACGAGGCGGGGTGGCTCGCCCACGGCTCGTCCCATGCCGCAGGTGATCCGATCGCGGACTGGGGCCGCCTCGTGCGGCACCCGGCGCGCGACGACGGCCGCGACGACGCGTGGATCGACGCGGTGCTCGAGGCGGATCCGAACTTCCTCGCCGATCGCTTCTGGTCGGACGGGATGGTGCGGGTCACCGGGCGCGAGTACAACGCGCAGGTCGAATCCCCGTGCGCGGCCTCCGGTGAGCTGTCGTGCCTGTCATGTCACTCGCTCCACGACGGGACCCGCGACGATCAGCTGCGCGTGGGCATGGACGGCGACGCCGCGTGCACGCAGTGCCACGCGTCTGCCCGTTACGCCGACGCCGCGCACACGCACCACGGCGATGGGGACGGCGCGCGCTGCATGAACTGCCACATGCCGCGCACGACGTGGGGACTGCTCGGAGCGATCCGCAGCCACCAGGTCGATACGCCCGACGCTGCCGTCAGCGCCGAGACGGGTCGACCCAACGCGTGCAACCTGTGTCACCTGGATCGCTCGCTCGGCTGGACCGCCGCGTGGTTGTCGCGGTGGCGCGGCGAGGCGGTGGCGATCCCGGTGGACGAGCCCGCGGCGGCGGCCACCGGGGTCCTCGCGGCCGAGGCCGGCGTGCGGGCGCTGTGGGCCTGGCACCTGGGTTGGGCGCCGGCGACGTCGATCTCGGGATCCCTGTGGCAGCGGGCCGTGCTCGCGGAGGCCCTCGACGATCCGTACGCGGCGGTCCGCGAGGTCGCGTGGGAATCGCTGACGCAGATCTGGCCTGCGGTCGTCGAGCTCGGCGCGCCCGGCCGCGGGGCGGTGCCCGACGCCGCGCTCGCGGAGCGGATCCGCACCGCGGTCGCGAGGTCGCCGTCGGATCGCGACGGCGGGGCGGTGTTGCGCGATCGTGACGCGCCGGATCGCGCCGCCATCCGGCGATGGACCCTCGAGCGCGACACCTCGCGGATCGTCCTCGCCGAGTGACCGCCCGCAAAGCCGTCAAACCCAAAGCCGCGTCCGCACGTCGGCGAGGTACGCCAGACCCCCCATCTTTCTCGCGAATCGTGTGCACCATCGCCGCTCGTTCGGTGCGATGCTCGTGCGGGGGTCGAGACACGTGCAGCACACATGCAGGACGATCGCGCTTTGCGGCGCGCTGCTACCGATGGGTTGCTACTCGGGCCTCGACGGCCGAGGCAACGGCGGCGCCGCCGAGCAGGGGAGTGACGGGACCGCGGACGACACCGGCGTCGGTGACGAGGCCGGCACCGGAGCCGACGATGGCGTGGATGCGGAGTTCGAGCCCGCGCCCGTGCGCCTGCGCCTGCTGCTCGCGCGCCAGTACGTGCGGACCGTCCGCGACCTCCTCGGCGAGGCGTCGTCGCTGGCCGTCACGCCGCCGGACGACGTCGCGATCAACGGCTTCGACGCGGTCGGTGCGTCGCAGCTGTCGCTCACCGACGCCAAGGTCGACGCGTTCGAGGCCTCGGCGCGGGCGGCCGCGGCGGCCGCCGATGCGACCATGCTCGCGGCGCACCACGCCTGCGCGCCGACGGGGCCCAGCGACGAGGCGTGCCTGCGCGAGTTCGTGACGAGCTTCGGGCGCCTTGCCTTCCGCCGCTCGCTCATCACCGAGGAGCAGGACAGCTACGTCGCCGTGGGCCTGGCGGCGGCGACCGACCTCGGGGACTTCGACCTCGGCGTGCGCACGGTCGTCGCGGCGATGCTGCAGTCGCCCAACTTCCTGTACCAGGTCGAGGTGGGTGAGCCCGGCGACGTCGAGGGGCGCCGACGACTCACCGGGATCGAGATGGCCACGCGGCTGTCGTTCTTCCTGCGCGACAGCACGCCCGACGCCGAGCTGCTCGATCTCGCGGAGGCCGGCGCGCTCGACGACGCTGACGGTGTGCGCGAGGTGGCGTGGACCCTGGTGGAGTCGCCCGACACGCGCCTTGCCCTCGCCGATTTCGCCGCCGAGGTCTTCCGCATCCGCGAGCTCGAGACGGTGCCGAAGGACCCGACGGTCTTCCCGACGTTCACGCCGGAGCTCGCTGCCGCGATGGGCAACGAGACCCGCGCGCTGGTGACCCACCTGGCGTTCGACGCCGACGCGGACTTCCGCGACCTCTTCGACGCCGACTTCACCTTCGTCGACGCTCAGCTCGCGGCGCACTACGGCCTGCCGAACCCCGAGCAGTACACGACGCCGACCCAGGTCGTGCTCCCGCCCGAGCAGCTGCGAGGCGGGCTCTTCGGGCATGCCGGGCTGCTGTCGGTGCTCGGCCACGTCACCACGACCTCGCCGACGTACCGCGGCAAGTTCATCCGCACCCAGGTACTGTGCCAGGACATCCCCGCTCCGCCCGTCGGCGTCGACACCACGCTGCCGTCGATCCAGGTCGCCGTGTCGAAGCGCATCATCGGCAGCGAGGGCCCGACTCTGCAGTTCCTCTCGCACCAGGGGCCGGACTCGCCGCTGTCGCAGCTGTTCGATCCCCGCGAGGTGTGGAACCAGCTCTTCGGTTCGTTCTCCGTGCCGGACGATCCGACCAAGCCCCACCGCATCGCCAGCCTCGACGCGGTCAAGGCTGACGTCGAGCGGCTCAAGCTGCGGGTGGGCAACGCGGACAAGATCCGCCTCGACGCCCACCTCGCCAGCGTCGAGCAGATCCGTTCGCAGATCGACGCCCTCGCGCCCTTGTGCGAGATCCCCGAGATGACGCAGCAGAACAACGACGACATCGAGGGCCAGGAGCAGCTCGAGGCCGTCAACCGTGCGATGACCGACCTCATCGTCATGGCGTTCACCTGCGACGTCACGCGGATCGCCAGCGTGCAGTTCACGGGCTCGGTCGGCTACACCGTGTTCAACACGGTCGGCGCGACCCAGGGCCACCATGATCTCACCCACGACGGTGGCATGAACGACATGGTCGACGCCGCGACCAGCTTCACGATGCAGCAGCTGGCGGTCCTGCTCGAGGCGTTGCAGGCGACGCCCGAGGGGGCGGGCAATCTGCTCGACAACTCGGTGCTGCTGGCGTCGTCGGACGCCGCGAGCGGCCTGACGCACTCCACGGACGACATGCCGATCCTCGTGTGCGGCGGCGGTGGCGGCACGCTCACGCACCCCGGCATCCACTACCACTCGCCCAGCGGCGAGAACACGTCGGACGTGCTGCTCGCGATCCTCAAGTCGGTCGTGCCCGAGGCCACCGAGGTCGGCTCCGGCAACGGCTACTCGAACACGCCGCTCGCGGCGTTGTTGGCCTGAAGTCGTCGCGGACCACGTCGCCCGCCCACGGGGGGAGCACTCGGTGCTTCCCCCGTTTTTCGTCGTGCGCGTGATGGAAGTCGAGCCGTCGCGGAACACATGGACGCCGAGGCCCCCAGTTCGGGCGGACCTCGCGCGGTGGAGTTCCCATGCGCCGCACCTTCCTCGTCTCCCGCATGACGCTGCTCGCTGCCACCGGCGTCGCTTCGCCGACACTGCTCGCCTGCCTCGACCACCCGCTCAAGGACGTGGAGTACGAGGCGGCATCGGAGAAGGAGAACGCGGTAGCGCTGACGGTCAACAAGGACGTCGACATCCTCTTCGTGATCGACAACTCGGGCTCGATGGGCGAGGAACAGGGGCTGTTGGCGGCCAATTTCCCGGCGTTCATCGACGTCCTCGAGGATCCTTTGGTCAAGGCGAACTACCGCATCGGGGTCACCACGACCGACAACGGCAACCCTCAGTGCGGTGGCAGTACGTCGCCAGAGGCCGGCAAGCTGCAGCTGTCCAGCTGCCGCAGCCGCCAGGGGGAGTTCGTGTCCAAATCCACCCCGCCGGCCGACGCCACCGCGGTGGCGTGCACCGACGTGTGCTCGACGGAGTCGATCGGCATCGAACCCACGAGCACCGAGTTCGATCCCGAGCCGAAGGAGCGCCCCTGGTTGGAGAACATCGAGGGCAAGACCAACCTCGCCGGTGACATCAGCACGACCGAGGCGTTCCAGTGCTTCGGCCCCCAGGGCATCGCGGGCTGCGGTTTCGAGTCCCACCTCGAGTCGATGTACAAAGCCCTCCTGCGCGCCCAGAACGCCGACGAGAAGCAGTACGGCTTTCCTCCATCGTGCGGAAGCCGGAGTTGATGTGGATCTCGACGCCATCGGCCGAGGCCGCCTCGCGCATGACCCAGAAGGCATTGGCGGTGTCCTTCTCCACGGGCTCGCCGTCGATCATCACCACCGTGATGTCGAACGGGTCGCCGCTGTCGTAGCCGGTGTCCTGCGACTCGGCGCAGTCGTACGGCACGCCGCCGTAGTCGGGGTTCAGCGGCTGCGTCAGTCCGCATGGCACGGAGACGGGACCATCGAGCCCGAGGATCGTCGAGAGTAGTGCGTTCGCCAGCATGTGCCCCACCGTCACCGTAGCCGACGCGAGGAGCCCGGTGCGGGGCTTCCTCGGCGTGTCGAGTGTTGTACGTAGGGCAGGGCTGCGAGGGGGCCCGGACGGCCTCAGCCGAAGCCGCAGGTCTCGGTCGTCAGGGTCGGATCGACCATCAGCGTGAGCTCGGCGTCGAGTACGACCGGATCTGCGCCGGGCGGGAGCATCTCGACGTGGAGCGTGGCCGCGGCGCCGTTCACCATCGACACGTCGAGGAGCGCGTCGGGGGGCAGCACCGCGATGCCGTCCAGGGAGAACCCGCCGTCGGCCTCGTCGGCGAACCCACAGCCGACGCCGACGCCGTAGTTCAGTTGCTGGAAGAAGTGCCCGTTCGGCGACAGCGCGTCGAACCCCGGGACGTCCATCGTGACCGCGTAGTACACCGTCTCGCCCTCGGGCACGAAGCCGCCCTGTTCGCTCGCGAGATAGAACATCAGCGAGCCCTGGCCGCCGCACTCCATCGCGATCGTGGCGCCCGTGGTCACCGCGTTGCCGGCGTTGGAGAGGCGGAACCACGGCCCGGTCGCGTCGGGATCGTCGGTGATGCCGCACAGCATCGGATCGCCCGTGGACGAGCCGCTGGATTCCGCGGGGCCGCTGCTGCTCGAGCCCGACGTCGACGGGGACGACGTGCTCCCGGGCGAGGACGTGCCACCGCTGGTGTCCGGATCCGCAGCGCTCGCGCCCGTCGTCCCCGATCCAGTCGATTCGCTCGCATCGACGGGGCTCGACGCGTCCTCACCGCACGCCGCAACGGCGGACCACACACCCAACATCCAAACCAACCGATGACCAACCATGGCGCCGACCATGCCGCGCGCCTCTTGTCTTCGCAACCGGGCTCGCACGGGTTCGCGGCGCGGTGGCGATTCGGCAGGAATCGCGGTCGCGCCGCGGAGGCGTGCATGCGCATGCGCAGCACGCGGGCGATCTCGATGGCGCGTTCGTGGGCGGAAGCGGTCGCCCTTCGAACGGCCCAGAGCCCCGAGAACCCCGAATTCGGGCGATTCGCGGCCCGCGGGAACCCGGCGCGCGTGCCGGCAACTTTTTCCCAGAGACCCCGGAAAGCCCCCCATGAGGTGGGGTCTCACACGTCGGAGCTTGTGCGGGGACCGCCCCGCCGCGAAACCTCGCGAGAGCCCCCGCGCCCCGTGTTCTGCACGACGCCGCCCGGCAGGGAGTTGAGTCCAATGCGACGAGCCGTACCGCGAAATTCCATCGGGGTGATCCTAGCCCTATGCGCCTGCAACGGTGGCTCGTCCGGCGGTGACGACGGCGCCGAGGACACGGGCACTGCGACAGCACCCGCGACGACGGATCCCGGGGCGGACACGACGGGCGCCTCGGACTCGGCCGACACCGGCTCGGCCGACACCGGCGAGCCGTCCGAGATCTGTGACGGCCTCGAGTTCGACAACGTCATCGACGAGGCCGCGTGCCCGATGATCCAGGGCATCGGCGTCGAACCGCCGCCGGCCGACGACGTCGAGATGTGCCGCCGCGCGTACATCGATCTCCTCGGCGAGTCGCCGACCGACGTCGAGTACGAGCAGCAGTGCAAGTACAAGTCGGCCGACGAGCTCGTCGACGCGTTCATGGCCCGGCCCGAGTACCTGCTGACCAGCCAGCGGATGTGGGCCGACCTGTTCCAGATGAACTCGCTCGTCACGCACTACGCGTACATCGCCGATCTCGACGCGCGCGCCGGTGAACTCCACGCCGGCACCCTGACCCTCGGGCAGTTCGCCGAGCTCGCGGCGACCCACCCGGCGTTCCTCGGTCGCTGGGACGGGAACGACCTGGTCGCGTTCAGCTTCCGCGCCTTCCTCGGCCGCGAGGCGACCCCGGCCGAGCGCCTCGCCCTCGAGCCGCTGTGGCACCTGTGGGAGGAGCGGGCGATGCCCGACCCGATGCAGAGCAACGCGAAGAACGTCGTGCTCAACACGCTCGCCTGCGCGGCGCCCAACGAGGCCGACTGTCACAGCAATTTCTGGGGCGACGAGACCGTGCTCGTGCCCCCGGTGATGCCCGGTGACACGAGTGACCCCGGCCCGAACATCATCGACCAGAGCATGCTGACCACCGAGCAGTGGGACCTGCTGCGGCGCCCCGGCCAGCTCATCGCCGAGCAGCCGGCCTTCTACGAGTCGTACGTCGACCGAGCGCTCATGCGCTACCTCGGCTACGACGCCGGCGCCGAGCTGCCGCTGGTGCGTCAGGCCCTGGTCGACCTCATGGTCGAGACCAACGGCAACGTCCGCGCGGTCGATCGCGAGATCCTCACCAGCGTCCTGTACACGTCGACCAACCGCTACGAAGAGGCCGACTCGCCGGACGACGAGAACTGGGATCCGCCGTATCTGCACGGGCCCGTGAAGCAGATGGACGCCGAGGACTGGTTGCGCAGCGCGTTCAAGCTCGCCGGCAACCCGCTGGTCGGCTGCGATCACCGCTACCCCGAGGTGCAGTCGGGCAACGGCGGCTTCCACCCGCACACCTACGCGACGCTGGCGGGCGGCCAGCCCGACTACACCCTGCGCGACAAGGCCCAGCTCCTCGGCGGATGCCCCGATCGCGTCGGCCAGTTTCGCGAGGCCCGGACGGGCCTCATCGCCGCGCTCACCCAGGCCACGCTCACCGCCGAACTCTGCGAGATGGCGGGCGTCGGGGCGCCGATCTACCCGCTGTCGGTCGTCGACGATCCCAGCGACAAGTCGGAGGAGGCGCTCTGGGAGGCGGTCGATCAGGTCTACTCCGCCGCGCTCATCCGCCCCACGATGGAGGGCGCATCCGACGGGGTCGACGAGGGCATCTCGCTGTGCCGCGACGATCTCGAGTGCACCCCGACCGAGTTCGCGATCCAGGCCTGCCGTCTGGTCCTCAAGTCGGCGGACTTCTTCTACTACTAGTGCGACGGGCGAACGAGCGGAGGTCACCACCATGTCGAAGTTCTTTGCCAATCGACGCAACTTCCTGAAGTACGGGCTCGGCGGCGTTGCCACGGCCATCGCGGCGCCGCACCTGTGGATCCCGCGGCTGAGCCACGCCGGCGGCGACATCCCGCGCTCGCGCCACAACCACGTCCTGCTCTTCAACCTCGACGGCGGTGCCCGCACCGTGCCGATGTTCAACGGCAACGTCGACGGTCGCTGGAACCCCTACGGCGTGCAGGCCGGCAGCGGCACCACCGACTGGGGCGTCTCGGCGGTCTTCGACAACCAGCCGTACCAGGACACGGTCGCGCTCGGCATGGCCGCGGTCCCGCCGATCACCGCGATCAGCCACGAGATCTGCGTGCTCGGCACGGTCGATCACACGCCGGGCGCGTCCTCGGGCGTCGGCGATCACCAGACCGCGCGCAACTGGATCGGCAGCGGCCTCGGCGAGGGCGGCCCCGGCATCATCAGCCGCATCTACTCCAACCACAAGAACTACACCGAGGGCAGCAACGGCCTGGTGTTCCCGCCCGCGGTCATCGGCACCGGCCAGGCGACCACGCCGCTGGGCGCCCCGGATGGATCGATCACCCCGGTCATGGTCCCGTCGCACTCCGAGTTCGTCGCGCAGAACGGCGACGACGCGGGCGGCCAGCCCGAGTGGGCGCGCGCCCTCGAGGCCGGCCTCGACGGCTACGCGATCAAGTCGCGGAGCAACCGCCACAAGCAGATGATCGCGCGGCTGGCCAACGGCAAGGCCAACGTCGAGGCGTTCCGCAACGTGTTCCTCGACCCCGCGCTCAAGGTCGAGTCCGAGCCCGGCGGGACCGCCAACGGCCTCACCAACGCCCAGCTCGCCGCAATCCTGGGCACCAGCCAGCTCGGCCGCGACACCGCGCTCGCGCTGCGCTTCATCGGTTACGGATCGGCGGCGGTGTGCATCGGCGACAGCGGCAACGCTGGCGCGTCGGTCGGCGGCTGGGACACGCACTCGGGCGAGGAGACCGCCTACCCGATGTCGGCCAACACGCTGGCCCGAGTGCTCGCGGGGGTCAACTACGCGCTCAAGCTCATGCCGCACCCCGAGGGCGGCACGTACTGGGACCACACGCTGGTCGGCTGCGTGACCGAGTTCGGCCGCGACAACGTGATGGACAATGGCTACAACTCGGGCGGCGGCTCCGATCACACCGGCGGCCCCGGCTCGCGCTACCAGTCGTACTTCATGATGGGTGGTCTCGTCGCCAACGGCGGGCGGATCTTCGGCCGCACCGATCCGATGTCGATGGAGGTCATGGCGAACGAGCCGGTGTTCGGCACGACCGCCTACTACGCCACGATGATGTCGGTCCTCGACATCGACCACGAGCCGTTCTGGCCCGGCATCGTGCCGGTGTCCGAGCCGTTCTAGTCCGCGTGCGCGGTTCGACACACACACACGAGTTGGGGGCGAGACGCATGCGACGTCCGGTTGGGTACACGGCATGGTTGACGGTGTCGTTGTCGCTGGCTGCGTGCACCGTCGGCGACGGTGACCGCTCGCAGTTCGGCGACGCCGCGGGCGAGGTCACCGGCGTCGAGAGCGGCGGCGCGACCACGGGGATGGTCGACGACACCGGCGGCGCCGAGGACTCGACGGGTGGCGCGCCCGACGAGCCCGAGGGTCCACCCGTCGAGGAGTACCTCGAGGAGGCGAAGGCCGAGTTCCCGACCTACCTCGATCTCCACGGGAAGGTCGTGACCCGCACGTGCTCGCCCAACGGCGGTGTGTGCCACAACGAGAAGGAGTACCCGGACCTCCACACGCCGGAGACCATGCTCTCGCAGCTCGACGTGCCGTGTAACCTCGCCGAGACCGAGCCGCTCAACCTCTTCAACGGTTGCGAGCCGCAGGGCGACACGCTGCGGTTCACCACGGGCAACAACCTCGCGTTCACGGCCACGGTCGGCTACGTCGCGATGAACACCGACGAGCTCGGTGCCGTGCTCAACGCGGTCATCTACCTCGACAAGCCGATCCCGGCGGCGATGGCGGTCGCCGGTCAGTTCGAGAGCATCGCCATCGAGCGGCAGACCGCCAACGGCATGCTCACCGTCGGGCAGATCGACGCCGCGGCCTCGTATGCGCCGGGCATGTCCGCGCTGCAGATCAACGGCTACGCGACCCTGCCGGCGGAGGCGAAGTCGTTGCTCGAGGCCGACCTCCAGGCCGGCGATCCGAACCGCGATGGGGTGTTCGGGGCCGGCGAGGATCCGTTCCGTCTGTTGCTGCCCGGCGACCCGTGGAAGTCGTATCTGCTACAGCGCGTGCAGGGCAACGTCCCCGGCAGCCCGATGCCGCTCGCCAACCAGCCGCTCTCGAGCGCCGAGATCATCGCGCTGGCGTGCTGGATCGAGGGCGCCGCGGATCCCGGTGGCGACAGCCCCTACGCGAGCATCGACTACGACAACTGCGAGTACGCCGCGGCGTTCGGCGAGACGCCGACCGGCAGCGGCGCGACGTTCTCGGGCCATGTGATGCCGATCCTCGCCCAGCGCTGCGCGACCGCCGGCTGTCACGGCAACGTCGCGCCCGCCGCCGACCTCGACCTCACGCCCGCGGTCGCCTACGAGAACCTCATGCTCGCCGCGTCGCAGAACCCGGACGTCGCGCGCGTCACCCCGGGCAACCCGACCAACAGCTACCTGGTCACGAAGCTCAACAGCAACGGCATCTCCGGGCTGCAGATGCCCCTGGACCCGACCTCGCCGACGGGGAGCTCGCCGCTGTCGCCGGACGAGATCGAGATCATCCGCACCTGGATCTCGTACGGCGCGCCCAACGACTGAGCGTCGCTCGCGTCGAGTTCGGGTCGCGCGCAATCCCGCTCGCCGGTGGCGCCTCGCCGCGGCGGCGGGCGGAGCGTCCGGCATCGCGTCGCTTTGGGGTAGTCTGTCACCCGGAGATCGATCCTTGCGCCGTTTCGCCCTGCACGTGTCCCTGGTCCTCGGCTCGGTGTCCGCGTGCGAGCACGGCGACGACGGCGACTTCGACTTCACCCAGTCCGACCCGTCGGCGACCGCGACGGTCACCGCCACCTCGCCCACCTCCGGATCGGAGACCACGGGGAGCGGGGCCACGACCGAGACCTCGAGCCCGGGGAGCACCGGTCCCGACCCGAGCACGACCGACACCGGTGACGGCGACAGCAGCACCACCGAGGTCCTGCCGACCGAGCCGTGCACCGCGGTCGACATCCTCATCGTCATCGACAACTCCGACACGATGGCCGACGAGCAAGCGCGCCTGGGTGCGGCGCTGCCGGCGTTCATCGAGCTGGTGAACCAGCAGCTCCCCGGGGTGCTGGGCTCGATCCACGTCGGGGTGATCACGACCGACGCGCCCGAGTTCGTGACCGCATCGCCGGCGATGACCTGCCTGCCCTACGCCAGCGCCGCCAACTGGATGGCCTACGGCCCGACGCTGGGTGTGGAGCTCGGCTGCGCCAGTGCGGTCGGAACGATGGGCGATCCCGACGAGCGGCCGATGCAGATGGCGATCGACTCGTTGTCGTCGGAGCTCCTCGGCCTCGACGGCTTCAACGAGGGCTTCCTGCGCGAGCAGGGCCCGCTCGTCGTCCTCATCGTGACCGACGAAGAGGACGATCTCGAGGCGGTCACCGAGTGGGGCAGCGTCGGCGATCCAGCCGACTGGGTCGACGCGCTCGCAGCCACCCAAGGCGGCTACGTGCAGAACGTGATCCCGCTGGCGTTGGTCGGCATCCCGGAGCCCAACGCCTGCGCCAACCCCTGGAACGGCATCGACGGCGCCGAGATCGCGACGCGCATCGCCGAGTTCGTGACCTCGTTCCCCCACCACGCCGTCGGCGATCTGTGCGCGGTGGAGTACACGACGTTCCTCAACGGGGCGGTGCCGGAGATCTCCGCGGCCTGCAACGCGTGGGTCCCGGAGTGACGCCGCGTCAACGCGTCGCGTCGACCTGCACGAGGCCGAGGTACGCGTCGCCGTCCCACAGCCGCACGTGGTAGCGGCCGGGGCGTGGGAAGCCGCAGCGAACGGAGGCGGCGCCCACGTTGGGCGCGTCGTGCTCGGTGCCGGCGCAGACGTCGAAGTTGATCCGCGCGCCCTCCTCGGCGATGTCGCCACGCACCGCGACGCCGAGGGGGTTGTCGAGGACGATCGTGAGCTCGTCGCGGACCCGCGTGTGACCGCTGCTCGGGGTCCGCAGCCCGAGGCCGCGCGCGTGGAAGGCCGGGGCCATCGCCGCGTTGGCGACGAACGCCGCGCGGCCCTTGGGCGTCGCGACCAGCTGCCACTTGGGATCCTCCGGGAAGTGCGTGTGGCCGAAGACCTCCGGCGGCGCCATCAGATAGTCGGTGCGGTACTCCGCGGTGAAGGTGTCGCCGTCCACGGCGCCGGCGTCCCAGGTGGCGTCGAACAGCACCCAGCGATCGCCGATGCGCGCGGCGTTCCACGCGTGGCCCTCACCCGAGGGATCCTCGCCCGGGGTCCGCGCGTCGCCGACGACCACGACGATCTCGAGTCCCGCGGCCTCGCCGATCGCGGTCGCGAGCTGGGCATAGCCCGCGCACACACCGATGCGCCGCGCGAACACGGTCGTCGCCGACTGGTCCGGGATGTCGTGGGCGCGGTAGGCCGGCACGTCGTACGCGATCCGGCTGGCGACGTAGTCATGGACCGCCTTCACCCGCAGTGTTGCGTCGGGCTCGGCCGCGGCGAGGTGCTGCCCGACGGCCGTGATCGAGCGCTCGGCGTCGGTGGGCATCGACGCGACCGCCGGGTGGAGCGTCGCAGCGAAGGGCCACGCGTCGGTGCGCGTGCGGTAGCCGGGCGCCACCCCGGGCGTCGGGGTCTCCACCATCTCTTCGACCGCGCGCTCGAGGGTGTCGTCGCTGGGGGTGACATCCTGCGCCGTCTGGGTCGCGCGCTCGTCGACGATGTCGCGGTACTCGTTGCGGTGCGTCGACTCGTGCAGCCACTCGAGGCCGCCCGCGGCCGCCATCAACCCATCGCGCGCCCGGTCGATGATCGGACCGTGACGATCGCCGAGCATCCAGTCACCGCGGCTGGCGAGCGCCGTGAAGACGGTGGCGGGGAATCCGAGCAGGAGAATCCCGTTGGCGACCAGGCCCACCGCGACACTACGGAGGATCATGCGGTCGTAGGCCGTCAGCACGGGGGGCCGTGTCGCGGGCGTGCGACGTCGTCGCCACGTCGACAGCAACTCCCACGCGACGGGCAGCACCGGCCAGACGGCGATGCCGCAGAGCACTGCCACGGCGATCGAGCCGCCGCGGTGGGCCGCGAGCGACGAGGCGATCCACATCGCGCCCAGGGGCAGGGCGATGGCGATCGCCGCGAACGCGAGCTTGAACGCCAGCGACGACGCCAGGGAGATCGCCCCGAAGAGCGCGGCGGCGGTACGAACGGCAAAACCGCGCGCTCTGGGCATGGAGACCTGGACTCCCGGGCGGGTCGCGGCATTCCTCGGGCTGCCCTCGCGATGCGATCACGCGGGGCGGCGTGGCCCCAGGATGGGGCCTCCTGGCCCCGCCATGGGTGGTGTTCCGGTACCGCCGACCACCGTCACGGCACGCGCGGTGGAAATCCTTCGCGCTGCCCGTAATCGAGTTCGCCGCCGCGTCACCCATGCATGCCGGCGATGGCGTCCGCGACCTCGAAGATCGGCGTCGCGCCGTCGCGGCGTCGCCTATCCGACGCAGCGCCGCTCGACTACCGTGTGAATCACCGCGAGGGACAGGAGACAGGCATGACGGACGCACGACGCACGTTGCTCGCGCTGATGCTGGTCGGATCGGGCTGCTACCAGGGCAGCTCGAGCGATGGCGGCGAAGCGAACACCGACGGCACGGGGGCCGACGGTACGGCCGGCACCACCGGTGGCACGCCCGAGGCACCCGAGCTCGGCGGGGTCGGGATGATGGGCATGCGCCGCCTGTCGACCGACGAGTACGACAACACGCTGCTCGACCTGATCGGCGACGACACGCGGCCCGGCTCCGTCCTCATCCCCGAGGACGTCGCGGACCCGTACGACAACGCGTTCGCCAACCAGATCGCGAGCCGTACGCTCATCGAGGCGCTCAAGCAGCTCGCCACCGAGGCGACCGCGCGCCTGATGGCCGACGCGCCGCGCCGCGACCAGGTCGTCGGCTGTCAGCCTACGGGACCCGACGACGCGGCGTGTCTGACCTCGTTCACCGCGGCGTTCGGTCGCCGCGCGCTCCGCCGTCCGCTCAGCGACGAAGAGGTCGGGCGCTTCGTCGCGCTCGGCACCCAGTACGCCGCCGAGGAGAACGACTTCTACGCCGGCGTCGCGGTGATCCTCCGCGCGTTCCTCCAGGATCCCGAGTTCGTCTACCGTGTCGAGATCGGCACGCCGACCGACGAGCCGGGCGTCTCGCGGCTCGACGACTTCGAGGTCGCCACGCGTCTGTCGTATCTGCTGTGGGGCACCACGCCCGACGACGCGCTGCTCGATCGGGCGGAGTCCGGTGGCCTGGCGACCCCCGAGGACGTCCGCGGTGCCGCGCAGGAGATGCTGGACGATCCACGCGCGCTGGCCCGCATCGATCGCTTCCATTCGATGTGGCTCGGCTACTACCGCCTCCCGCACGCGCCCGAGCTCACCGACGCGATGCGGGCCGAGACCCGCATGCTGATCGACAAGACGATCATGCAGGACCGCGGCGACTGGCGGACGCTGTTCGACGCCACCGGCACCTTCGTCAACGACTTCCTCGCGGGCCACTACGGCCTGCCGAGCCCCGGTGGCGACGCGTTCGCGTGGGTCGAGTACGGCGACAGCGGCCGTCGCGGCCTGCTGAGCCACGGCTCGTTCCTCTCGGTGGCCGGCAAGTTCGGGGACACGAGTCCGACGCAGCGCGGCAAGATCATCCGCAAGCGGCTCTTCTGCCAGGAGATCCCGCCACCCCCGCCGACGGTCAACGTCGACGAGCCGCCGCCGGCCGTCGGCAGCCCGTGCAAGATCGATCGCTACAACATGACCCAGATCGACGGCTGCGCCCAGTGCCACGAGCTGCTCGATCCCGTGGGGTTCGGCCTCGAGAACTACGACCAGCAGGGCCGATTCCGCACCCCGGACAACGACCTGCCCGAGTGCACCATCTCGGGCGAGGGCGCCATCGACGGCAACACCTTCTCCGGGCCCGCCGGGCTGTCGGATCTGCTCCGCGACGAGGGGCTGCTCGACAGCTGCATCGTCTACCAGGTGTATGAGTTCGCGATGGGCCACGACGTCGCGACCGACGACGAACGCTACGTCGAGGACCTCGTGACGTCGTTCGCCGAGAGCAACTATCGCTTCGATGAGCTCGTGCTGAACCTCGTCGGCGACGAGGCGTTCCTGTACCGCCGAGAGGAGGAGGTCTGACGCCATGGCAATCCGATCCCTGAACCGAAGGACCTTCCTGCGCGGCGTCGGTGGCGTCGCGATCGCGCTGCCGACCCTCGAGATCATGCTCAACCGCCACGGCGACGCGCTCGCCGGCGGCGCGGGCCCGGTGCCGCGGCGCTTCTTCATCGGCTTCCACGGCCAGGCGATGGGCGGCGACGGCGATCCGCTGCCGGACCTCTATCGCCCCGACACGTTCGGCCCGAACTACGACCTCAAGGCCGCGACGATGCCGCTGGCCAACTACGGCGACGTGCGGCCGGACGTCTCGATCATCTCGAACCTTCGGATCCCGTACAACAACTCGGGGCCGGGCAGCTGGAACACCGAGTTCCACCTCGGCGCCCTGCCGCCGCTTCTGTGCGGCGTCAGCAACCCCGACGACAGCAGCACGTGTCGCGGGCCGACGGCGGATCAGGTGGTCGCGGCCGCCATTGGCGCGGGCACCACCTTCGAGTCGCTGCAGTACCAGGTGCAGCCGTCGTGGTACCTGACCGACAGCGCGCCGTACGGCCGCGACATCCTGTCGTACAAGCCCGATGGAACCGGCGGCGTGGTGCAGGTGCCGGGGCAGACCAGCCCGCGCGCGGCCTACATGGCGCTGTTCACCGGCTTCGTGCCGCCCGATCCCAGTGAGGCCGCCGATGTCGCCCGCGAGCTCGCGCGTCGGCGCAGCATCCTCGATCTCGTCGACGGCAACATCTCGCGGCTGATGCCGCGGCTCGGTGCCGCCGACAAGATCCGCATGCAGCGGCACTTCGACGAGATCCGGGCGCTCGAGGATCGGCTCGCCGCGATCCCGCCGGACGCGACCGGGGAGTGCTCGATGTTCGCCGATCCCGGCGCTGACCCACCGATCGGGGGCAACAACGCCACCAACGGCGGCGACGGCTTCGACGTCAACGCCGGCTACAGCGACGAGGACACCCGCGCGCGGATCTTCTCGGACCTCATCCACATGGCGTTCACGTGCGACCTGTCGCGATCGGTGGCGATGCTCTACACGATGGCGCAGTCGCACATGAACGTGAACAGCTTCACGGGCATCCCGTACGACCAGCACGAGGTCGGCCACTCGGTGGGCACCACCGAGGCGGTGAGCCAGATCCTCGCGTGGCAGCTCGACCAGTTCGCGTACCTGGTCGCCAAGTTGCGCGACACGCCGGAGGGCGCGGCGAGCGTCCTCGACAACACCGCGATGGTGCTGCTCTACGAGGCCGGCCACGGCCTCGATCCCGCGACGGGCGACGAGAATCGCACCCACTCGACCGAGAACATGATCGTGACCGTCGCCGGCCGCGCGGGTGGTTTCGTGTCGGGCCAGCACATCGACGGCAACGGCATGCACCCGGTCCACGTCATCAACTCGGCGATGCGGGCCGTCGGGGTCGACACCGACCTCGGCGAGGTCGTCGGCACGATCGACGGCTTGATCTAGCCCCTCCCGGGGACACCGCGCTTGCTCGGGCTCGGGCGGGCGTCGACAATGCGGCGCATGTCGGCGTTCCGCTCGGATCTCTTCGAAGGCAAGGTTGCGCTCGTCACGGGCGGCGGCTCGGGCATCGGCAAGGGCATCGTCGCCGCGCTGGTCGAGCACGGCGCGACCGTGGCGATCGTCGGGCGCAACGCCGAGCGGCTCGACGCGACCGCGACCGAGCTGGGGCCACGCTGTGTGCCGCTGGTGGGCGACGTCCGCGACGCCGACGCGGTCACGGCCCTCGTCGAGGGACTCGTCGCGCGCTGCGGTCGGCTCGACGTGCTCGTCAACGGGGCGGCGGGAAACTTCCTCGCGCCGGCCGCGACGTTGAGCAGCAAGGGGTTCCGCACCGTGCTCGAGATCGACACGGTCGGGACCTACAACGTCTCTCGCGCCGCGTTCTTGGCCAGCATGCGCGACGCGGGCGGCTCGATCATCAACATCTCGGCGACGCTGCACTACGGCGGCACGCCGATGCAGGTCCACGCGGCGTCGGCCAAGGCGGCGATCGACGCGATGACGCGGACACTCGCCGTCGAGTGGGGGCCTGCGGGGATCCGCGTCAACGCGGTCGCGCCGGGGCCGATCGAGGACACCGAGGGCCTGTCGCGGCTGCTGCCCGCGGGCATGCGCGCGACCATGGAGCGATCGATCCCGCTGCGTCGGTTCGGCCGAATCCCGGAGATCGCGGACGCGGTGCTGTTCCTCGCCAGCGACGCGGCGTCCTTGGTGACCGGCGCGGTGCTGGTGGCCGACGGTGGCGCCTGGCTGGCCGGGCCGGCGCTGATGTGAGGGCTTTGACGGCCGCGGCGGCCCGGCGTAGCGTCCCCCGTCGATGATGCTTCGCGCCGCGCTCCGCCTTGCCCCCGTGGTGCTCGTCGCGTGTGGGGATCCGGCTGCGTCGCCCGCGGGTGGGTCGTCCGGCCCGGCCGAATCGAGCGGACCGTCGAGCCCCGCATCGTCGTCCTCGAGCGCCGCGGACCCGTCGACGTCGGCCGCCGCGACCACCAGCGCCCCGAGCTCGACGTCGACCGGGCCCGACGCCACGACCGGCGCGGGCGGTGACACCTCGACCGGCGAGGTGCGCCCGTGCGCCGGCGAGCTACCGACCGCGTGGCCCGACGGCCTCGATTGCTCGGTGCCCGAGGTCGCCGTGCACCGCTACGACGACGACACCTTCATCCTGCGCCAGTCGCTGTGCACGAGCTTCGAGGGCCCGTTCCTCTACCTGCTGTTCGGCGAGGACCGGGTGCTGCTCGAGGACACCGGCGCCGGCGGTATCGACGTCGCGGGCGCCGTCGGTGGCGTCATCGAGCAGTGGCTCGCCGAGCACGGCCGCGACACCATCGAGCTCGTGGTCGTCAACTCGCACGCGCACGGCGACCACGTCGCGGGCAACCCGATGTTCATGGGGCTACCCGGCGTCACGGTGGTGACGCCCTCGGTCGCGGGCGTGTCGAGCTTCTTCGGCATCGACGACTGGCCCGAGCAGGTGGTCCAGTACGATCTGGGCGCACGCATCATCGACGTGATCCCCATCCCCGGCCACCAGACCAGCCACATCGCGCTGTTCGACCACGGCACCGGCTGGCTGCTCACCGGCGACACGCTCTATCCGGGGCGGCTGTACATCGACGACTTCGCCGCCTACGTCGAGAGCATCGGCCGCCTGGTCGAGAGCGTGCCGGCAGACGCGGTCTGCAACGTCATGGGCACGCACGTCGAGATGACCGACGTCCCCGGCGTCGACTTCGATTTCGGCGCGGACGAACACCCCGGCGAGCACGCGCTGCCGCTCGACTACGACCACCTCCTCGAGCTGCGCGCCGCGGTCGAGGCGATGGGCTCGCCGCAGCTCGAAGTCCACGACGACTTCATCATCTATCCCCTTTGAGGCACCCGATGACCCGCACCCGATGGATCGCGCTCCTCCTGCTCTCGCTCGGTGCCTGCGACGCGCCCAAACGCGAGGAACTCACCGGGCTGCAGCAGCGGCTCGACGCGTTGGTGGCGGAGCAGGGTGAACTCCGCAAGCAGACCGACTCCCTCACCGAGGAGCTGCGCAAGCAGAAGGAAGCGAGCGAGACCCAGGCCAGCGCGCTGCAGGCGACGAAAACGGAACTCGCCGCGCTGCAGGCCCAGGTCACCGCGTTGGCGGTCAAGCCCCCGGAGCCGGTGCGGCCGATCGCGGTGGGCAAACCCGACCCGACGGTCCGCTACGCCGTGGCGCTGGGGGACTCCGCGATCGAGGGCTCCGCCGACGCCAAGGTCACGATCGTGATCTTCAGCGATTTCCAGTGCCCGTTCTGCGCGCGAGTGCAGGACACGCTCGACGAGCTGCAGCGCAGCTATGGCGCGGACCTCCGGGTTGTCGCCAAGCACAACCCGCTGTCGTTCCATACGTCGGCCGATGGCGCGGCGCGGGCGGCCGAGGCGGCGGGCAAGCAGGGGAAGTTCTGGGAGATGCACGACAAGCTCTACGCGAACATCAAGGCGCTCGGGCAGTCGGACCTCGAGAGCTATGCCAAGGAGCTCGGCCTCGACGTCGCCCAGTTCCGGCGCGACATGGACGACGCGACGATCCGCGCCCGCATCGACGCCGACATCAAGCAGGCGAAAGAGCTCGGCGCCGCCGGGACGCCGTCGTTCTTCATCAACGGCAAGTACATCGCGGGGGCGCAGCCGGCCGCGTCGTTCCGAACGATCATCGACGCGGAGATCGTCGAGGCCGATCGTCTGCTCGCGGCCGGTACGGCGCGCTCGGGGGTCTACGGTGCGCTGATGGCCACGGCGAAGCCCGGGGTCGCTGCGGGGCGCTGACGTCTCGGCGTCACGCCAGCAGACCGAGGGCGTGCGCGGCCCGCCACGCGACCACGCGGGTGTGACCGTCGCGGAGCAGTTCATCGGCGCCGAGCAGGGAGGAGAGCTCGACCCACGTCAGCGGCGCTACGCACGGCCGCTCGTCGACGACCGCGGCGGCGTGGGGGAACACCACCTCCGGCGTCGTGCCCGACGACGGGTGATAGCGGCCGCCGAGCTCGAACAGCTCGCCGACGACAAGGCCGTGCTCGCGCTCGAGCCGTTCGGCGAGCCACGCCCGCGAGGCCCGGATGCCGGTGACGTCCCGGGGGACGCGCCATGCGGGGACGACCCAGAGATCGCTGCGACCGGTCAGACATTGGGCCGCGGGCCGATCCTCGTCGGCGAGCCCGAGGAACACCTGTCCGCCGTGTCGACGCAGCGGCGCGACGACGACCGTGTTGGTGCCCAGCGAGGCGGGCACCACGTACTCGAGCACGCGGGTGTGGAGCACCTCGCCGGTCGCGTTGTGCTCGTCGAAGGCGCCCGCGCGGATCTCGAGGAAACCGGCGGTGCTCGTCGCCCGCACGTAGGCCCGCCGCGGCGGCCTCGACCGCAGCTCCGCGAGGGCGTTCGTGCGCGGCGCGGTCGTCGACTCGGGCACGATGGCGGCCTCGCCGATCCACGGGCCCGGCGAGCGCCCACGACGGCGCAGCAGGGCGTGCACACCGAGCTCGAGTCGCGCGTCGGCGATGCCGCCGACCTGTGCCGCGCGCAGCAGCTGCGTCGCCTCGATCGCCGCGATGCGACCCGATGCGGAGAATCCGGAGCGCTCGGGGACATCGGGCTGCACGAACAGCGGATCGATCTCGACGAGCGCGGTGCGAATCTCTTCGCGCACGCCGCCGGGCGAGGGGAAGAACACCGGCCCCTCCTCGAACGCGCGGATCGATGTCGCCGCGATGCCGGCCCGATCGGCGAGCGCCTCCTCGATGGTCTGGGCGATCGGCGCGTCGTCCTGGACCACCGTCATCGGCTCGGTGACGTACTGCGGGCTGCGACTGCCATCGAGGGGGGGATCCGCGGCGGCCCGCAGGATCGGTCGCGGATAGCTCATCCGCGCCAGAACGAACGCGTCGCCGTCGTGCTCGAACCACGGGAGCGCGTCGATGGTGAGGTGCGGCCGTGCGACCAGGTCGAACGCGCGGCCGGTCGCGCGATCCCGGTAGGCGTCGAGCCGCAGGAATCCGGTCGGCGCGTGGGGACGCTCGCAGAACTCGACGCCGCAGTCGGAGGGGACCTTTTCACCGACGATCACGTAGTTGGTCGCCGGCGGATCGAGCTCGGCGCGGTCGGGGGTCGAGAGGCGGAACTTGCCGGCGAAGCGGTGGCGGAGGATCCACGGGTTGCGGATCGGCACCGATGCGATCACGCGCAGGCCCATGCCCTGGTACGCGGCCTCGAACTCGGCCTGGGTCGCGTACGTGTACTCCTCCATGATCTCCGTGACCCAGTCGGCGCGGTAGTCCTTGCGCAGCACGAACTCGACCGCGAGCCGGTGGGGGAGGGCGACGCGTCGCCGCGACGGATCCACGGCGGGCAGCTCCTCGAAGGCGCAGCCGGGCGCGGGCGCGAGGCTGCGGAACTCGCGGGCGAATCGATCGAACAGCCGCGCCGTAGTGCACGTCGTGACGGCGTCGTCGTCGGTGCCGTCGTCGCGAGGGAGCTCGAGGACTACGGGATCATCGCCGGGATCGAGGAAGTCGCGGACCACGAGCACGCCGTGGTCTCGCAGTGCGTCCACCTGCACCGCAAGCGCCCGCATCGCAGCGGCGCGATCGTAGCCGCCGAACGACGTGACGTGGTGGAGCACCGACGAGTCGAGGATCGCGTCGAGGGAGCCGTCCTCGAACACGCGGGTCGCCACGTCCCCAGTGCGGAACGAGAGGTTCGGCAGCGCGTAGCGCTCGGTGGCGATCGCCACCATCTCTTCGCTGACGTCGACGCCGATCACCTGCAGCCCGGGGTATAGGGCCGCGAGCGCATGGCTGCCGGTGCCCGAGCCCATGCCCATGTCGGCGATGCTGCCCTGGCCGAGGATGTGGGCCGCCGTCAGGGCGACCTTCTGCTGCATGGAGGCATCCATGCCCCCGAGGTAGCGCTCGTACGCGCCGCGATTGCCCCGCAGCTGGGCACGATACGGGTCGGCCATGGCACGACGGTATCGCAGTCGCGCCATGGCCCAAAAGCCCGCGGTCGCGGGCGTTGCCGAAGGGAGTCGAGGATCAGGCGCGACGGCGGCGGGCGACGAAGCCCGCGAGCATCAGGCCGAAGGCGCCCATCAGCGCGCCGGTGCGGCCGTAGTCGGACTCGGCCGGCGCCACGGCGCACGAGATCGAGCCGCCCGCCTCACCGCTGCACATGTTCCCGCTGCACTCGCCCTCGGCGTAGCCGGAGACCTGGATGTTCAGCAGGGCCCGCAGCGAGGCGACGCACTCCTCGAGGTTGCCGCCGTGGTCGACGTACTGGCCGTCGCAGAAGAGCGCGCCCTGCTCGACGTTGCACTCGGCCTTGCAGCCGCCCTCGAGGTCGGCCTTGCACCCGACGTAGCCATCGGCCTGGCACTCGACCTGACAGTCGATGTTGGCCTCGGCCTCGCAGCGACCGCTGCAGGACGCCTCGCACTTGCCGCTGCAGTCCGCCTCGGGCAGATCGACGTCGCACTTCGCGGAGCAGCTGCCCTCACAGGTCGCCTCGCAGGACGCGCGGCACTCGGAGCCGGCGCTCCCGGCCTCGCAGTGGGCGTCGCAGCCGCCAGAGCAATCGGCGACGCAGGAGCCGCGGCAGTCGAACTGGCCAGGGTCGACCTCGCACTCGCCCATGCACGTCGCCGAGCAGTCGGCCGAGCAGTCGACCTCTGCCGCGATGTTGCAGGTGCCGCCGCAGTTGACCTCGAGCTCGGCCGCGCACTGCGCCTCGAAGGCGATCGGCGTGCACTCGGCCTCGCACTCGATGCCGCCCTTCACTTCACACTCGGCGCTCGCCTCGACGTGGATGTCGCCGCAGGCCCCGATACCGGCCGAGGCCTGCCCCGACCAGGCCAGGGGCACGAACAGGGCGAGGGCGGGAAGAAACGAGGTGACGATGCGTTGCATGGGTAGTCCGTTCTCCGAAAACCAGTGGGGCCGTGGGGACGGAACCCCAGGCCGGAGCTTCGACGAGTCTACCCGGTGGTCGATGCAAAGCGTCGTGCACGCGGGCCGGCGGCGTGGTCGGCCGCACAAATTCGGGGCCGGCCAGGGGGTGCCGGTCGGGCGATGACCGCGATAGTGTGGCCCCCATGACGATCCCGCAGCTGTTCGCCGCGATGCCGAGCCACTACCGGCCGGGCAAGATCGACCGGCCGACGACCTACTACTTCTCGATCGGCGACCACAAGTACACGGTCAAGCTCGACGCCCAGGCGTGCGTGGTCCAGGACGGCAAGACCATCGAGAACGCGGACTGCGTGCTGAAGACCACCCCCGAGCTGTTCGAGAAGATGGTGATCCAGGGCAAGATGCCCGGCCCGATCGACATTGCCCGGGGCAAGGTCAAGACCAACGACGTCGGCGCCCTGACCAAGCTGCGCGACCTGTTCGACTTCAAGGGGCTGTGAGCACACCGTGACCCGCATCGCCAGAACCGCGGCGACCGGCGGCGAGCTCGATCCCGCGTTCCTCGCGTGGTCGAGCTCGTTCGCGATCGATCGCCGACTCTTGCCCCAGGATTGCCAGGGCAGCATCGCTCACGTCGAGGGCCTGCGCCGCGCGGGCCTCGTCAGCGCCGAGGAGGCCGATGCGCTCGTCGCCGCCCTCGCAGCGATGCCCGGGGCCGTCGAGGCCGGCACCGTGGTCCTCCCCGACGACGAGGAGGACGTGCACATGGCGGTCGAGTCGCAGCTCGGCCGCATGTTGGGCGCCGTCGCCGGGAAGCTCCACACGGGGCGCAGCCGCAACGATCAGGTCGCGACCGATCTCAAGCTCTGGGCGAAGCACGCGCTCGAGTCGATCGAGCGGGGCATCGATCGCGTGCTGGAGGCGGCGTCCCGCTGGTGCGACGCGCACGGCGAGATCGCGATGCCGGCGTACACCCATCGCCAGGTCGCCATCCCGGTGCTGTCGCGCGTGTGGATCGGCGGCGCGCTGCAGGAGCCGTTGCGCCGCGATCGACGGCTGCTGCTCGTCCTCGCCGACGAACTCGCCGAGTCGCCGCTCGGTGCCGGGGCGATCGCCGGCACGACCCTGCCGATCGACGCCGCGCAGACGGCCTCGGCGCTGGGCTTCGCCCACGGGCCACGCAACCCGATCGACGCGGTCGGCTCGCGCGATCACGGGCTCACGCTGGTGTTCGCGTGCGCGCGCATCGGCATGCACCTCGCCCGGTTCAGCGCCGACGTCGTCGAGCTGTCGTCGGACGGCCTGGTGAAACTCGGCGGTGCGATCGCGGGCGGTTCGTCGATGATGCCGCACAAGCGCAACCCCGATCTCTTCGAGTTGGTCCGCGGGGCCGCGGCGCTGCGGCACGGCGAGCTGACCGCGCTGCTCGGCCTGATGCAGGGCTTGGGCAGCGGCTACCATCGCGATCTCCAGCACGACAAGGCGCTGCTGTTCTCGGCGGTCGACGGCGTGGTCGGCTGCCTCGAGATGATCGCGCTCGGCCTCGGCCACTTCGAGCTCGTCGAGGACGCGTGCCGCGAGGCACTGGTCGACGGCGACGCGGTCGCCACCGATCTCTGCGAGGCGCTGGTCGCCGGCGGCATGCCGTTCCGCGACGCGTATCGCCGCATCGGCGCGCTGGTGAACGCGACCCGCACCGCCGGCCGTCGCCTCGCGACGCTGGACGCGGCAGATCTGGAGCGCGAGGGCTTGCCCGCGACGCTCGTCGAGCACCTCGATCCCGTGCGGGCCGCCCGGCGTCGCAGCGGCTAGGCGGGGCGTGGGGTCGGCGGTCGCGTCGTCCCGACGATCACTCGTCGGGTCGCAGGGCGCGGCGGACCGGCGTAGGGCTGGCCTTGGGCGCCGGCTCGTTCTTCGCGGTCTCCGGATCGTCCGGGAAGTGCCCGCCCCAGTACAGCAAGCGGCCGCACGACTCGCAGCCCGGGATCTCGTCGCCCTTGCGCAGGACGACGTAGATCTGGTGCGGAATGACCATCTTGCACGCCATGCAGCGCTCGCGGGCGGCCGGCACGAAGGCCAGGCCGCCCAGGCGACGGCGGATTCGATCGTAGGTGCCGAGCAGCTCGGGGTCGAGTGCCGAGGTCAGCCCCGTGCGGCTGAGGCGGAGCTTCTCGATCTTCACCTCGACCTTGCTGCGCAGTTCGTGGAGGCGCGTCCGCTCGGCGTCGGCCGACACGCGCAGCGCATCGAGTGCGGTCTGCATCGCCGCGATGCGCTGCTCGGTCTCCTCGAAGCCCTGCTGCAGCTTGCGGATCTCCTCGGTGCGCGTCGTGATCATCCGCCGCGTCGAGTCGAGTTCGCGCTGGGTCGCGGTCAGCTCTCGGGCCGTCTTGACCTGGCTGACCTTCGCCTTGTTGATGCGGACGAGATCCTCTTCCTCGGCGAGCTGGGCGCGCTGCGCCCGCTCGAAGGCGCGGGTGTCGTCGCACTTCTTGCGCTCGGTGGCGAGCATCGACTCGAGCTTGGCGAGGTCGTCGTCGAGCTCCTTGAGGCGGGTGGGGATCGCATCGAGCTTGCGCTCGAGGGTGATGAGCTGGCGATCGCGGTGCTGGAGCTCGTAGAGCGCAGTGATCTGCGGGTTCATGGGTGCTCCCGGAGCGGAACGGTAGGCCCACCTGGATTCGAACCAGGGACCAGCCGGTTATGAGCCGGCCGCTCTGACCGACTGAGCTATGGGCCCGAAGTCCAAGCGGACGCGGAGGTGAGGACGCGAACTGTAGGGACCCGGGGGGAGGGCGTCAAACCCCCCGTCGTGCGCCTGCGCACGAGGGCCGCCGGGCGGGCGAGGCGGCCCGGCGGCCCTCCGGCGCGATCCCCGACTCCGGCGGAGACCCTCGATGGCGCGCGCGTCGACGCGTGCGCCACCGCTCGCGCTCGTGCACACTCGGGCGCCTTGGATTCCCCGAAGCGAAAGTCCGGCCTCGGCGGCGATGGGATGTGGCTCGGTGGCGCGAAGCTGTGGTTTCTCATCAGCAGCTACGCGATCACGATCTCGCTGACGCATCTGTTGCCCGCGGACGCGTACGGCTCGTACTACTCGATCGCGCGCCTGATCGCCGTGCCCAACATGGTGATCATCTACACCCTGTTGTTCTCGGTCAGCCGACCGCTCGCGGCTCAGTTCGATCAGGGGTGCCCGGACTACGGCGCGCTGCGGGCCCGGGGCATGCGCCTGGCGGGGGTCCTGGGCGGTCCGACGATGCTGGTGCTGCTGGTGGCGGCGCCCTGGCTGGCGGACTGGGTGCTGTCCGAGCCCGAGCTCGCGGGACCGCTGCGCGTCGTGGCCCCGATCTCCCTGGTCTACGCGATGTACGCGGTGAACCTCGGCACGCTCAACGCGGTGCGGCGGTTCCGACGGCAGGCGCTGCTCGACATCTTCATGGCCGGCAGCAAGGCGGCGCTGATCATCGCGGCGGCCGCGGCCGGCCTCGGCCTGCCCGCGACCGTGGCCGGGTTCACGCTGGCGAGCGTCTTGGCCCTGTTGCTGAGCCGCCTGATGATCGCGAACGTGGCTCCGACTCCCCTGGTGGCCGGCAGCGGCGCGTCGTCGATGGCGGGGTTCGCCGGGCAGCTCATCGTCTTCACCGCGATCACCAATCTGCTGCAGTCGGTCGATGTCCTGCTGCTCAAGTCGTTCGCCGACACGCCGGCGCGCGACGACGCGGTCGGGTACTACTCGAGCGCGCAGCAGATCGCGCTGGTGCCCTACAGCCTGATGAACGCGGTGTCGCTCCTGGCGTTCCCGTTGATCGCCGCGATCGACCAGCAGCGCGAGGCGGCCAAGGTGCGGCTGTACGTGTCGCAGACCGCCAAGGTCACGCTGGTGCTGCTGGCGTTCATGAGCGCCATCGGCTCGGCGTGCTCGCGCGACATCCAGGCGCTGCTGTTCCCCAAGGCCTACGGCGAGGCGGCCGACCAGCTTCGGCTGATGGTCTGGGGCTTCTCCGGCTACTCGTTCGCGGTCACCGTGGCGTGGATCCTCAACAGCGCGAAGCGGCCGCGCGGCGCGGTCGTGCTCGTCGCGCTGCCGCTGATGGTCATCGTCGGGGCGGGCCTCGCGTTCATCCCCGGGTCGTTCACCGGCGCGGCGGCGTGGATCGTCGCGGGCGCGGGGGCCCTGGCGGCGGTCGCCGGCGGCGTCGCGCTCGTGCGGGTGTTCTCCGCCGGTATCGCCCCGCTGCAGCTGCTGCGCGTGGTGCTGTGCGTGCTCGCGGTCGAAACCGTCGCGTGGGTGTGGCCACAGGTGTCGACCGCCGGCATGGTCGGCAAGCTCGCGATCGTGGCCAAGCTCGGGGTGCTCGCGGTGACCTTCGTCGGCGTCGCGCTCGGCGTCCGAGCCCTCACGATCGCGGAGCTCAAGGGGCTGCGTCGTGCCAAGTGATGTGCGTTGGTTGGTGCTGAGCAAGCCGCTGCGCGCCCCGCTGCGCGACGGCACTACGGTGCTCGCATCGACGCTGGTGCGGTCGCTGCCGGCCGATCGCGAGTGCGCCTACCTCGGCGATCCGAACGCGCCGCTGCGGCTGGGCCTCGACCGCGTGCTGCCGGCCGCCCACGTCGGCTACGCGCCGGGGCTCTTCGATCGTGCGCGGTTGCTCGGCACCCTCGTGGATCCGCGGCTCAAGGCGCTCGACGTGCACTTGTTCTTCTCGCCGAACCGCGCTAGCTCGTCGGTGCTCGCCGCGGTGCGCAGGTTCGGGGGGCGCCGGCGCTTCGTCCAGACGATCCCCGCCTCCGAGGGCGCCGAGGCCCACGTCGCCGCGCTGCGTGGCCTCGACGCGATCATCGTGACCTCCGACGACGCGCGCGTGCGGCTCGAGCGGGCCGGGCTCGAGCATCCACGGCTGCGCTGCATCCACCCGGGTGTGGACCTGCCGACCCACGGCGTCGTCGATCCGTTCGGTTCGCAGCGCCTGCTCTACGCCGGCGATCTCGACGACGACGTCGCGACCCGCGTGATCGCCCTGGGTACGTTCCTGGCGCGGCCCGAGTTCGCGCGCTGGCGGCTGACCCTGGCGTGCCGGCCCAAGGGCGACGGCGACGCTGCTGCGCGGGCCCGCGTGCGCCGCGAGCTCGCGGATCCGATCGCCGACGGTCGCGTCGAGGTGCTCGCCGAGGTCGACGACATGGACGCGTTGCTCCGCAGCGCGTCACTGCAGCTGTACCTGGCCGATCACACCCGCCGCAAGGTCGACCTGCCGCTCGTGCTGCTCGAGGGACTCGCGCGCGGGGTGGGGCTCGCGGCGCTCGACGTCGCGCCGGTGTCGGAGATCTTCGACGTCGCCGACGCCGAGGGCCTCGCGGTCGGTTTGCGTCTGCCGCGGGATCCCGACCAGGCCGCGATGGCGATCGCCGCGGCTGCGATCGACGGGGGCCGCGTGCGCGCGTGGGGAGCCGCCGCGCGGAGCCTGGTGGAGCGACGTTTCTCCGCTGCCGGCATGGCCGCGCGCCATGTCCAGCTGTACGCCGAATTGGAGCGCCTGTGATGACCGACAACCGCGAATACTACGACGCATTCTCCGAGGGCTACGACCGCAACCGCGACCGCGGCTACCACAAGCTGATCGATGACCAGGCCGCGGCGCTCGTCCGCCGCGTCGGTGAGGGCCGTGACCTGCTCGAGGTCGGCTGTGGCACCGGGCTCGTACTCCAGCGCTGCGCCCAGTTCGCGCGCTCGGCCAAGGGCATCGATTTGTCACCGGGCATGCTGGCGCGCGCCCGCGAGCGCGGGCTCGACGTGCGCGAGGGCTCGGCCACCGCGCTGCCGTTCGCCGACGACAGCTTCGACGTCGCCTACAGCTTCAAGGTGCTCTCGCACGTGCCCCAGCTCGACGTCGCGTTGGCCGAGATGGTCCGGGTCGTGCGTCCCGGCGGGCACCTCGTGTTCGACATCTACAACCGCCACTCGCTGCGCTACCTGATCAAGAAGGTGTTCGGGCCGCGCTCGACCTCGAAGAAGTTCGACGAGGGCGCGATCACGACGGCGTTCCTCACCCCCGACGAGGTCGTCGGCCTGCTGCCCGCCAATGCGCGGATCAGCGACATCGCTGGCATCCGCGTGATCACACCCCATCCCGCCGTGTTCGGCGTGCCCGGCGTGGGGCGGGCGGTCGAGGCGGCCGAGTGGGCGCTGATGGACTCGGCGGCGCGGCGCTTCGCCGGCTTCACGGTGTTCTTCGTGGAGAAGCGTGCGTGATGCGGACCCTCGTGGTCTCGACGACGTTCCCGCAGTACCCGGGGGATCCGCGCGGTGAGTTCATCCTGCGCCACTGGGAGCAGGCGGCGCATCGCGGGACCCAGGTCCGGATCCTGGCGCCGCGCACGGCGTGGTGCCACGGGACGTTGTCGGGGCCCTGCGAGATCGTCCGCTTCGACTACGCGCCCACGAAGCTCTCCTCCCTGACGGGCAACTTCGGGATCCTCGAGAACATCCGCGATCGTCCGTGGCGCGCTGCCCTCGTGTGGCCGCTCGTGCGGGGGCTTCGGAACGCAGTCCGACGTCAGCTCGACGACGGGGGCATCGATCGCGTCATCTCGCACATGATGCTGCCGGGCGGCTGGATCGTCGCCGACGAGTGCGTGCGCCGGGGCGTGCCCTTCGAGCTGTTCGGTCACGGCACCGACGTCGACGTGTTGCTGTGGCTGCCCAGGCCGCTGCGCGATCGCTTCGCGGCGCTCGTGCGCCACGCCGACGCAGTGCGCTTCCCCTCGGTCGAGAAGCGCGTGCGGTTCGAGCGGGCCTTCGGCGGCGTGGTCCAGCCCGAGCGGCTCATCATCGAGCCGATGATCCACTGCGTGCCGGATCCGACGCCGCGGCCGGCGAGGCGGCCCCGCATGGGTCCGCCCACGATCCTCTACCTCGGCCGTCTCATCCCGCAGAAGGGCGTCGACGACCTGTTCGCGGCGGCCCTGCGCATGCATCCGCGGCCGCGGCTCGAGATCGCCGGCGATGGTCCCCACCGTCGTCGCCTGCAGCGGCTCGCCCGTCGGCTGGGCCTCGCGGCGCGCTTCCACGGCTTCGTCCACGCCGAGGCCAAGCACGCGCTCCTCTCCGGGGCCGACGTGCTGTGCGTGCCGTCGCGCGAGGTGGCGGGGCTGTCCGAGGGCGCTCCGCTGGTCGTGCGCGAGGCCTTCGCGTACGGCGTGCCGGTCGTGGCGACGCGGGTCGGTGGCATCCCGGAGCTCGAGCACGGGGATGGCCGCATGGTCCTGGTGCCGCCGGGCGACACTGCGGCGCTGACCGACGCGCTGACCCTGGTGCTCGGCTCCGGCACCGGCGATGCACCGCTGCCGCGTGTCCGCGTCGGCTGACGTCGACCCGCGCGCTCGCGTATCCTCGGAGTGCGTCGCCATGTGCACCCTCATCGTCGCCACGCGGGTCTGGCAGCGTACGCCGCTGGTGGTCGCGGCCAACCGCGACGAGCGCCTCGGGCGGGCCTCTCGGGGGCCGGCGCTGGTGGTGCAGGGCGGCGTGCGGTTCTACGCGCCGCGTGATCTCCAGGCGGGCGGCACGTGGATCGGGCTCAACGATCACGGTGTGTTCGTCGGCATCACCAACCGCTTCACCGGCATGGCGCCGACGCGGGTCGGACGTTCGCGGGGCCTGCTCGTGCTCGACGCGCTGAGCGAGGATTCCGCTGCGCACGCCGTGCGGCGGATCGCCTCCGATGCGCCGAGTCGCCACGATCCGTTCCACCTCGTGATGGCCGACGCCGCCGAGGCGCATCTCGTGTGGAGCGATGGTGCGCGCGTCTACCACGAGACCCTCGCGCCGGGCTTCCACGTGGTGACCGAGCGCAGCCTCGGCGCCGCGACCAGCGCCCGCGTCGACCGACTGCAGCGCGAGTTGCCGGCGCTGTTCGGTCCGCAGCGACCCACGCCCGAGCGGTGGATGGCCGTGCTCCGCGAGCACGATCCCGCCGGCTTCGAGGGGACGTGCGTGCACGTGCCGGCCCATGGTTACGGCACGCGGAGCGCGACGGTGCTCGAGCTCGGACGCGCGCCCACGGACACCCGGTGGTGGCACGCCGACGGTCCGCCGTGCACGTCGCCGTTCGCCGAGCAGACCGAAGCCCTGCGACCGCTGTTCGGCTAGCAGGGTGTCCGGAAGAACGCGGAGCGTTCTTCCGGACACCCTGCTCCGTGCCCGTGCCCGTGCCCGTGCCCGCCCGTGCCCGATCAGGCGTGCAAGGCCCGCCCCATGTTGATGAGCATGGAGACGATGCGCAGCAGAAGCTCGCGCGCGGGCTGGCAGCTGGCGGCTGTCGCGAGCTCGAGCCGGATGC
>JBIJCC010000082.1:0-45040 GCA_044344875.1 Nannocystaceae bacterium
CCTTCGTCTGGACCAAGACCGCCGACGAGATCCTCGACAAGCTCCGCGAGTTCGGCGACCGCACCCTCGCGGTGCACGGGGACGCGTGATCTTTTTGGTAGAAAACCATGATCCGGGTGACTAGGCCGGGCAGCCCTCTTCGCCCGCGTCGCAGCAGAAGCACTCGGGCGGCGTCGCGTCGGGATCGCAGAAGCCGCTGTCGTAGGTGACGCCCATGTCGTCGCCGATGGTGTTGCAGATCGTCGCGCAGCTGTCCTCGGTCAGGCGACCGAAGAGGCACGTGTTGATGATGTCGGCGTCGACGCACGTCGCGTCGGCGTTGCTGTCACACGCGGTGCCGGGGCCGTTGCCACACACGAACGCGATCGCGCTGCCGTCGTCGACGCAGCCGTACGCGAACGCGTAGCCGTCGAACATGCACAGCTCGTCGCCGGCGGTGGCGTTCTCGGTCCAGGTGCCGTCGACGCAGGTGTAGTAGACGCTGCCCTCGGGGCCAGCCTCGGCGGTGTTGCTGCAGAACAGCGCGTCGGGCGTGTCGACGGTGCAATCAGCCGGGTTGGGCTCCGCGCCCGAGTCGTTGCTGGTGTCCGAGCTGTCGGTGGTGTCGGCCGCGGTCGGATCGGTCGCGCTCGTGTCCGTACCGGTCTCGGCGACGGTGTCGCTCACATCGGACGCGGAGGTCGGGTCCTCCGTGCCGCTGATGGCGTCCTGCGCGGGGTCGACACAGCAGCTGTAGTCGTTCGCGTCGTCCGGGTTACACCAGATGTAGCCGCCCTCGCAGTAGCAGACATCGCCATCGAGGATGTTGTTGGCCTCGGTGCAGGCGTTCGGGTCGTCCTTGCCCTCGATGCGCTCGCAGTCGAAGTCCTCGGGATCGTCGGGGTTCTCCCAGGTGTAACCCGCGTCGCATTTGCAGGTGCCGTTGCCGGTCTCGTGGCTGTGGGAGAGGATCCCGCCGCACTCGTCATTGCCACCGCCGCTGGTCGTGATGACACATCCGAGGCTGAGACCGGCCACCGCGCCGGCAACGATGGAGAGGAACGACTTCGAGAAAATGCGTGGGGTCATGGCAAGTCCTGCTTCGCGGGAGGATCGCGATGCCGACTGTGACGCGGCCATCGCGGGCTTCATTCTGGACTAGGGCGGGCCGCGGCGAAACACCGCCCGGGCCATGAACTGCGGCCCGTGCGGCGGTGCGGGGGGTCGGGATCACCGGGGCCGCCGCGCGCGCGACATCGGTGTCACAGCGCCCGGTGCGCAGAGCTATTCGACCGTCCAGGTGTGGCCACTGCGGAGCAGCTTGTCGATGTCGCCCACGCCCGACTTGGCGGTCGCGTCGGCGTTCTGCTGGGTGACCGTGGCGTCGTAGCTCGGCATCGGGTCGCAGTACAACACGCCGAACGCCATCGGGAAGTTGGGCAGCGACAGCTGCGCCAGCAAGAATGCGAGCGTGCGGTTGTGCTGGTCGTGCACGGCGACGTCCTCCAGTGTGACGCCGTTCTCGCCGACGGTGACGACCTCGACGTGGCTGCCGCCTGGGGCAAGCCGCAGGCCGCGGTTCTTGTCCTTGCCGAACAGCAGGGGCTTGCCGTGCTCGACCCACAGCTGGTGGTCCGAGGCGACGTCGCGCATCGTGACGGAGTCCCACTCGCCGTCGTTGAAGACCGGGCAGTTCTGCAGGATCTCGACGAAGCTCGTGCCGCGGTGGCGGTACGCCGCGCCGAACAGCTCGCCGAGCATGGTCGTCGACGTGTCGATGCCGCGGGCGACGAAGCGCGCGTTGGCCCCGAGGGCGAACAGGCACGGGTTGAGCGGCATGTCGACCGAGCCCATCGGCGTCGATGGGGTCTTCGCGCCGACCAGCGACGTCGGCGAGTACTGGCCCTTGGTCAGGCCGTAGATCCGGTTGTTGAACATCAGGATCTGCAGGTCGACGTTGCGACGCAGCACGTGCAGGAGGTGGTTACCGCCGATGCTGAGGCCGTCGCCGTCACCGGTGACCATCCAGACGTCGAGCTTGGGGTTGGCCAGCTTGACCCCGGTCGCCACCGCGGGAGCGCGGCCGTGGATCGTGTGGAAGCCGTACGTGTTCATGTAGTACGGGAACCGGCTCGAGCAGCCGATGCCCGACACGAACACGGTGTTCTCACGGGTCGCACCGAGCTCGGGGAGCACCCGCTGCATGGCCGCCAAGATGGCGTAGTCGCCACAACCTGGGCACCACCGGACCTCTTGGTCCGAGACGAAGTCCTTGCGCGTGAGCTTCTGCGGGGTATCCATGGCTTGTCCTTTCGTCGATCGGGATTCAGTGGGTGGCCAGCGCGTTGCGGATCGCCTGAGCGATCTCGGAGACGCGGAACGGCATGCCCGCGACCTTGTCGAGCGGCTCGGCCGGCAGGAGGTACTCGGCCCGCAGGATGCGGACGAGCTGACCATTGTTGAGCTCGGGCACGATGATGCGCTTGAACCTCGACAGCAGCGCCTTCAGGTTCCGCGGCATCGGCCACATGTGGCGGAGGTGCACGTGGGATACCGACAGGCCATCGCGACGGGCGCGACGCACCGCCTGCTCGATCGCGCCGTAGGTCGAGCCCCAGCCGACGACGACGAGATCGCCGTGATCATCGCCACAATCGACGGTCTGCTCCGGCAACGTGTTGGCCACGCCCATGATCTTTGCGGCGCGGGTGTCCGTCATCTTCTGGTGGTTCTCGGGATCGTAGCTGATGTGGCCCGTGGCGAAGCTCTTCTCGATCCCTCCGATGCGGTGCTCGAGCCCGGGCGTGCCGGGCCGCGCCCAGTTGCGCGCGAGGGTTTCGGGGTCGCGCAGGTACGGATGGAAGCCCTCGGGGTCCTGGCGGAACTTCACCTGGATCTTCGGCAGGTCGGCGAAGTTGGGGATCGGCCACGGCTCGGCGCCGTTGGCGATGAAGCCGTCGGACAGCACGATGACCGGGGTCATGTACTCGAGCGCGATGCGGACCGCCTCGATCGCGAACGTGAAGCACTCGCCGGGGGTCGCGGGCGCGAGGACGACCAGCGGCGCGTCACCGTTGCGGCCCCACACGGCTTGGAAGAGGTCGCTCTGCTCGGTCTTGGTCGGCAGGCCGGTGGACGGTCCAGCGCGCTGCACGTCGAGGATGACCAACGGGAGCTCGGTCATGATCGCCAGGCCCATCGCCTCGCCCTTCAGCGCCATGCCGGGGCCCGAGGTCGCGGTCACGCCGATGATGCCGGCGTACGACGCTCCGATCGCCGAGCAAATCGCGGCGATCTCGTCCTCGGCCTGGAACGTGGTGACGCCGAAGTGCTTGAGGCCTGCGAGCGAGTGCAACACGCTCGATGCCGGCGTGATCGGGTACGAGCCGTAGAAGACCGGGAGATCCGCGAGCCGACCCGCGGCGGCGAGACCCCACGCGAGCGCCTCGTTGCCGGTGATGTTGCGATAGCTCCCCTTGGGCAGCTCGGCCTTGGGGATCTTGTAGACGGCGACGCCGGTGGGCAGCTCGGCGGTCTCGCCGTAGACGTGCCCGGCGTTGAGCGCCGCGATGTTGGCCGCGGCGATGTCGGGACGCTTGGCGAACTTGCGCTCGAGCCATTGGATGGTCGGCGTGCGATCGCGGCTGAACAGCCAGTAGAGCAGGCCGAGGGTCCAGAGGTTCTTCGCCCGCAGCGCCTCCTTGGTGCCGAGCCCGTGGGGCTCGACCGCCGCCAGCACGAGCCGCGAGACGTCGACCTCGAGCGTGCGGTAGCCGTCGAGCGTGCCGTCCTCGAGGGGGTTCTTGTCGTAGCCGGCTTTCTTGAGGTTGCCCGCCGTGAACGCCCCGGTGTTGACGATGACGAGCCCGCCCTTGGGCACGTCGCGCAGGTTCACCTTGAGCGCCGCGGGGTTCATCGCGACCAGCACGTCGGGCTCGTCACCCGGCGTGAGCACGTCGTGCGACGCGAACTGGATCTGGAATCCCGAGACGCCGAAGGTCGTGCCCGCGGGTGCGCGGATCTCGGCCGGGAAGTCCGGGAACGTCGCGAGGTCGTTGCCCGCGACCGCCGTGGCCTGCGTGAACTGCATGCCCGCCAGCTGCATGCCGTCGCCGGAGTCGCCCGCGAAGCGAATCACGACGGAGTCGAGGATCTCGCGGCCTTCACCATCTTTGGGATGAACGGGGGTATCCATGGGCGTGGGGCTCGGAGTATGTCCCGCACGTTGGTCGTTGTCACCGGCCGGGCCGGTGCGCTGGGCCCCGCGTGCTCGGCCGCGCGTGCGCGCCACGTGAGGTCGGCGCGCGGCGACGGCGTCGCTGGGGCATGCGCTCGCTCACACCCATGGCGTTGCGCGTTTCGAGGTGGACGCCGTTAGTGTTGCGCCCCATGGCCAAGGGCAACACAGCGGATCTCGACGAACTCGTCGATCGTGGACTGCGCGCCGTCGAAGACGACGAGCTCGACACTGCAGAGAGCATCCTCGACGACCTCAAGGGATCCGCGGGCGAGAATCAGCCGCGCGTTCTACATCTCGCCGGCATGCTGGCGTGGGCGCAGGGCGACCTCGAGCGGGCGACCGGCTACCTGATGCAGGCGTCCGACGGCGCCCCCGATCGCGCCGACGTGCAGCTCGACTGCGCCGAGTGCCTGTTCGCAGGCGACGAGATCGACGAGGCCGAGGCCCAGGCCCGCGCCGCTCTGGCGCTGCCGGGGATCACCAAGGCGCAGACCGACGATGGTCGGCTGCTGCTCGCGCAGATCCGGCTGTCGGGCGACGACCCCGACGAGGCGCTCGAGATCCTCGGCGAGATCGATGCATCGCTGCACAACCACCCTGCATTCCTGAGCACACGTGGCTCGGCGCACATGGCCGCCGGCAAGCTCGATCGGGCGGTCGACGACCTCCGGGCCGCGCTCACCCACGAGCCCGACGACGGCGACCTGCACTACCAGCTCGCGCTCGTGCTCGGCGCTGCGGGCGACACCGACGGCGCGGTCGCGGCGATGCTCCGCGTCCGCGAGCTCGATGCGGCCGAGGACGGCGAGACGCCGGAGCCGACCTACGCCGACGCCCAGGAGCTGCGCTCGCGGCTCGAGGACGTGTTCGAGCAGCTCCCCGATCCGCTGCTGCGCCTCGTCGCCCACGCGCCGATCACCGTGCAGACCCGCGCCACCGAGGAGCAGGTCAAGGCCGGCGTCGATCCGCGCAACGTCGTCGCGTTCTGCGGCACGCGCAAGAAGGGCGACGAGGAGGCCGAGCTGACCGGCATCGTCATCATGCGCGACCTGTTGCCCGAGGCCGACGAAGACGAGGACGAGGGCGACGACGCGGTCGAGACCGAGCTGTTCTACGGGCTGATGGACGAGCTGCAGAGCTTCTTCCAGCGTGACGACGTCGTCATGGCGGAGGCCTAGGACGATGGCCGACTCGGCGGCGAGCCTCTACGACTGGAACGAGAAGGAGCGGCACGGTCCGCTGCTTCGCGAGCCGCCGCGCTTCGTCGACGAGACGCTGCGTCACGGCCTGCAGTCCCCGGCGGTGAAGCAGCCGAGCCTCGAGCAAAAGCTCGAGCTGGTCCGCATGATGGACCGGCTCGGGATCGACGCCGTCAATCTCGGTCGCCCGGGCGCCGGCCCGCGCGCGGCCGAGGACGTCGAGCGGCTCGCGCGGATGATCGCCGAGGAGCACCTGCACATCCAGGCCACCTGCGCCGCGCGGGCGATCGAGGCGGACATCCGCCCGATCGTCGAGATCTCGCAGAAGGTCGGCGTGTCGATCGAGGTCGGCGCGCTGCTCGACTCCTCGCCGGTGCGATCGTATGCGGAGGACTGGGACGCGGGCCGGCTCGAGCAGGGCACGCGCGACGCGATCCGGTTCATCGTGGGCAGCTCGCTGCCGGCGGCGCTCGTCACCGAGGACACCACGCGGGCCCATCCGCGCCTGCTCGACCGCTTGTTCCGCGCGGCGATCGAGGCTGGCGCGACGCGACTGGTGCTGAGCGACACGTGTGGTCACGCGACGCCGGATGGCCTGCGATCGCTCGTCGGGTTCACCCGGTCGGTGCTGCGCGGCCTGGACGTGGAGGATCGCGTCGAACTCGACTGGCACGGCCACAACGATCGCGGCCTCGCCCTCGTGCTGGGTCTGTTCGCCCTCGAGCACGGCATCGACCGCGTGCACGGCTGCGGCCTCGGATTGGGCGAGCGGGTCGGCAGCACGCCGATCGATCTCCTGCTGCTCAACCTGTTCCTGCTCGGGCAGGTCGACGGCGATCGCCACGACCTGTCCGTGTTGGTGCAGTACGTGCGCAAGATCAGCGAGTACACGGGGGTCGCGATCCCGCCGTCGTATCCCCTGTCCGGACGCGATGCGTTCCGCACGGCCGAGGCCGCGCACGCCGAGGCGGTGTCCAAGGCCGAGGCGCGCGGCGACATCGAGCAGGCCGATCGCGTGTTCTCCTCGGTGCCCGCCCACGCCTTCGGGCGCGTGCACGAGATCGAGGTCGGGCCCGACAGCGGGCCCGGCAACGCCGCGCACTGGCTGCGACGCCACGGCATCGAGGTCACCGAGGCCGCGGTGGCACGGCTGCTCGACGCGGCCAAGCAGGCCAACCGCACGCTCGACGAGGCCGAGGCCGCGGCGGCCCTCGCGGGGCCGTAGCCGCGGCGTGTTGCCCAGGTCGCGTCAGTAGAACGGGCCCTCGTCCGCTGCGATGCGTGCGATCGCCTCGTCCCAGGTGATCTCGGCGATGCTCGTCGCGGTCCAGTGGGTGACCACGCTGCCGCCGCGGCTGATCTCCGGCGTGCGTGCGATGGCGTTCGCGTGCGCGTCACCGACCACGAACGCCATCATGGCCGCCTCGTCCTGCCACACGGTGAACGTCCGCGCGCTGCCGCATTGCATCGAGGTGCCGAGCTGGATCGCGACCACGCCGGGGTTGGCGAGCAGCGCCGGGACCAGGGGCGCGACCGACTCGCCGAAGGCCTGCTGCGCCGCGGCCTCGGGCTTGATCGCGAGGTAGGTCGAGCTCACGACGAAGCTCGTGCCCTCGGCGATGAGCTCGCCGGTGATGGGGTCCGCGCCGGGTCCGAACCACGCGACCGGGATGGGATTGCCCATCGCGTCGGCGCCCATCAGGTCGGACTCGAGGGTCCCGCGATCGCAGTCCGCGAACGGATCGTCGTCGGTGCTCGAGCTGGTGTCGGCGCCCGACGTGCTCGCAGGGGCGTCCCCGGAGCTGTCGGCGGTGCCCGTCGACGCAGAGTCGTCGCCCGTCGTATCGGACGGCGTCGCGGTGGTGTCGGCGGCGTCGGGATCGGAGTCGTCGCCGCAGGCGGTGAGTAGGCTGAGCAGGAGCAGGGGCAGGGATCGGTGTCGCATGGCGTAGGGCTCTCGTGGGGTCAGATGCGCTCGATGGTTGCGAAGTCGAGGTGAGCGAAGCGCCGCTTCAAGCGCGGCGAGTCGAAGTCGGTGCGTGTGCCGAACACCCGGGTCCGCACGGTGGCGCCGACGACGGGCGGATCGCTGGTGATCACGGCCCAACGGCGCTCGCCGTCATCGAGCGCGACCTCGAGGTAGTGGTAGCGACCGACCTGCTGCGAGGACACCACGGTGCCCTCGTACTCCGGCGTCGTGGGCTGCTCGAGCGCGCCCATCGGCGACGCCGCGGGCTTCGCCGCATCGACCGACGCGATCGGTGCCGGCGCTTCGGCGGCGCACGCCGAGAGGAGCATGACGAGCAGGGCGGAGGGCCAGGCGGACGGTGACCGGAGCGGCATGCCGGTCCAACACCGCACGGGGCCCGAAGTGTCACCGTGCGAGCCGGGTCCGCGACGGCTCAGCGATCGGGTGGCGAGACTGGGTGCAGGTCGACGATGGTCGCGCCCCAGCTGCCCTCGCCGGTGCCGCCGAGCCGGTACGCGCGGACGTCGGGGTGCGCGGCGAGCAGGGCGTGCACCGTGCGGCGCAGCGCGCCGATGCCCTTGCCGTGGACGATGCGCAGCTCGGTGATGCCGCGCTCCTTGCAGGCCTCGATGTACTCGAGGACGAGCGGCTTCACCTCGCGCGGCGAGAACGGGTGCAGATCGAGCTCGCCGTCGATCGCGATCGTCCCGGGGCCGGTCGGCGCGAGCCCGGCCGCGAGTGTGCCGGCCCAGGGCGCCCACGGCAGGACGCCGCCCTCGCCCAGCGCGAGCTCGGGCGGCGCAGGCAGGGCGTTGCCGAGGATCGACGCGGTCGTCTGTTGCCACGGCCACGACCACTGCTGCTCGACGCGGTGGACGACGGGGCCGCGAGCGGTCGCGAACACGAAGCGACGGCCGACGACGTGCGCGCCACGCCGACGCACGTGGACCCGGAGACGACCGAGCAGCGCCGCGGCGACGAGGTCGAGGGCATGGCTCGAGGCGTCGTCGTCGTCATCGAGCACGAAGCGCTCGGTCCACCCCTCGATCGTCACCGCGATCGACGCGTCGTCCAGGTCGAGGGTGACCTCGAGGGGCGCGTTGGCGTCCGAGGCCGCGGACGTCGGCGTCAGGACCCAGTGACCGCCAGCGCGCGCGACGTGCAGCGCACCCGGTCGCGCACGCGCGAGGGATTCGAGTAGGGCGTCGAGCTCGGGCCACACCGCGGACGCGAGCGTCTCACGGATGGAACATGCGCCGGATCCACGCGTCCAGACCCCGCGGATCGGGCTTGCCAGCGAGGCGGCGCAGGTTCCGGGCGAACTCGCCGGCGCAGGAGAAGCGGCGGTGCGCCGCCGGCTGCAGGGCGATCATCGTGACGTCCTCGAGCTCCGCGGGGATGTCTGCGCGGACCTGCGAGGGCAGCGGCACCGCACCGATCGCGACGCGGGCGATGACCTGCTCCGGGGCGAGGCGTCGGTACAGCCGCGACCACGTCGACAGCTCCCACAGCACGACACCGAGGGCGTAGACGTCGCTGCGCCGATCGATCGCCTCACCGCGGGACTGCTCGGGCGACATGTACGCGACCGGGCCGAGGTTCGGTCGCACGCGGGACTGAGGCGCACGCAGGCGGCTCTGCGCCGCGCCGAAGTCGGTGAGCTTCACCGTGCCGTCGTCGGCGATCATGATGTTCGCCGGCGACACGTCACCGTGGACGACGTGCAGCGGCGCACCGGTGTCATCGGTGACGCCGTGCGCGTGCTCGAGCGCCTCGGCGATCGACGCGACGATTCCGATCACGTGACGCAGCGGCATGCGGAACCCGAGCTGCTCCGAGCGCCGCACCAGCGAGGGGAGGGCGTGGCCGCGGACGAACTCGGTCGCGAAGTAGCCGTGCTCGGCGGCCGGGGCGAGGTCGACGCCGCGGATCACCGATGGGTGGTGCAGCAGGCCGAGCAGCCGGCCCTCGTGGGCGAACAGGGCGCGGGCGTCGACGAGGTGCTGGAGGTTGGGATGGATGCGCTTGACGCTGGTGAGCTCGTCGCGGGCGGCACCGTCGCGGCGGGCGATGAAGGTCTCGGCCAGGGGGCCGCTGCGGATCCGTCGTAGGGGGCGGTAGGGCCCAATCCACCCCGGCAGGTCATCGGCGGCGCGGTCCTGCGTCGTGACCACCGGTGGCGGCGCGGCGACGCGGACCGGCTCACTGGACTGTCCGCGGTGCATCGCGATGCGCCGCATGATCTCTGGATCGGTCCAGGGCCACGTGTCGCCGTGCGGGTTCACCCCGTCCGAGTTCGGAGATCCGTCCACCGCATTGGTTAGTGAGGCGACGCTCGGGTTGGTTCAGCGGCGCCGCGGAAAAACCCAACTCACCAGAGCACCTCGAGCCGGTGCTTGCATTCTTTGACGAGGGCCGCGAACAACTCCGCGTCGATCCACCGGGATGGGATCGCGGTGCGTCGGCCCGCGACTTGCCGGCCATCGACCTGCGGCGGCGGTGCGGCCAGCGCGACCTGGAGCGGGAAGACCTCGCGCCGCGTCCAGCCCTGGGCGCGGATCTCCGGGGTGCGCAGGGCGATCCACTCGCGGGGCCGGGCGCCCCACGTGAGCCACTCCAGTGGGGGCAGCTCGCGCAGCTCGTCGGCGAGGCCGGGCCACAGCAGCAGGGCCGGTCGGGCGGTGCCCGAGTGAAGGCGGATCATCGCGGGCAGCAGCAGCGCGTCGGCGGCGAGGATCTCCGCGGCCGGGCGGACATCGACCGGCCGCTCGGCCAGCGTTCCGGTGGCGCGCGTGATCCAAAAAGGATGCGCACCGCCGAGGACGTCATCGACCTTGAGGGCCGCGAGCGTTCCGCCCGCGAGCTTGTTCCGCGTCGGCGTGAAGTTGGGGACCTTGGGGGCGCTCGGCTCGGCCGGGGCGGGCTCGGGCTCGACGAGGGTGCGGGTGCCGAGCGGGAGATCGGTCCACGTGAGCTCGTCGATGGCGCAGCGCCACAGGCGACCGAGCTGATCGTCCGCCTGGGGCCCCGCGAGCACGAGCGCGCCGCCACCGGCGAGCGCCATGCACGACGCCGCGCGGGGCAGCTTGGTCGACTGGGCCTCGGGCAGGTGCGGGGGCTCGTCCTTGCTGCCCGGCTCTGCGGTCGGCTGCTCGATCAGGAACCGGTGCAGCACGCCGCGCGGCCGCAGGACGTAGATCCACCGCTCGTCGCCGACGACCGCGAGCGGCGTGGCGCCGGCGAGCTCGACGACCGGCACGCGCTCGCCCAAGGGTCGCAGCGCGCGGTTCGTCCAGCACAGCGCGCCGTCGCGGGCCGCGAGCACCACGTGGCCCGCGGCGGTCTGGCCGAGGGCGACGACCGCCTCGCTCGCGACCGGCTCGGGGCTGGTGTGCTTGAGCTTGAGCATCATGTAGCCCGAGAGGTGCTCGGGATCGATGACCCACGCGTGGTTGCTGCCGTCGATCCACACCGCACGCCCGTCCCCCGTGGCGACCAGCCCGAGCACCTCGTGCTCGGGGGCCTTGCGGCGATGGACGACCTCCTGTTTGGTGACGTCGAGCAGGACCTCGCCCTGGCTCCCGACGCCGCACAGCAGGCGCGGGCGCAGCATCGCGACGCGGTCGACGAAGCCGCCGAGCTTGCTGCCGAACTTCTCGGCCTTCGCCGCCCACACGGAGCCGCGGTGGAGGTGGTGGCCGCCGAACCACAGCACGCCCTCGTCCTCGGTGGTCGCGGCGGTGCGTGGCTCGGTGGCGGCGACGCGCCCGGCGAGCGCGACGCTCGGCTCCGGGCTCCCGAGCTCGATCGTCTTCTCGACGACCAGGGTCTCGGCGTGGAGGATCCAGACCTCGTACGGCAGCGTCACCAGGACGCGCTTGCCGTCGTGGCTCATCGTCAACGACAGCGGCCGATCGTCGAGCGTGATGGACTCGTCGTTCGACGACCCGCGCGTCGCGACGGTACGCCGGGAGGAGCTGACGACTGCACGCCTGGACATCGAGCGTCCGACGATAACAAACGTCGGGGTCGAGCGGGCCCGCTAGCGCCGAACCCCGGCGAATTCGCTGGTCGGTCGCCACGACGGCGGCGCCTCGGCGTCGGCAATGCGGCCGACGAGTGACGCCACGGTGAGCACGTCCTGCAGCGTCCCCTCGAAGCTCCACGCCTCGTCGAACTCGTCGTCGACGGTGTGGTAGTGGCTGGCGTTGGCCTGGCCGAGGCGCGCGCCCTGCTCGGTGCCGCCGGTCTCCATGTCCGAGCCGCCGCGCAGGTAGATCGCCGGCACGCCGCGACGTGCGAAGCTGAAGTGATCCGAGCGGTAGTAGCCGCCGCTGGCGGGGTGCTCGTCGGGGACGACCGTGCGGCCCTCGCCGGCGGCCACCTCGCCGAGCACGTCCTCGATCGTGGTCTGACCCGGGCCGATGACGGCGATGTTCCGCGTGCGGCTGTGGACGTTCATGCTGTCCAGGTTCACCACCGCGGCGAGGTCGGCGAGGGGGATTGTCGGGTGATCGGCGTACCACGTGCTGCCGAGCAGGCCCTCCTCCTCGCCGGTGGTGGCGAGGAACAGCACGCTGCGTCCCACAGGGCGGCCGGCGTGGGCGCGGACCTGCAGCGCACGCGCGACGCCGAGCATGCCGGCGACGCCGCTGGCGTTGTCGATCGCGCCGTTGAAGATCGCGTCGGCGCCGGGCTCGGGATCGGGGGCGTGTCCGAGGTGATCCCAGTGCGCGGTCACGACGACGGCCTGATCCGGCCAGCGCGCGCCGACGAGCCTGCCGAGCACGTTGACGTCTTCCGTGCGCGCGTCGGTCGTGACGAACTCGCCGCGCAGTCGGCCGCACGGGCGGCCGCGCTCGGCCTTCGGATCGAGCGCGGCGGCGTGCCAGGCCTCGAGCGTGGTGCCGCAACGCGCGGCGAGGGCCACCGCCGCATCGCGGTGCAGCCAGCCCTGCACGGGGAGCGCCTCGGGCGTACGACCGGGCTCGGCCACGTGCGTGCGGCCGTGGGTCCAGCTGGTCTCGACCACGTTCCAGCCGTACGACGCCGCCGCGGTCTCGTGGACGAGGAGCACCCCGCGGGCGCCGTGGCGTAGGCCCTCCTCGAACTTGTACGACCAGCGGCCGTAGTAGGTGAGGGCGTCGCCGGCGAAGCGCCCGTCGGTGACCGGTGGATCGCCGACGAACGCGACCGCGATCCGACCCTCGACGTCGACGCCCGCGTAGTCGTCCCAGTCGTACTGCGGTGCGGTCACGCCGTAGCCGACGAAGACGAGCTCGGCGTCGACGCGGTGGGTGCCCGCGGGCCCGAACGTGCTGACGACGACCTCGCTGGCGTAGCGCAGCGGCCGTGGCGTCGTGCCGTCGCCGGCGAGCGAGAGCGCGACGCGGTCGCGGTCGGTGGTGACGCTGCGCATCGGCACGGGCTGCGTCCACCCACCGCCCTCACCGGCCGGCTGCAGGCCGAGCGCGCCCATCCACTCGATGATCGTGGCCACCGCGCGGGCGCCCCCCGGCGTGCCGGGCCGTCGCCCGTCCATCTCGTCGGCGGCGAGGATCCGGGTCGCCTCGCGCAGCGAGGCCGCGGATGGGGGCGCTGGGCCGGGCGCCGGTGCGGGCGTCGGAGCGACGGACGCCGGGGCCTCGCGCGCAGCGTCCGGGGCCGGCTCCCGCGAACATCCGCACGCCAGGGCGATCGCGGGAAACCATCGGGCGCGGGCTCGCATCGAAGCGGGTCGATAGGATACCACCGCACGATGCTCCCCCGATGCCCCATGGTCGCCGCGGTGCGGCGCGCTGCTCTGCTCGCGATCGCGTCGGCGTCGATGCCGGCCTGCGCGGCGCGGGTGGCCGCCCCCGCCGCGGCCCCGACCGCGCCCTCGGCCGCCGTCGTCACCGCGGCACCCGACGATCCGGCACCTACGCCGCAGGACGACGCGGCGTGGACGGCGTGGGTCCGCGAGCACTACGAGCGCACGGAGGTCCGCATCCCGATGCGCGACGGCGTGCAGCTGTTCACGACGATTTATCGCCCCAAGCACCGCGAGTCGCCGGCGCCGATCCTGCTCAACCGCACGCCCTACGGCGTGGGGCCCTATGGCGCGGACGCGTTCCGCAAGTCGCTGGGGCCGTCGCGCGAGCTGGTCCGAGCCGGCTTCATCTTCGTCTACCAGGATGTCCGCGGCCGATGGATGTCCGAGGGCGACTTCGTCGACGTGCGCCCGGCGAAGACCACCGCCGACGGCGTGGACGACACCACCGACACCTTCGACACGATCGCGTGGCTGGTCGCGAACGTCGACGGCAACAACGGCAAGGTCGGGATGTGGGGCGTCTCGTACCCCGGCTACTACGCGGCGGTTGGCATGATCGATCATCATCCCGCGCTGGTGGCCGTGTCGCCGCAGGCGCCGATCGCCGACTGGTACTTCGACGACTTCCGCCACCACGGCGCGTTCTTCCTGCCCCACGCCTTCAACTTCTACTCGAGCTTCGGCGTGCCCCGCCCGGCGCCGACCACCGAGGCTGCGCCGTCGTTCGACCACGGCACCGTCGATGGTTTCGCGTTCTTCCTCGCGCTCGGGTCGGTCGCCAACGCCGACAAGAAGTTCTTCGCCGGCTCGAGGCCGTTCTGGACCGAGCTGGTCGCCCACGCCGACTACGACGACTTCTGGCGGGCGCGCAGCGTGCTGCCGCGCCTGCGCCAGCTCGCGCCGGCCGTGCTCGTCGTCGGTGGCTGGTACGACGCCGAGGATCTGTACGGACCCCTGGCGATCTACCGGACGATCGAGGGCCGCGAGCGTGCGGTCGACAACCGTCTGGTCATGGGCCCGTGGAGTCACGGCGGTTGGGCGCGCTCCGAGGGCCGCCGCCTCGGCTGCATCGACTTCGGCGCCGACACGGCGGACCACTACCGCGCCGCGATCGAGGCCCCGTTCTTCGCCCATCACCTCGACGGTGGGCCCGCGCCCGAGCTCGCCGAGGCGACGGTGTTCGACACGGGCGCCAACGTGTGGCGCGGCCTGCCGAGCTGGCCGCCGGTCGGTACCCCGCGCACGCTGTGGTTCGATGCCGAGGGCACGCTGGCCCCGCGCGCGCCGACGGCCAAGGCCGCCGCCGACGCGTGGACGAGCGATCCCGCGAAGCCGGTGCCGTACACGGCCGCGGTGACGATCGGCATGCTGCCCGAGTACATGACCGAGGATCAGCGCTTTGCGTCGCGTCGACCCGACGTCGTCACCTATCGCAGCGCGCCCCTCGAGCAGGACACGACCCTCGCCGGGCCGATCGCCGCGCACGTGTGGCTCTCGAGCACCGCCGCGGACGCCGACGTCGTGGTGAAGCTCGTCGACGTGTGGCCCGAGGGCGAGACGTTGCCGCTGCCGCCCGCCGATCGTGCTCCCGCGTACGCGTGCCCCAAGCTCGCCGATCGCAGCGCGGTCGACATGGATGGCTTCGAGCAGATGGTCCGCAGCGAGGTGTTCCGCGCCCGCTACCGCGGAGGCTACGAGCGCGGTCGACCGCTCGAGCGCGGCAAGCCCAACGAGGTGGTGGTCCCGCTGCAGGACGTGCTGCACACCTTCCGCAAGGGCCACCGGATCATGGTCCAGGTCCAGAGCACGTGGTTCCCGTTGGTCGATCGCAACCCGCAGTCGTGGACGGACAACCCGCTGCTGGCCCCCGACGACGCGTTCGTCTCGGCGACCCACCGCGTGCACCGCTCGGCGCGTCACGCCTCGCGGATCGAGTTCACGGTGTCGCCGTAGGCGCGGCCGCGGCGGTCGACGGGTGCAGCAGCTCGTCGAGGCTGGCCTGCGTGATCGGGTGGTAGCCCGCTCGGGCCCGGGCGAAGATCCGCCGCGCTTCGTCGCCGCGGTCCGCGGTGAGCAGCGCGCGGTACAGCGGCATCAGGAACTTGCGCCGCCCGATCGTGAGGAGGAACGACTCGAGCGCCGCGTCGGCGCCGTGGTGACCGTGGCGGATCGACAGCTCGAGCCACTGCGCGAGGATCTCGGCGTTGGTGCTGCGCGTCAGGCCGAACGCGGCGTCGAGGGCGACCAGCCGCTCGAGCGCCGTGTCCTCCGGCAGGGCGCGGAGGAAGTGCAGCCACTGCTGCGGGGTCCACCCCGCCTGGGGCAGCGCGCTCGCGGCCAGGTCGCCGGCCACGAAGGCGGGGACGACCGCATCGATCGCGTCGAACGCCGCGGCGCGAGGCACCGGAGCCGAGGCCGGCACGCCCGGCGCGTCGAGCCACGCGTGCAGATCGACGGGCGTGCGTCCCGGCAGCGGCGCGGGCGGGAGGTGCTCGGCCGCGAACGCCTCGAACTCGACCGTCGTCACACTGCCGAACGCGTGGCCCTCGAACCAAGCCAGCAGGAACGGATCGAACGCCGCACGACCGTAGGCCTCCTCGAGGGCGCGCAGCAGCAGCGCGCCCTTCTCGTACGCGACATCGGACAGGCCCTCGTCGGGGTCGCGGCCGACCAGGGACAGGCGCAGGCGCTGGTCGTCCGCGCCGAGCTCCGCGAAGGCCTCGTCGAGATCCTGACGCCCGAGCACCGCGTCCATGTCGGCGCGTTCGCGGCCGAACAGCGCCTCGATGATCCGCCGCTCGATGTAGACGGTGAAGCCCTCGTTGAGCCACAGATCGGCCCAGGTCGCGTTGGTCACGAGGTTGCCGGACCAGCTGTGCGCCAGCTCGTGGGCGACCAGCGAGACGAGCGAGCGATCGCCGGCGATGATCGTCGGCGTGGCGAAGGTGAGCTTGGGGTTCTCCATGCCGCCGAACGGGAAGGCGGGCGGCAGCACCAGCACATCGTAGCGGCCCCAGCGATACGGGCCGTACAGGCCCTCGATCGCGTCGAGCATGCGCTCGATGTCGGCGAACTCTTTCGCGGCGCGATCGAGCATCGACGGCTCGGCCCACACGCCGGTGCGCTCGCCCAGGGCGCGGAACTCGACCCGGCCGACCGCGAGCGCCACGAGGTACGCGGGGATCGGCTGGCGCATCGCGAAGGCCTGCGCGCCGCCATCCGCCGGCGTCGCGCGGGGCCCGATCGGATCGGCGGCCATCAACGCGACGGTCGGCGCAGGCGCCCGCACGCGCGCGTCGTAGCTCGCGCGGATCCCCGGGGAGTCCTGGCACGGGAACCACGAGCGGGCGTGGATCGCCTGCGATTGGCTGTAGAGGAACGGCGCCGCGTGATCGCCGGTCTGCTCGGGCGTCAGCCACTGCAGGCCCGAGGCCTCCGGCGCGGTGTGATAGGTGATGCGCACGAGGTCGACGCCGGGGTCGAGATCGATCTGCAGGCCCGCGCCGAGATGACGATCGGCGGCGCCGATGTGCCAGGTCGCCTCGCGCCACGGCGCGTCGAGGCCGACGAGCACGACGTCTTCGCGACGCAGCGGCGTCGGTGCGGTCGCGACCTCGACGCGCTCGATCGTCAGCGCGCGGGTGTCGAGTCGCAGCGGCGCGCGGAGATCGTCGCGCTGCACCGCGAGCGTGATCGTGCCGGCGAGCGTGCGCGCGGCGAAGTCGACGTCGAGGTCGAGACCGAAGTGCCAGACGCGGACCTCGGTGGGTCGCGCGACCGAGTGGGGATCGGGTCCAGCGGGCATGGTCGTCATGGGGGGCGTGCTCGCGGCGGTGCGGTGGCAGCCCGCGATCCACGGCAGGGGCCAGGCCACGAGCAGGACGAGCAGGAGCGGCAGGGCGCGCGACACCGAACGCGGAGTACCGACGCCCGCGCACGCCGTCAATCTGAGTTTGTTTTGATAGTTTGTGTCCTGGGGCCTGACTGCCCCACGCGGGGTGGCCCAAACCCCATAGAATGGCCGAAATGCCGTCTTCTGAGCGGTTTCGCGGCGCAGCCGCCGTCGATTTTGCTTGAGCACATTTATGTAATCTGACTTAATGCCGATGTTGAGTTCGAAGGAGGACCCGATGCCCTACGCCCGTCTCGCCTCAGTTCTCGCGCTCGGCACCTTGCTCGTCGGCGGCTGCGACATCAACAGCCTCTTCCACGACCTCGAACACCCCAAGACCCTGGTGAACGTCTCGGTGACGCACCATGCGTCGATGGAAGCCGGGACCTTCCCCGACCGCGGCGGCGAGGGGGAGATGCGGGTCTTCGACACCGACGGGGGCTGGACGATCTCCCTCGTGTCGGCGTTCTTCACCACGGCGAGCGTCACCCTGCACGAGTGCGCGGGCGGGCCGGTCGCGCTCGACATGTACTGGGGCCCGCTGGCCGAGGACATCACCGCCCGCGATCTCGACATGATGACCGTCGGCGGCGTCGAGGTCGGCGCGACCGAGTTCTGCGCCGTGGACGTGCACTACGGGCCGTTTCCCGAGACCTCGCCCATGGCGGGCATCGACGAGCGGGTGGCTGGCGCGACCTTCTACCTCCGCGGCACGGCGGCGAAGGGCGACCTCGTGATTCCGTTCGAGGTCCGCTCCACCGAGGCCATCGACGTCACCCTCGACATGTCGGCGATCGACGACGGCGAGCCGCTGTCGGTTACGGGTGGCGAGGACTTCCCGGTCGAGCTCGCCCTGTCGAAGACCTACGATCGAGTGTTCGACGGCATCGACTTCGAGACGGCGACGGGCGACGACCTGTCGGCCCAGGTGGCCGCCGTGCTCGCGCTCGAGTCGCGGATCTCGCTCGATCCTTGAGGCGGCGCCTCGAGGCGGAGCCCCGAGGCGCCGCCGGTCACCTCGGGCGAAATCCCACGGCTCCGAGCGACGGCGCGGATCGCCGCGCTCCTCCCGTAGCCCGGTCGCGCTTGGTATGATGCCGGCCGAGTGAGCACCTGCGCGCAGTGCCGCGCGCCGATCCCCTCCGGCGCGCGCAACTGTCCCCGCTGCGGGATCACGCTGAGCGGCATCGAGTTCGAGACCCAGCCCGGCACGGGGGTGCACATGGGCATCCCGACGACCGACGCGATGATCGGCCGCTGGGTGCTCGACCAGTACGTGGTCAAGGCCAAGCTCGGCGAGGGCGGCATGGGGGCGGTCTACCTGGCCGACCAGCCGGCGATCGGTCGCCAGGCCGTCATCAAGGTGATCCACCCGTGGTTATCGCGCGACGCGGCGGTGGCCCAGCGCTTCGCGACCGAGGCCAAGGCGGCGGCGCGGCTGCAGAACCCGCACATCGTTTCCATCTACAACTACGGGCGGATGCCGGACGGCACGTTGTTCCTGGCGATGGAGCACCTCGCGGGGCGCACGCTCGCCCAGCTGCTGCGTGCCGAGGGGCGACTCGATGCGACGCGGGCGGTCGCCATCGCGACGCAGGTCTGCGAGGCGCTCAGCCACGCGCACGCGCGCGGGGTCATCCATCGGGATCTCAAGCCTTCGAACATCATGCTGGTCGCGCGCGATCGCGGGCCCGAGTTCGTCAAGGTCCTGGATTTCGGCATCGCGAAGCTCGACGGCGGCGAGGGCACGGCGACCGGCGTCATGCTCGGCACGCCGCAGTACATGTCGCCCGAGCAGCTCACCGGCCGTCCGGTCGACGGCAGCAGCGACGTCTACGCCCTCGGGCTCACGCTCTACGAGATGCTCACCGGTCGCCCGCCCTTCGTCGCCGACGCGGCGATCGCCTACATCCACAAGCATACGCAGGAGGCCCCGTTGCCCCTGGCGATCGCGTGTCCCGGGGTGCGGGTGCTGCCGGCGCTCGAGGCCTGCCTCATGCGCGCGCTGGCCAAGGTGCCGCACCATCGGCCGCAGAGCGCGGATCTCTTCGCCGACGAGCTGTGGTCCGCGCTGATGGCCACGGCGACGATCGATTCCTCGCAGGTGCCGACGCCGAGGGTCAAGTCGCCACCGCCGGCGCCGGCCGCCGTCGTCGCCGCGGTCGTCCTCGGCGTCGCGGCGATCGGGGGGATCGCAGCGGCGAGCTGGTTCGCGCTGCGCGAGCCGTCCGCACCCGCGTCGACGGCGGCGTCGCCCGGGCCAGTGGCCGCCCCGGTGCCGCCCGGCACCGCGACCGCTCCGGAGGCGATCTCGCCCGAGAAGGCCGCGCTCCTGGCCAAGGGCATCCCCGAGCTCGAGGCCGAGTTCCAGCGCGCCACCGTGCTGAGCGGCTTGCCGCGGGATCGCATCGAGCTCGCGCTGCGGGAGTACCACCTCGCCCTCGACGCGGTCCCGGCCGGCCAGGATCCCGCCGAGTTCCGTCGCTCGTTGCTGGTGGATCTCATCGTCACCTGGCGTCAGCACCGGGGCGAGGTCGCGCCCGCCGATCGACGGATCGACGAGCTCGAGGCGATCTTCCTGACGATGCCCAGCAGCTACGACGTGAGCGCGCGTCGCGAGCTCCTCCTGCAGCTCAAGACCGCGACGGCCGGGCAGCCGAACGCGGACGAGCTGGTCTACGCCCGCCTGATCGAGTGGATCGCCGGCTACGGCGAATCCGACGAACCCATCGAGATCATCGACGATGAACACACCGACTGACGCGCCCTCGCCCGAGACGACCCACGGCCCCGGAGCCACCGCCGAGGACGGCATGCAGCCCGCCCGCGTCGTGGTCGAGGACGATCGCACCGGCATGCATCCGCTCACGCTCGAGCGCGCGGTGCTCGATCACCTCTATTACACGCAGATGAAGGATCCGCCGTCGGCGACGCTGCTCGACATCTTCGGCGCGGTCGCCCACGCCACCCGCGATCGCCTCGTGCAGCGGTGGATCCGGACCCAGCGGGCGTACTACGAGCAGGGCGTCAAGCGCGTCTACTACCTGTCGGCCGAGTTCCTGATGGGACGCGCGCTCGGGCACAACCTGCTCAGCCTCGGCGCCTACGACATGGCCAAGGACCTGCTCGGGGCGTACGGGCTCGAGCTGTCGCACGTGCTCGAGGAGGAGAACGACCCCGGCCTCGGCAACGGCGGCCTCGGTCGGCTCGCGGCGTGCTTCCTCGACTCGATGGCGACGCTCGGCTACCCCGGGTACGGCTACGGCATCCGCTACGAGTTCGGCATCTTCGAGCAGCAGATCCGCGACGGCTGGCAGGTCGAGCGCGGCGACGCGTGGCTGCGCTACGGCAACCCGTGGGAGATCGCCCGGCCCGAGTACACCGTCACCGTCAACATGTACGGCCGCATCGAAGAGAAGGCGGACGAGCAGGGCCGGCTGCGCGTGGCGTGGGTCGACACCACCAAGCTGCTCGGCGTGCCCTACGACACCCCGATCGCCGGCTACGGCAACAACACCGTCAACACCCTGCGGCTGTGGCGGGCGCGGGCGTCGAAGGAGTTCAACCTCGACGTCTTCAACGACGGTGACTACCGCCGCGCCGTCGAGGACAAGGCCGACAGTGAGACCATCTCCAAGGTCCTCTACCCCAACGACGAGTCGCCCGAGGGCCGCGAGCTGCGGCTCAAGCAGCAGTACTTCTTCGTGTGCTGCTCGATCCACGACATCATCCGGCGGTTCAAGAAGACCGAGAAGGACTTCGACCGGTTCTCGGACAAGGCTGCGATCCAGCTGAACGACACGCATCCGGCGATCGCGGTGGCCGAGCTGATGCGCGTGTTGGTCGACGTCGAGGGCGTCGAATGGGAGCGGGCCTGGGACATCACCGGCCGAACGATCGCGTACACCAACCACACCCTGCTGCCCGAGGCGCTCGAGTGCTGGCCGGTGGGGATGTTCGGCCGGCTCTTGCCGCGGCACCTGTCGATCATCACCGAGATCAACCGCCGGTTCCTGCGCCAAGTGCAGATCGCGGCGCCGCAGGACGAGGCCCGGCGCAAGCGGATGGCCATCGTCGAGAACGACCAGATCCGCATGGCCCACCTCGCGGTGGTCGGCTCGCACAGCGTCAACGGCGTGGCCCAGCTCCACACCGACCTCCTGCGCAAGCACGTGCTGCGCGACTTCGCGGAGATGTTCCCGCACAAGTTCAACAACAAGACCAACGGCGTGACGCCGCGCCGGTGGCTGCTGCTGTCGAACCGGCCACTGGCCGCGGCGATCACCGAGCGCATCGGCACCGGGTGGATCACCGATCTGCCCCAGCTCGAGCAGCTGCGTCAGTACGCCGACGATCCCGAGTTCCACCACGCGCTGCACGCCATCAAGCGGACCAACAAGATCGAGCTGGCGACGCTCATCCGCGAGCGCAACCGCGTCGACGTCAACGTCGACTCGATCTTCGACACGCAGATCAAACGGCTGCATCAGTACAAGCGTCAGCTCCTCAACTGCTTGCACATCGTGTCGCTGTACCAGGCGATGAAGGCCGATCCGACTGCGGCTTGGGTGCCGCGGACCTTCATCTTCGGGGGCAAGGCCGCGCCCGGCTACGCGATGGCCAAGCTGCACATCAAGCTCATCAACGACGTAGCCGCCACGATCAACGACGACCCGGCGATGCGTGGCCGGCTCCACGTGGTGTTCATGGCCAACTACGGGGTCTCGCTCGCCGAGCGGATCATCCCGGCCACGGATGTCTCCGAGCAGATCTCGCTCGCCGGCAAGGAGGCGTCGGGCACGGGCAACATGAAGTTCGCGATGAACGGCGCGCTCACGATCGGCACGCTCGACGGCGCCAACGTCGAGATCCGGGAGGCGGTCGGCCCCGAGAACTTCTTCCTGTTCGGCATGGACGCCACCGAGGCCCAGGCCCGCAGCGACGCGGGTTATCGACCGGCGGAGTTCGTCGAGCGCAGCGCCAAGCTCCGCGGCGCGGTCGAGCTCATCGGCTCGGGCTTCTTCAGCCCCGAGGATCCGCGGCGCTTCGACGCCGTGGTCCACGACCTGTGGAACGTCGACACGTTCATGGTCGCCGCAGACTTCGACGCCTACGCGGCGTGTCAGGAGGCGGTGGCGCAGGCGTACCGCGACCCGACGAGCTGGGCGCGGATGGTGGTGCACAACCTCTCCCAGGTCGGCCGGTTCTCCAGCGACCGCACCATCGCCGAGTACGCCAAGGAGATCTGGAACGTGAAGCCCGTCGTCGTGGCCATGAAATGAAAAAAGGGGGAGCGCTGGCTCCCCCTTCGGGTTTCGGCCGACGTCGGCCCCCGGTTCAGTCGGGCTCTTCGGCGATGTCTGGGTCGCCGCGAGACGCCCACGGATCTTCGAAGCCCGCGTCCATCAGCAACACCTTCAGGAGGGCGTTGCGGTTCTTGGCGCCGGTCCGCGCGAGCACGGCGGCCACGTGGTACTTCGCTGTGCGCTCGGTGCAGCCGAGCAGTTGGGCCATGCGCTTGTTGGAGTCACCCCACAGCAGTCGCCACGCCACGAGCGTCTCGAAGTGCGAGAGCCCGGCGATGTGCGCGAGCCGGGCCATCGCCTTCTGCGTGTCCATGCCGATGGGCGAGGGGACGCCGGCGGTCACGGTGCCGCTGGCGCTGGACTGCTGACCCAGCGTGCGACGCCACTCGAGCGTCGACGCCACTGTGCTCGCGAGCGTCGCGAGCAGGTTGGGAAACGTCTCGGGCTTGCGCACGTAGGCGTGCGCGCCGCACCGAGCGCTCTCCATCGCGGTCTCGTCGTCGACGGCGCCGGTGACGACCGCCGATCGGCAGAGCGGCTTGCGATCGAGAAGCTCTTGGACGAGCGCGGCAGCGGTGCCGTCGGGTAGACGGTAGTCGAGCAGCGCGCCGTGGACGTCGAGCTCGTCGCCGAGCAGGGCGCGGCCGGCGGCAAGGGTGCCGGCCGAGAGCACCTCGTAGCCGGCCTCGGTGAACGTTCTGGAGTACGAGTGCCGAAGCGGCTCGTAGTCCTCGACCAACAGGATGCGGTATGAGGGAGTCACGGATGCTGCCGCAGGCTAGCAACATGTTCGGGCCGGCGAATCTGGCCGAACGGCCAAAAACGACGGCGTACGACGTGTAGCGCCGAAGTGTCGAGAGAAACGACGTTCCGATCGCCAAGCGATCCGCGCCGCTCGAGGCACGCGCGCGCGACGACGTGCGTCGCGGCGTGGCCGCACGCGACCCCCGAGGGTTTCCCCCGGACGATCGCGCGCGTCACGGCAAGTCGGCCGCGGCCCGCGTTGCCGGCACCGAGGGGATGGCGTTGCACGGATCCTTGTCGAAGCAGCCGATCGCCCACGGCGCCTCGTCGAGGCTGCGCAGGAACTTGCCGAACGTGTGGAACATGAACCAGCCCACGTCGTAGACCTCGCCGACGATCGCCTCGGGGCTGCACTCGGGCGCGTTGGTGCCGTTGGTCTCGCGGCAGATCGCCAGCGCCCAGTCGGTCATCTCGCCGGGCAACGCGAACCCGTGCTGGCCCTGCGGCACCGCGTAGGGGAATACCGCGCCGGACATCGCGCCGAGATCGTTGCCCCACATGTCTTCGCGCGACACCAGGCGCAGCGGCGGGTCGAGCCGCTGGATGTTGTCGCCCCAGATGTCGTTGCCGTCGGAGAAGTTCTCGACGTCGACGTGCGTGCCGAACGTGCCGTCGAGGCCGAGCAGCGCGCGCACGGTCTCGTTCTCGGGCAAGTCGACGTAGGGGTGTCGGCCGTAGACGTTCACCGCCTCGGCGGTGTGCGTGTCGAGGATGACCTGGTTGGGGGGCACGCCCCAGCGCGGGTCGGCGTGCAGGTAGTCGATGACGCCTGCGGCGCGGCCCACCGTGACGCCGCCGCTCGCCGGCACGCTCATGTCGCCGATGGTGGTGACGATGAGGAAGCGCGCACCGGTCTGGTCGCCCTTGTTGGGGTAGACCAGTGGCTCGGCGGCGAGGTGACGCGCGAGCACGCCGGGGTCGGTCGGGTCGATCACCATCTGCGCCAGCGACATGAACCGGCGCAGCGACGGCGTGTTGCGCGACAGGCCGAAGCCCTCGGTGAGCGAGCGCAGCTCGCCGGCCTCGATCGGATTGCCTGTGAACAGGATCGGCGCGCCCTCGGCGTCGACGGGGGCCTCGCGGCGGTTGATGATCTTCAACGGCTCGACGTCGTCGACGAGCTCGCACTCGCCGGCACCGGGGACGAGGACGTCGCCGCGGTAGATCCGGATCTCGATGCGGTCGTCGACGTCGCACGCCAGCGGCACGCGGGCCCGCGCCGCGACGCCGTCGTCGGGCGTCTCGTCGGGCACCAGGTAGGCGCAGCCGAGCTCGCCGTTGTCGAGGTTCTCGACCACCATCGTGTCGCCGGCCAACAGGCCGCCCATGGTCGTGATCGGCACGTCGGCGAGGCGGTTGAGCGCGGTCGCCTGGGTGTGCAGCAGCGTCTGGCCGTCGTCGCCCAGGGTCGCGAGGTACAGCGGGCCCATGACGCGCATGAGCACGGCCTCGGGCACGCCGCCCTGCTGCGAGCGGTTGCCGACGTCGGTGAGCCGGCCACCGCCGGCGATCGGGATGATCGCCTCGACCTCGGGCTCGACCGCGCCCATCGTGGTCGCCATGATCCCGCCGAGCGAGCCGCCCATCATGTAGATCGGCGAGTCCTTGCCGATGTCGACGATGCCGTCGCCGTCGAAGTCACCCGCCAGATCGATGTCGCCGTCGCCGTCGATGTCGACCGGCTCGGCCTTGCCGTCGCCGTCGGTGTCCCAGCGCCATTGGGTCTTGCCGTCCCAGGTGCGGATGATGCGGATGAGCTGCATGTAGTCGAGCGCGGACTGCCGGACCATGTCGCGCATGTGGAACAGATAGGCGGTCCAGAAGTCGACGCCGCTGTCGATCACGCCGTCGTGGTCGAGGTCCTGATCGTGGAAGCCGTCGCCGTTCTGATCGCCGCCGCGGGCGAACATCGCCGCGTCGGCGGCGGGCGCCAGGCCGGCCGCGCCGAACAGCTGCCGCAGCAGCTCCTCGTCCGACTTGGCCAACGGCAGGCCGTGCGAGACGTTGTCGGTCGACAGCGACGCGAAGCCGAACTGCGCGAAGTAGCCGGAGAAGCCGAGCAGCTCGCCGGCGCGGTTGCCGGCGTAGCCGTGGCCGAGCAGCACGACGGGCGCCATCTTGCCCTGCCCGCGCACCGAGACCTCCTTGCGCGGGACCACCAGCCAGAACGGGACCTCCTCGGGGCGGGCCTTGGCGGCCGTCGTCTCGAGATCGCCGGGCCACGACTGGAAGTCGAGCGGCAGCGGCACACCGTCCTCGTCGAAGCGATCGAACAGCTGCGGCGTCGTGTACGTGCCTTGGGCGTGGAAGTCGACGTAGTCGTGGCTGTCGATCACCGAGCGGTACTGGTTCGTCGTCGGATCGCCGCCCTGGAACATCTGCACGACCAGGCCCAGCGGCCCCCGCCAGTCCTCCTGCGCGAGCGCGTAGGGGTTCGTGCGGTCGGCGAACTTGGTGCCGGGGCCGACCTCCTTGAGCGGGAACAGGCGCGTGACCTCGGCCGGGAACTCCTCGGCGATGTGCGCCTGCGGACCGAAGCCGTAGAGGCCCTCGCGCACGGCGATCCAGTCCTTGGTGATGGACTCGGTGGTGTACGAGAAGGTGAAGGCGATGTCCTCGGCCTCCAGGCCATCGGGCAGCACGTCGAGCAGGGGCATGAGATCGGCCGTCTGCGCGGCGTGGTTGACGAAGTCGAAGGGCGAGCCCACCGGGTCGCCGTCCTGGTCGAGCACCCGTCGGGTGACCACGACCGCGTAGCGGGTCTCCTCGCGCAGCGGTCGCAGCGGTGAGGCGAGGATCGTGTTGGTCTCGCGCTCGTAGAAATTCATCAGCGCGTCGGCGCGGCCGACGAGGTCCGCGCGGTCGGGCGTGCGGCCGGGCAGGTAGTTGGGCCGGTCGAGGACACCGTCGGCGTCGCTGTCCTCGGCCAGGTCGAGCACGCCGTCGCCGTCGCGATCCTCGGTGGGCTGGAGCACGCCGTCGCGGTTGTCGTCCTCGCTGGGGTCGAGGATGCCGTTGCCGTTGCGGTCCTCGTCGGCCTCGTCGAACATCAAGTTGTTGGTCCACTCGCGTGGATCGTTGCTGCCGTACTTGTCCCGGCGCTCGAGCAGGATCGGCTAGTTGCCCTGACCGATGTCGAGGTGCTCGAGCTGGCCGAACTCCGGCGAGTCGCGGTCGATGTTGACGAGGAACACCGCGTCGTCCGCGGTGTCGTAGTCGGCGTCGTCGTGCCGGGCACGCAGCGCGGTGATGTCGATGGGGCCGGTGAACGGGATCGTGATCGGCTGGTACACGCCCCAGCCGTCGATGCCGTCGATGAGCGTCCGCGTGCGGCGCTCGTAGCTGGTCGCCGCGATCATCGACGCGTTGATGCGCAGGCCCGTCGGCGAGCTCGGGTCGGCCCGCGTCGCGATGTCGTTGGGCAGCGGGATGTCGGGCAGGGGCCGGTGATCGAAGTCGAACTTGACCGTGACCTCGGCCGGCTCGGCGCGCATCAAGCCCTCGGGCTCGGCGCAGCCGGCGAGCCCGCCGAGCAGCGCCATCGCCAGGGACCTCGCGATCGGGAGGGCGAGGAGCTCGGTCGTGCGGGCGCGGGGGGCGGGTCCGGGGCGCGTCATGCGGCGACGATGATAGACGCGGCAGGCGGCGACGCGTGGAAACCGGACCGTCGCGTCGAGGTGAGGCAGCGCGGGGGCGTCAGCGGCACCTGGAGTCGGGCGTCGGCGAGTTCTCGTCCACCGGGTCGCCGGTGATCGGGTTCTCGCAGTGGATCAGCTCGTTGGGATGGGTGAACACGTGGCAGCACGGGGTGGTCGGGCTGCACAGGTCGCCCTCGGGGACGCAGCAAGGCGGGTCGCTGCGGGGGACGATGCGGCAATCCTCGCCGCAGGTCGCGTTCAGCTCCTCGCCCGGGCAGGTCTCGGCCTTGAAGCTCGGACGGAACTCGTCGCCGTCGCAGTCCTCGGCGCGCGCGGTCGCCTCCTGCCCGGAGATCCATGGGGCGAGGTCGAGGGCGTCGTCAGCCGAGCCATTGCCGCAGTAGCTGCACGGCGTCCGGTCGTAGTAGCACAAGGCGGTGCAGTTCCGCGTGACGCCGGAGCCGTACGACGTCTCCGGGTCGCCGCTCACCAGGCCGACGCACTGCGTCGCCTCGGTCTCGAGGGCGCGCGCCCCGGAGTAGGGCCCCTCGTCGCACTCCTCGTCGCGGATCTCGTCATCCGCGGACCGTTGCACAATGCCGTCGCCGCACCCCTCGCAGACGATCGTGCACGTGATGTCGTCGCAGTGGGCGCGCCCTTCGATCCCGGTGTTGTCGCAGCCCTTCTCGTAGCTCTCGGGCAGGCCGGGGTCGCACTCCTCGCCGACGATCTCGTCGATGTAGCCGTCGCCACAGACGAGCGTGTGCTGGAGCTCGACCACACATGACGTGCCCATCGCGAGGGCGATCGTCGCGCACGAGAAGGCGATGGCGAGGAGCCGCACCCCAGCATCGTCGCACGGTCGACGGCTGCGCTCCAAGCCCGGCCATCATCCAAGGCGGGGATCGAAGACGGCGCCGGATGCGATGGGCCGCGCGTCAGCCCGGCGGCGCGCAGATCTGGGTCGCCTGCTCGGAGTAGTAGAAGACCTCCGTGTCGTCGGTGTCGCCCTCGGCGAAGGGGTCGGCGCAGAATCCGACGTAGAGGTAGACGAGCTCGCCGATCGACGCATCCTCGGCGCGGTAGAGCACGGAGCCCCACGCCCAACCGACGCCGTCGCAGGGCGCGGGCCCGCCCAGCGAGACGACCAGCGGCGGTTCATCGCGGGTGTCGACGACCACGGCGCCCTCGGGCAGGGCCGCGAGCGCGGTCTCCCGCGCGATCGTCCGGCCGGCGTCGAGGTTCGCATCGACGACGCCCCCGTTGGCGGCATCGACCAGCTCGCCGCCGACGTTCTCGTCGGACCACGCCATCGCCACGGCATCGATGCTCGGGGCGAAGGCCTGCACCGCGTCGATCGACGTCGGGATCGCGGCCGGTGGATACGCCGCGAGGAACGCGTCGAGCAATGCGTGCGGGGGGAGCTCGCCTGGGGCGAGGCAGCAGATGTCCTGCGCTGCGCCGCACCCGGCGTCGGTCTCGGCGTCGTCACCGACGTCGAGCTTGAGTGTGCTGCCGCCGTCGTCGGTCGAATCGACGCTCGAATCCGCGTCGTCGCCGCTCGAGGTCGCGTCGGGCGCCGTGGTCGTGTCGCCGCCGTCGGTCGAGGCGGTCACGACCCCCACGGACGCCGTGCCTGTGGGCTCGCGCGCCGGGTCGCCACAGCCGAGGCACATCGCGGCGCCGAGCCATCCCAAGAGTTCCCTCGCGCACCCGGTCGATCGCGCCAATGTCCTCGCCCCCCACGGGTGATTCTCCCGAGGCGGGGCGGTGGTTCCCACGCAGCGGCGGGTTTCTCAGGGCAGCGAGGCCGGGTCGCGGGCCTCGGGGACCGGCCCGATCTCGTTGCACGGGTTCTTGGTCACGCACCCCAGCGCGTACGGCGAGCCCGTCTCGTGCTTCAAGAAGTTGCCGAAGGTGTGGAACATGAACCAGCCGATGTCGAAGGTCTCGCCGACGATCTGATCGAGCGCGCACTCGGGGGCGTTCGAGCCGAAGGTCTCGCGGCAGATCTTGATCGCCCAATCGGTCATCTGGCCGGGCAGCGGGAAGCCGTGCTGGCCCTGCGGGATCGCGTAGGGGAACGTCGCGCCCGAGGTCCCGCCCAGATCATTGCCCCAGATGTCGCGGTCGCGGGCGATCCGCAGCGGCGTGTCCAGCCGGGGGATGTTGGTGCCCCAGATGTCATTGCCCTCCGCGAAGTTCTCGACGTCGTAGTGCACGCCATAGGTGCCGTCGAGCTGCAGCAGGTCGACGACGTTCTGGCTCGTCGGTACGTTGGCGTACGTGTACCGCTTCAAGATGTTCACCGACTCGGCGATGTGCGTGTCGATGAGGACCTGGTTGACCGGCTTGCCCCACCGCGGATCGGGGTTGAGGAAGTCGATCACACCCGCGGCGCGGCCGACCGTGATGCCGCCGCTGCCCGGCACGCTCATGTCGCCGGTGGTGGTCACCACGAGGAAGCGCGCGCCGGTCTTCTGCTTGAGGTTGGGGTACTCGAACGGCTCGGCGGCGAGGTAGCGCGCGAGCACGCCGGGATCCGTCGGGTCGAGCACGAGCTGCGCGAGGCTCATCAGCCGACGCAGCGACGGGCGGTTGCGGGCCAGGCCGAAGCCCTCGGCGAACGCCCGGAGCGGGCCGGCCTCGATCGGCAGGCCCTCGAAGGTGATCGGGTTGCCCTCGCCGTCGACCGGCGCCTGCATCTGGTCGATGATCTCGATCGGCTCGACGTCGGGAACGAGCTCGCACTCACCGCCGCCGGGGACCAGGACGTCACCGCGATAGATCCGCAGCACCGTGGCATCGCCGACGTCCGAGGCCAGCGAGATGCGTCCGCGCGCGGGTACACCGTCGCTCGGGTTGTCGTCGGGCAGCAGGTACGAGCAGCCGATCTCGCCGTTCTCGAGGTTCTCGGCGATGATCGTGTCGCCGGGCAGCAGGCCCGACACCGTCGCGATCGGGATGTCGGCGATGCGGTTGAGCTCGGTGACCTGCGAGTGGAAGCGCGTGGTCCCGTCGTCGGCCATCGTCGCGAGGTACAGCGGGCCCATCACGCGCACGAGCACCGCATCGGGCACGCCGCCCTGCTGCGAGCGGTTGCCGACGTCCATGAGGCGACCGGCGCCGGCGATGGGGATGATGGCGTCGATCTCGGGCTCGAGGCCGCCCAACGTCGTGGACATGATCCCACCCAGCGAGCCGCCCATCACGTACAGCGGCGAGTCCTTGCCGATGTCGACGAAGCCGTCGCCGTCGAAGTCGCCGGCGAGATCGAACTTGCCGTCGCCGTTGACGTCGACCTGCTCGAACTTGCCGTCGCCGTCCGGATCCCACTCCCACATCTTCTTTCCGTCCCAGGTGCGGATGATGCGGATGAGCTGCATGTAGTCGAGCGCGGACTGCCGGACCATGTCGCGCATGTGGAACAGGTACGCGGTCCAGAAGTCGGCGCCGCTGTCGATGGTGCCGTCGCGATCGAGGTCCTGATCGTGGACGCCGTCGCCGTCGACGTCGCCGCCGCGGGCGAAGAGCAGGGCGTCCATCGCCGGGGCCAGGCCCTCGTTCTCGAGGACGGGGCGGTACTGGTCCTTCAGCTCCGGGGTGATCGGCACGCCGTGCGAGACGTTGTCGGTGGAGATCGCGGCCATGCCGAACTGGGCGAGGAAGCCGGCGAACCCGAGCAGCTCGGTGGCGCGATTGCTCGTGTAGCCGTGGCCGAGCAGGACGATCGGCGCCATCTTGCCCTGGCCGCGGACCGAGACCTCCTTGCGCGGCACGATCAGCCAGAACGGGATCTCCTCGGGCCTCGCCTTGGCGGCCGTCTTCTCGAGGTCCGACGGCCACGACTGGAAGTCGAGCGGCAGGCGCTCGCCGTCGGCGTCGAAGCGATCGAAGAGCTGCGGCGAGAAGTAGGTGCCCTGGGCGTGAAAGTCGATGTAGTCGTGGCCGTCGACGATCGCCGAGAACTGCTGGCTGGTCGCGTCGCCGCCCTCGAAGAAGGCCTTCAGCAGCACGCCGAGGATCGGCTTCCAGTCCTCGTGGTTGAGGATGAACTGGTTGTGGCCCTCGAACTTGCTGCCCTCGGCCGTGTCCTTCAGCGGGAACAGCCGCGCGATGTGGGCCGGGAACGCGTCGGCGAGGTGCGCCTGCGGCCCCTCGCCGTACAGGCCCTCGCGCACGGCGATCCAGTCCTTGGTGATGGACTCGGTGGTGTACGAGAAGGTGAAGGCGATGTCCTCGGCTTCCAAGCCGTCGGGCAGCACCTCGAGCAGCGGCTCGAGGTCATCGGTCTGCGCGGCGTGGTTGACGAAGTCGAACGGCGAGCCGACCGGGTTGCCGTCGGTGTCCTGGACCCGACGCGTGACGACCACCGCGTAGCGGGTCTTCTCGCGCAGCGGCAGCATCGGGGCGACGACCAAGGTGTTGGTCTCGCTCTCGTAGAAGCTCATCAGCGCGTCGGCGCGGCCGGCCAGATCGTCCCGGGCCGGGTTGCGCCCGGGGAAGTAGTTCGGGTGGTCGAGGACGCCGTCCGCGTCGCTGTCCTCCGCCAGATCGAGCACGCCGTCGCCGTCGCGGTCCTCGCTGGGCTGGAGCTTGCCGTCGCGGTTCTCGTCCTCGCTGGGATCGAGGATCCCGTTGCGGTTGAGGTCCTCCTCGGTCTCGTCGAAGACCAGGTTGATGTTCCACTCACGCGGGTCGTTGGCGCCGTACTTGTCGCTGCGCTCGAGGATGATCGGGTAGTTGCCCTGGCCGATGTCGACGTACTCGAGCTTGCCGAACTCCGGCGAGCTTCGATCGACGTTGATGAGGAACACCGCGTCGTTGCTGGTGTCGTAGTCCTCTTCGTCGTGGCGCTCGCGCAGGGCCAGGACGTCGATGGGTCCGGTGAACGGGATGTTGATCGGCTGGTACACGCCCCAGCCGTCGAGCCCGTCGATGAGCCCGCGGGTGCGACGCTCGTAGTTGGTCGGCGCGACCAGCGACGCGTTCACGCGCAGGCCGGTCGGCGAGGTCGGATCGGGCCGCGTCGCGATGTCGTTGGGCAGCGGGATGTCGGGCAGCGGGCGGTGATCGAAGTCGAACTTGACGGTGACCTCGGCTGGCTGCGCGCGCATGAGGCCCTCGGGCTCGGCGCACGCCGTGACGGCGACGAGCGCGGCGCCGAGGAGGAGGCCGCGCGGCGTCGAGGCGATGCGCGATGGGGAGGCGAGGTTGCGTCGGTCGCTCATGTCAGGGCTCCCTCGAGTCGTCGGGCGGCGTCGGCGAAGGACATCGCGTGCCGAATCCGTGGGCATCGCGGGCGCCATTGCACCGCGATGAAGGTTCGAACGGAACGTTTATACCCGACATCGCCGAGGCCCTGGCGGCACCCTCGGCGCGGGCCCGCGCGCGGTTGTTGGGCCTGTCCGCGGCAGGCTCCGTGCGAGGCCCGGGTCGGAACGCCGTTCCCTCCTCGCCGCAGCCGGGCGTTGCCCGACGCTGCGGGCAAGCTGCTAGGGTCCGGCCCATGACGGCGACCGGCGACGCGGAGACGTTCCGCGAAGCGATCATCGGCGCGAGCCTCGAACTCGGGCAAGCCTATGGCGAGGATGGCGTGACGATGCGCGCCATCGCGAGCAAGCTCGGGACGAGCGCGACGACGCTGTACACGTGCTTCGAGAGCAAGGCGGCGATCATGCGCGAGCTCCGGCTTCGCGGGACGCTGTCCCTCGGGAAGTCGCTCCTCGAGGCCTTCGATGCCGCGAGCCCACGCGAGTGCCTGCGCGAGATTTCCCGGCGGTATGTCGCCTTCGCCCGCGACAACCCGTGGTTGTACACGCTGCTGTTCGTCAACGAGACGCCGACGGCAGAGGTCGTCACCGCGTCACAGTCCGAGTACCTGAAGGCGCTCGAGCGCGAGGTGACGGCGCGCTTCCTCGACCAGTTCGAGGAGTTCGCCGGTCGGCGGCCGGACGATGCGCTTCGGCTCTTCGTGCGCTGGTGGGCCGCCGCCCACGGACTGGCGTCGCTGCTGATCACGCTACGCATCGCGTCCGATCATCTCTATCTGCCGGTCGGCGACGTCGAGGAGTTCGTCGAACTCTACGTGCGCGGGCTCGTCGATGGCCTGACCGCAGTTGCAGTCGATCGCGCCTGACGGTCGCCGCCTCCGGCGACCGTCGGTCAAAGGGGGCGTCTGGGCCCCCGCGACTACCGACCGCAGGAGCGCGCCGCGGCGAGCTGCTCGGCGTGTTCACGCTCGAGGGCCTCGCGCAGCGCCTTCGCCTTCGCGGCCTTGCGCTTCGAGCAGCCCGAGTCGCCGTCGGTGCGCGCGAGCTCCTGCGCGGCCCAGTGGCGGATCTTGCTCTTCGGCCCGAGCTCGTTCGCGAGGTACCGCAGCGCGGACTGGCGATCGTCGTGGCTGCGCCCGGCGTCGAGGGCGACGTCGAGGAATCGCGTTGCCACCTCGTGACGGCGCGCGGCGAGGTCGAGCTTCGCCTCGACGCGCAGCGCCCGGCTGTGCAGGCGGTTGGTCTGTTCGCCGCGCGACTCGGCGTGCAACCAGGTTGCGACCGGGAGGCTCACCGCGAACAGCGACGCGGCGAGCCACCATGCCGATGCGCGTCGGCGGGGCAGGATCGGCTCGGGGCCGACGCGGGTGGCCTTGGGTCGGTCGCCGCGGAGCTCCGCGAGTTCGAGCTCGAGTTGGGCGATGCGTGTGTCGACGTCTTGGTTCGAATCCATGCGGTGCGAAACTCCTGCAGCGTGGCGACTCTAGCAGTCGCTCGTCGATGGGTCACGCGACGGGGCGCGTGTCTGCGAAACTCGGACGGTCCCCGTGGAGCGCGAGGAACGCGACGAGGTTCGGATGCCGGTCGATCGGGTAGGTCTGGCGGAAGCGCATCCAGTCCAGCGCCGTGAACAGCGCGATCTCGACGAGGCCCACGTCGTTCGGTCCGCCCGGGAAGGGGCGCTCGCCGTCCGCGACGCGGACACGTCCGCCGATCGTGCGGTCCTCCAGCCAACCGAGGGCCGCAGCGGCGCGATCCTGCTGCTTGCGGAGGTAGCTCGAGGACTCGGACGGGATCCCATCGCGGGCGAGGTAGAGCGCGTTGATGAGGGCGTCTGCGGCGCCATCCGCCACCGCGATCGCGTTGCGCGCCCCCGCATCGAGCGGGTCGAACGGCAGCAACGGACCAGGTCCGCGACGGGCCAGGAGCACCTCGGTGATCGCATGGGAGTCGAGCAGGGTCTGCCCGTCCAACGTCGCGGCCGGCACCTTCCATATCGGGGACAGGCTGCGGAGCTCGGCCTGGATCCCGGGATCGTTGACGTCGTGGAGGGTGACCGCGACCCCGAGCTCGGCGGCCACGATCCGCACGCGGCGGACGAACGGGGAGGTGAGGGTGCCATAGAGCGAGAGCATGTCGTGATCGGAGCGTACCCGAGCTGGAACCCGCGGGGCGATCGCGGCACGCTGGCGGTGGTGCACCTCGCTCGAGCCTGTGTCGGTGTGGGCCTGTTCGTCGCGGGCTGCGGGCCTCGGGGGGCGGACGCCGAGGGCCCGACGCTGCGCACGCCCGAGGTCGTACCCGCGGCGGTGCCCGCGTTCCTCGAGCTCGACGACGACCTCGCCGCTCGACACCCGCGCTCGGTCCGGATCGCCCGGGCCGGTGCGGTGCGACTCGAGCACGACGGGCATCCCCTCGGCGACGCGAGCGGTCGATCCATCTCGAACGCCGCATGGGTCCTCGCGCGGCTGCTCGACGAGGACGCCTACGGCACGCCGTCGCGGCCGAGGGTGCTGTGCGAGTCGGAGCACGTGCGTGTCGCGGTCGTGCTCGAGCGCGACGATCTGGCGACGGTGGCGGCGCGACGGATGACGCTCGGACCGACCCCCGGTCACCGCCCGACGCCCGCGGCCAACTCCCCGGGGATCACGGTGCGCGCGGGCACGGTGCTGCGCGTCGAGGGCTCCGCAGACGCCGAGGTGGTGCGCGTCGTGATCGATCGGCCCGGCGTGCGTGCCAGCGGCTTCGCGCGTGGCGCGGACGTCGGGATCGACTTCGTCCCGGAGGATGGCGCGCAGCTCCCCCACCACGGCGACGCACGGCTGGTCGGCGCCGCGACGATCCGATCGATGCCCGGCGCCGGCGGCGTGGTGATCGCGGAGCTCGATCCGCGGCTGTCGATCACGCCGCCCGTCGTGACGCGGCTCGGCGCGATCGAGGCCGGATCGGTGCCGGTGCAAGTCGCGGTCGCCGACCTCGAGATCGTTGGTTGGATCGACGCGGCCGCGATCACGCCGGGCGCGACGGTCGGACCCGGTGCGTCGTGGAGCGGGCGGGGCCCGTCGGCCGACGTCGAGGGGCCGAGCCTCGCCGTCACGCGCGGCGCCCTGCTGCGCGGGGGGCCGCTGCGCCACGCGGTCGGGATCGTCACCGCGGACGCACGCTTCGCCTGCGTGGCCGAGTGCGACGGCGCGACGCCGCGGATCGCCGTGCCCGCATGCACGACGGCGCTCGAGCTGTGGGTGGATCGCGGCCGCTGACGACCGCGTCGACCCGCTACGGGGTCGTCGCGGCGAGCTCCGCCAGGAGGCCGGCGTCGCGCGGGTTTGCGGCCTCGGCCAGCCCACGCGCGCGCTCGATCGCCGCCGCGGCGCGCTCGGGGTGCAGCGCGAGCTCCTCGAGCCGCGCCAGCTCGAGCAGGGCCCGCGCGGCGCCGTTCGGATCGAAGCCGAGGCGCAGCTCGATCGCGGCCTGGAGGTGGAGGACCGCGAGCGGGAGCTTGCCCTGCGCCTCGGCGTCCGCGGCCAGTCGCACTCGGGCGTCGGCGACGGCGGCCGGCACGGGCGGCGACGCCTGCTCGCGCACGGCGAGCAGGCGCTCGAGGAACGGGGTCGCACGCCCCGCAGTGCCGAGATCGGTGGCTGCGTCGGCGGCCACCGTGAGGCTGACGACCTCCTCCGCGCCACCGCTGCCGCCGACGATCGACAGCGCGTGCTCGGCGTGCTCGAGGGCCCGCTCGGGGTGCTTTTGCTTGGCGGCGATCGCCGCGAGGTTGTTGATCGAGGCGGCGACCTTGGGGTGGCGCTCGCCGAGAACGCGACGCCGCAGCTCGTAGGAGCGGTTCACGTACTCCTCCGCCGTGACCAGGTCGTTCTGCTCGATCTTCACGTTGCCCATGTGGTTGTAGGACATCGCGACCTGCGGGTCGTCGGGGCCGAGCAATCGCTGCTGGACCTCGAGGGCGTCTCGGTAGTGATCGAACGCCTCCTCGAGGCGCTGCTGACGGTAGAGCACGCCGCCGCGGTTGTGCGTCAGGGTCGCGCGCAACAGCTCGTCGGTGCCGATGCGATCGACCGCGGCGTCGGCGAAGTGGGCCCAGATCTCGCCCTGGGCGGTGTCACCACGCTCGACACCCGTGACCCACACGAGTCGCACCCATGCGTCGGCCGCGACGACCTCGTGGCGCGCGGCCTCGGCGTTCCAGATCGCCTCGAGGTACGCGCGCTCTGCCGCGGCGAACTCACCGGTGCGCTCGAGCGCGCTGCCCAGCCGCAGGCGAGCCTCGGCGATGACCGGGGCGTAACCCAACATCGAGGCCTCGTGCGCGACGGCCTCGGCGACGCCGAGCGCCGAGGCGTAGCGGCCGGCGGACTCCTTCGCGCGGGCGTCCGCGAGGCGCTCGCGCAGGCCCTCGGCCGCGGCGTGGATCGTGTCGTCCGCGGGCGGCAGGACCCGGGCCGCCAGCGCGCGGGTGTCGGCGCAGGCCTCGAGTCGCCCGAGGCCTGCCGCCGCCTCGACCGCGTGCTCGACCAGGGCCGCGTCGGCGTGGCGGAACTCGGCGGTCAACGCCGACAGCTCGCCGAGTCGCGCGCGCAGGCATGTCATCCGCAGATCGAGCAGCTCCGCGGATTGCTCGCGGTGGATGTGCGTCGCCAGGCACGCCTCGCGGTGCTGTGCGATCCAGCGGTTCGCGTAGCCGTCGAGGGCGAACTCGACACCCGCATAGGCCGTCTGTGCGTAGCTGACATCCGTGGCGAGGAACATCTCGCGCACCTGCGTGCGGACGGTGTCGTCCCAGACGCCGACGAGTCGCTCGGCCCCGCCGTCGCACGCGGCCGGCTCGCGGGTGGCGATCGCGTAGGCGACCGCGGCACCGGCTCCGATGCCCGCGAGCGTCGCCCCGAGGCCGACGCGTCGCCGCACGCGACGGGTCGCATCGCGACGCAGCGCGCCCAGGAGCGCGTGCATGTCGGGGTAGCGATCGTTCGGATCGATCGACAGCCCGCGGCCGAGCACGCGCCGCAGCCAGCCCGGGACGCCGCTGCCTTTGGGCGGCTCCTGCAGCATGCCCTTGACGACGTTGACCGCGGTCGACGTCGCCGACTCGCCGCGGAACGGACGCATGCCATAGATGGCCTCCCACAGCACGACGCAGAACGAGAACTGATCCGAGCGCGCGTCGACGGTGTTGCCCAGGTGCTGCTCGGGGGCCATGTACGCGGGCGTGCCGAGCAGCGCGCCGGTCCGCGTGAGGTCGACGTCGAAGTTGCCCGAGCGCGCCGCGAGCTGCTCGAGGCGCTCCTCGAGCGCGGCATCGTCCATCGACGGTGAGCGGGACGAGCCGCGCGAGCGCGTGCCCTCGGCCCGGCTGACCGAGGCGCTCGATCCCCGCTCGTCGTCCTGCGTCGGGGCGCGGCGGGCCAGCCCGAAGTCGAGCACGACCACGCGACCGGTGCGATCGACCAGCACGTTGTCGGGCTTGAAGTCGCGGTGGATGAGCTCGGCGGCGTGGGCCGCCGCGAGCCCGGCTCCCGCGGCGCACAGCACGTCGAGGGCGTCGGCCCAGGGGCGAGGCCGCTCGCGCAGCCACTGCCGTAGCGTGACGCCGTCGACGAACTCCATCGCCAGGAACACGCGGCCCTCGTAGGTGCCGACGTCGTGCACGGTGACGACGTTGGTGTGCGTGAGCTTCGCGATGGCCTTGGCCTCGCGCATCAGGCGTTGCCGGCCGCGCGTGCTCGTCGTGTCACCGTGGAGGATCTTCAGCGCGATCTTGCGGTCGAGCTCGGGATCGTAGGCCGCGTACACGACCCCCATGCCGCCCGAGCCGAGCTCGTACAACACGACGTAGCGGCCGATCGTTCGCCCGCGCTCGAGGTCGGGCTTGCGCACCGGCGGCGGCGAGTCGTCGACGCTGTCGTGCTCCGAGCCGAGCAGGCCCCGGTGCGACGCGTCGTTGGAGTCCCCCGCCACCGGTCGGTCATGATGCCACGGATCTCCGGGGGCGATCGCAGGACGCGGCCGCGAGGGAGCGCCGCAGCGGGGCGAAGCAGGGCCGGCACCCCACGCGCACCGCGATGCGCGCCAGGGGCGGGGCGCGGCGGCGTTCACTCGTGGCGCAGCGCTGCGATCGGCTCGAGCGCAGCGGCTCGGCGCGCGGGGAGGTAGCCGAACACGACGCCGACGGCCGCCGAGACGCCGAACGAAAGGGCGATGGTCCCCCAAGAGACCACGAGGGCCCATCCCGCAGCGGCCACGACCGCCCAGGTGATCGCGAGGCCGACGGCGATGCCGATCACGCCGCCGGTGGCGGACAGCACCAGCGCTTCGATCAAGAACTGGGTCAGCACATCGGTCGCCCGCGCGCCGATCGCCAGGCGGATCCCGATCTCGCGGGTGCGCTCGGTGACCGAGACGAGCATGATGTTCATGATGCCGATGCCGCCGACCAACAGGCTCACCGATGCGATGGCACCGACCAGCGCAGTCAGGGAGCGCGTGGTGTTGGTCAGGGTGGCTGCAACCTCGGCCGTGTCGCGGACCGCGAAGTCGTCGGCTTCGTCCCCGCGGAGGCCTCGGCGTTCGCGGAGAATCGAACGGATGTCCCGCTCGACCCGCTCGCCGATGCCGGCGATGTTCGCCGAGACGTAGATCACGGTGACCGCTTCACCGCCCGTGATCCGGCGGTGGACCGCGCGCAGCGGCAGGATCACCGCGTCGTCTTGGTCCTGCCCCATCGAGCTGCCCTTGCTCGCCAGCACGCCGACGACCTGGCAGGCGGAGCGTCCGATCCGCAGGTCGGTGCCGAGGGGGTCCGCGCCATCGTAGACGTCCTCGACGATGGTTTGGCCGACGACGCACACCGTGGCACCAGACGACAGCTCGCGTGGCTCGAACCACCGCCCGCGCTCGATGCGAGCGCTGCGCACCTCGAGGTACTCTGCGGTCGTCCCGATGAGTGACGTCGTGCTGTGGAGCCGGCCGTAGGCGACGGCCGACGTCGTCGACGACGCGGCTGCGACCGTGACGTCGGCCACCTCGCGCGCGATCGCTTCGGCGTCGCCGAGCTCGAATGGTTGCGCTGTGGTGGTCGCTCCGGTGAAGCCCGTGGTCGTCCCGGGCAGCACGAACACCAGGTTCGGGCCCAGTGTCGCGATCTCGCCGGTGACCAGCAGGCTCACCGAGCGACCGAGATTGACCATCGCGATCACGCTCGCCACGCCGATCACCACGCCGAGCGCGGTGAGCAGCGATCGGCCCGCGTTGCGCCGGATCGCCACGAGCGCGGTGACTGTCGTGTTCCAGACGATCATGGTCGGGTCCCGATCGCGCGGTCGGATCCGATGCGTCCGTCGCTGAAGGTGATGACCCGGGACGCGTGGCGAACCAGGTCGGGTTCGTGGGTGACCATGATGATGGTGACCCCGAGCTCGGCGTTGAGGTCGGAGAGCAGGCGCATGACTTCGCGGGTCGTCTCGCTGTCGAGGTTGCCGGTCGGTTCGTCGGCGAACAGCACCGCCGGTCGGGTGACGAGCGCTCGCGCGATCGCCACGCGCTGCTGCTGCCCACCCGACAGCTGGCTCGGCGTGTGATGGGCGCGCCCGCCGAGTCCGACCCTGCCGAGCGCCTCGCGGGCGGCGCGCTGCCGGGCTCGCCCGCCGATGCCGCGGTAGATCAGAGGCAAGGCGACGTTGTCGAGCGCGGTGGTGCGGTTCAAGAGATTGAAGCTCTGGAACACGAAGCCGAAGTAATGCCGGCGCAGCAACGCGCGGCCGTTCTCGCCGGCAGCGCCGACGTCGACGCCCGCGAATCGATAGCTGCCATCGGTCGGCGCATCGAGGCAACCGAGGAGATTCATGCAGGTCGATTTCCCCGATCCGCTGGCGCCCATGATCATGACGAACTCCCCCGCGGTGATCGTCAGGTCGACGCCCGCGAGCGCGCGGACCTCGGAGTCGCCCTCGCCGTAGACCCGCGTGACCCCGCGCAACTCGAGCAGCGCGCCGGGGAGTGGCTCGACGTTCATGCACCCGCCATCCCCTTCGCATCCTCGCCGACGATCACCGGGGCGCCGACGACCAGGTCGCCGCCCGTGATCTCGACGTACACGCCATCCGTTGCACCCGCTGCCACCCGCACTCGCTCGGGCCCGTCGTCGCGGAGCACCCACACCGACGATGGACGTCGGTGCCCCGCGTCGCCGAACGGCGTGGGCAGGAGCGCGTTGCCCTCGTCGGTCTCGGGTATCGTGAATCGCAGCGCCGCGATCGGCACGCGCAGCACACCGACTCGCCTGTCGGCGACGATCGTGACCGACGCGGTCATCCCTGGCCGGAGCGCCAAATCCGGGTTGTCGACGTCGAGGGTCGCCTCGTAGGTCACCACCGTCTCCTCGATCGTGGGCGACCAGGCGATGCGGCGGATCACGGCGTCGAAGCTGCGGTCGGGCCACGCATCGACGGAGAAGGTCGCTGCCTGCGTCGGCCGGACTCGGCCGATGTCAGCTTCGTTGATCGGTACCGACAGCTCCATCGCCGTGGGATCTGCGGCGATCGTGAACAGCTCGGGGGCCGCGAGCGTGGCCGCCACGATCGAGCCCACCTCGATGCTCCGGGTCAGGACGATCCCGTCGATCGGCGACACGATGACGCGTCTGGCGAGGTCATGCTCCGCCCGCTCCACCTGCAGCTCGGCGAGCGCGACCTGAGCGGACGCGCGCCGGAGTTCGGCGCTGGCCTGATCGTCCCCGGTCGTGCTCCGTTCCAGCTCTTCGTCCGAGAGCAGGCCGCGTTGGGCGAGCAGGCCCGCGCGGCGATGGTCGGCGCGGGAGCGCCGTTGGCTCGCCCGAGCCCGCGCGGCATCTGCCTGTGCGGAGCGCAGACGAGCCCGCGCCTCCGCCACCTCCTGCTCGGCGTCCTCGGCGTCGAGGCGAGCGAGTACGGCGCCGCGGCGCACGGCATCGTTGACGTCGACCTCGACCGTCGCGACCCTGCCGGACTTCTCGGCGCTGATCGCCACGACGCCGCGGGCGTGGAGGGAGCCCGTCGCCACCACGCGCAGCTCGAGGTCGCCGAGCTCGGCCACCTCGGTGCGCCAGCTCGGACCTGCGGTCGGCTCGCGCCTCCGGATCGCCAGAGAGGTCCCGATGGTGGCGGTGGTGACGAGGCCGAGGGTCCACGCCCACCGACGCCGGCGCCAGCGGTGTTGCTCGCCGAGCCTTCGCTTCACCTCGTCATGGGTCACGAACACTGGGGACTCGTCGTGCGCCACGGGGCCAGCTTGCGCAGCGCGAGCAAGCAGCGCCAGCCCGCGTTCGGTCGCGGAATGTTGCGAATCGTGGCGTGGCGCGAGCAAGGTTTCGCAACACAACCATCGTGATCCGCGACGGCGCGACGCAGCGTGGTCCGCTAGCTTCGGCGATGGGCACTGCCCACCACGTCATGGACATCCATTCTCGATTCCTGGAATTCGCATTGCTCGGCTCCGAGTGGGTGCTGTGGCTGCTCGTCGGTCTCAGCGTCTCGGCCCTGGCCATTGCCGTGGAGCGCGGTCTGACGTTTCGCTCGATGACGCGGGCACAGGCCGACATCTGCGCGGCCTTGTCCCTGCAGTGGTCGCGGGTCACCGCGGGGGCGGCCGAGCCGGCCGAGGCGCTGGCGGCCTTCGAGGGACGCGGTCACGTGGTCGCCACACCTGCCTCGCGGGTGGTCGCGGCGGTCGTCCGAGCCCGCCATCGCGACGGCACGGTCATCGATGCGATGGCCGCGGCGGTGCGGGCCCGGGAGCGGCCCGCGCTCGAGGGACTGTTGCCGTTGCTGGGCACGATCGGGACCAACGCCCCATTCGTCGGTCTCTTCGGCACCGTGCTCGACATCCTCGGCGTGTTCCACCAGCTAGGGCAGAACGGTGGCAACGCCGGTAGCGATGCTGCGGCGATCATGTCGGGTCTCTCGGGAGCACTCGTAGCGACGGCGATGGGCCTGGTCGTCGCGATCCCGGCCGTCGCGCTCTACAACGGTCTCATTCGCCGTCAAGCGCGGATCCTCGCGCAGGTCGACGAGGTGGTGGAATCGCTACGCGCGCTCGTCATCGCCGGAGGAGGTCATCGTGGCGACGAACTCGATGGGTGATGGACAGCCGGTCTCCGGCATCAACGTGACGCCGATGGTCGACATCATGCTCGTGCTGCTGGTCATCTTCATGGTCACGTCGTCGGCGATCTCTGCGTCGCAGTCGATCGCGGTCGATCGGCCGGATGCGGCGACCGGCGATCCCGACGAAGCCAGCACCAAGACGATCCTGATCACCTGCGACGCCGACGGCAACTACTTCGAGGGCGCGCAGGCGCTGGTCGGCGATGCAGCGGTGACCGGCGCCGTCCGGAGCGCGCTGGCGAGCGGCGGCGATCTCCAGGCCGTCCTGCGTTGCGACCGTTCCGCGAGCGTGGATGCGATGGTGCACCTGCTCGATCTGGTGCGAGCGGCTGGCGTGACTCGATACGCGATCCAGACGGATCCGATCGCCGAGCCCACCCGCTGATGCGATCGATCGGGGGCGACATGCAGCAACTCTCCCGCGACGTCTCCACGTGGCCCGAGTCGACCGGGGTCGGCGGATCGCGAACGACGGTGTTGGCGCTCGCAGTGGCGGCCGCGGTCCACGTGGCTGCGCTCGCGGCGTTCGATGGCGTGTTCGAGTCGGCTCGGCCCGCGGCGCCGAAGACCTACGAGGTCGCGGTGGACGCCCCACCGCCCCCACCGCCGCCGGTCCCTGAACCTGAGCCCGAGACACCGCCGCCCGAACCGTCGATGCCCAAGCCGCCTCCGGTGGAGTCGGTGCCGACCAAGCGCGTGCCTCGGACCCCTCGTGCCACGCCGCCGGCGGCCCCGGAGGTCGCCCGGGGAGCCGAGGCGAAGCCGCTGCGGTTCGACGTGAGCCAGACGGGTGGCAGTTCGACGGTGGTCGTGCCGACCGGCCGTCCGAGCGACGGTACCGACGCCGGACCGGGCAAGGGCGACCACCGCGGTCGCGGTGATGGCAGCGGCGATGGAAGCGGCGACCCGACCTCGTCTCCTCCGGCACCCGGTGGGGCGGGCCCGAGCTGGTCACCCACCAGCGCGGCGTTCATCGACACGCTGCCGATCCCCATCTCGGTCGAGCGCCGGACGTGTCCGGCGTCGCGCGATCGCGGTGTGGCCGGCACCGTCGTCCTGCGAGTTCAGGTCCGCAGCAGCGGTCACGTTCGTCGGGTCACGTTGATCGACGGCATCGGCAGCGGCTGCGACGAGATTGCCATCGAGGCGCTGCGTCGCGCCCGATTCCGTCCCGCCACCACCCTCGACGGTCGTTCGGCCGACTACGAGCTGCGCTATGAATATGTCTTCGCGGTCTCCTGAACATTGGTCATGGCGCGCGCTGGTGTTCGCAGTCGCCGGATTACCGGCCGGCTGGGCCCATGCGGGGCCGACTGCTCGGGGCGAGGCGGCGGACGGTGCCGCGAGCGTGTCGCCGTCCGAGCTTCCGCCGGGGCTCGAGCTCCCGACGATGATCGATCCCCCGGCGGTCGTCTATCCGGAGTCGCTCGCGCAGCGCGACGACGCACCTGGGGGCGACGTCGTGCTGCGCTATACCGTGTCTCTCGACGGAGAGATCCTCGGCGTCGAGTTCGTCGCCCGCGTGCACCCCAAGCTCGATGCAGTGGCCCTCGAAGCGCTGCTGTCGACGCAGCATCGACCCGGTCGATTCGAAGGCCGCGCGGTGGAGGTCACGACCACGGCGACGTATCGTTTCGAAGCGCCGCGGCCGGCCGTCGAGCCCGATGGGGTCGCATCGCCCGGGGGGTCGAGCGAGGCCTCGGCGCCGCCGGACGAGCCCTCCTTCGTCCCCGCGCCCCGCGGAATCGTGGCGGTCGACAGCGTGCTGCTCGAGGGGGGACGCCGCGCGCCGGTCGCCAACGCGGCGGTCGTCGCGATCCCCGGCGATGGACTGCCGACGGGGTCGGTGCGCGGGCGCAAGGCCCGTGAGGGGCTCGCCAAACGCTCGAAGCCAGCGTGGACGGTGGCGTCGACCACCGACGCCGCCGGACGGTTCCAGCTGCGTGCCGTCCCCGATGGTCGAGTGCTGCTGGTGTTCGTCGCCGAGGGTTTCGAGCGCCACGAGCACGTCGTGGATGTACGGCGCGGGCGGATCGTGACCGAGCCGTTCTACGCGACACGGATGGCATCGAATCCGTATCGAACCGTCGTCACCGCCGATGTCGAGCCGCCGGTCCACGTCGCCGAGCGGCGGGCCAAGGCCGAGGAGACCTCGCGCATCCCCGGCAGTCGCGGGGATGCGCTCGTCGGCCTGCAGAATTTCCCGGGGATGGCGCGCACGCCGTTCGGGCTGGGGGCGTTGGTGATCCGCGGTGCCGCGCCCGGGGATTCGGCGGTCTACCTCGGTGGCCACGAGATCCCGCAGCTGTTCCACTTCGGTGGGCTCAAGAGCACGTTCAACAGCGAGCTCATCGAGGAGTTCGCCTATGTGCCGAGCAACTTCGACGCGAAGTTCGGCGACGCCACCGGCGGCCTGGTCGACATCACACCCCGCGGGCCGCGGCGCGACGGGATCCACGGCTATGGCAATCTCGATCTGATCGACGTCTCGGCCATGCTCGAAGGCAAGGTCGGTCGTGGCGGCTTCGCGGTCGCCGGCCGGCGCAGTCACCTCGACCTCGTGCTCCGTGCCGTCGACGGCGCCGCGGTCGCTCCGCGCTACTGGGATTACCAGGGCCTGTTCGACTACCCGATCGGTCCGGGCAGGGTCTGGTTCTCTGTCTGATCACGCGGCACATTGGATCCGCTTTCGCAGTGGCTTGAGGGTCGCGATGATGCCGTCGTCCCAACGGTCGCTCTGTGCCAACGCGCGGAGATGCAGAACACGGTCG
>JBIJCC010000172.1:0-15225 GCA_044344875.1 Nannocystaceae bacterium
CGAAGGGCTCCGCCTGCTCTCGTAGATCCAGCTGCTCTCGGGGTCTCGTTCATCTCGCTCTCGCTGCTCGCCCCCTACAGTAAATTGGTCGGGCTCGCTGGCTTCAAACTTCTTGGCACAGAGGGGTCGGGCCGGTCGACGCCAAGGAATACAACCCCTCCGGCGTCACCAAGAACTGTCCGACGACTGCAACCGAGACCGCGAAGATCCTCGCGTACCTGATCGATCAGGGCCTCGACGTGGGCTACTCGCTCGACTACGCCACGATCACCGAGGGTGTGCACTCGCGAACGCTGGCCAACTGCGGTCGCACCCTGGGGGGTGGCAACGACCACCTGCACAAGTACGGCCAGCGTATCGCCGAAGGCCTCTCGCACATCGGGATGATGAAGCACTGGCACGCCGAGCTCGCAGCCGTCGGGCTCGCCGACAACTACCTCGACAAGCTCGCGAACGACGGTCCCGAGGCCTTCGTGCAGATGTGGGAGCGCTCCGCGGCCAAGTCCGGCAAGGGCAAGCAGATCCCGCGCCAGGTGTTCGAGACCAACGTCCCCTCCGACGGCAAGAGCCGCGGGGAGCTGTGTACGGCGGACAAGCAGTGCAAGAGCGACCGCTGTGCTTGGGGCGTCTGCGCCGACAAGGACGAGTGCCGCGACAGCGGCGACTGCTCTGCGAGCGAGTACTGCGGCGATCCGATCGGCGGCAAGGCGAGCTGCAAGGCGCTCGCGGCCCAGGGCCAGCTGTGTACCAAGTCCTCGCAGTGCGCCAGCGACCGCTGCTCGTTCGGCAAGTGTGCGGCCGCCGACGCGTGCGAGTCCAACTCCGACTGCAGCGCCGGCGACTACTGCGGCAACCCGATCGCGGGCCGGCAGACCTGCAAAGAGAAGCGGTCCAACGGCGAGGGATGCACGAACAAGGATCAGTGCAAGTCGAACCGGTGCAACTGGGGTTCGTGCAAATCGAACTAGTCTCGCAGGCCGGCTGCTGAATGGCGCTCCGCGTCGTTCAGCAGCCGGCAAGGCGGGCCGATTCGGCCCGTGCTCGACTTCAGCCGCGCCGGCGACGGCGCAGACCGAGCAGCAGCAGCGACAGCGCCCAGATCGGGCTCGCCGAGCGACCCGTCACCGAGCACGTCGTGCCCCCGTCGCCGCCGCGATCGATGTCGGTCTGGCCGAGGTCCGAACCATCGCCGCCGGCCTGCCGTGCGCCCTCACCGATCGCGGTGAGGCGGAACGCGTCGAGCACCACCTTGCGGCCCAGCGAGTTGGCCTCGCCGGTGGCGTCCGCCACGCTCACGAACTGGCCCTCGCCCGCGTCGAAGGTGTAATCGCCGAGGTTGACCCAGCCGTTCTTCGTCGACTGGTTGGCGATGACCGTCGCGAGCCCGCCGGCGTGCTGGATCTTGTACTTGGCCTGCTTGCTGGTGTTGTGCGGCTTGGGGATGTGCGCCTCGAGGCGGTACACGCCGGCGACCTCGAAGTCGAACACGACCTCGGCCCAGTTGTTGACGGTGGTCTTGGTCGTGCCCGTCCAGACCACGCTGCCGCCGAGGCCGACGCCATCGACCGTGCGCCACCACTGCGCGGGGCCGTGCATGACGTAGCAGTCGTCGCCGTTGTCGAAGATGGACTCACCGTCGGGCGCGATCGATCCGCAGCCGCCGACCGGTGGCGGGGGCTCGTCGCCGCCGCCGCCGCCCTGATCACCACCGATGGCGAACGCCGCGAGCGCGGCCGCATCGCCGTTGAAGCGGTTCGTGTCGGTCGGACCGGAGACGCCCGAGATCGAGCCCTTGTCGGTGTACTGGTGCGCCGTCCAGTCGCTCCACTGCGTCGGCAGGTTGGGGCAACCGTTGGTGTAGTGGGCGATCCACAGCGGGTACCCGGAGAAGTTCGCCGTCTTGACGTAGTCCTGCCAGAAGTACTTGCCGGTGTAGATGATCGGCTTCACGCCGGTCGCGGCCTCGACGTGATCGACCCACTGCTTCACCTTCGCGGCGACGGTGGTCGCGGACAGGCCGCCGTGGCTCTCGACGTCGATGACCGGGGGCAGGTCGCCCGGCTGGAGCGTGCCCATGCGATCGAGCAGGATCTCCGCCTGCGCGATCGGATCTTGACCCGGCTCGAAGTACTGGTAGACGCCGACGTGCAGGCCGGCCGCGCGGGCCTCGGACCAGTTGCTGTCGAACCACTGGTCGATCGTGTTGACGCCGTGCGAGACCCGCACGAACGCGAACTCGACCCCGTCGTTCGCGACCTTGTTCCAGTTGACGTCGCCCTGCCACTTGGAGATGTCGATGCCGAGGGTCGTCGCCCCGTCGGCACACGTCGCGGCGATCGGGTCGAGCTCGCTCGAGAGATCGCCCGCGTCGGGGCCTGCGGCCGGATCGAGGCCCTGGGCCCGGAGGGCCGCGGCGAGCTCGTACTCGGCCAGGCCGTCGCCCATGGCCCGATCGTCGATGGGGTGGTCCTCGGCCAGGGCCGGGCGGCTCACCCAGGTGGATCCGACCGCCATCGCTGCGATCAGCGTGGCGCGACTCGGGGCCTTCACTCGCAGCGTTGCACCGTCTTGTTCGTCCCGCATGTGCGCATCTCAGTCCTGCCCCAACCCCAGTGCACCATAGGCGTTCGTGTGCGCCGGGCCCAGTCGACGTTGGGCTCCACTACGTAGCGATGCGTAGTCCGATCGCGTGTGCGACGTGTGGCACCGAGAGAGGCGTCGTCGCGCGTTCGCCCGAGGGCCGCGAAGGTTCCCGCGGACGCGCGATGCCCCGCGCGCCGGCCCATCGCGGGCGATCACGGGGCGCAGAGCATCGCGCTCGGCGACGGCCCCGAAGTTTTTTCTCGCGTCGGCTCAGCGCCGACGGCGAAGTGCCGCGACGATGACGACCGTGACCAAGGCGTGGCCGATCGGCCGGTTGCCGCCCGTGCAGCCGCAGCCCGAGTCGCCCTCGCCCTCGGCGAAGCCCGGCGGCAGCGCGCCCCCGTCGTCCGACGAGCCGTCGGGGTCGAGCTTCGGGCCCTCGGAGGTGCCCGCGTCGTCCCCGTCGTCGCCACCGCTGCTCTCCCCCACCGGTCCGTCGTCGGCCCCGGTGTCGCCCGCAGGCGCATCCAGGCGCGTCAGGCGGAACGCATCGACGCCCAGGCGCACCTCGGGGTCGACCGGCTCGCCGGTGTTGTCGTCGAGACGGATGGCCTGACCGTGGCCGCCGGCCTGGAAGTCGTACTCGCCCAGGGCGATCCACCCCGAGGCCGCAGACTGATCCACCGGCACGTCGGCCGTGCCGCCGCCGTGGGTGATCGCGTACGACGCCAGCTTCGACTGCGCGTAGACGCCGACGAGGTGGGCCTCGACGGCGTAGCGACCGGCCTCGGCGAAGTGCAGCTCGGCCTCGGCGTAGTTCGACGCGGTGTCGTAGTCGGTCACCGCGGTCCAGACGCTGTCGCCCTGCTCGCCCTCGGTGACGTGGCGCCAGTACTCGGGCGGGCCCGCGAGCAGCATGCACGCGTCGCCGTCGTCGAGATCACCCCCGGCCGCGCCGATCGTGCCGCACGTCGGGCAGTCGTCGGCGCATGCGTCGGCGTCCTCGTCGCCCGAGCACACGCCGTCGCCGCACACCGCCGGCGCCGCGAACAACCCCGACAGCGCTGCGAGATCGCCGTTGAAGTCGTTGCGATCGACGTCACCCGCGATGCCCGCGACCGAGCCCGAGCTGGTGTACTGGTGGAACGCCCAGTCGCTCCACTGATCGGGGATGTTCGGGCACCCGTCGGTGTAGTGGGCGATCCACAGCGGGTAGTCGGCGAACGCCGGACTCTGCACGTAGTCCTGCCAGAAGTAGCGGCCGGTGTAGATGATCGGCTTCACGCCGGTGGCGGCCTCGACGTGATCGATCCACTGCCCGACCGCGGCGGCGACCTCGGCCGGGGGCAGATCGCCGTGGCTCTCGACGTCGATGACCGGCGGGAGATCCTCGGGCCCGAGCGGCCCCATCATCTCGAGCATGATGTCGGCCTGCGCGATCGGATCCTGCGCGGGCTCGAAGTACTGGTAGACGCCGACGTAGATGCCCTCGGCGCGCGAGTCGTTCCAGTTGCTGTCGAACCACTCGTCGATCGTGTTGATGCCGTGGGTGGCGCGGACGATCGCGTAGACGATGCCGTCGTCCTTGACCGCGGCCCAGTCGATGTCGCCCTGCCACTTCGACACGTCGATGCCGGGCAGCGTGGTCCCGTCGGCGCACGTGGTCGCGGCGACGGGCTCGCGATCGGCCTGCAGCTCGAGGCCCGCGCCCATCGTGCCGGGCGGTCGCGGCGACGCCACGAGCTCGGAGGCCGCGATCACGAGGGGGAACAAGCCGAAGGTGCCCACGACCCGGAGCGTAGCGACGCGCCGGCCCCCCGAACACCGCGGGTGCCCTCGCGCTACGCAAGCCGACGTAGCGCGACGGCGCGATCACCCCGATCAGCCGCTCGGGATGCCGCCGCCGACCGTGTTCAGCGCGTAACCGGTCATGTCCGAGTACGTGTACGCGCCGGTGAGGCCGTTGTACGACGTCACCTCGCCGGTCTCCGGATCGACGCGGTGCGCTCCGTTGCCGTTGACCGCCCAGACGTAGCCGAAGAAGTCGATGCTCACGCCGTACGCGCTCGGCGTCGGCCACGTGTGCACCAGATCGAACGTCTCGCGATCGATGCCGAACAGGCCCGTGCCGTCGGAGCCGAGCCACAGCAGGCCGTCGGGATCGGCGTCGGCCATGCAGCCCGCCGACCACTGCGGCATCTCGTCGCTGACCGTCCACGACTCGTCCTCGGGATCGAAGCGCGCCACTCGGCTCGCGCAGTTCCACACGTAGCCGTTGACGTCGACGGTCATGCCGTACCAGTGCGAGTCGGCGAGGATCGACGGCCCGGGCCACACCGTCGCCTCCAGGTTGTCGATGTCCACGCGCACGAGGTGATTGCCGGTGGCCCACCCCGTCGTCCAGAAGTTGCCGTCGGCATCGACCGCGCCGCCGTACAGTCCGAACTGATCGGCCTTGAGCCCGGGGATGTCGACGGTGTCGAGCACGACGCCGGCGTCACCGTCGATGAGCACGACCTCGGTCTGCACCTGGCCGTAGCGCCCCGCCGTCCACAGCTTCTCGTTCTGCCACGTGCATGCGGCCTGGTTCCAGTCTCCGGGCGCCCATGCGACCGGACGCTGGCTGTCGTAGTCGAAGGGGATGTACCAGGCGCGGCATTCTTCCTGATCCCACGGCAGCGCGACGTTGGTCTCGGACGTCTGCAACCCGCCCATGCCGTTGGATTCGACGCAGTCGGCTTGGTTGGCGTAGAACTTGGTGATGCCGCCCGTGCGGTTGGCCACCGCGACGTTGCCGGTCAAGCTCACCGACGTGCGCGACGGGCTGCCGAGCGCATCGGGCCGCGTCGCGTAGCGACCGACCTCGGTCACCGTCTGGGTGTCGATCTTGGAGATCGTGCCCTCGGCGCTGTTCGACGCCCACAGGAACGAGAACTCGGGATCGCCGTTGCCACCGCCGCCCTTGCCCCCGGGCTGGCAGACGCTCGGCGGCAGATCGGGCAGCGACGCGACGTCGAAGCCGACCGGTGGCGGGCCGCTCGAGTCGGCCGGCGGATCGCTGGTGTCGTCGGTCGGCGGCGCGGTGGTGGCCGCGGTCGCGCTGTTGCTGTTGCCGCCGGTGCTCGACTCGGCCGATGACGTTCCGGTGTCGGATCCGGGCGCCGAGGTCACGCCCTCGTCACTCCCTGACCCAGACGCCGAGGTCCCGTCACCGCCGCACCCGATGAGGCCCGAGCCCACCGCCACGCACCACGCAAGTTTGGTCAATCGCATCCGTCGTCCCCCACGACGATGCAACCATAATCTGGCCGTTCGGACCAGGCGCGTTCGTGCGTGGGAGCGCAGTGCGATCACCGACCGTTCGGGATCGGGACACCGGCGCCGTTCGGGGGCGCTCGGCCCCGAGGGTTTTGTTGGTCTCGCGGCCGAGTCAGCTGCTGGTGACGACGCTCGGCGCCGGCACCATGCGCCACAGCATGTTCTTCGCCGCGCCCGGAGCGTCGTCCGACGGCACGAGGCGCTTGAACGCCGCGAGGATCTTGCCGACGAGCGTATGGTACGCGCCGGGGTCGGTCTTGATCAGCAGGCGATGGGCTGCGGCCACGCGTGGCTCCTCGGCCACGTCCTTGGTGCGCACGCCGTCGGGGTTCGCCTTGATGAGCTCCAGGGCGACCCTACGGATCAGCGTGGCGTCGAGTTCCGCGACCTTCATGGCCGGGATGCTATCACCGGCGGGGCGGCAGCGGGGCCGTGATTCGTGCGTCGCCGCGGCGTCGGGCGGTGGTGGCCGTTCTGGCCCCCGATCCTGCGCAGCTCGATGGGCCCACGCGGGGATGGGCCCACGCGGGGCGTCGGTGCGTCGACGGGCTCCCCTGGACCGCGGTCGGTGATGCGGACAGGGGTCGCGCCGCTGTGCGACCCTTCTTCGTACTCGCCATGAATTACGCGACGACCCAACTTGCAATCTCGTCCCTGTGCGCCTGCGCCCTCCTGCTCGGTTGTCCGTCGGACAGCGCCGAGAACGACACCGGCGGCACGTCCGACACCTCGACTGCGGGGAGCTCCGACACCGATCCGTCCATCACGATGTCGGCCAGCGACACGCAGGTCGATTCCTCGTCGACGGATCCGACCGATCCGACCGATCCGACGACGGACACCGATCCGACGACGGACACCGATCCGACGACGGACACCGATCCGACGACGGACACCGACCCGACGACGGACACCGACCCGGGCACCTCGACGGACACCAGCGGCAGCTCGACCGACGCCAGCACCGACAGCAGCACGACGGATCCCACCGACGCGAGCAGCAGCTCGACGGACCCCTCGGCAGGCAGTTCCGACACCGGCGGGCCGGCGCCCGAGGGCTATGGCGACTGCGTCAACAACTCCGAGGACGTCGCATGCCTCGCCGGCGTCGAGGTCTGCCTCGCCGACCCGCAGAGCGGCGCTGGGTTCTGCTCCGGACAGGGCTGCACCGACGCCGGGGACTGTCCGATCGCGACCACGGGCAACGCCACGATCGCGTGCATCGACGGCGACGCCGACGGGACCAACGATTGCTTCCTCGCCTGCGATGGGGGCGAGACCTGCCCGGACGGGATGATCTGTGCGTTCGACACCCTGTGCCTCTGGGAGCCTGCGATCCAGGCGCCGCCGCTGCCGCTCGAGGACTTCGAAGCCGGGGTGCTGCCCGCCGGCTGGTCGGTCATCGACGTGGACGGACAAGTGCCGGACGGGCAGGTCTCGTTCATCAGCGACGCGTTCGTGGTCGTCGACACCTTCGAGCCCGGGGCGAACTTCGCGGCCTACAGCACCTCGTACTACGCCCCCGTGGGGCAGGCGGACGACTGGTTGGTCACGCCGGCGCTGGACCTCGGGCCAGCGTCGGTCCTGGCGTGGGACGCTTGGGCACCGGACCCGGCGTACCCCGACGGCTACGAAGTCCGGATCTCGACGGACACGCCCGACACGGCGGACTTCCTGGCCAACCCCGCGCTGCTCACGGTCGCCGCCGAGATGGACATGTTCACGCCCCGCGAGATCGATCTCGCGGCCGCAGGCTATGCCAACCAGACCGTGTACATCGCGTTCCGCAACACCTCCAACAATCAGTTCGTGCTCTTGATCGACAACGTGCAGGTCCAGTGAACCCCACCCTTCGAGCCGTGGGGACGGCACTCGCGGTTGGGCGTCGCGCCCAACCGCGCCGGAGCCTCACTCGAACGTCGGCGCCGTGAACGTGTACTCGACCCGCGCGTCGAGGGGTGACAGGCCGCGACCGTCGGCGAGCATCGGCGGCACGCGGCCCTCGTAGCGCAGGATCTTCCGCGTCTTGGTGTCGAACACCAGGCGCATCGGCGGCACCGCGGCCCGGACGATCGCGGAGGTCGCGGTGAACGAGAGCACCGTCGTCGATGCGTCGTGCTCGGCGAGCGCGAGCCGGAAGCCGTAGGTGCGGCCGACGTCGATCGCGGCGAAACGCAGGGTCTGGGCCTCGCCGCGCAGCAGGGCGTCCCAGTGCGCGAGCGCCCAGCCGAACAGCGTCGGGCCCACGACGACCGGGGCGTCGACGCGCTCGACGCGACGCCGGGTCCGGCCGCCGCGGGTCGACTCGAAGGCGACGCGATGGTCGTCGAGCATCCGCGCGTGGGCCACGAACCCGCGCTGCGCGTCGATCGCCTCGAGCGACACGAAGTCGAAGCCGGGCGTGTGCGTGGCGGCGAGCGAGATCATCGGCGCGCCGGCGGCCGAGTCCGGGGCGAACGTGAGGTGCGTCGACACCCGCTGCGCCCCCTCCTCGCGGACCCGACGCTCGTAGCGGAAGACCGGCTTGGCGTCCTTCGAGGCGTGGCGCTCGAACACCACGCCGCCGTAGACGAGTCGGTCGTCCGCGGCGGCGGTGTGCTCGAGGCGATCGCGGTCGCCCTCGGGCAGCGCCGTCGGACGCACCGCGCAGGCGCTGAGCGCAGTGAAGGCGACGACGCCGGTGGCAAACGCGGTGACGAGGCGGACGAGGGGGATGGGACGTCGGTTCGGCATGACCTCCGCGCAGCTTGACCCTTGACCCGCGCGCGGCCATTGGCGCAGGCTGACAACGCGCTGTCCGATCGCGACAACCGTCCAGACCGGCCCGCAGCGCCCCCTACGACCGCGTTCCGATGCTCCCCGACACCATCGCGGCGACCAACGTGCGACCCGCGTTCGAGGTCTCGCTCGCCTTCGGCGCGACCGAGGCCGAGATCGAGCGGGCCTGCGGGCTCACCCGCGCTGCGCTGCAGGACGACGACGCGACCGTCCCCGGCGACGCGACCTACGCCCACCTCGAGCTGATGTTCGGCAAGCCCGACTTCGGTCGGTTCCTCGTGACCGCTGCGTCGACCCACACGCTCTCGAGCCTCGGGGTGGTCGGCCTGGCATGCAAGACGGTCGCGACCCTCGGCGAGGCGCTCGCGTGCCACGCTCGCTTCGGGCACCTCACCAACCGCACGGCGAGCTACGCCACGGCGCGCCAGGGTGATCACCTCGCGTTCGTCGAGCACCGCGTGGGTCCGCCCCGGCTCGGCAACCTGCTGGTGTCCGACTACGCGATGTTGATCGCCGCGCACCTGCTGCGCGAGAGCACGCCGGATCGGCCGCGCGTGCTCGCCGTGCTCAGCCGACGTGCGCGCATCGACGACGACGAGCGCCGCTGCTACGAGCAGTTCCTCGGCGCTGCGATCCACACCGGGGCCGAGCACGCCGCCCTGTGGCTCGAGCCCGATCTGCTGGCGGTGCGGGTGCCGAGCGCCGACCCCGAGTTGGCGCGCTACTTCACGGCGATCCTCGTGCGCGCCGCGGGCTTCGGGGCCGAGGAAGACCCGCTGCTCCGCGGCGTCCGGCTGGCGATCCGCGATGCGCTGCTCCGCGGGTCGCCCGACGCCGCGACGATCGCCCGCGGCCTCGGGCTCGGCGCCCGCACCCTGCAGCGCCGGCTCGGCGAGCTCGGCACGCGCTACGCCGACGTCCTGGAGTCGACGCGACGCACGCTGGCCGAGGGCTACCTGCGCGACCCGAGCCTCGGGCTCGCCGAGATCGCGTGGTTGCTCGGCTACGACGAACAGACCTCGTTCTTCCGCGCGTTCCGCCGCTGGCACGGCCGTACGCCGGGCGAGTACCGACGCGCGCTCGGCCCCGCCGCGTGACCACGAAGCCACCGATCTCGACATCGCCGACCGACGGGAGTGTAGTCGGCGATCCAAAGCCGAAGTCCTTGCGGCGGAGCGGCGCGCGAGACGCTGGAGTTGCCCCAGGCCCCGGGTTGCGGTTGCCCCAGGAGTCATCGGCGCCGCGAACTCCCCTCGAAACGCACGTCCGCGGGGAGTTTGCTCGGCTGCGCGCACCGACTAAGATTTGGGGCCATGGTGTCCGTCCCTCGCCTATTCGTAACCCCGCTCGCCCTCGTGCTGCTCGCGTCGCCCTTCGCCACGCCCGCGTTCGCCCAGGACGGTGACGCCAGCGCGGACGAGGTGACCGAAGAGGAGCCGGTCGATCAGGCCTCGGTGAAGATCGAGCTCAAGCAGCCCAGCGGCAAGATCCTCAAGTACGACGGCGCGCTGCTCGACTGGGGTGCCGACGGCAACGTGACCTTCAAGCAGGACGACCACATCCACGACGTGTCGCTGCGGATCGATCGCTCCGACGACAAGGGCGCCGCGATCTCGCTGACCGTCGGCTACACGAAGGACGGCAAGCCGATCATCGAGCCGCAGACGGTCGACTCCGAGATCAAGAAGCGCGAGGTCATCCGCATCGAGGGCGGCGTCGCGATCGCGATCACGGTGACCTCGAAGTCCGCCAAGGCTGCGCCGCCGCCCCCGGCCGAGGAGCCCAAGGAGGAGGAGCCGCCGGCCGAGGAGCCCAAGCCGAAGAAGAAGCGCATCGACGGCGGCGACGGCAACGATCCGCTCGACGGGATCAAGTAGCGGTCGCGCTCCGGTGGGCGATGCGGGACGGGTGACCCGCGTCACTCCGAACACCACGGCCGCGGGCCCCGCCGCGGGGTTTGCCACATACTCGTGGTCTGGCTTGGAGTTCGACCATGGATCACATGCGACGCGTGCGGCCGTCGAGCCTTTGGCTCCCCGGCGCGGCCTTGATGCTCGGCGGCTGCCTCGGACTGTCCGACGACCCCGACAGCGGCCCGCCGCCGCCCGATGACAGGATCTTCGTGGCCGTCGGCGCGCAGGTCGAGCTCGAGTTCGGCCTCGGCGCGTGCGGCCTCGGAGTGGACGACGTCGCGCGGGGCTGCCTCTCCGAGATCCCTGATGCGCTCCTCGAGGTGTCGCTGTCGAACGAGCGGGTGTTCACGGTCGCCGAGGCCGCGCTCGACGGGAGCGAGATCCACGTCGAGACGAAGGCTGTCGCCGAGGGTGGCGCGACCCTGACGGTGCGCTACCTCGACCTCGGCGGCGAAGAGATCGTCGACGAGTTCGAGCTGCGCGCCGCCGAGCTGACGCGCACCGAGATGATCGTGCCCTGCCGCGAGGAGGTCGCCGTGGACGAGCCGCTGCGGATCTCGTCGGGTGCACAGTTCGAGGTCGAACTGGTCGGGTACGCCGGGGATCGACGCCTCGCGACGGGGGACCTGCCGCTGGTGCTCGACGCCGGCGGCCTGGGCATCGACGAGGCCGGTGTGGTGACGGTGCCCGAGGCGCCGGGCACCCACGTCGTCACGCTGCGTGGCTCCGGCAGCGCGCCGACGACGTTCGTGGCCTACGGGGCCGAGGAGCTCGGGCTGACGCTCGACGAGGAGACGGCGATCGCAGACCGTGAATTCGTGAGCGCGGTGCGGGTGATCCCACAACTCGGTGGCGCACCCGCGTGCATCCTCGACGACGGTGCGCGCGCCGAGGTGTGGATCGGGGCGGGCGACTGCGCCCCTGCGCTCGGGGACGTCGCGCTCGAGGGACCGGTGCCCGTCGATCTCGGGGACGCGGACGTGGAGCTGCCGGTGCGCGGTCGAGGGCGGTGCGAGGTGCGGGCGGCGGTCGAGGGCGGTGTGCCGGGCACGCTGACGATCGAGCCCCGCACGCCGTTCGGCGCCGGCGACCCGTGGGACGAGGTCCGCCTGGGCACAGCACCGCTCGAGGTGGCCCTCCCGGAGGCGCACCGCGAGGTCTGCGACGACGTGCGCTCCCTGAGTCTGGGCGGTTGCAACATCCTCGATGTCGGAGGGCTCCCGCTGCCCTCGATCGATTGCCTGCGCTCATGGAAGTGGGCGATCACCCACCGTGACGCCGACTTCGGCGACGCCGAGGGCGAGTCGAACCTCGTCGGCGCGGGCCTGCGCAGCGAGCTACACGCGCGCATCGACTACGAGGTGCTCCTGTTCGACGTCCGGTCGTACCCGCCTGCCGACGTGGTCGCGTTCGCTTCGCCCGCAGCGGGCCTGGTTGCCTATGCCGACGGCTGCGTCGACGAGGATCACGCGGCCATCGTGCTCGAGCACGATGTCGCCGGCACCTACGATGTGCGGCTGTCGGCGTCGAACATCAACCGCGACGACTCGGTCGAGGTGCGCGTGCGCGACGTCGCGGAGGTACGGTTCGACACGGTGGCCACCGACGTCGTGACCGAGGCCGACGTCACGCGGGCCCACGTGTTCACCGGCGTGGTCACCCCGCTCGCGCCGAGCTACCTCGACGCGAACGGCGTCGTGCTCGGCGGATGGGCACCGTGGATCGTCTCCACCGACGAACCCGATGCCCGCGCCGCGGTGGATCCGGCACGGTCCGAGTTGCACACCGGGAACCTCCCCAACGTCATCCGCGTGGCGTCGTCGGTCGCGCCGTCGGTCCTCGAGCTCGACGTCGTCGACGGCGATGCGGTGGCGACCGTCGTCGGAATCGGCGAGCCGACGCTGGCCCTGGGCGAGGTCGAGTGCATCGCGCCGGTCGCCCTGGCGGCGGACCAACGCACGATCCACGGCCGGTCCGCCGAGCCGCCACGGCTGACGATGACGGGTCGTGCACTGGTCGTGGAGCCCGACGGTGCGTGGCCGATGCACGCGTTGTGCTTCCGGGCGTGGGCGGTCGGTCAGTCCACCCTCGAGGTGCGCTGGGGCGCAGTCACGCAGGTGCTCACCTGGACGGTGGAGTAGCGCGCGCCGAGGCCGGGGAACCTTCGGGCATCGGTGCGGGTGCAAGGCCGCACGATGCGAGCTTGGCCCTTGATGTTGTTGTGTGCCTGTGCGACGCGACCCCCCGCTTCGTCGCCGCCGCCCGGGAGCGAGCCCCCGTCGCCGCCCGGATGGCTGCACGACGCGGGCGCGTGGCCCCGGCTGTCCGCGGCACTGGTCGGCACCTGGCGCGGCACCGACGGCCTCACCCTCGAGTCCTCGCTGATCTCGCGCGACTCGGCCCTGGTCGAGCGGTGGATCGCAGCGAGCGGCAGCGAGACGCTGAACGTCTTCCATCCCGATGGGGACGGCTTGGTGCTCACGCATTACTGCGCGCAGGGGAACCAAGCGCGGCTGCGGGCGACCGCCGCGAGCGACGACCTGTTCGTGTTCGAGCAGCAGGACGTCACCAACCTCGCCCCCGGTGGCGAGGCCCTGTGCCGGCTCGAGGTGCGCCCGCGCGGCGACACGCTGTCGCTGCGCGAGACCTACTGCCCCGGGGACGGGGCCGCCGTCGAGCGGATCGTGCACCGCGTCGCGCCGTGATCCGGGGCAGGCGTCACGGACAGACGATCCCGGGCACGCAGACCATGTCGGGGTCGAGGCACTGCCAGCCGCCGAAGCAACAGTTGATGTTGGTCTCGGGCGGACAGTCCGGCATGAGATCCTGATCGCAGCAATCGTCCGGCGGCGGCGGCCCGGAGTCGGAGCTGCTGCTGTCGCTGCCGGAGCTGGTGGTCGCGTCCGTGGTCGTCGTCGCGTCCGTGGTCGTCGTCGCGTCCGTGGTGGTCGCGTCCGTCGTCGTCACCGCCGTCGTGTCGCCGGACGCGGTGGTCTCGGTGGTCGGCGATGTCGCGCTCGTGTCCTCGCCCGTCGCCGAGGTGTCGCTCGCCGAGACCGTGATGCCCGTCGGCGAGTTGCCCGTGGTCGAGGCCGTCGCCTCGGTCGCGCTGCTGCCGTTGGTGGTCGACTCGCTGTCGTCACCGCCGCAGGCGAGGGTCATCGCGAACACCGTGCAGATCCCAGATCCTGTCCATCGCAGCATCATGTCCAAGCGCTTTCTGCGGCCCACGGGAGAACGGGGCGGGCCATCCCCGTGTACGGCGGTCACGGCAACATCCTTCACCGTGCGCGCGCGCGCGCACGGGTCGTTCACGCGCCGAGGCGATCCTCGACGATGCCGAGGAGCATCGCGACCCCCGTCGGGATGATCGCGTCGTCGAAGTCGAAATCCGGATGGTGGCACCCGGGCGTCTCGCCCTCGGGGCGGCCCGCACCGAGGAAGAAGAACGCGCCGGGCACGGCCTGGGCCATGTACGCGAAATCCTCGCCGCCCGCGATCGGCAGGCCCGCCTCGGAGGTCGCCGCCTCGCCGACGATCGCATGGGCGACGCGGCGGACCGCGTCGGCGCACGTGCCGTCGTTCATCACGACGGGGTAACCGGGCTCGAGCTGCAGCTCGGCGCGCACGCCGAGCGCCGCGGCGGTACCGTGCACGACCTCGCGGATGCGCTCGAGCACCCGCGCGGTGATCTCCGGCGCGAAGGTCCGCACCGTGCCCTCGAGCTCGGCGGTCGCCGGCAACACGTTGTCCGTGGTGCCCGAGGTGAAGCGACAGATGCTGACGACCGCGCCGCCGTCGTAGCCCAGGCCGCGGGCGACCACGCTCTGCAGCGCCACGACGATGTGCGAAGCGGCGACGATCGGATCGCGACACAGCTGCGGCTGACTGCCGTGGCCGCCGACGCCGTGCACGGTGATCCCGAGCCAGTGGGTCTGCGCGAGCATCGGCCCCGCCTTCACGTGCACGTGCCCGCGCGGGTACGTCGGCCAGTTGTGCAGCGCGTAGACCTCGTCGACGCCCGCGAGCGCCCCCTCGGCGACCATGCGCTTCGCACCGCCGCCGTCGACGCCCTCTTCGGCGGGCTGGAACAGCAGCCGCACGTTGCCGCCGACGCGATCGCGGTGGCGACCGAGCAACGCCGCGACCCCGAGCATCACCGCGGTGTGGCCGTCGTGGCCGCACTTGTGCGCGCGGCCGTCGTGCACCGAGCGATAGGGGAGATTGGTGGTCTCCGGCATCGGCAGGCAATCGAGATCGGCGCGCAGGCCGATGGTCCTGCCGCCGCCACCCGGGTGGAGATCGGCGACGACCCCCGTGCCCGCGCAGCCCCGCGGCGCCCAGCCGTGGCGCTCGAGGAACGCCCGCACGATCGCGCCGGTGCGGTGCTCCTCGAACCCGAGCTCGGGGTGCTTGTGCAGGTCGCGGCGGATCGTCGTGAGCTCCGGGTGGAGCGCGTCGATCTCGGCGCGCATCGTGGCATCGAGCAGGGGCATGCGCTGCGCATGCTAGTCACCCGGATCAGGGTTTTCTACCAAAAAGATCACGCGTCCCCGTGCACCGCGAGGGTGCGGTCGCCGAACTCGCGGAGCTTGTCGAGGATCTCGTCGGCGGTCTTGGTCCAGACGAAGGG
>JBIJCC010000083.1:0-44741 GCA_044344875.1 Nannocystaceae bacterium
TCTACAACCGCCATCGACGCCACTCCACCCTCGACATGGTCAGCCCAGCCGACTTCGAAGATTTTCATCGACGTAACGCTGCTCAGGCAGCATAACCAACCTGTCCATCAAATCGGGGCAAGGCCAGCTCGCGCCGTACTCGGTGAGCAAGGGGACGATCCGCTTCCCCCTCGACGGACCCATGCCGGTGCACCTGCTGGCGAAGATCGCGAAGTTCCGCGCCGCGGAGACCGTGGCGCGCAACGAACAGGCCGCGGCCCGCAAGGCGACGAAGAAGACGACCTCCGCCAAGAAGACCTCCGCCAAGAAGACTTCCTCCGCCAAGAAGACCTCCTCCGCCAAGAAGACCTCCCCCGCCAAGAAGACCTCCTCCGCCAAGAAGACCTCCTCCGCCAAGAAGATCTCCTCCGCCAAGAAGACCTCCTCCGCCAAGAAGACCTCCGCCAAGAAGGCCTCCCGCTAGCCCCTCACAACCCGCACGCCGTCCCCACGTCCAAGATGTCCCGGTCGATGAGCAGCATCCCATCCCCGGATCCATCCGCGTTCTTGATCGCCAGCTCGTGCACCCCCGAGGCGCCGCGGCGGCCCAGCCACAGGCTCGCGACGCGGCCGTCGGGCAGCACGCACGGCGCGTTGTCGTTGTGGTGATCGGCGCGCAGCAGCACCGGCGCCGCCGCCTCCGGCGCGAGCACCCAGAGCTGCTCGCCGGTCCACGAGGCCTCGAACACGATCCCGCCATCGGGCGTGTAGCTCGGATGATGGAGGAACACGTCCGTCGTCCCACCGCCCTCGGGCACCTGATCCGGCGTCCAGATCACGCGGAACCCATCGCCGCCGATGCCGACCTCGCAGATCGCGGTGCCGACGTCGCCGTACGGCACGTCGCCGCAGTCGAACACGACGAGCTGCTCGTTCACGTCGAGCCGCGGCAACGTGTTGTACGCGTACGGCGAATCCGCGGTGATCACCACGGGCACGGTCCAGCCGGCCTCGGTGCGCTCGGTCCAGTGCAGGTCGCGGGTGTGCACGCCCTCGGCCCCGAACCCGATCGCGGTGCCGCCGCGCGTGATCGCGCCGCCGTTGCCGCTGCTGAAGCGGATCGGCGCGCCGTCGGTGTCGAGCACCGCCTCGCCCTGGGTCACGCCGATGTCCACGACGCTGAGGCAGGCATAGCCCGCGCACTGGGCGTCGAAGCGCTCGGACGACAGCAATAACCACGCGCCGTCCGACGACAGCTGCACGAAGTTCTCGTCGAGCCCCGGCGCGAGCGCGTCGAGCTCGGGGCCGAGGAGCCGCGGCTCGGTGCCCGGCGTCGCGTCCTGCACCCAGAGCCCGCCCTCGAGCACATACGCGACGTGGCCGCCCTCGGGCACCACGCCGGTGTCGGTCGCGTCGACGCCGGTGTCATCGAGCGTATCGGTGGTGGGATCGGTGCCGCTCGGATCGGTGGGCGCGGTGGGATCCGACGGATCCGTCTCCGCCGAGCCGTCGGTCGGCTCGGGCGACGTCGTCGGATCGTCGCTGCCGCCGGCGTCTGCGGTCACTCCGCCGTTGGCGGGCTCGGGCATGAAGCAGGCCGGCGCAACGGCGGACGCGAGGACGACGGACGCGAACAGGGGGGTCACGGCGCGGGGATGGCAGGGCATGTCGCGGCCATGCGCCGCGGCGCGGCCAAACCCGCCACCACCATCGATCACATCCCCGACCAGGTCGGGGCCTGCTCACCGGCCGCCGGCCCGACGTCCACGACCAAGCCCGTCAGGCGCGACATCCCCGAGACCGGATCGATCTCGCCGGGCCCGTCCGCGGCCAGCAGGTTGACGTTCACCCCGCGGGTGCGGCTCGCGACGCCGAGGCCCGGGGCGAGCTGGTGGCCCCAGCCGTGGGGCAGCGCCACCGTGCCCGGCATCAGCGCATCGTGCAGTCGCACCGGCACGCGCACCCACGCGACCGCGGTGCGGACATCGGCGAGATCGCCATCCTCGACCACACGGCGCACCTCGGGCAGGCACGCCCGTCGCGACCTACAGGTCGCCCTCGAACTCTACTCCGTCGAAACGCGTGCGCGGGCGCGAGCTCGAGATCGCCTTGGGCGTGCCGCCGGGCACCGTGCGTAGCCGCCTGCGTCGCGGACTAGAGATCCTCCGCAAGCGCATCGACGAACTCGCCGGTTCGCCCGAGGCGCTGCGCGAGACCAGCACGAACCTCGACCGATGGGCCGCCGAGCTGCGCGACGCCAAAGACGACGAGTGACGGTGGGCACGCCCGGGCCGCATGCCACGCGTCTACTCGAAGATCCAGCGCACGAGGACCCGAGCAGGCGCCCGTTGCAACGCCAGATCTTGGAACACCAGATCACGGCTCTTCGGATCGTCGCGGTTGGGCGGTCCATGGTCAACCGTGCATCGCGACCGTATCACCTACCCCCGCGGGCGAAATCGCCTGCGCGAATCGAGCCAGCAGTCAACGTGGCGCTCAATCGCAGGTATGAGGCGCCGGATAGGCACACCACATCTCGAGCACCCCGACAACCTCGAACTCGGCGCCGTGGACGTCGAGCTGCAGGGTGACGGGGGACTCACCGAGCGAGTCGTAGCTGTTCGTGCAGAGCGCTGGGCCGTCCTCGACGGGCACGTTGAACGCGACGGTTTCACGCTCCCCAGCGGTGATCGAGTCCCACCCGGTCTGCGGGCGGCCTGCCTCGTCCTCGACGACGCGCGTCAGCGTGTCGCCGACTTGAAACGACAACAACTGTACGGAGACGATGTCCAGCTCCACCGGTGCCGTGATGCCGACCCTCAGGTGGACGTTGTCTTGAGCTGGGCAGTCCGGGAAGATGTGGAAAGTGGAGAACTCGTCGATCGCGAGTTCGAGGTCCGCGCCCGACGGCAGAGCCTCCGGGTCGACGGCCTCGACGTCTTGCTCCCCTGTGGTGCCCGAGGTCGAGGCGCACCCAACCTGTCCGACGGCGAGGACGGCGAGGACGAGTGGAGAGCAGCGCATGATGGTGCCGCGGGCGAGCAAGGGGCGTGCCGGACAGACCGCAATCGAGAAGCGGCGCATTTCCCCGGCGCCGGCGGAAGCTGAGGCCGGCGATCACGCGTGATCGCGACATATTCGTCGCGGATAGATGCCAGGGTGGCTCGGATGCAGCACGCGTCCGAGCGCCACCTGCCGCCCGTCGCGGCCGCCGGTCGGCCTCGACGTGCGGAGTGCGTGCGACAGACTCGCTGCATCAGCTCGTCCCACCGAAGTCCGCGCGCGCGGCGACTGCAGGCGCAGAGGATGCACAGTGTCAGGCTGTGGCGATGACCGAAGGACGACGTGCGTAGGGGGCCGGGCGCGTGACCGACGCGCAGCATGCGTCGGCTGCGGCCGCCCGCGTGGCGCACCAGTCCGTTGCGGGCAGCGCTCAAGGGATGACGACGCGCACGTCCTTGCCGAGATCGACGAGCGGTGGCGACGGCGCGAGCGACTCGCGGCGGTCGGCTTCGGGCACGCCGATCGCCGCGGAGCCAACCCCCTTTCCGGGCACCCACGCGCCCCAACACGTGACGCGACCAGTCATCGGGGGCGCTTCGATCGTCCGCGCACGCTCGACCACGATCGCGCAGCCGCCGAGGCCACCGGGCGCGATCGCCATCGGCACGAGCTCGGGGCCGGGATCGAGTCGGACGAACTCGTCGTTGCGCTTCGGCCAGCACGTGATCGTGTGGTCGAGCGAGCCGTCCGGTGCGCGGCCCCGATCGACGACCGCGCAGGTGTCGGTGTTGCCGGTCGCGAGACTGACGATGGCCGTGCCCTGGCCGAGATCGACGCTCGGCCGCGCATCGCCGACGGGCGGCGCGGCCCGGCTCTGCCCCGGCTTGCCGCCGGGTCCTTCGTGGTGACCGAGTCCGAGCTGACCGGAGTGGTTGTTGCCCCAACACTTCACGCGGTTGTCGACGGCGCGCGCGCACGCGTGCAGGCCACCCGCGACGAGCTCGACAGCGCGGAAGTTCCCGAGGTCGACCCACGGCAATGCGTTGCCCATGTCCTTCGCATCGTCGCCCCGCGTGCGCGTGTCGCCGACGCCGAGCACACCGTACATGCCTTCGCCGAAGCATTTGATCTTCGCGTTGCCGAAGAGCACGCACGTGTGCGTCATGCCGGCGGCGACGTGTATCGCCCGCAGATCGTCGCCCAGCGCGACGTCGCCGAGCCCGATCTCGGGGCCCTTGGTACCCCAGCAGCGCACGGCGCCCCCCTCGAGCAGCGCGCACGAGTGCATCGCCCCGAGCGAGAAGCTCTCGACTTTGCGCGGCAGATCCACGGGCGCAAGCCCATCGCCGCCCCAACACCAGAGCTTTCCGCTGCTGTCGAGCGCGCAGCTGCGACGATCCTCGGCATCGATCGCGACGATGTCGACATCTTGCGGGAACGCGACGAACGGGAGCGCATCACCCATCTGCTTCTTCGTGTTGCCGCGCGTCTTCGTGTCGCCGACGCCGAGCTGTCCTTCCTCGTTCTCACCCCAACACTTCACGCGACCGCGCGGATCGTCGCGTTTGCGAACGAGCGCGCAGGTGTGCCGATCACCGACGGCGAGCGAGAGACGAACGGGGCGAACAGTTCGCGGGGAGTCGACCGTCGCCGGCGGCTTCGCGACGGGGTCGCTCGGTGGCGTCGGCTCCTCCGCGATACCGGGCCGCGGTGGCGGGCCGTGCAACACCGGAGGCGACGGACACGCGGCGAGGCACGCGAGCACAGCGGCCGCAATCGAAGGGCGGAGCATGCGTCGATGCTAGCGCGGGACCCGGGCTCGCGGCGGCGGCGGATCTCTGTTTCTGGTCGCTCCATGCAAACCGACCACCCAAGTTCGGCGCACGTCTCCACGTCGTAGCGGACCCCACGGTCCGCACGCTCGAACTCGTCCAAGCCGCGTCGACCAGCTCGGATGTCCTATCGCATCCTCTCCTCTCCATGGCACGCTCCGACGGGACCCCATGATCGGATCGAAGCTGGCTCGAGGTGCCTTTCCGTTCGTCGTCGCGGCATGCGCTCGGCCGTCCACGCCCGGCCCCGCAACGCCTCGCGCCGGCGAAGACCGCCCGAGAGACCACGTCCACGACGAGTCTATCGGTGACGCGCACCGCGAGGGTCGGCGCCTGCTCGAAGATCATCTGGCGGTGGACGCCGATCGCCATCCACTGCCGACGGACACTTCCGAGATCGTGGCCATCGTCGACGCGCACGCGACGGGGGGTTGGCTTCGCCTCGACGGCGCCCTCGCGCTCGCGCTCCGCGGCGATCGGCGGGCCATGCCCGTCCTTCGACGCGCGCTCAGCGAGCCTCTGTCGAGCTCGGGAATCGAGGCGGGCCTCGCCGCTGTCGGGCTGGCCTTGTTGGGCGACGCCGAGTCGCGCGACGCGATCGCAGCGGTGCAGCCCATGAATGGCAATGCCGCGCGGGTGTCGCTCGCGCTCCGCATCCTCGACCGCTAGCAGCCACGGCCTGCTAACACCGGAGCCCTCGGGGCCACCTGGGATCCATGCACCCCGGGCGCACGAGGGCTCGCCCCCGAACGCCCCTCAAACCCCCGCGCCGTCGTACACCTCGCCGAGGGGGAGGTCGCAGGACACGCTCTCGAGTCGAGCGACCGCGTCGCCTCGCACGATCTCGGTCGTCCATATCGCCCCGACCCGTCGCCAAATTTCCAACCGACGCTCGTCGTGTGCGACCAACACGACCTCGCGGAGCGACGCGATGCGCTTGAACGCCGCGAGCTTCTCGCCGCGGTCGTAGTCCTCCGTCGACGGGCCGAGCACCTCGATCACGAGGACGGGATTCGTGACCGTGTGACCACGGGGATCGGCGGGATCGAGCTCGAGCGGACCGCAGACGACGCTGACGTCGGGATAGGTACCGAGCCCGGTCTCGACGACGCGAATCCGCAGGTCGGAGCTGAATACCCGGCAGCTCCCGCCGCGCAGTCCGGCGCGCAACAGACTCGACACGTTCACGGCGATGGCGGCGTGATCGGGAGAGCCGCCGGTCATCGCCCAGACGTGGCCGCCGAGGAACTCGTGGCGCACGGGGCTGATCGACTCGAGCTCGACGTACTCGGCGAAGCTAAAGCGCTGCCTGACCGCGGAACTCGTCACCGGTACCAAGCTAGCATCGCGACTCGAGGGCGACCAGACGGCGCGGGCGCCCTCGGATCACTCCGGGTCGACGGCGAGCGTGCGGAGCTGGCCGTTCTGTAGCTCGACGCGGAGCTCAGTCTCGTGGTCGAACGCGAGGATGACGGGCGAAGGGCTCCGTTCGAGGGGACGTTCCCAGCCGGGCTGGATGTCGGCGAACACGTCGAGGAACTGGCGCGCGCCGGTCTGCGTCTCGAGGACGACGACGGTGCCGCAGCACGGCGGCGTCGCCGCGTCGTGCTCCCAGCCGTCGGGGGCTCCGATCGGCATCGCGACCCGTCGACCGCTCGGGGAAAACCGCGCGTCGCCAACGTAGTTGGACTTGTCTTGCCAGTAGGTCGCTTCCGAAAACACGGTCCATCCGTCGCCGCTGCGCTTCAGGAGCGCGATGCCCCCTTCGGACTGATCGATCCAGACGATGGCGGTCACGCCGCCCGCCTCCGAGCCGAAGAGGCGCGGCCCGTGGGTAAGCCGACCGCGCGGGAACGTGAGCGGCAACGAGCCGAGCTTCTGGCGGTCCGACCAGCGGTACCACTCGATCGCGTCGCCACTGGCGTCGCTGCGCGTGGCCAGGATCTCGTCGCCGACCCAGCAGAGGGCGGTGTGGCCCTCGACGCGCCAGGCGATCTTCTTGGTCGCGACGTCCCAGACGGCGGCGTGACCGGTCCCACCGAACTGTCCCCACTGACCGACCAGGAACGCGCCGCCGGGCGCGTGGCCGAGGACGGCGGTGAAGCCGGGGGCGATCTTCTCCCAGGTTTTGTCGAGCCTCGTCGGAAGGTCCATGCGCCCATTGGACCCTCGGTCGCCGGGCTTTGCCAATTTGTTGTCGGCCGTGGACTTGCCGTCGGCGCTGGGAACGGTGCATCCCGCGAGTGACACGAGGACGCAGAGCGACGCCAGGTGAGCAACGCGCCGGTGGTGCTCTCGGTCGACTCACAAGCGATCAAGAACGCCTTCACATCCCCGACCACGTCGATGCCTGCTCACCGGCCGCCGGCCCGACGTCCACGACCAAGCCCGTCAGGCGCGACATCCCCGAGACCGGATCGATCTCGCCGGGCCCGTCCGCGGCCAGCAGGTTGACGTTGACCCCGCGCGTGCGGCTCGCGACGCCGAGGCCCGGCGCGAGCTGGTGACCCCAGCCGTGGGGCAGCGCCACCGTGCCCGGCATCAGCGCGTCGTGCAGTCGCACCGGCACGCGCACGCACGCGACCGCGGTGCGCACATCGGCGAGGACACCGTCGTCGAGCCCGCGCGCGCGCGCGTCGTCGGGGTGCATGTACAGGTAGTTGGTCGCGCGATCGCCCTGGACGAACTTGGCGTGGTTGTGGGTCCAGCTGTTGTGGGTGGTGATCGCCCGGCGGGTGATGAGCTTCAGCTGGTCACGCGCCGCGAGCTCGCGGGCGTACTCGTCGTCGATCGTCGCCGCCGCAGCCCCGAGCGCGGCGGGGAACAGCGCGATCTTTCCGTCCGGCGTGTAGACGCGCCGACCGAGGAAATCACCGCCCACGTGATCGGGCCGCAGCACGCCCTCACCCCGCTTCGCGAGCGTCGCGAACCCGCCCTGGCCGCCCAGGCGCAGCATCAGCGACAGCACACCGCGCTGATCGATCGAGGCATAGCCATCGCCGTCTCGACGCTTGCGGTTCCACTGCAACAGCCGCTGTGCCACGCGCGAGCCGAAGATCGGCGCGCCCGCGGCCCGGGCCAGATCGACGTAGATCGTGGCCTCGTCGCGCGACTCGCCCGCGGGCGCCTGCACGCGCTCGGTCGCCTGCACGTAGGGCCGCGATTGCATGCCGAGCAGGAACGGGAACGAGAACGGCAGATCCGGCCGCTCGAGCGGCGAGGTGCACGGCAGCACCCAGTGGGCCATCGTCGCGGTCTCGCTCGGCAGGATGTCGAGCACGACGAGCAGCTCGAGCGACGCGAATGCCTCGCGCAGCCGACCGCTGTTCGCCATCGTCAGCAGCGGATTCCCACCGGTGACGAACAGCGCCCGGATCTGCCCGCGACCAGGCGTGAGGATCTCGTCGGCGAGCAGGCCCCCGGGGAAGGCGTCGTTCACGGACGGGTAGCCGCCGACGCGCGAGCGATCCGGCCGGCCGAGCAGGCCGCGCTTGGCCGCGAACTTGGGGAAGTCGAGCACGCCCTTGCCCACGAGGGTGCCGCCGCGCCGATCGAGGTTGCCGGCGATCGCGTTGATGCACTCCTGCAACCAGAACCCCAGCGTGCCGCCCTTGCCCATGTTCACGCCGGTCGAGCTGTACAGCGCCGCGCCGTCGCCACCGCTCGCCGCGAGGTAGTCGTCGACGATTTCGCGGAGGATCTCGGCGGGGATCCCGGTGACCGCGGCGCAGCGCTCCGGCGGCCACGGCTGCGCCAGCGCCTCGAGGCGCTCGAGCCCGGTGGTGTGCTCGGTGAGCCGCGCGCGATCGATCGCGCCGCGGCGCAGCACCTCGTGGGCGAACGCGAGGTAGAAGAACACGTCGGTGCCGGGGCGGATGAACACGTGCCGACCGGTCGCGCCCGCGGTCTCGGTGCGCCGCGGATCGATGATCCATACCTTGCCGCCGCGCGCCGTGATCGCCTTCAGTCGCTGCACCGGGTTGGCGACCTGCAAGAAGCTCCACTTGCTGACCGCAGGGTTGGCGCCGACGACAACGAGGCACCCGGTGCGATCGAGATCGGGGAACGGCTGCGTGAACGCGAAGCCGTACATGTGCTGCGCGACCGCGAACTTGTTGGCGCAGTCCTGCGTCGCCGAGCTGTAGCTGTTGCGCGACCCCAGGCCGAGCATGAAGCCCTGGGCGAAGATCGGGTGCAGCGCGCTGAACCCCGCCGCGGTGCCGACGTACATCGCGATCGCGTCGGCGCCGTGGCGCTCGCGGATCCCCCGGACGCGCGCGCCGATGTCGTCGATCGCCCGATCCCAGCTCGCGCGGCGCTGGACGCCGTCGGCGCCGCGCTCGAGCGGGAACTGCAGGCGATCCGGTGAGCGGTAGAGCTCGTGCTGGGACAGGCCCTTCACGCAGGCGAAGCCAGCCGTGGCCACGTGGGCGCCGTGGGGGCGGATCTTCACGATGCGCTCGGCCTCGAGGGTGACCTCGAGGCCGCACAGGCTCTCGCAGATCCGGCAGAAGGTCGCACGCGTGGTCGTGGTCACGGGGGCGCCAGGATCGCACGACCCGGCCGCCGAAGGCGCGCACGGCCCCGGCGTCCGCGCCGCCGCGCGGACATCCACGGGATCGGGCATGCTAGCCCACCATGGGCCCCCGATTCCGTCCGCTCTGCGTCGCCGTGTGCTCGATCCCCGCGGTGGCCTGCGGCGCCGCGGTGGGCGACGCGGCCTCGACCACCGGGTCCACGGGCGCACCGGCGTCGACGTCGTCGACCGACCCCGGACCCGGCACCTCGGGCGGACCCACCACCGACACGGCCGACACCTCGACCACCACGGTCGCCACCACGCTGTCGACCGACACCTCTTCGGCACAGGAAAGTGGCGTGGGCGAGACGGTGTCCCCCATCTTCGACGTCGGCGGCATCCCCGATCTGTTCGTGGCGGAGATGGGCTGCGACAAGGTCGACTTCGTCTTCGTGATCGACAACTCGAGCAGCATGGCCGCGTACCAGGCCAACCTCGTGAACAACTTCCCGGCGTTCATCGACGGCATCCAGAACGCGCTCGAGAACGCGTACTCGTATCACGTCGGCGTGGTCACGACCGACGCCTACGCGTTCAACGTCCCCGAGTGCCAGCAGTTGTCGTCGCTCGTCGTGCAGACCGGCGGCGCCTCGTCGAGCAACATGCAGTGTGGCCCGTACGCCGACGGCGCCAACTACATGACCGACAACGACGACCTGGTCGAGACGTTCAGCTGTGCCGCGACCGTCGGCGTGTCGGGCAGCGGCAACGAGCAGCCCCTGGCGGCGATGAACGGCGTCGTGCAGCAGCTCGTCGGCGGCAACGGCGAGTGCAACGAGGGGTTCATCCGCGACGACGCACTCCTCGTCATCGTGATGATCGGCGACGAGTACGACAACTCGCCGGGCACTGCGATGGAGTACTACGCGAACGTCGTCGAGGCGAAGTTCAACCTGCCCGAGAACGTGGTCGTGGTCTCGATCAGCGACTTCCCGGGCAACATCTGCGGCTTCGGGGCCTCGGCCGAGGTCGCCGCGTTCACCGACCTCTGGGGACCCAACGGCTTCAAGGTCCCGATCTGCGTCGACGACTACGCGCCGTACTTCGAGGAGGCGATCGACATCATCGATCTCGCCTGCGAGAACTACATCTCGCCGGCGGGGTGACAGCTCAGGCCTCGAGCCCCGGCAGGTACGCCCGCAGGTCGCCGATCACGACCTGGTCGAGCGGCGTCATGTCGTACTGCGCGCCGCGCATGTCGCCGTAGCCCGGCTGGCCGCCGACCTCCCAGTCGTCGGGCTCGAGCCCCATCGCCAGCATGCAGCTGATGAGCACGCGGTTGTAGGCGGTGCCGATGTACTGCGACCACCGCGAGCGGGTGAAGTCGGTCCGGAAGTCGAGCAGGTTTCCGGTCCGCAGCGCGCCGCCGCAGGAGCCGACGAGCATCACCTGGACGTCGATGCCGATATGGTTGTTGTCGTAGTCACCGGGGCTCTCACCGCCCGACGCCCCCGACTGGTTGCCGATCTCGTTGTTGACCAGCACGAGTGAGTCGTCGAGCAACGTGGTGCCATCGGGGTTGACCGTGGCGTCGAGCTTGCCCAGGAAGTCGAACAGGTAGTCCATCGTCCAGCGGTGGGCGTTGAGGATGCTGTCGACCGCCGCGGGGCTGTTGTCGTGCGAAGCGCCGTGGTGACCGCCGATGACCCCATGCACCGCCTCGTTCAGCAGGGTGTCGGGGTCGAGGTAGAAGTTCACCACGCGGGTCAGGCCGCAACGCAGCGCCGCGACGGCGATGTCGACCTGGGCCTGCGCCGCGGCGTTCATCGCCTCGGGCGCGTACTGGTACGCCGCGGGCTGATCGGGCGGGCCACACTCGATCGGGTTGGCGAGCTGGGTCTCGAGCGTGTGCATGTGCTCGATGTGTTGGTCGAGCGCGGCGCGATCGCTGGCGGAGAGCCGCGGATGACTGCGCAGGCTGGTGTAGTGATCGAGCACGCGATCGACCATCGTCAGCCGCTGCGCCCGCAGCCGCGCCAGGGCGGTGTCGTCGACGTCGAAGTTGGTGAACAGCTGCGCGAACGCTTGGTCGGGGAACATCGCCGGCTCGGCCACGAGCTGGCCCGAGCCCGTCGTCGAGAACGACGCCGAGCGCCCCTCGGTCGACCAGTGCACGGTCAGGTTGAGCGGGACCAGACCACCACCCAGCTTCTGCGCGATGAGCTGGTCGATCGACGGGGGCAGGGACGCGATGTCGACGCCGTCGAGGGCCGAGGCCCCGTTCGACCAGCCGAACAGGCCGCTGGCGTCGTTGTGATCGCCCCAGTCCAGGCGATCGATGTGGCGCATGAGGATCGCCTTGTCGCGGAACGGATCGAAGCCCGCGTCGAGGATCGGCGAGACGGGGCCGGCGATGTCGGCCAGCGCCAGCTCGCGGACGTTGGGCCCGACCGTCTGTAGGCCCGCGAGCGCGGCCGCGCTGGGGAACCACTGCTGGCCGAAGAACCCGTTGCTGATCCGCCAGCTGATGAAGTTGCGGTTCGGCGCCGCCTCGCCGGCCTCGGCGTCGCGGCCCAGCAGCGACGACAGGGTCGGGATCACCAGCGCCGCGCCGCCGGCTCCGAGCAGGAAGCGTCGTCGTCCGATCGTGTGGGGCATGGTCATGGCAGCGTCACCTGTCGGAAGTGGGGAGAGGACACCAGCGCAACGATGGTGTCGCGCAGGCTGAGGGGCGCGCCGTCCTCGGGCGCCAGGGCGATCCGGGCGGTCTGCTCGAGGCAGCCGTCGGACTCCGCGAGCGGTCGCGCGACGATGTTGCGCGTGAGCTGCTCGGCGAGGCACTGCGGCCCGAGGTCGCTCGCGGCGATGGCCTCGGACAGCGCGCGCGCACCGTCGACCGCGACGACGTCGTCCAGCTCGAGCACGCTCGCGGCGTCGATCGAGACGTCGACCGCGGTGCCGGCGACGTCGATCTGCTCGACGTCGATCCACTGCCCCGCCGCGCCGTAGTGCCCGAACGGCGCGCCGTAGCCGTCGAGGATCTTGTGGCAGCCGGAGCACTGCGGCTCGCTCGCCGCCGTGTTGAAGCGCTCGCGGATGCCGACGTCCGGGTTGGTCGCGGGGTCCGCGGGATCCTCGGTGGGGAAGTTGCCGGGGTCGGGCGGCGGCACCGGACGGCACAGGAACTCGCCCAGACGGCGGCCACGTTTGATGATGTGGCCGGCGTTCGAGCGGATGACCTCGTTGGTGGCGAGCCACCCGGCGCGCGTGAGCAAGCCGGCGCGGTCGTCCGGCAACGTGACCTCGGAGCCGGGCGCGACGCCGTAGATCTGGCCGAGCTCGGGTGAGTCGAAGCTCGCCGTCCGATCGAGCAGCAGATCGGCGTAGGTGCCGTCGTGGTCCAGCGTGATCGTCTCGATGAAGGCGAGCAGCTCCGCCTTCATCGCCACGCGCACCGCCTCGCGGGCGTCGGCGTCGGCGAACAGATCGGTCGAGGGCTGGGGCATGACGTCGAGCGCGAGCCAGTTCACGGCGAAGCGCGACAGGGCGACGCGGGCGCGGTCGTCGTCGAGCATGCGATCGATCTGGGCCTGCAGCGCGTCGCCCTCGAGCCGTCCGCCCTCGGCGTCGGTGGCCGCGGCGAGGAGCTCGTCGTCGGGCACGGAGTCCCACAGCACGCGCGCGAGCCGGGCCGCCAGCTCGTGCGACGTCAGCTCGAGCACACCGGGCGCGATCTCCTCGCCATCGGTCTCGACGAAGTACAGGAACCGCGGATCGAGCAGCATGCCGACGAGCACGGTGGCGACGCCCTCGCCGACGCTGTGCGCCCCGCCAACGGCGAAATCGCCGGCGAAGCGCGCCCGCTCGTCGTCGGTCAGTGGCCGACGCAGCAGCCGCGTTCCGAACGTGTCGATGAAGCCCGCGAGGCAGGCGTCGCTGTCGGCGTCGGCCCCCGCGGGCACCGAGCCGAGGCAGGGATGCAGCGCGTCGAGGCTGGCGGCGTCCTTGGTGAGATCGAACGCGAGCTGGCTGGCGATGTTGAAGTACGCCGAGACCTCGGAGAAGCCGACCGGTGGCACCTCGGTGGCGAACACACCCATCGACGCGCTCGGCAGGGTCTCGATCGTCGCGCGCACCGGCTCGAGCGCCGCAGCGCCGAAGACGGTATCGAGGGCGTGGACGTAGTTGTCGCGGTGCATCCGCAACAGCGCCGCGGACGGGGGCGTGTCCGCGTCGCAGCCGCTGGGGACCCCATCGGTGTCGACGCCGTCATCGCCGCCGTCGGCCGACGTGCCCGCACCGGTGTCCGAGGCGTCGTCCTCGGCGCCGGCCCCGTCGCCGTGGGCCCCGGCGTAGCAGCCGGCCAGGGACACCGCGAGGATCCACGCACGGGGCCGAGTCGAGGAACCACATCGAGTCGCGCTGCGCATGACCGGTCACTCCTTCGCCGCACGTCGGGGCATCCCGACGTGCATCCACGATAGGAGGAGGACCGGCTCGCCCACCATCGGGAGAACTCCCGATTTTGCGTCCGGACGAAGCGGCGCCGCTACTGCGGGCCTACTCGTGCTTCTCGCCCGCGAGCTCGATCAGCGCGTGGAAGGCCTCGTGGGCCTTCGTGAAGGCGGCGTCGAAATCCTTGCGGTCACCGGCGCACGTGCTCTCGAGGCCCTTGGTCGCCGCCGTGAGCTCGGTGGCGCGGGTCTTCCACGCCGCGGCATCGGTCGCCGCCGCCGGCGTCGGCTCGGCCTCGATCGTGCCGGCCTTCGCGACGAGATCGGCCACCGCCGCACACGTGTTGGTCACGCGCGCGTCGTCCTTGGCCGCGTGCCACAGCGGCGCCATGGTGTCGTGGAACGACTTCACGCCGGCCTCGAAGTGGTGCTCGTGGGCCGGGTCGGCGGCGGGCTCGTGCGAATCGGTCGCGGTCGCGTCGCTCGGCGGAGTCGTCGGCGCGGCCGAGTCCTTCTTGGTGCACGCGAACACGCCGAGGGTGAGGACGAGGGGGAACAGTCGGGACAGACGCATGGGCGAGCAAGTACCGGTCGCCGCCGTGCGGCGTCAAGGCGGACAGCGGCGAAGCACAGCGCGCGTGCCCGCAAGTTTCGCGCGGCCGCGTGCGCAACACCACGGCGTGGCCGTGGCATGGGTTCCTACCCAAGGCCGGGCTCTGCAGGCGTGCGTCCGAGGAGCACCGCGATGGGTCGGCCCTCGTCGCTGGCCTCGAGCATGATGCGGGCGACCATCGTCAGCGGGACCGACAGCAACATCCCGACGGGCCCCCACACCCAGCCCCAGAACACCAGGCACAGGAACACGACCAATGTCGACATCCCCAGCTCGCGGCCCATCCACGCCGGCTCGAGCACGTTGCCGACCACGGTGTGGATCGCCGTGTGGGCGACGGCGACGACCAACGCGGCCCCAGGCCCGAGGTCGGGCTGGACCAGCGCGACGAGCACGTTGGGGATCGCCGCGATGAAACCACCCACGTTGGGGATGAAGTTGAGCAGGAACGCCAGCAGGCCCCACAGCAGCGCGAAGTCGAGGCCCACGAGCACGCACGTGACGAACACGAGGATGCCGATGAGCGCCGAGATCGCGGTCTTGATCGCGAGGTACCGCTGCACGTCGCCCAGCACGCCGGACACCGCCGTCATCGTCGCGGCCGAGTCGGGGCCGAGCATCACGGCGAGCTTGCGCCGCAGACCGGTGAGCTCGAGCAGCATGAACGTCATCGTGAACAGCACGAGCATCGTGTTCGACAGGGCGACCACGAAGGCGCCGGCGAAGTTGCCGACCATGTCGACCATGTCTCCCGGATCGAGCAGCTCGGCGAGGCCGGTCTGCGGCAGCCGCACGCCCTGCTCGGCCAGCCACACCACCACGCCCTCGAACATGACCTCGAGCGCTGCGCGGTAACCCGGCAACGCGTCACCGAAGCGATCGAGCGACGCCGTCAGCATCGCCCCGAACCCCACCAACGCCGTGAGCACGACGACCACCGCGGGGATCACCGCGAGCCCGGGCCGCCACCCGCGGCGCTCGAGCCACAGCACCGTCGGCGAGGCGACGACGGCGAGGAACGCCGCGAACAGGAACGGCAGCAGCAGGGGCGCGGCGATCTTCAGGCCGGCGACGACGATCACGAAGGCCGCCATGGTCGTCAGGACGTGGGCACTACGGTCGCGACGCTTCGAATCGGCCATCCGGCCGAGTATTCCGCACGCGACGCCCGTGCCACGCGTGGCCATGGCAGAAGCTCGTAGGGCGGCGCCGAGGCGCACTCGACGGCGGCACCGCGCTCTGGGCGGTGGTCGACGGGATGCCCACGGACCCGTGGGTGGCGTACCGTCCCGACAACAACTGCGCACACGGGCGATCGACTGCAACATCGCCGGGTGAGCGGTTCGAGTGCGAGGGAAGATCGCACCACCCAGGCACAACCGGTGCCTGGGTGTCCTCCAGGTGAGCGAATTCCCAGAACACGCGTCATTGCTCCCTGGTTCGCCGGCAACGGGCCAGTGACGTCGCGAGGCGCGGCGTCACGAGGAACAATGAACGAAACCACAAACAAACGAATGCTGCTCTTCGTCGCGGTGGGTTTGCTCACCGCGACGGCGGGAGCCTCCGAAGCCGCAGCCCAGGAGCAGTGCCAGATCCAGGATCCGGACAACGACCCCGGCGGCGAGGTCACCATGTCGTCGGCACAGCTCCAGCAGGCGGCCCAGCACCCGAACGGCGGATGGGTGGTCTTCGTCACCCCCGAAGACCTCGCTGGCATCGACGCCCCGCCGGAGCTCGAAGTGGTGAAAGTACGCCTGAGCAATGCCCAGTACGCGACTGCCGTCGATCTGGCGCAGAACGGGGCAGCGGTCTTCGCCGTCCACTCCGAGGCGTGGGTCGAGGAGATGGAGCAGCGGCTGCTGGGTGGCTTCAGCGTGTTGTTCAACGGCCTGCTGTGCCCCTACGCCGGCCCCTCCTGGACCTGAGCCAGGTCTGCTCGTCGCGTGGCGAGCCCCGATTGGATTGATCCTTTGGCGTAGACCGAGCTCGAGCCCCGGCGTTCGGCCGGCCGATCGCGCAGCCCTCGTTCGCAGGGCGGCGACGGCCGCACCGCGCTCGGTTGCTCGCGTTCGGCTCGCCTTCCCCGCGCCCACAACCACCACGAGGACCGCAACGATGCAGACGAGCCCACATCCCCACGGCTACACACCCGCGAGTGTTGTTCGTGACTACACTCATCGGATCGAGCTCAGCGACGGAGACCACCTGGTCTTCAACCTGCTGACCGGGTTGGGCTGGCGCGGCCCCGGCCCGGGCGAGGGGACTGCCCGCGCAGCTGTCGAACGATTCCACGGCCACCTGCTTGCGCGACCGATGCTCGAGCAGATGGAGGCTGAGTACCGGCAGCTGCCCCACCCGGTGTCGTTCCAGCTGATCCCGACCTACGGCTGCAACTTCTCCTGCGCCTACTGCTACGAGGGCTCGCTGACCACCGAGCAGCGCCAGTGGAGCGACGCCGACATCGAGGCTGTCGTCGCGACGTGCCAGCGGCTGGTGCAGTCGTCGGGGCAGCCGCTCTCCGAGTCCCGCTTCACCGTCCTGGGAGGCGAGGTCATCCGCGAGAGCACCTTCGCAGGGGTCGAGAAGCTCGTGGCGGCACTCGCCGCAGCTGGGGCTCGCCGCCTCGACGCGGTCACCAACGGCTTCGAACTCGCCGAGCATGCGGCGAGGATGAAGGAGCTCGGGATCGACTCGGTGCAGGTCACCGTCGATGGCCCACAGCGCGTGCACGACAAACGGCGCCCCGTGCGTCTGGTCAAGACCTCCTCGTTCGAGCGCATCCTCGAAGGAGTCGATCGCTGTCTCGAGCTCGACATGCACATCAACCTGAGGATCAACGTCGACCAGCGGAACATCCCTCACCTCGGGCATCTCGCGGCTTTGTTCGGCGAGCGCGGCTGGCTGGACCACCCACGGTTCCACGGCTACCTCGCCCCGCTCGAGCGCGACTTCTCGGGCAAGATGCACTTCGTCCCGGAGGACGAGATGGCGCGGATGCTGGTCGCCGTGGCCGCCGAGGAGCCGCGGCTGCTCCGCCTGCGATGGGCTCTGCACGGCCTGGACTTCCTGTACGCGCTCGGCAGCGGGACCACCCCCAAGATCCATATGCGCTACTGCGGCGCGACGAGCGGCGACTACATGCTCGACGCACGCAACGGCGTCTACGCCTGCTGGTTCGGGGCCGGGCAGGAGCAGTTCAAGATCGCGGAGATCACCGCCATCGCCGCTGGCACCCCGCTCGAGAGCGAGGGTAAGCGACGGCTCGCGCAATGGCGCGGCCGCGGAGTGGCGACCGTGGAGCCCTGCGGGACCTGCAAGTGGGCACTCGTCTGCGGAGGCGGCTGCACGTTCAAAGCCGTCACCAAGACTGGCGACGTGATGAGCCCCAACTGTGCCCCGTTCGAGGGCATCTACGCCGCGGCGGGCAGGCTCGTCTACGAGACCGCCCACGCACGCGCGCGGCTGTCCTCGTCGACGGCGTCGCGCGCGGCGTCGATGGAGGTCCTCCGATGACCCATGACGCCTCGACCAACCCTCGGCCTCGGGCAGAACTGTTCGAACGCTGGGCCGCGAGCTACGACCGATCCGTCGCGAGCCGCAGCTTCCCGTTCGGAGCGCATGATCGCGTCATGGCTGCGATCATCGAGGGCCTGGCCATCGAACCCGGGGTCCGCGTGCTGGAGCTGGGGGCCGGCAGCGGTCTGCTCACCGAGCGACTGCTCGCGGCCGGGGCCGAGGTAATCGCCCTCGACCGATCCCCGGCGATGCACGAGCACGCGCGCCGCCGGGCGCCGCACGCCACGAGGGTCCTCGGCGACGTGACGCACCCGGGCTGGGCGGCGGCGATGCCCACGGTCGATCGCATCGCCGCTGCGTTCCTGCTACACGAGTTCCCGCTGGCGACGCAGCTGGCCGTGGTCGAGGCCGCCGCGGCGCGCCTGTCGGGCGACGGCCCGGTCGTGCTAGGCGACGTGGGCTTCACCACCGTCGAGGCCCGGGACGAGGCGCGAGTGCAGTGGGGACCGGCCTGGGACCCCGCCGAGCACTATTGGGCGGGGACCGAACTCCAGCAGGCATTCCTCGACGGGTGGATTCCTGGCTACGCGCAGCTCGGCGAGTACAACGGGGTGCTCACCCTGCGACGGCGTGGCCCGGTGGCAAGCGGTGAGGAGGTCGCGTCATGAGCGTTTGGTCGATGGGGTACGCCAGCAGTCACGACTCGTGCGTCTGCCTGCTCAGGGACGACGAGATCGTCGCATCGATCGCCGTCGAGCGCCTGGTACGGGTCAAGCGCGCGGTGGTAACGGCCGGGCTCGAGCGCATGGCCGAGAAGCGCGTCCGCGCGGGGCACCTGCAGGCTCTGCGGGCATGCTGCGAAGTCGCGGGGATCGAGCCGGGCGACATCCACTACGTCTCGGTCGCCTCCCCCGACAGCGCCGATCAGGATCAGCTCCAGCTCGACACGGCACTGTTCGCGGCCGCACTCCCCAACGCCCATGCGCTTAGCATGCCGCACCCCGAGCACCACCTCGCACACGCCTACTCGGCGTTCTTCACCTCGGGCTACGAGTCGGCGGTGGCCCTCGTCGCCGACTGCTTCGGCACCCCGGTCGACGGGCGACGCGAGGAACAATCGTGCTTCCGCTTCGACTCACGCGATGACGCACCCGGAGTCGTGTTCAGGCACCTCAAGCCCGACGCCGCGATCGTGCCGCGACCGACAGACGACGGCCATGCGTGGATCGTGGACAGGGAGACGGTGTCCGGCCTCGGCGAGATCTACCGGCTCGTCACGATCCTCCTGGGCTTCTATCAGCCCGGCACGAAATTCGACGACGCCGGCAAGACGATGGGGCTGGCGCCGTACGGCCGGCGCCTGAGCGCCGAACCGATCCTGATGCGCCCCACGGCCCACGGGACGCTGGACTTCTCGGAGGCGTTTCCGTTCTTCGAGGGTCACAACCTCATCACGCGAGCCAACGACGGCCTACGGCTGTCAGTGCGAGGTGCCGGCTCGCCGCTGTCCCGCTTCCACCAGGACCTCGCCGCTCAGGTCCAGTGGGAGCTGGAGGAGGCGGCCCTGCACCTGGCCCGCCATGCGCAGAGCACCACGGGGTCCAGCCGGCTCGTGCTGGCGGGCGGCGTGTTCCTCAACGCGGTCGCGAACCGTCGCATCGTACGAGAAGCGGGGTTCGACGAGGTCTACGTGGTGCCGGCCGCCACCGACGACGGCACCGCGGTAGGGGCGGCCTACTACGCCTACCAGCACGCGTGCCGGGAGCAGGGCAGGCCAGCGAGGTCTCGCCGACTGACCAACGTGGGCCTCGGGAAGAGCTACGACGCGGACGCGATCGCCCAAGAGCTCCAGCGATGGCCCACGCGAAGCGAGCAGCTGTCGAGCCTCGAGCAGGCGGCCGACCAAGCTGGGGCGTTGCTCGGCGACGGGAAGATCGTAGGCTGGTTCCAGGGCGGCTCTGAGCTCGGTCCCCGCGCACTCGGTCGCCGGTCGATCCTCGCCGATCCCCAGGATCCCGCGATCAAGGACACGCTCAACGCCCGCGTCAAGTTCCGGGAGGGCTTTCGCCCGTTCGCCCCGGCCGTGCTCGCCGAGCGTGCGTCGGAGATCTTCGAGATGGATCAACACGAACGGGAGCCGTTCATGCTCCAGATCTTCGGTGTGCGCGAGCCGTATCGCGAGCGGCTGCCCGGCGTCACGCATGTGGACGGTACGGCCCGGGTGCAGACCGTAACCCGGACCGACGATCCGCTACTGCACCGCGTGATCACCGAGTACGCGCGACGTCGTGGGCTGCCCGTGGTCGTCAACACCTCGTTCAATCTCAAGGGCATGCCGATCGTCGACTCGCCCGCCAACGCCCTCGCGTGCTTCGTGATGACCGAGATGGATCACCTGGTCATGGGGCGACACGTGGTCCCGATGCCCGACCGCATGGAGTGGGTCCCCGTGAGCGATCCGCGAACTCGCCTGGAACTCCGGGGCGTGCTCGGGGAGCTGGACCTGCAGCTGGGCGTCACCATCGGCGGCCGGCTCCTCACCCACGACGAGTTCGTGATGCTGCGCATGATGGACGGGGTACGAAGCGTCCGCGAGCTCGCCCGGGCATGCGGCCGCGGCGAACTCCCGGCCCTGCGCTTGGTCCTGAAGCTCATGCGGCTCGGCTGGTGCCGCTGGGATACCGTCCCCGACGGCAATCGGTAGGAGCAATGGACGTATGGGCCTGCATCCCTTTGCCCTCAATCGGCCCGAGGATCTGCGGGTGTCGGTCCGCATGCTCCCGGGGACCCGCTCCCCAACCCTGATGGTGGACGACGTGTACCGAGATCCCGAGGCCGTGCGCCAGCTCGCCCTGTCGCTCGAGTACTCGCCCAGCGGCTCCGGGCACCCCGGCGACAAGGCGCTGAGCGACGCCGGAGACGGCCTCCAGGCGCTGCACGAACTCGTCCACCAACACATCGGAGCGGCGTATGGCTACGAGAACGCCGCGCTCCCGACCCCCAACGATGGCGAGGCTCGCTTCCAGCGCATGCACACCGGGGACGAGCGGCTGAGGCCCGACCAGTGCATGCCCCACGTGGACTCGACGCTGCTCGCCGGAGTCATCTACCTCAATCATCCCGAGCACTGCCGAGGCGGCACCGCATTTCATCGCCACCGACGGTTCGATCTCGTCGAGTACCGCCTTCGGGATCACCGCCCCGTGCATCCCAGGGTCATCCGCGCCGTGCAGCAACTGGGCATCATGGATGCCTACCTCGCGGGCCTCCGCCGTGGATCCTGGCACGACTACGACGACCTCGGTGAGCAGCTATGGCGTCCATCCTCGGCGCCTCAGGACTTCATGGCCCACGGCAACCCGGACTGGGAGCGATACTACGTGATCCCCATGCGCTGGAATCGACTGGTCTGCTACCCAGGCTTCGTGTTCCACTCCTCGCTCTACTCGCCACGCTGGTTTCGCACCGAGGCCGGCTGCCGGCGACTGACGCAGAACTTGTTCTTCACCTGGCCGCTGGCGGCTGCCACGGTGCCGAGCGAACGCGGGCTCGCGTCGGATACTGACGGGTGATGCTGGCCCCGTCGGCGGTAGCCCAGGCGAACGAGGCCGGCTGGTCCCGGGCCATCGTCGCTCACGCACCCGTCGAGTGTGAACGTACCGTCGGCAGCGAGAGGATGGAGGTGCACTCACAGCCCGAGGTGGTACCGCAATGCGCTGCATGACCACGAGCACGCGGCGTGGGACGCGGCGGCCATGGTCGTCAGGACGTGGGCACTGCGGTCGCGACGCTTCGAATCGGCCATGGGGCCGAGTATGCCGAACGCGACGCCCGTGCCGCGCGTGGCCGTGGCAAGCTGCCGCTCGATGATCTCCACCTGGGCAAGGCTCCTGGTCGTCTCGCTGCTCTGCGTCGCGTGCTCGAAGGCCGGCCCTCCGACCACACCTCCCGACGCCGCGGCGGCCGATCCCCTCGCCGGCAAGCCGGTCGTGCTCAACGTCGACGCGAAGCCCGGCGACGTGACCGTGTGCCCGTACAGCGGTCGCAAGTTCGTCGTCACCGACGACTCACCGCGCTGGGAGTACCAGGGCAAGAGCTATGTGTTCTGTTCGGCGAAGGCCGTCGGCGAGGTGCAGAAGGATCCGGCGAAGTACATGGACGGGTTCGGGGGGTGACGACCGACGCAGTCGTCAGGGGGGCCCGATCTCGAGGTGGAACTCCTGGCAGATGCGAGCGCCCACGATGTGGTTCATCGCATCCCGGGAGAGTGCCCGGAACTTGCTCATCTCACCGAGGAGGCTCCGACGCGCGCGAGACCACAGCTTCCTCACGTCCCGTGCGTCTCCCCGAGATGCCGCCTCGATCACCACGGCCGTTCGAGGCCGAACGACTTCACGGACGTGCGCTCGGTACAAGTCGAGTAGAGCGGGACGATCGAGGCCACAGACTTCGATCGTGACCCGTCCCCTCTGGGTGACGCCGAACGGCCGCCAACGCTCGAGCCCGTGCTGCTTCACCGGCCTGAAGGCGATCTCGGTCCACGGATCGACGCCCACACCGGTGGGGTCGATCAGCAACGGCGTCTCGGTACCGGGCGGCACCTGCTCGGCGACCAACGGGGCGGACCCGGGGGCCAACGGAAAGCTGTCGCGCTTTGCGTCGCGATTGCACTCCAAGCAGCTGAACAGCAGGTTCTCCCACGTCCACGTCAACCACCAGTAGACGGACTTCGGCCGATAGTGCTCGACATCGCGGTATTTCGCCTGCTCCTCCAGCTTCTCGCAGTAGCAGCACTTGTTGTGCTGCATCTCGAACAGGGCGCCCACGGCAGCGTCCCGATACCCCTTCGTCAGCAGCTTGGAGCGCTCCTCGACGTCGGCGGCCCGAGCCAAGGGGAGGTACTTGGCCCTGGCGACCGCGAGTGCGGGCGGCTCGGCCGACCTCACCAGACGAATCATGGTGCACTCTCGCGCGCGACCGGCTGCCAATCGAACTCCAATCCCGCCCGCTGCAGCTCAACGCCGAGACCGGTGAGCTCGGCCTCGTCCGTGTCCGAGCGGAGCGGATCGGTCGCGAGCTCCCCATATCGGCGCAGCTTCCGTCCGAGATCGTCCGGGTACAGCTCGTCGAGTTGGAAGAACGACTGGTAGAGTTCGGAACCAGTGAGTAACGCGGGAGCTCGCGGTGCCGGGTTCGCCCGAACGCTGCCCTCGTCGTCCTGCGAGAGGATCCAGACCTCGTCTTGCTCGAGCGCAGGAAGCACCATGGGTGAGTGCGTGGTGGCGATGAACTGCAGGCGCGGGAAGACCTTCTTCAGCGCCGGAATGAGTCGCACCTGCCACGTCGGATGCAGGTGCACGTCGATCTCGTCCACGAGGACGAGTCCTTCCATCTCGCTGCCCGGAACTTCGGAACCCTTCCCCACGGGGTAGGCCTCGAGCAGGATCTGGCCGACGAGGTCGGCGAGCCATGCAATCAGCGACTGGTAGCCGTGAGACAGCCACGTCGCCGGTACTTTGATTCGCTGTCCCCCCGCGTCGACGAGGTCCATCTCGAATCGTTGAGCTTCGGTCAAGTCACGAGCCGTCCGAATTCCTCCGCGACCTCGCAGTTCGAGCGCCGTGATGTGCGGCAGAAGGCCGCCAGCCACGAACACCTCGCGCAGGGTTCGCGCGAACGCGCGGGCGAGATCTTCCTCGAACAGGTCAATGAACCCCGTACCAATGAGCGACTGACCGAATAGCGGTCGCAGGCGATCCACCGCCGGCTCGGGAGCACGAGCTGCGTTGCCGGGACCGGGCAGGAGTCGGCTGGGCCCATACCCGGCTACGAACCAGTCGCCGAGCCCCTTGCTGCGAGCATCCGTCAGCGGATCGAAGAACGATCCTGCGGTCGGCCCATGGGGCGGCGCCTCGCCGACGTAGCTCGATGCACCCAAGAACACACGCTTGTCCGGCTCCAGCAGCAGGATGGAGGCCAGCCGCGGCGGATGCGGCTGCGGCGACCGCCCTGGGTAGATGCGGCGGGCGTGCCTCGCGGCGCTGAAGCCGAACTCCGCATCGAGCTCGACTCCGACCGGCCGCCGCAAGTCGGGCCACGACGCAGCGACATCGCCGATGAGTTGGGTCCCGCGATCGGTCCCTGCAGCCGCTGCGGCGATCGCCTGCAGCAAGGTCGTCTTGCACAGTCGGTTCTCGCCGACGATCACCGTCCACATGCGGGGCTCGCCCGCGGCGTCCAGGAACGAGAGCCGCACGTCCCGCAGCAACTTGAGGTTCTGCACGCGGATGCTGCGCAAGTACATCGGTCGGATTGTACCTCGTCTTCCCGCGAGAGCGCTCGCCCGCGCTTACCGCCCCGCTACTTCCCGTACCGCTTGCGCACCCAGCCGAGGAACGCCGGCGATCGCCGCTGCAGATCCTTCCCCAGCTGCGGGTGCTCGTGCATGTACTTGAGGTAGCCCCAGTACGGGCTCTCGCCCTCGTCGACCTCGGTGCCGACGAGCTGCTGCACGAGGGCGGCCTCGGCGATCTCGAGCTCGCGCCGCTCGAGCGACGACGCGCGTGTCTGGGTGATGGTGCCGATCTCGCGGGACTTCGCGACGGGGGCCACCGCGGTAGTCCCGTCGCGCAGGGAGACCTCGACGCGCCACGCCGCCGAGAACAGCTGGAAGTGCGTCATGCTCCGCGGGTTCGCGGCCATCGGATAGAAGAAGTACACGACGGAGCGCTCGGTCGTCGGCCAGGTCGCCGGCAGCACCGGGGACGTCGTCCAGGTCTTCTGCGGATCGAGGTGCTCGGCGACGGCGGTCTCGGCGAGGGCCTTCGCGGCCTCGGGCGTGGTGATGGTGCAGTCCGTGCCGCCACGACCGGCCTGCACCGATCTCGTCGCCCGCGGCGCGTCGTTGTTCGCCGTCGAGACGAACGTGTGCTCGACCTCGGGTTCGTGGGCGCCGTGCTCCAGCGGCGGCGCGGCGACGGGCGCGGCCGAGCTCGCGGCGCACCCCCACGACATCGACGCGGCGACGAGCACGGCGGGGCCCAGGGCGCGGCGTGACGGCATGCGCCGGAGCATTGCCCGGATCGCGCGGCGGGCGGGAGTGATCCGCCGCACGGTCGCCGGACAGCTCGGGTGACGCAAATCCGCGACGGTCGAGACGGGTATCTCGCAACGCCTCCGCGGCAGCGGGCCCTCGCCCGGCTCGGATCGCCGCGATCGGACCACGGCACGGCGCTTGCTCATGCCCTTGGGTCATGCACCGCACGCTCGCCCTGGTCGCCACGCTCTCGTCGTTCACCCCCGCCTGCTCCGACTTCGACGGGGAGTCCTTCGACCCCGTCGTGAGCGGCGACGAGGTCGAGGTCCACGACGCGCTGCCCGAGGGCTACCGCTGGATCGGTGGCGTCGACGCCGACGCCGAGCACACCGTCGACGGCGACAGCCTGCTCGAGATCGATCTCTGGTGCGATGTGGACACGCGGTTGCTGCGTCGGATGAAGCGCGCGGCCGCGCGCAACGGCGGCGAGGTCCTCTTCGACGTCGAGTGCGAGCAGGAGCGGTGGATCGACGATTCCCCCTTTGCCGACGACCCGGACACCTGGGAGATCGAGACCGCGCTGATGTGCTCGACCTGGTGCACCGCCGAGGTCGGGCGCCGGAGCGATCGCGACTGAGTTCGCGATCGGATTCGCGACGGATACCGCGTTCAGTGGACGATCTTCACGCCCGCCTTCACCAGCTCCTGCTTGCTCAGCTCGTCCGCGCGGGCGTTCTCCGCCCGCGGGATCCAGGTCCACGTCACCGCGAGCGCGTGCGCGTCGAGCAGCGCGCGCAGCTCCCGGTGCACGGCGACGTAGGCCCCCTGCTTCACCTGCCAGCGACCGCACATCTGCTCGACGACGAGCTTCGAGTCGCCACGCAACTCGAGGCGCGCATCGGGGCCGAGCTCGGATCGCAGCTCGATCCACGCGCGCACGCACTCGAGCGCCGCGGTGTACTCGGCGACGTTGTTGGTCATCGCCGGCCCGCGCGGGAGCAGCCCGCCCCGTGCGAGCAGCTCATCCCCGGTCGGCGTGTGGATCACGAAGCCCCAGCCGCCCCAGCCCCCGGGGTTGGTGGGCTCGCAGGCGCCGTCGAAGTTCGCGGTGTGGCTCATCGCCGCGGAGGATACGCGAACCCATCGCGCCGCACGATCACGGGCGCGACCCGAGCACGTCCGCCGCGATCCGCCGTAGTCGGTCGCGGGTGTTGCCGCGGAGCTCGGCGAGCGCCGCGTCGGCCGTCTCCACCAGGGCTCGTCCGCTGGCGTCGCCCGTGGCGATCCGGGCGCGGCCGAGCATGACTTGGGTGTACGCCACCTGGAGCGCGCTGCTCGGGGTCGCGTCGCGGATGATCTGGGCGCGCTCGAGCAGCGGCCTCGCCTCGGCGGCGCGACCGAGCTCGAGCAGGACGTCCGACAGCTCGGTGAGCGTGTTGGCGACCGCGGGATCGTCGGGCCCGAACACCGCCTCGCGGATCCGCAACGCCTCGTCGAAGCCCGCGCGCGCGGCCTCGAGCTCGCCGCGTCGGAGTTGCACGCCGGCGATGTTGTGCAGCGTCGTCGCGTGTTCGCGGTGGATCGGCGGCAGCGAACGCTGCAGCGCCGCGACCCGCTGCAGCATCACGAGCGCCTCGTCGAACTTCCCCTGCTCCCGCATCGCCTCGGACAGGTTGCCCAGCGAGTAGAACAGCTCGGGGTGATCGGGTCCCAGCGCGGCCTCCATGATCGCGTAGGCACGGCGCCAGTGGACCTCGGCCGTCTGCGCGTCCCCGGCGAAGTGAGCACGGACGCCCATGGTGTTCTCGATCGCGCTGACGATCGGGTGGTCCGGACCATCGGTCTCGATCGCGATCGCCAGCGCCTGCCGCAGGACCTCGTCCGCCTCGTCGTAGCGGCCCAGGGACACCAGCGGATTGGCGATCTCGAGCAGGGTGTTGGCGAGGATCGGCTCGCCGGGTTGGTCGCGCATCCGGACCTCGAGGCTCTCGCGTCCGGTCGCGACCGCCTCCTCGGGTCGGCCGGCGACCGCGGCCATGGCCGACTGCGCCGCGCGCAGGTTGCCGAGCTGACGCAGGGGCCGGCCCAGGCGCACCAGCAGCGCGTCGGCCTGGCGAGCCCACGCCGACGCGACCTCGTAGCGACCCAGATCGACGCCCGCGTGCCAGGCGAGCGAGATCCACAGGTCGAGCAGGGCGAGGTCGTAGCCGGACTGGATCGCCGAGATCGCGCCGGCCTCGAGCTGCGCGACGCCCTCGTCGAAGCGGCCCTGATCCGCGAGCGCGGCCCCGTACATCAGCGCCGACTCGGCGAGCAACGCGACGTCGCCCAGTCGCACCGCTTCCCCGTGCACCTCGGTCGCCAGCTCGAGCGCCTCGTGGCGGCGCCCCGCGAGGGCAAACGCGTTGACCCGACCGAGCTCGTCGCGCATCGATTCGACGACCTCCCGCGCGTCGGCGTCGGCGGGGAGCGGCACATCGCCGAAGCCGAGCGCCGGATTGAAGCAGGTCTCGAGCGACCGCAGGCCACCCAGGGCCTCGCTCGCCCGCTCGACGAGGGCTGCGTCCGCGTCGATCAGCACGTCGACGAGCGCCCCGAGATCGCGGCGACGTCGCTCGACACACCGCGCGCTCGGGACGTCTTCGGGCGCGTCGACCTGCGGATCGGCTTGCGCGGCGGAGCAGGCCTGGGCGCGCGCCTCGGTCCACGCCGCGCCGTAGGCGTCGAGCCGTCGCGACACCGAGGCGGCCGCGTCGGCGGCGTACGGCAAGCCGGTCGCGGTGAAGCGCTGGGCGAGCTGGTCGCGACGCGACGGACTCCACACCTCGGCGAGCGCCCGCTCGGCCCCGGCGCAGGGGTCCTCGCGACGCACCGTGAGCCACGTCAGCGCCCCGAGGCCCGCGAGCACGGCGGCCGAACCGACCAGGACCCGGCGGCGCCTCGGGTCGCGGTCGAGCGCGCCGAGCAGCTCGTTCATGGACGCGAACCGGTGCGCCGGCTCGGGGGCGAGCCCACGCTCGAGCACGCGGCGGATCCACGCCGGCATCGCGCCGTCCTTGGCCGACGGCGCGATCGTACCGCGCGTGACCTGGACCATGAGCTCGACTGGGTGCGTCGCGCGGAATGGCCGCTCGCCCTGGAGCGCCTCCCACAGCGCAACGCAGAAGCTGAACTGATCGGCGCGCGCGTCGAGGTCGCGACCGAGGTGCTGCTCGGGGGCCATGTACGCCGGCGTGCCGATCACCGCGCCGGTGCGGGTGACGACGTCGGGTGTCCCCTCCGCAGGTGCCGCGACCGGGGCCGGCACGCCCTCGGTGCGCTCGCGTTCGCCGAGCCGCCGCGCGAGGCCGAAGTCGGCGACGCGCACGGTCCCATCCTCGCCGACGAGCACGTTGCCGGGCTTGAAGTCGCGGTGGATCAGGCCCGCGGCGTGGGCGGCCGCGAGCCCGCGCCCGGCCTGCACGAACACGCGGAGGATCTCCGCGGGCGTGCGCGCAGTCGCAGCGAGCCAGCCCTGCAGGTCGTCGCCGACCACCAGCTCCATCGACACGAACACCCGGCCCTCCACCGCACCGACATCGAACACGGTGATGACGTTGGGGTGCGACAGCTTCGCCATCGCCTGGGCCTCGCGGACCAGCCGAGCGCGGCCCATGGAGCTGTCGTCGGCCGCGCCGTGACGCAGGAGCTTCAGCGCGACGCGGCGATCGAGCTCGGGGTCGTACGCGGCGTAGACCACCCCCATGCCGCCTTCGCCGAGGGGCTCGAGCAGGATGTAGCGACCCAGGGCCTGGCCGCGCGCGAGATGTTCGAGCGTCGCGTCGGCGTCGGCATCGGCGGGCGCCGCCGCGAGCTCCTCGTCGAGCATCGTCTCGCCGGGCCCGACCGGACGCGGCGACAGCACCCGCGTCTGCGCCCCTCCGCCGGCACCGGGCTGCTCCGACACGATCCGGAGCATGCCCGATCGGTCCGCGACGTTCCACGCACCACCGCGGCCCGCGAGCCGCGGCTCGCGTGCGGGCGCTACCCACCGAACGCCGCGACGACCTCGGCCGAGGCCGTGATCTCGGTGCCGAGGGCGGTGCTCGCCTCGAGGATCGCGTCACCGGCGACCGGCAGCTCGTCGAGGGCACACACCGCACCGAAGGAGGCAGCGACGTTCACGTCGGCCGTGAGGTCGTCGACCGCCCCCTGCACCGCACCGGTCGCGGCGGCCCCGAGGTTCGCCGCCGCCGAGGCCACCCCCTCGGCCTTCGCACGCAGGGCGAGGATCGCGGAGAAGTGGGCGCGGAAGCCCTCGAGCCACGCGCGGAACTCGGCCTGCGCCGCGAGGTCGAACTCGAGCGAGGCGTTGAACTCGAACGCGATGTCGAGGCTCGGCGGCGAGCACTCGACCGACGCGCTGGCCTTCGCCTCGACGCTGGCCTCGCACTCGGCGCTGACCATCGGCGGCTCCGCCTTGCCCTCGCAGCCGCCCGAGCACTCGACCGAGGCGCCGGCCATCGCCTCGCAGTGGGCCTCGGCCGACGCGTCGCAGCCACCTTCGGGCGCCGTGTACTCGCAGCTGCCCTCGCACTTGCCCGAGCACTCGATGCCGGCCGAGGCCTCGACCACGCACTCGCCCATGCACATGCCCGAACACTTGCCCTCGAAGCCGTCCATCGTGCTGCCGCCGGCGCTGCAGCTGCCGCGACAGGTGCCATCGCACGCGGCCTCGGCGGTGAGCTCGACGGCGCACGAGCCGGTGCACGTGCCCGAGCAATCGAGACCCGGCGCGGTGCCGGTGCACTTGAGCTCGGCCGATGCGCCGCAGTCCACCGCCACGCCCGCCTCCGCCTTGCACGAGCCCTCGCACTTCACGGACACCGAGCCGGGATCGACGCTCGCGTCGCACTCGGCGGCCGCGGCGACGCTCGCCTCGATGCTCGCCTCGCACTTGGGCGGCGCGAACTCGATGGTCAGCCCACCGTCGACGCGATCCTCGAGGTAGCCCTCGAGCGCAAGGCGGATCTCGGCACCGGTGGCGCCGGGCGCCAGGCCGACCGAGGCACCGATCGCGTCGAGCTCGGCGCGGAGGCTCCCGCTCAGCCCGCGCATCGACGCGTTGAGATCGATCGCCGCGCCGAAGAACGCGTCGATCGACGCGATGCCGGAGATCTTCGCGTCGCCGCCGACGAAGCCCTTCTCGGAGCAGGCCAGGCCGCACTGCTCGGCGATCTTGCTGCCGAGGCCGTCTTCACCACAGCCTTGGAGCGTGGTGAGCGAGGCGCCCGCGACGACGGCGATCGCCACGGTGACGACGGGCCGCACCGACGACGAACGCAGGAACGAGGGACGCACGGACGAGTGGGATTGGGAAATCATGGGCATCGTTCTCCTCGAGTGACCGAAATGACCGACCGCGATCTCGCAGCACCGCGAAGATCTGCTGCCGTGGTTTAGCGCCGGATCCACCGCGGCGCCCGTCCGCTGCTACGACAAAAACGCGGCTGCACGCGACGATGTGCGGGCATTCGCACGACCGCGCTGACGCGGTCGCATGACAACATGACATCGCTCCAGGACATCGCGACAGCCTCGGGGCGACTGTGGCATCCTCCGCCCGCGAACCATGCCGAGCGCGAGCACGTGGTATCGAATGGGCGAGGCCGCCGTGGGTGGACTCCTGGGTTCCGTGGGCGTCGGTTGGCTGGAGCGGGCCGTCGCGCTGGAGCCCCTGCGGGGCTTCGATCTCTGGGACCTCGCGGTGCGGATGTATGCCGCGGGTCGGACCGAGCGTGCGCTGGAGCTATGGCTCGCCGATCTGCGCGCGATCGAGGATCCCGCCGTGACCGACGCAGCCCACATCACCGCGCTGCGCACCCTCGATCTGCACTGCATGGCGGCGCTGTCGCTGTGGCGCAAGCTCGAGGCGTCGATCGGCGAGTATGGCCCGCCGCTCGTCGACTGCGACGCCGCGTGGGCCGAGGATCGCTGGGTCGACGTGCTCGCGCACCATGTTCGTGAGGTCCGCACGCTCGAGGCGACCGTCGCCCGTGGCGCGAAGCCCAGCGCCGAGCTCGCGGACGCGCCCGAGCGGCTGAAGGCCACGCGAGCGAGGATCCGCGACGGCCTGCGATCGGGTCGACTCGTGCCGCCACGACCGACTTGAGCCCGCCGGCTCGGATCACCCGGTCGTGTCGCCCGAGCCGCTGCTGTCAGCGCCGCTGCTGCTGGTCCCGTCGTCGGGCCCCACGCAATAGCCCCGCGAGGTGCACACGGCCTCGGGATCGCAGCACGCGCTGGCGTCGAAGCACCAGCTCGCGGCCTCGTTCGGCCCCACGCACGCCTCGACGCAGGCGAACGCGCCGCGCTCGTTGTCGGCGTAGGGCGCGACGCAGAAGCCGGCCTCGCACGGCCGCGACAGGCTGCAACCATCGTCGGGCTCGCCGGTCGTCGACGGATCGGAGACACCGCTGGTCGACGCGCTCCCGGTGCCCGGCGTCGTGGGATCACCGCCGTCGCTCGAGCTGCCGGTGGACTCGGCGGTCGTGGCCGATGCGGAGTCGGCGGCCAACGACTCGCCGGTGTCGTCGAGGTGGATCTTGTCGTCGCGGTGGCACGCCGTGGCGACGATGCCGAGGAGGATCAGTCGTCGCATGCTCATGCCCCGGTCCCGGTGCTGTCGGTCGTACCGCCGCCGGTCGAGTCGGCGCCGGTCGAGTCGGTGCCGGTCGAGTCGGCCCCGGTCGAGTCGGCCCCGGTCGAGTCGGCCCCGCTCGCGTCCGTCCCGGTCGAGTCGACCCCGCTCGATCCACCGTCGGTCGGCACACAGTAGCCGCGGTCGCAGATCGCGGTGCCGTCGCAGCACGCCTGCGCGTCCGAGCACCAGCGCGCATCGTCCATCGCCTCGATGCACGTCGACTGGCACTCCAAGGGCCCGATGTTGCCGTTGAACGACGCCGCACAGACGCCGCTCGAGCAGTCCTGCGTCTCCTGGCAGCTCGGCGACGTCAGCTCGCCGGTCGAGTCGCACGGGCCGGTGGTGCCCTCGGTGTCACAGGTCCACGGCGGGAAGTCCTCGTCCATGTAGTCGTCGGCCGCGAGCTCACCATCCGCCCCACAGGCCGCCACGAGCAAGAGCACACACAAGCTAGGTCGCATGGGGGCAGGATAGCGCACCGACGTGCCCGACGCCGCAGGGCTGCGGTCCCTCGGTCGCACCGGGGGATGAAGTGCATCGCGGCGTGATCGTCCGGGTGACGTGCGGCACTACCTGGGGTTTCGCGCCAGGGCGGCGTGTGGTCCGGAGCACCGTGCGGGCCGCCGCGAGGCCGTCACGCGCGCCGCCGTGATCGTCGGGCCCGACGCGGGCACTACCCCGCCGAAGGACCCCGCGAATGCCCGCCCAACCCCGCCCGAGTCGCATCCACCCCCAGCGCGCGCTGCTGCACCCCCTGTGGCTCGGCGGCCTGGTCGTGCTCGTGCTCAACGATCACGTGTTCAAGGGATCGACGCTCGTCCCCGCGGTCGTCGCGGGCAAGCTCAGCGACATCGCCGGCATGCTCGTCGCGCCGGCGCTGCTCGCCACGGCGCTGCAGGTGCGGACCCTGCGGGGCTGGTGGCTGTCGCACGTCGCCGTCGGCCTCGTGTTCGCCGCGATCAAGCTGAGCCCGATCGGGGCCGGCGCGTGGTCGGCCCTGATGGGCGCGTTCGGGTTCCCGTGGGCGATCGTCCGCGACCCGACCGACCTGCTCGTCGCGCTGCCGGCGTTGGTCCTGGGCGCGATCGTCCTGCGCCGCGCGATGGCGACGGCGTCCGCACGGCTCGCGCGTCGCAGCGCCGAGGCGGGCGCCGCCGGCGTGGGCCTGCTGTGCTCGGTGGCGACCTCGCAGCCGGCGCCCGAGGGACCGCTGTATCCCGACATCTTCGCCGACGTGTGGCTGCACAACGGCACCGACGTCGAGCAGGTCGTCCGCATCCGCACGGTGCGTTCCACCGTGCAGCTCGACTGCGTCGCGGTCGAGGCCGATCCGGCGCGGCTGCTGAGCGGCGCGCTGTTCGGCGACGTGCAGAGCTGGACGCTGCCACCGAACGCGAACATCGGCGTCCTCGATCCCGAGATGCAGCGCGGCGAGTGCAACATCGCGATGATCGACGCCGATGGCTTCACCCCGACCGTGCTGTTCTGGGGGCCCTGGGATGTCATCGATCAGTGGATCCCAGGCGAAGGCTTCGACGATCCGCGCGGCGGCATCGCGCTCACCCTCGACGCCGACGGCCGCGGCCACTGGGAGACCGACGAGCCGGTCGTCTTCACCCGGGGCGAGACCAGCGAGCCGGTCGGCGAGTGCGCGGCCCAGGACGACGCCGATCGCGTCGACTGGGGCGACGCCGTCACCTCGGGCGCGTTCCGCATCGCGGCGCTGACCGCCGGCGTCGATGGCTGCACGGCGATCGATCTCACCGCGACGGACGGTGGCACGCGGCGGATGTACCTGTGCGCACCGGCGATCCCGCTGCCGTTCGCCGTCGGCGACGACGTGAACGTGCGGATGGAGTACGGCGTGCAGTCCGAGTCCGTCGTCATCGAGACCACCGCGACGCCGATGCGGCGCCTGATGGTCAGTCGGGGCGCCAGCGCACCGGTCGTGGGCGGCCTGCAGATCGCCCTCGCACCGCTGTACGACTGCGCGCTGTCGGTCGACGACTGCGGCACCGTGGCCAAGGCCGCGAGCGTCGTGCTGGGTGGCGGCAGCTTCCCCGCCGCGACCGCGACGACCGGCGGCGACCCCGTCGTCCTCGACGGCGAGGACGGCACGCGCATCACCGTCGCGGTCGCGCACGCCCAGCAGCGCATGGTGATCGACACCGACTGTGCCGCGGGCCCGCAGACCCTCGGCGACGATCTCGAGCTCGCGCTCGTGATCGAGGACCCGGCCCAGTGACACTGACGCATCGAACCCAGCCGCGAAGGAACCCGACCATGAACACGATCTCGGATGCGCGACGATTCGGCCTGGCCCTGCTGCTGTGCGCGACGGCGCTCGGCGGCTGCGGAGACGCTGCCAGCGACGGGGCGGCCGTCGGCGACGGCGTGGGCCCGGGCGTCGGCCAGGGCGGCGCGCAGGACTTCGGCCAGTTCCGCGCGATCCTCGAGGCGGGGCAGATTCCCGCCCCGCAGACCCTCGACGACGTCGGCTTCTTCAACGAGCACAAGCTCGAGTTCCCCGCCCCCGACTGCGGCGACGACGTGTGCCTCCACGGTCAGCTCGGCGTGATGGGCAACATGATCACCGGCAGCAACTGCACCGTGGTCATGCTCGGCATGAACACGCCCGTCGATCCCGCGGAGCTGCCACGACCGCCACTGGATCTCGCGCTGGTGATCGACACCAGCGGCTCGATGGCCGGCGCACCGATCGAGTACGTGCGCGAGGGCCTGCTGCGCATGCTCGATGATCTTCGGCCCGAGGACCGGGTCTCGATCGTCGCCTTCTCCGACGAGGCCGAGATCCTCGCCGAGCGCGTCGCCGGCGACGCGACCGCGGAGCTGACCCTGGCCATCGACGCGATCGGGGCCAACGGCAAGACCAACATCTACGACGGGCTGCGCACCGGCTACGAGCTCGTCGCCGGCGCGAGCGACCCCGAGGCCGACCGTCAGACCCGCGTGGTGCTGCTCTCGGACGGCGAGGCGACCTCGGGCATCACCAGCGACGCGAAGATCGTCGCGATGAGCGCGGGCTTCAACGCCATCGGCCACAGCCTCGCGACCATCGGGGTCGGTGCCGAGTTCGATCCAGTGCTCATGCGCGAGCTCTCGGAGTCGGGCGGTGGCGCGTTCTACTACCTCGAGGACCCCGCGGCGGTGCAGGAGGTGTTCGAGCAGGAGGTCACGACATTCCTCGTGCCGCTCGCCCGCGACCTGCGGATCGACGTCGACATCGACGCCGGCTGGACCCTGCGGGCGATGTACGGCACCAAGTTGTTCGAACTCGACGGCAACTCGGCGAGCATCCAGATCCCATCGGTGCAGCTCGCCCACCGCACGTCGGCCAGCGACGATGTCGGCGGGCGCCGCGGTGGTGGCGGGGCGATGGTGGTCGAGCTGGTGCCGAACAAGGGCGGCCTGTCCGAGGAGCCTGGCATCGTCGGCCGGATCGCGATGAGCTACGAGCGACCGAGCGACGGCGAGACCATCACCCAGGAGGTCCCGATCACCACCACTCTGGCGCCCGGCGAGCTCCCCGAGGGCGGCGAGTTCGACGGCGACGCGGTGGAGAAGTCCTTCGTGATGCTCAACATCTTCGTCGGTTTCCGGCTCGCCAGCGAGCGGGCGCTGTGGGGCGACGATCAGGGCGCGTTGGCGACGCTGCTGGCACTGACGGACTCGGTGCAATCATGGTTGGTCGATCACCCCGACGAGGACATCGCGGACGATCTGCGTTACGTGCGGATGTTCGCGGACAACTTGCGGGCCCGGGGCGCGGCGGAGCCACCCCCGGAGAAGAACCCGCCGGAGCCCTGGCCGGCGGACTGATGGGGAACGACGGGTTGGTGGTGGTGGAGATGCCACCGCGCGGGGCTTCGGCGCCGCGCGGTGGCACGTTGGTCGGATCGTTCGCCACGAGTTGGCTTCGCGCCGAGCGTCACAGCCGAGCCGCGACGCCGGCACGGCTGACGAGGAACGCCGCGTGGCCGTCGGCATCCGGCCAGAACTTCAGCTCGATCGGATCGCCGGTCACCGGATGCGCGCAACCGAATGAGGCTCCCCACAGCGGCGCGAGGGCGACGGTCTTGCCGAAGTCGGCGAAGCTGGCCTGCAGGCCCCCATCGGCGGCCGCGATGTCGATCCGACCGAGCTGCCACGGATCGTCGTAGGCCCCGGGGAACGACGCCGGGTCGATCGGATCGGGCGCCTGCGGGTAGGTGCTCGTGCCCGCGTAGTGCTCGCGGATCGCCCAGCCCGCCTCGCTCGGATCCCACGCATCGGTGTTGACCACGATCGCGACGCCGAAGCCGAGGCTCGGCACGATCTCGAGATCCGCCAGGTACCCGCCCGTGCTCCCGCCGTGGTACACGACCGCCGGCTCGCCCCCGTCGACGAACAGGCCGTAGCCGTACGCACCGGGCCCGTCGAACGTCGGTTGCATCGGAGACTCGGCCTCCGCGATGGTTCCCGCGGCGAAGCCCGGTGCGGAGGCCGTCGCGAACGCCCGCACGAACCCGCCGAGATCCTCGGCCCCCGCCCACAATCCCGCCGATGGCTGATAGACCTCGCCGACGTACTCGGCGGGGCCGATCCAGCCGCCGTCCCAGCTCGACTTGCCGCGCGCGTGCGTGCGTGTGACGGCGATCGCCGCGTCGAGTGTCGCGCCGTCCATGCCGAGCGGCGTGAGCACGCGGGCCTGGGCGGCCTGGGAGAAGCTGCCCCCGTGCAGTGTGGCGGCCACGAGCCCCGCGAGCGTGTAGCCGCGGTTCGAGTAGTCGAACACGGCGCCGGGCGTGAACCAGAGCGGCTGGTTGGGGTTGGCCGCGAACTCCTCCAGCAGCGTGCTGCCGTAGGCATACGGCTCCGTCGGCCAGTCGCCGAGTCCCGCGCTGTGGGTCAGCAGGTGGCGGATCTGCACGGCTTCGGCGTCGAACCCCGCGCGCAGCTCGAACTGCGGCACCACCTCCGGCACCGGCGTGTCGAGCGACACGAGGCCCGCGTCGCGCTCCGACAGCACCGTCAACGCCGTCACGACCTTCGTGACGGATGCGAGGTTGAACAGGGTGGTCGCATCGACGGCGGTCCCCGCCTCGTCGGCCACGCCGAAACCCTCGGCCAGCACGACCTCACCGTCGTGGACGATCGCGATCGCGAGCCCGGGGACACCGGCGGCGAGCGCCGCGTCGACCTGTGCGAGCGCGAAGGCTGGATCGAACTCGACATGCGGACCCTCGTCCTCGGCTGCGGTCGTGCCCGCGCCGTCGTCGGGCCCCGCGGTGTCCCCGGACTCGCCGGCCGCGTCGTCGTCGGTGCCCGCCGCCGAGGTCGGCGACGTCGAACCATGCGAGTCGAACGGGCCGGCGTCGCCACGCGAAGTGCCGGTGCCACACCCCACGAGCATTGCGAGCACCGGGATCGTCGAGCGGTGGCGTCGCACGTCCACGCTGTTGGTCGGGCGCCGCCCCAGGTTCCCGCTGCCCGTCGGTCGCGTGCCGTCGGCGCGGAAGCGAACGTCGACGACCGCGCGCTGTGCCCTCGACGGCCCTCGCCGAGCGCCCGGCCGATGCGTATCCTCCCCCGCGATGGTCGACGTCAGCCCGACGCGCGACACGCTCCCCGACGCGGAGGTGGAGCCCGATCTGCGCGAGACCGGGGACAGCGCCCGCGGTTCGGGGATGCTCGCGCGCGGCAGCCTGATCGGCCGCTACATCGTGCTCGACGTCGTCGGGTCGGGCGGCATGGGGGTCGTGTACGCGGCGTTCGATCCCGACCTGGATCGCCGCGTCGCGCTCAAGCTGGTGCTGCCCCGACGCTCGCAGAGTGCCGACGCGCTGTCCCGCATGCTGCGCGAGGCGCAGGCGCTGGCCAAGCTCGCCCACCCCAACGTCGTCGCCGTCCACGACGTCGGTGAGGCCAAGGGTGGCGTGTTCGTGGCGATGGAATTCGTCCGCGGCCTGACGCTCACGCAGTGGCGGGCACGGCAGACCCCGACGTGGCGACAGATCGTCGACGTGATGCTCGCCGCCGGTCGTGGCCTCGCGGCGGCCCACGACAAGGGGCTCGTCCACCGCGACGTGAAGCCCGACAACGTCATGATCGACGACGAGGGCCGCACGCGAATGATGGACTTCGGCCTCGCGCGGCCCAGCACCGACCTCGCGTCGCGGCCCGATCCGGCGGCGGACACCGTCGAGGCTCGCGTGCGGGCGTTGGGCGACGGACCCGCGAACCCCGACGGACCCGCCGACCTCGACGGACCCAGCCCAGGGGCCGTCGGCGCACTGACCCGCGACGGCGCGGTGATCGGCACGCCGGGCTACATGGCGCCCGAGCAGTTCATCGGCAAGCGCGTCGACGCGGCCGCGGATCAGTTCGCGTTCTGCATCACGCTGTGGGAGGCGCTGTACGGCCGCCGCCCCTTCGTGGCGTCGACCCTCGAGGCGATGGCGATCGCCGTGACGAGCGATCGCCTGCCGCCGCCGCCGCGCGGCACTCCGGTCCCGTCGTGGGTCCACCGCGTGCTGCAGCGCGGCCTCGCGGTCGAGCCCGCGGCGCGATGGCCGTCGATGCGGGCGTTGCTCGACGCGCTGGCCGACGATCCGCGTCCCCGACGGATCCGCTGGCTCGTCGGCGGCAGCGTGATCGGCCTCGGCGTCGTGGGACTCGCCGCCGTGCAGTGGCAGCAACGCCGGGCCGACGCCGCCTGCGAGGCCGCAGCCGCGGCGATCGACGAGCACTGGAACGCAGCCGTCGCCGCGGCGATCCGCGGCGGCATCGCCGACAGCGGGGTCGGTGACGCGGAGGCGACGTTCGCCCGGACCACGCCGTGGCTCGACCGCTACGCCGAGCAGTGGCGCGACGTCGCCGGCGAGGTGTGTCGCGCGTCGACGATCGAGCGCCGCTTCGACGCGGAGCTCCACGCCCGCGCAGAGGACTGCCTGGCCGAGCGCGCCGCGGAGTTCGATGCGCTGGTCAACCTGCTGTCGATGCCCACCGCCGACACCGTGCGCGAGGCGGTGCTGTCGGCCTCGAGCCTGACGCCGGTGGCCCCGTGTCGCGACGCCGACGAGCTCGCCCGCGCGCCGCGGGTCGGTGACGATCGCCGCCAGGACGCCACGCGCGTCCGCGAGCTGCTCGCGCGCGCAGCCGTCGTGCGCAACGCCGGCGATCCGGGCGGTGGCCTGCCCCAGGCCGAGGCCGCCCTCGCCGCGGCGAAGACCCTCGACTTCGCTCCGCTCATCGCCCGCGCCCACGTCGAGGTCGGGGCCGCGTATGTGCGCCGCGACGAGGCCGAGCACGCGCAGACCGAGCTGCGCCAGGCCTACCGACTCGCCGCCGCCTCGGCCGCGGACGACGTCGCCGCCGACGCGGCGCGACGCATGGTCTACGTCAGCGGCTACCAGCTCGACGACCGCGAGCAATCCTCGCTCTGGTACGACGTCGCCGCAGCGCTGCTCGATCGACTCGGCGTCCCCGAGGGCGACGCGCGTCGGGCCGAGCTCGCCTCGGATCGCGCCGCCGTGCGGGCGATCGGCGGCCAGCTCCGCGAGGCCCGCGACGACTTCGAGGCCGTGCTCGCGATGCAGATCGCGCGGCTCGGCGAGGACCATCCCAGCGTGGTCTCGACGTTGGCCTCGCTCAGCGTCGCGCAGTACCAGCTCGACGACCACGCCGCCGCGGAGCAGACCGCCACGCGTGCGCTCGCGATCCTGTCGCGCATCTACGGCGACGACCACCCCGAGCGCGCGATGGTGCTGGGTGGCTACTCCGCGGTGTTGCAGGCCCAGGGCCGCCGCGACGAGTCGATCGCCGCGGCTCGCAGCGCGCTGGCGATCCAAGAGGCATCGTTCGGCCCGGATCACCCGGCCGTCGCCGGCGCGCTCAACAACCTCGCGATGTTCCTCGGCGGTCCGACCGACGAGGCGATGGTCCTCGCCCGACGTGCCCTCGCGATCATCGAGAAGGCCCGCGGTCCCGAGCACCGCGAGGTCGCCTACTGCCTCAACAACCTCGCGCACCTCGCGTTCCTGCGGGGCGAGTACGACGCGGCGATCCGCGATCACCTCCGCGCCGCCGCGATCCTCGAGGCGCTGCCCGATCCCGACGCCATCGCGCTCAGCCAGGACCTCTACAACCTCGGCAGCGCCTACGAGGCCAGCGACGCGCCGCGCGACGCCGAGGCCGCCTTCGCGCGGGCGCTGCCATTCGCGCAGCAAGGCTTCGGTCCCGAGCACGCCTTCGTCGCTTCGGTGCGCTCGGCGATCGGGCGCGCGCGGGTGCACGCCGGGGACTACGCGGCGGCGATCGAACCGCTGCAGCAGGCGCTGGCGGGCGATCCGAGCCGCACCGACCCGGACGCGATCCGCGATCGCATGTACATCGCCCGCGCCCGCTGGATGCAGGGCGGCGACGCGGCCACGGCCCGGGCCGAGATCACAGGGGCCGTCGCGCAGCTCGAGGCCGCGGGGGCAAAGAAGGCCGCGGCGATCGGCCGGACGTGGATCTCCGACGCCGCGCCGTGAGTGCGTCCCACGGTCGTTGCACCCAGGCCCGGAGCGCTGCGGGAGAGATCGTCCGACCACGCCAGGCGTTAGCCTCGCCGCACATGGGGAACACCGCGCGACGGCTGGGTTGGGGGATCGCGGGCGTGCTCGGCTGTCACACGGGGATCGACCCCGGGGAGGCCGCCGCGCCCACGGCCCCCGAGCCGACCGCTCCGGCACCGGCGGACGTGGCCGCGACGCCGACCGCCGCCGCGCCCGAGACCCGGATCACCATCACCAACCTCGCCCCAGGCATCTTCGCGCTCGACGTCTCCGAGCGCCTGGCGCTGCGATCGATCGCCCGCATCGAGCGGCGCGGCGACGACGGGACCTGGACCCCGGTCGCGAACCTCGACGGCGGCACAGGGCTGCGCCTGACGACGACGTGTGATCAGCCGGTGTCCGCGTGCCTCGAGGCCGCCCCGGGGACCCCCGTGTTGCCGGTGCCGTTCTCGGGCATGGGCTGCAGCGCGCAGTGCAACGTGAGCTGCGACAAGAACGTCGCCGTCGGTCCCGGCGTCTTCCGCCTCGCGGTCGACACCTGCGATGGCAATGGCGCCGCGGGCCCGGCCTTCGAGCTCCCCTCCGATCGTCGGCCCGAGGCGATGGTGCGCTGGGGCATCAGCCGTGACGCGGTGCGGGCCACGATGATGCGCATGCACGATCCCGACGCCGCGAAGGATCGCGCGACCGGGATCGACAAGCTCGTGGAGTGGCGTGTGCGGCCCGGCACCGAGCGAGCGCTCGACGCGTCGCAGCTCGATCGGCTGCGCGAGCTGATCTCCGCGCCCGACGGTTACGACGACGACGTCATGAAGCGGTGCCGCATGGATCACCTCCTCGGCGTCCGGCTGGTCCGCGCGCCCGCGTCGACCGGCGCGACCGCCGAGGAGACCCTCGAGCTCGTCCTCGACCTGACCTGCAACAAGCTCTTCGTCCGCGGCGGCTCCGACCGGCACCGCTGGGATCACGCCACGCACTTCGATCCTTCGCACGCCGCGTGGCGCGACTTCGTGCGGCCGGTGTTGGTCGACGATCGCGAGCTCGCGCGGGTGAAGTGACACCGACGCGGGCGTGCCGCGATCGACCTTCCGGTCGACCGCGGCCCCCTCACTTGGCGCAGAGCTCACCCGGCGGTGGGGTTCGCCCGCTTGGCCAGGTTGCGCTCGGCCTTGCCGCTGCGCTCGCCTTCGGTGCGCTTGCCCTTGCCCGCGTGCTTGCCCTTGCCGTCGTGCTTGCCCTTGCCGTGCTTGCCCTTGCCGTGCTTGCCCTCGCCGCGCTTCTTCGCGTGCTCGGCCTTCATCGCGGCGAACTGCTCGCGCTGCGCCGGGGTGAGCACCGCCTCGATCGCGGTGCGCGACTGCTCGCGGGCCGACTTCATCGTGGCGTGCAGGGCCTTCAGCTTGGCACGCAGTCCGTCGATCACGACCGGGTCGGGCTTCGCGGCCTGCTTCGCGGCGCGCAGCTCGAGCTTCAGCGCCGCCATCGCGGCGCGCTCGTCCTGGGTCTCGGTCCGCACGGCGCTGCGGATCGCGTCGATCTCGGCGCGCTGCGCGTCGGTGCACGAGAGCTTCTCACACAGCTCGCCGTGGCCGCGGCGGCCACCGTGCGCGCCGTCCTCGGCGGCGGCGCTCGCATCGGGGGCCGCGACGATGCTGAGCAGCGAGAGGAGGGCGGACGAGACTGCGGTGACGATTGCGGTGTTCATGGTCTGGTTGGCTTCGATTCGTTCCGGGCACCATTGCCCACGTCCCTTCGACTCCGCCGGCCGCCCCGGGAGTCGTGAGCGCCGTGCAAAGCCGGGGGTGGACGGCGCCCCGGTTCGTAAGCCCACCGCAAAGCGATTGCCCCAGGCCCGCGATTGCCGCCAGAATCGAAGCGACGGGCCGCGCGTCAGCAACCACCCATGCCCGTCGTCCTCGGCCGTCGCTCGCTGTTCGCGCTCACGATCGCCACGGCGGCATGCGGGACCGGGACCGACGGCCGCGTCCTCGAGGTCGGCGACGATTGCCAGGTCGCGCGCGAGGCCGAGCGCCGCGGCGACTACAGGACCGCGCGCGAGGCCTACGCGTCGTGCCTGGCCCGCGTGCCCGGCTTCGTCGACTCTCACGTCGCATACCAGCGGATCCTCGAGCTCGAGGACGGCATCGACGCCGCCCGCGAGACCTACGCCGCGCTCGTGCGGGCCAACCCCGGCGTCGTCACCTCGTTCGCGCACGCCCGGATCCTCCCGCGACCCGAGCGCACCACCGTCCTCGAGCGCATCGCCGCCGGCCACCCGGACTTCGCACCCACGTACTACGAGCTGTCGATCGATCACTCCGAGCGCGTCCTCGGCACGCAATCGCTGTCGGCCAAGGGCCGCGAGAAGCTCTACCTCGAGAGCTTCTTGATGCGCGCCTCGGGCCCAGAGTTCGTGCGCAACTTCGCGGACTATGCCGTGGCGCAGGCGTGGATCGACGACGCGCGGGCGCGCCTCGCCAAGCTGGCGCACGTCGACATCCTCGGCACCGATGGCGGTCTGAAGATGACCGCGACCCCGAGCAACGCCGGGTGGATGGTCCACTTCCTCGCCCCCGAGCCGACCAAGGCGATGGAGTACCGCCTGGACGGCGGGCCGTGGACGAAGCTCGAGAACTACTTCTCGACCCCGATGACCACCGCGAGCCTGCGGATCTCGGTGCGCTACGAGGACACCAACGGCCAGCCCATCGGGCCGTTCGATTTCACCCTCGACCCGCGCGCCGAGCTCATCGCCTTCGGCAAGGGGATCCTCACCAAGATGCCGACCATCTGGGGCGCCTTCGGTGACGGCAGCAACGCCGGCTACTACTATTTCACGACGCTGATGGTCTACCGCTGTGCGCTCGGCCGGGTCGAGTACGGGATCGACGTGGCCGTGCCCGACCGAGAGTTCCCGCTGCCGACGTGCGACGTCGAGGACCCGATGGCGATCCCCGACGGCGCCACGCTCTTCCTCCCGATCGACCCCGCGGTGTCGTTCGTGTCGATGCGGCTGACCTTCGCCGACGGCGAGGTCAGCGAGGTCACCCGGATCGAGCGCAAGAAGTAGCGCGCCCGGGCGGCGAAGGCCCGGCCACGGCATGCCGTCGAGGTGGGCGGCTGTGGGCCTCCGAAGCGGTTTCCAGGCCTCCGGCTCCCGCCCTGCGAGACCGCCTGCAACAGCGCGCGACCGCGTCCGTCTCCCGGGGGCTCGCCCTCGACGGCCCGGTCGGTCGCGGGCTAGCTTCGGCGCACGCACGGGCCGGCCGCCCCGCCGGCGAAGGACCACCTTGAAGCGACTGATCGTCTCCGCCCTCCCGCTCGCCCTGCTCGCGGGCGCCTCCCTCTCGTGCTCGCTCGCCGCCCAGACCAAGGGCAGCCGCGAGTCCGGCCAGTCGAACCTGATGGCCGACTCCTTCGCGGGCAAGAACGCCTGCAACCCGGAGAACCACCTGCGCCCGTTCATCATCGAGTGGGACGCGACCGACATGTCCAGCTTCGAGCAGCACGCCGCGAACGACATCGTGTTCGTGCAGTACGAGGGCTGTTCGCTGCGGGTGCTCGACGAGTGCCGCAACGAGAGCATCCGCGGCGAGCAGGGCGCGTACAAGCCGGCCGAGTGGACGAGCGGATCCCTCGAGACCCTCGACGTCAACAACTCGGCGGAGCTCTACGCCAAGCTTCCGCTGGGTCAGGCGACCCTCGGTGGCCGCGTCGAGGGCGGCGAGAAGTTCCACATGGAGTACTACGTCGCCGGCACGAAGACCGCGTCGCGCGACGCGGTGTACCGCAGCGACCTCGAGGGCAAGTACGGCTGCGAGAAGGCGACCCACTTCGTCTACGGCTTCAACCTCGGGGCGTTCGCCCTGGGCTCGTCGAAGAACCTGACCGCGAGCGCCGGCGGCAGCGCCTTCGGCTTCGGTGCCGGCGGCTCGGAGACGCGGGCCAGCAGCGCCGAGAAGAAGGGCGGCAAGCTGGCCGTGTGCGACTCCGATTCGGCCAAGGAGGTCGAGGGCTGCAAGGCGCCGATCCGCCTCACGCTGCGCGACATCCGTCCCGGCGAGAACCCGGAGAAGACCGCGATGGCGGCCCCGGACACCCCGGACTCGCTGGCCGCGGCCGCGATCGTCAATGCCAAGGTGGAGATGAGCGCGGAGGCCAGCGCGCACTACAAATCTGCAGAGCGCTCGATGGGCGCTGGGGATGGCAAGAACTGCATCAAGGAGCTCGACGCCCACGACAAGCTCAACCCGAAGAACAAGTCGATCGACCCCAAGTCGGGCTTCGGCTTCCTCCGCGGTCAGTGCCTGATGCTCGCCGGACAATGCGACGCGGGCAAGGACGCGGTCCGGAGGACTGCTGAGCAGCTGCCGCGCCTGCAGAAGTCGATGAGCCCCGAGCAGATCGACGCGATGGCGCACCAGTACACTCCAGCGTTGCATACCGAGGTGGCTCTCGCGTGACGGATCACGCGGCGAGTAGCTGGTCGAGGGCGCGCGAGATTTCGTGCTGAGCGCGACCATCTGCGGCGATGGTGACGGTGAGGCGG
>JBIJCC010000084.1:0-44701 GCA_044344875.1 Nannocystaceae bacterium
CCGCCGAAGGAGGTCTGGATCAACAAGCCCACCAACGAACCGAACGCCCATCCTCAACCCACGCCAGTCATCCACTGAACTCCGAACCAACTGGCTTCAAACTTGTTGACACGTTCCGCCGACGTCCGGCACGTCCTCGAGTTTCTGGAGCAGGTATCCGAACATCGAGTACATGAACGCCTCCGTCTGGACGCGCCGCTCGAGGACCTCGCCGGTCGGGTCGTCGCTGTAGTCGTGGGAGATGTTGTGATAGTCGACGTTGATGTCGAGGCCTTCGTCGGGCCAAAGCGGGGTGAGGTTGCCGGCCTGGCTATCGCTCAGCTGCAGAGACGCCACGTCGGTCACCCCACAGCCGAGGGCCTGGACCATCACGTCGATCTGGCGCCGGACCGTCGTGGGGAACATCTCGTTGTCTTCGTAGTCGGCGGGAGCCGGGGCCGTGGGCTCGCACTGGAGCAGCTTGTCGTTCTGAATCTTCTTCTCGAGCTCGCGGATCATGTCCGCGTGGATGTCGAGCTTGTGGCGCGCCTCGGTGGGCAAGGTCGCCGAGACCCGCGACAAGTCCCCCGCGACGCGGTCGAGCACACTCAGCCGTCGGGCCTTGAGTGCGGCGAGCTCGTCGGCGGGCAATGTCGCGTCGGCGAACAGGCTATCGAACGCGATGTCGGGGGTTTCGATCGGGTCGACGGGTTGGCTCGGGCCCAGGAGAGATCCGAGCGTTCCCGTCCTTGTCGGGCACGCGAACGCCCAGGGTCAGGGCATCGACACCGCGCGCGGCCGCGATGTACTGGTCGACCGAGATCCCGCCGGCCCACTGCTCGGAGCCGTCCGGCCCATAGGGAATCGAGTGACGTCCGACGAGCAGGTGGGTCATCGAACCATGGGACTCGGCGCCGTCGTCCGCGAGCGCGCTGGTCAGCTCCGTGTCGCCGATCAGCAGCAGCTTCTCGCGGAACGGCTCGAGGGCGGCCATGATCGGGTGGAGTGCGGTCATGGCGAACGAGTTCCCGTTCCCGCCGGATGGCATCCAGTGCGCCCGATCGATCGGCTCGTTGGGTGAGCAGAACACGATGAGGCGTTTGGCGCCTCCGCTGACGCCGGCCCGCGCCCGCGGCCCCATGAACGGTAGGCCCAGGGCCGTTGCCCCAGCACCACCGAGCAACCATCGCCGCGAGAAGAGACCTGCTTTGTTTCGCTTCATGGTTGTCACCTCACGCCGGTAGGGCGGCCCGTCGATATTGGAATGCGTCAGACCTGGCGATGCTCACGATGAGCTCGGCGATGTCCTGGTCCGACTCCGTGAACTGGGTCGTGATCGCGTCGATCGCACACTGGTCAGCGTCGTGCTCGCTGCGACGGGTCGCGAAGCGGTACCACTGCAGCGCCATGCAGTCGTGGACGACCGTCGACATCGCGAGTTGCTTGCTCAGCGCCACCGCGTTCTCGAACGCGCCGAGATCGTCGACCCCGACCACCTCTCCTTGCGCGTCGATCGTCTGCCCTTGGTCGTCGACGTCGCGGTACGCCCCGATCGCGTCGTAGTTGTCGAAGCCTTGACCGATCGGATCCATCAACACGTGGCAGCCGGCGCACGATGGGTTCTCGAGCCGACCCGGATCGTTGGTCTCGCTGACCTCGACGCCCGGGGGCGGCGGCGGCAGTTGCTCGCACAGCAGGTTTTCACGCACGAACAAGCCGCGGTAGACCCACGAGGTCTCTGCAGGATGCGCCTGCGCGGCCAAGAAGCCGGCCTGTGTGAGGATGCCGCTGCGCTGCTCGGCGTCGAGCTCGATCCGGCCGTCCGGCCCCGCCGCCGCGACGCCGTAGATCTCGGCGAGTGCATCGTCGCCGACGGTCCAGCTCGCCGAGAAGAGCGTCTGCAGCCTGCCGTCACCGCGTCGGATCACCTCGTCGGCGAACGCGGCGGTCTCCCGCGCGAGCGCCTCGGCGCGCTGCGGGCTCCACTCGGGGAACAACGCGCCGTCCTTCACCTTGTCGTCCAGATTGTCGACGCGCAGGAGCTGGCGGTGGAAGCTCGCGATCGCGTCCGAGGCCCTGTCGTCCTCGAGCATGCGTCGCACCTGGGCTTCGCGGGTGTCCGCGTTGCCGAGCAGACCGGCTTCCGCGGCTGCGAACAACTCGTCGTCCGGCATCGATGCCCAGAGGAAGTACGACAGCCGAGATGCCAGGTCGTACTCGCCGAGCAGGACGACGTCGGTCTCCGCGACATCGGCGGGCAGCGGCTCGACGTGGTAGAGAAACCTCGGCGATAGCAGCATCGCTTCCACGACCATCGTGGCAGCGGTCTCGGCGTCGTGTGCCGCCGCCGCCGTGTCGTAGAGGTCGACGTAGTCGAGGTGTTCCGCGTCGCTGAGCGGGCGTCGGAAGGCGCGCAGGCCGAAGGCATCGATGAAGTCGGCGGCGCACCCCTCGGCGGCGAGCTCACAGTCGACGAAACGGTCGAGCTGAGTCAGCGCCAGCGGTGCGATGTCCTCCGCGATGTCGAGGTAGGCTTCGAGGGTCGTCGCGGAGATCGGGGCGACGGCGTTCGCCTCGAAGCCGCCGCCGGCCTCGTCGGGGCCCAGTCGGTCGCGGGCCGGCTGCGACGTCACGCCCAGCAGATCCCGGACGGTGTTGTCGTACTCGGTCCGCGTCAGACGCCGCAGCGGGCTGGCGCCGATGGTCGGCGTCTCACAGCCGGCCGCCGGCTCCCCACCGTCGCTGCCCCCGGTGGAGCCTGCGCTGCCGTTGCCGTCGCCGTCGCCTTCGCCCACGCCGGCCGTGGCATCCGCGCCCGTGTCGCCGTCCGCGGCCGGCGACGTGTCGAGGCCGGTGTAGCACCCGCTGCCCGCGAGCAAGGCGGCGCAGACGTGAATTCCCGGTGTTCGGACAGACATGATCGCCCTTTCGCGCACCGCGTCGTGCGGCGTGCCGGAAGAGCAATCCTCGTCGGGCCGGTTTTGTCTCCCGGAAATCGGATCACGGGGCGAACGCCGCGACCCAGGCGTCGATCGAGCCGTCCGCGCCGGTGATCTCGCCGGCGATGTACATGCGACCGCTCGGGTCGACCGTCACGCTCGAGATGGCGGAGTCCCCGTCGAGCTCGGGGTAGGCCCGGCCCCAAACACAGTCGCCGTCGACCGTGAGGCGAGCGAGCCACGCATCGCGATCATCGAGCGTCGTGTAGCCGCCGGCGATGAGATCGCCCGAGGGCTCGATGGCCAAGGCCGCGGCTTCTTGCTGCACCGGACTGGGTTCGATGCACCCGGCCGACTCCCACGCGGGTGGTCCGGCGACGCCGATGTCGTACCCCGCGATCCAGATGTCCGCGGCGGCGTCGGTCACGAGCAGGCCGGCCGCGAACACCCGTTCTTCGCCGACGACCACGGCCTGCGCCAAGTCGAGGTCCGCCGCGACCCCGTCGCGCGCGTCGATCGTGGCCAGCCCCGTCGGCGTGGCGCGACCGAGCCATGCGTCGCCGAGCGACTGGCCCACGACGAACGCGTCTTGGCTGCCCGTCGCCTGCACGCCGAGGAATCGGTCCTCGCCGTCCGCACCCTGCTCGCGCCACACCGAGTCACCCAGCAGCCCGACGGCTTCGACGAAGCCTCCATCGGCAGACTCGCCGACCACGACGACGCTGTCACCGAATGCCGAGACACCATGCACGTCGGTCCCCGAAACGTCGATGGTCTCGACCAGCTCGCCGGTAGGCGTGAGGATGAAGATCGACGCGTCGCGCGAGTCGGCGTCGCGGAGATACCCGCCGACGAAGAGATCGGCGCTGCTCGCCTGCGCGATGCCGAGGCCGTGATCGTCTTGGTCCGCGGGTCCGCCATACGTGCTCGTCCACAGCTGGGCGCCGTCCGCGTCGTAGCGCGCGACCCAGACGTCGTCGTCCGTCGCGGCGTCATGCAGCCAGCCGGTGGCGACGACACCGCCCGAGGCGAGCCTCGTGATCGCCTGTCCAGAGTCGATCTCGCCGGCGGGCCCGGGCACGGCGACGCTCCACAGCAGGGCGCCGGATCGCACGCAGTTGGAGCTGCAGCCGTCACCATCGCCGTCGTTCCCGTCGTCACACTCTTCGCCGGCGTCCTGCGTGCCGTCGCCACAGAGCGGGTCGCCGCCGCCCGAACCGGCGCTGGACTCCCCCGTTGGCGACCCGGTCGCGGACGTCGTCGCGGGCGCATCGGTGCACTCGTTAGCGAGCTCGCCGGCGAGCTCGCTGTACCTCCGCCCCGAGTCGCACTCCCCGTCTTCGTAGCTGCAGTACCGCGCCGGCTCGCACACGCCGAACTCGTCGCCGCGGAGGCAGTCCTCGTCGCGAGCGCACACGAACGCGTCCAACCGCACGCAGTCGATCGACGCGAGGGCGAAAGCAACGGCGCACGCGCGAGCTCCCACGGCCGGCCCACCGTATCAGAATCGCCGGGCGCGCCGGCGTTCGCCCGCGGCGAGCACCGACCAGCGCACAATTCCGGTGACGAGCAACGCCGCGCCCGCCGAGAGCAAGCCGATGCCGGCGCGGCTCATGAGCGGGGCGTCCGAGATGGCGTCGCGGTATCCCTGCTCGTTCACCGCAGCGGCAGCGCTTCGCTCCCGGTCGTGCGCCACCCCGAGGAGCGCGCCGCCGGCTGCAGCACCCGCGACGCCGGCGGACGTCGCGACGCCGCCCCACGGATCGCGATACCAGCGGCGCGCGACGGGGGTCTCGCGCGTCGGCGATACCGGAGGCTGGCGTGGCGGCGGCGCGACGACGATCTGCGGAGGAGGCGCCCTCGGGCGCTCCTGTTCGCACTTGGTGATGTTGTCGCGCGCGTCGGCGATCGCCTCCGCGGGTGGGCCGGCTTCGATGAACCGCACGTAGGTCGCGATGGCGTCCTCGCACCGGCCTCCGCGACGCTCGGCCTGTGCCTGCGCGTAGAGGTACTCGGCGCGCCCATCGAGGACATACGCGGCCGCGAACGCGCGCGCAGCCGCATCCCAGTCCTCGGCGACGAACGCATCGCGGGCCGCAACGAAGTGCGGGTTGGCCTCGCGATCGTCTTGTTCTCGGGCTTCGCCCGCAGGTGCGAGCGCGAGCCAGACCGCGACGTATGCGGCGATGATCGTCATTTCATCGACGACGGGAACATGCCGTCGAGGCTATCTCGCTTGGGTGGCGCCGGCTCGGGCGCCGGCCGCGGCGAGACGCGACGCGGCGGTCGACGCAGCGTTGGCTTGCGCTCGACGGGTGCGGGCGGTGTCTGTGTGTCGGTCGCCGGCGCTCGGTCGTCCTGCACCGCGCGTGTCTCGTGCACGGGCGGTGGGACGGGCGCCGGCGCGACCGTGCCGACGTCGGGCGACGGTGGGATCTCGATCGCCTCGCGCGTGGGTTCTGGAGTACGGCCGCTCACGCTGGCGCCGATGACGAGTCCGAGGGCCAGCGCTCCGACGGCGACGATCCCCGCCCGCCAGCGACGACTCGCCGAGAGCCGACGCGTCGTCGGCGAACGATGGACGCGTTCCGTGGCGGGCGTCGACGCCCAGAGATCCGGCGCCGGCGGATCGTCGAAGAGCGTCCGCATGAAGGCGCCGAGCGCCGAGCGGTCGGCGACCTCGACGCCCTGGGCGAAGGCCTCGAGGTCGCCGCGGAGCGCGACGACGCTGCCGTAGCGAAGCTCGGGCTCCGGCACGAGGCAGCGCGCGATGATGTCCGCGAGCGCCGCTGGATATCCGGGCTGCACCTCACCCGGCGGCGTGTAGTCGCCTTCGATCGACTTGTTCATGACGGCGAACGTGTTCGCCCCGTAGAACGCTCGGGTCCCGGTGGTCGTCTCGTACAGGAGAATGCCGAGCGAGAACACATCGCTGCGCGCGTCGACCGGGTGGCCGAGGCTCTGTTCGGGCGACATGTAGCCGAATTTGCCCTTGAGCATGCCCGCGGTCGTCGTCGAGTGACCGCCGATCTTCGCGATGCCGAAATCGGCGAGCTTGACGACGCCGTTGAACCCGACGAGGACGTTCGACGGCGACACGTCTCGGTGCACGATCTCGAGCAACTCGCCGTCCGCGCCGCGCTTCGCGTGCGCGTGCTCGAGCGCTGCGCAGACATCGAGGACGACCCGCAATGCGCATGGCATCGGCATCGGCATCGGGTCGTTCACGGCGAGCCTGCCGAGGACCTCGCCGACGTCGCGACCATGGACGTACTCCATCACGAGCGTGTGCTCACCGCCCATGAGGCCGACGTCGAGCACCTGCACGATGTTGGGATGATCCAGGGTGGCCGCGAGCCTCGCCTCGCGGAGGAACGAGCGCACTGCGACCGGCTCCTGGACCAGGTGCGCGTGCACGACCTTGAGCGCGACCGCCTTGGCGAAGCCGCCGATGCCCTCGGTGCGCGCGAGGTAGACCTCGGCCATGCCGCCGCACCCAATCCGCGCGAGGATCGTGTAGCGCCCGAGGCGTGCCCCGGGACGGAGCAGACGCGCCGGTTGTTCTTCCACGGTCACCGTCGCCCAGTGTAGCGGGTGCGTCGCGCCGCTCTCAACGGGCGTCGGGGAGGACACTCATCGCGGAGCCGAGTGAGCGCACCCAGGCGTCGAGATCCGACGCGAGCGTCTCGCGAACGCCGAGCGGTGCGCGGAGCGTGTCGACCTCCCGCTGAAGCGCCGTGCGCGCACGGGACAGACGTGTGGTGACGGTGCTTACCGGAACGTCCAGGACGTCCGCGATCTCGCGCGCTCGCAGGCCCTCGAGGTAGTGGAGTCCGATCGTCACCTGCATCTCGAGCGTGAGCCGCTCGAGTGCCCGGAGCAGCAGCCAGTGTTCCTGGCGTAGCGACACCAAGCCGCTCGGCGTCAGTGCGCTCTGGGGAAGCGGAGCCTTGAAGGTCGCGCGCTGCTTCTGCTTCTCCGTCGCTTCGAGGTGCTTGAAGAGCAGCTTGTGCGCAGCGCCGAAGACGTACGCGCGGAAGCTCGAGGCGAACACGCGTTCGCGCCCCTCGGTACACGCGAGGAAGGTCTTCTGCGTCAGGTCTTCGGCGGCCTCGGGCACCCGCATGCGGAAGAAGCGGAAGACGCTCGGGTAGTACGCCCGCACCAGCTCGTCGCCGGCGCGCCGATCACCGCTTCGCCACGCGTACAGCAGCTCGATCTCGGCTTCGACATCGCCCACGTTGCCGACACTAACTCGAAACCGCGAGCCCGGGCGTGCGATCGTGGCGACCGCGATGACCGGCCCATTCCCCGCGCGCGCGTATCTCCCCGGCTTGGGCATTCGCCCGACGGCCGACTCGGCCTCCGACACGCCGCTCGACCCCGCCGATTGGCGATCGTGCGACGCGTACGTCCACGGGCTCGCGCTGTTCGATCGCGGCTACTACTGGGAGGCGCACGAGCGCTGGGAGGCGCTGTGGATCCTCGCCGGCCGCGTCGGCCCGTTGGCCGAGCTCTTGCGCGGACTCATCCAGCTCGCAGCCGCGGGCGTGAAGCTCCGCCAGGGTCGCAGCGTGGGGGCGATCACGCTGGCCGAGCGCGCGCGTGGCCACTTCGCCGCGACGCAGAACGACGTGCTCGCGGGGCTCGAGATCGAAAGACTGGTCGAGGCCGCGGCGTGGGTGATCGAAGCGGCGCCGCGGTGGCGCGGCGATCCGCACGCCGCGGTCGAGGTCGTGTTCCCGCTCGCGCTGATGCCGAGCGGGTGACGGACCGAACTCACCGCGCGACTACGGGTCGGACAGGTCGGCCCCACCCTTCGACTTCATCGGCGGCGCGTAGATGAACGACGCGCCGCCCCAGACGCCCGCGAGCGCCTCCTCCGAGAGCTCCTGCGGGACGGACTGCGGCGTCGGCGAGTGCCGAGGTTCCTGCGCCTCGGGTCGAAGGTTCGGACTGCGGGGTGGACGGTTGGGCGTCTGCATCACAGGAGTCTCCCAGCGAGACGGCGTCACCGCCAGCAGTTTCTCGGCGCCTCCACGCCGCGTTCACCCGGGCGGCGCGAGGCGACGCAGCGTCTCCTCCTCGGTCCAGCGCTCGTGATCCCCCGCGAACGCGAAGCCGTCGGGCTTGGCGTCGACGAAGATCTCGCGGACGAGGCGGAACGGCGCCTGATCGTCGAAGCTCCCGACGCTCATCAGATAGGTCTGCGTCGGGATGAGGAAGTAGAACAACGTCGTGCCGCACGTGCGGCAGAAGCCGCGCTCGGCCCACGACGACGACGGGTACCGGCCGGGCTCGGCCTCGCCGTGGAAGACGGTGCCCGTGGTCTCGGCGGCGAGGAACGCCGCGCCGCCGGACCAGCGGCGACACATCCCGCACACGCAGGCGTGGTGGTGGGTCTCGACGTGCTCGACCGTGAAGCGGACGGCTCCGCACAGACAACGTCCAGAGGTGGTCATGCGGTGCGTTGCGTATCACGGGACCGGTGGCGCGGCCGGCGTCCTCGATGGGGCCGCGATTCCCCGTACGTCGGCCCCTGCGCTACGCTCGTCGGATGCCGCGCCGTGCACTGCTCCCGCTCGCACTCGTCCTCGCCTGCGGCCCCGCCGTGTCGACGGACACCAACGCGACGGAAGGCAGCGCGAGCACCGACGACGACGACGCGGGCGTCCGCCCCACGACGCCCGGCGCGATGTACTCCGCCTGCAGCGAGGTCAGCGAGTGCGCGCCGCTCGAGTTCTGCGTCTTCCCCGATCGCGAGGGCGGCTACTGCGGCGGCGCCTGTGCGGCCCCCGACGATCCCAGCGCCTGTGCGCCGGCGCCGGGCAGCGGCGCGACGCCGTCGTGCGTCGACATCGGCGTGCCGGACGGACGCTGGGTGTGCGGGCTGGACTGCAGCGACGGCGCGTGTCCGGACGGGATGCGCTGCGAGTCGATCAACACGTCCGACGGCGCGCGCGACGTGTGCTTCTGATCCGCGGTCCAAGCCGCGACCAGGGCGACTACTCCCGCACCACCGCCAGCGTCGGCGCGGTGAACTCCACCGCGATCGCGACCTCGCCCCCGACCGCGTACTCGCCCCAACGCTCCACGCTCAGCTCCTGCTTCGGACCCTGCGGCGCGATCACGGCCTGCTTGGTCTCGGCGAGCTCGTCGAAGAAGACCTTGTCGACGCGCACCGTCAGCACCGCGGGGATCGCCGCGCGATCGAAGCGGACGTCACCCTCGATCGCCTGGTGCCGCACCGCGAGCTCCACGTTGTACGTGTAGTGGCCCTGGGCCTTGTTGATGTTGCGGAACGCGATCGCCTCGACGCGCCCGCGCACGATGGTTCGGCTCACGGTGGGCACCTCCGCCGGAGCGCGGGTCGCCGCGGGCGGCTTGGCCACGGCCACCTCCGCGACCGGGGCATCGACGACCGGCGCGGACGCACCGCTGCAGCCCCCGAGGCCCACGCACAGCACGATCGTCCGTCGCATCGGCATGTCTCCCTCACGGGCGCGACTTCTGGGGCCGCGGGATCCCGAGCGCGTCCATCTTGATCCCGAGGGTCTTGCGGGCCATGCCGAGCAGCTCGGCGGCGCGTGTCTGGTTGCCGGCGCACTGCGTGAGCGCGGCGACGATCCGCGCGCGCTCGTCCGACTCGGCGGTGCCCGTCGCGGGCTCGGCGGACGTCGTCGACGACGCCGGCGTCGTGGAGATCGGCGCGACGTCCTCCAGCACGATGTGCTCGGGCAACAGCACCGCGCCGTCGCACAGCACCACCGCGCGCTCGACCACGTTGCGCAGCTCCCGGATGTTGCCCGGCCACGTGTGGCTGCGGAGGATCGCGAGGCTCGCCGGGGCCACCGACGGCACGTCGCGGCCGAGTCGACCCGCCGCCAGCGCGACGAACTGCTCGACCAGCGCCGGCAGCTCGCCGATGCGCTCCCGCAGGGGGCCGAGCGAGAGCGTGATGCCGTTGAGCCGATAGTAGAGATCCTGGCGGAACCGCCCCGAGGCCACGTCGGCCCGCAGGTCGCGGTGCGTCGCGGCGACGAAGCGCGCGTCGAGGTCGCGGGCCGACACGCCGCCGACGCGTTGCACCCGGCGATCCTCGAGCACGCGCAGCAGCTTCACCTGCGCCAGCGCGGGCAGCTCACCGACCTCGTCGAGGAAGATCGTGCCGCCGGCCCCCGTCTCGAGCAGGCCCGGCTTGGCCTTGGCCGCGCCGGTGAACGCCCCGGCCTCGTAGCCGAACAGCTCGCTCTCGATCAGCGACTCGGGCACCGCACCGCAGTTGATCGCCACGAACGGCCCGGCCGATCGCATCGACGCCGCATGGATGGTGCGGGCCATGACCTCCTTGCCGACGCCGGTCTCGCCGAGGATGAGCACGTGGATGTCGCTGGCGGCGATCCGCGGCACGAGCTCCGGGCTCGCCGGCGCAGCGCGACCGGCGAGGCGGACCGGCACTCCGCGGCTCGACGGGCTCGGTCCGCCTTGGACCAGCAGCGTCACTCGTCCGAGCTCGATCACGTCGCCGGACAGGATCGCCGTCGGCACCCGCGGCGCCAGCTTGATCCCCGCGACGCGCGTGCCGTTGCTGCTGCCGGTGTCCTCGATCGTCATCGGTGGACCGAGGTGCAGGCTGGCGTGCCGTCGCGACACCGACTCGCGATCGATGCGCACATCGACGTCCTCGCCGCGACCGATGCGGACGGTGCCCGCGTTCGGCAACGGGTAGCTCGTGGCCCCGTCGTCGCCGAGCACCACGAGCCGCGGTGGCTCGTCGTTGCCCGGATCGTGGGGCCGGGTCGCGTCGGGATCGTCGTGGTCGTCGCGCAAGGGCAGCGACCGAAGCATCGCGCCAAGCGGTCGCCGCGTCCACACGTCCGGTCACCTCGGGAGGCGCGACTCCAGCGGAGGCCCGGATCGACCACAGCCGCGAGCGACTATACTGCCGGTCGAATGTCGGTCGACGCCCCGACGGTCCAGATGGAGACGACCGAGGCCGGGGAGCGCTCCGCGGCCTCGCGGAGCTCGGGCGACGGCCGCGAGCTCGTCCGCGGGACCCGGTTCGGTCGCTTCATCGTGACCGCGCCCCTCGGCTCGGGCGGCGCCGGGGCCGTGTACGCCGCCTACGACCCCGAGCTCGATCGCCGCGTCGCGCTCAAGGTCCTGCACACCGACGAGGTCGATCGGCCGGAGTGGCCGCGGCTGGTCCGCGAGGCCCGGGCCCTCGCGCGGCTCAGTCACCCCAACGTCGTCGTGGTGCACGACGTCGGCCTCGAGGGCGGGCGGGCGTTCCTCGCCACCGAGCTCGTCGACGGCACCGATCTGCGTCGATGGTTGCGCGAGCGACCCGAGCTCCCGTCCGCCGCGGTGCTCGAGCTGTTCGTCGCCGCCGGTCGTGGCCTCGCGGCGGCCCACGGCGCCGGGATGATCCACGGCGACTTCAAGCCCGCGAACGTGCTGGTCGGCACCGATGGCCGGCCCCGCGTCGCCGACTTCGGGCTCGCCCGGATCCACCGCGCGCCGGCCACCTCCGGCTCCAACGCCGTGCTCGACAGCGACGAGGTCGAGCGCCAGCCGGCCCGCGAGTCGCAGCTCTTCGGCACGCCGTACTACATGGCGCCGGAGCAGTTCGACGGCATGCCCGCCGACGAGCGCGCCGATCAGTACGCGTTCTGCCTCGCGCTGCTCGAGGCCCTGGTCGATCGACGGATCTTCGCCAACAACTCCGTGTCGTCGTTGATGGTGCTCAAGCAGGCGGCGATCGCCGAGCCGACGTTCGATCGGGTGCGCCCGCGGTGGTTGGCGAAGCTGCTGGCCCGCGGTCTCGATCCGGATCCGGCGAAGCGCCACCCGTCGATGACCGCGCTGCTCGACGCGATCGCAAACGCCCAGCGCGCGTCGTCGCGGCGCCGCCTCGCGTTCGGTCTCGGCGGCGCGCTGGTGCTCGGGGCCGCCGCGACGTACGGCGCCGTCGCGCCCGGCATCGCCGCGCCGTGCACGGGCAGCGCCCGCCACATCGAGGCGCTGTGGAGCTCGGCCCGCGCCTCGGAGATCGGCTCGGCATTCGCCGCGGCGCACCCGAGCTTGGGCGCGTCGAGCTGGCCGCGGATCGCCACGGCGCTCGAAGAGTTCGGCGCGCGGTGGATCGCCGGTCACCGCACCGCCTGCCTCGCGGCCCACCACCGCGAGGAGCCGGCGGAGACCACCGCGGCCCGCACGCGTTGCCTCGACGATCGACGCGCGCGACTCGGCGCGCTGCTCGAGGTGTTCGCCGACGCCGACACGCAGACGGTGCTCGGCGCCGACGCGGCCGTGCGCGCCCTACCGCCGGTGGCCACGTGCGCCGACGTCGACACGGTCCTGGCGGCGTTCGGGCCGGCGCCGGGCGACGATCCCGAGGCGGTCGCGCTGCTCGACACGGAGCTGCGTCGCGTCGACGTCGCCCTCGAGCTCGCCCGCGTCGAGCTCGCGCGGCGCGGACTCGACGCCGCGGTCGCGATCGCCGACGAGCGCGGCCTGCAGCACGCCGCCGACGCGATCGGAGTGCGCCGCGGCATGCTCCTGCACCTGACCGGCGACTTCGCCGAGGCCCAACGCGTGCTCGAGGCCGCGGTGCTCGACGCGGTCGCCCAGGGTGACGATCGCACCGCGCTGTCGGGCCTGGCCCCGTTGGTGCGCACGGCGGGATCGGCCCAGCTGCGGTTCGACGACGCCCGCGCATGGGCGCGGTGGGGCGAGCCGCTGGCCACCCGCGTCGACGCGCCGGCGTCCGTGCGCGCCGACCTGCTGTCGGCGATCGCCCGCGTCGAGGGGATCGCCCACGACGACGCGGCGATCGATCACCTCGAGCGGGCGATCGCGCTGCTCGAGGCCGACGACACCGCGAGCGCAGTGCCCATCGCCCTCCTGCAGATCGAGCTCGGCGACGCGCTGCGGGCCCGCGGCGACGTCGAGGCCGCGATCGCACGGATCGGTGATGCACGCGACATCATCGAGGGCGAGCTCGGGCCGCTGCACCCCGATCACATCGCGGCGACCGGGGCCCTCGGGCTGGTGCTGTGGCAGCGCGGGGACGCCTCGGGCCGCGCGCTCATCGAGCAGGCGCTCGCCGACTCGCGCGCGGTGTACGGCATCGATCACCCGGCCCTCGCCCCCGCGCTCAACAACCTCGCGGGCGTCGAGATGGACGCCGGTCGATACGAGCGCACGCGCGCGTTGCTGCTCGAGTCGCTCGCCCTCGAGCGCCGCCGCTTCGGCGAGGACCACCTCGTGACCGCGCCGACGCTGGTCAACCTCGCGACCGCAGCGCTGTGGATGGATCAGCCCGCACTCGCGATCGGGGAGCTCGATCACGCCGAGCGGATCCTCGTCGCCGACGACGCTGATCGCCCCGAGCTCGCCGGGGTCTACCGCCAGCGCTCGTACGCCTTGGCCTCCCTCGGTCGCGCCGCCGAGGCCGTCGCCACCGGCGTGCGGGCGGTCGAGGCCTTCGATCGGCACCGCGCGCGGACCGACCCTGCGCGGGCCGACGCACGGGTGCAGCTCGGCTGGGCCCGCACGCTCGCGGGGGATCTCGAGGGGGCCAAAGTCGCGTACGACGAGGCGATCGCGATCCTCGATCGGCCCGACGCGGAGATGAACCCGCCGCTGCGGGCCGCCATGGCCGAGGCGCTGCGGGGACGCGCCGACGTCCACGCGGCGGCGGGCCGGGCTGCGGCGGCCGCCGCGGATCGCGAGCGGGCCCAGGCCCTCTCGCCGGGGCCCTGACCCCGGCGCCGCGCCGCGCCCCGAGAAAAATCGTCGGGCCGCAAAGAAACCACGCGACCTGTCGGATCGGCCGGCGTGTGGGGGTCGATGAAGACGCTCACCCCTTGGATGCTCCGCCTCTCCCTCACCCTCGGCGCGCTCGCGCTCGCCTGCGACGACAACGGCAGCGGAGGGGACGACGGCTGCGACTCGGCGAACGACGACGGCAACGGCTCGGGCAACAACTCCGGCAACGACTCGGGCAACAACTCGGGCAACTCGTCCAACGACTCGTCCAACGACTCGGCCAACGACTCGGCCAACGACTCGGCCAACGACTCGGCCAACGACTCGTCCAACGACTCGTCCAATGACTCGGCCAACGACTCGGCCAACGACTCGGGGCCGACCGGCGGGGGCGTCGGCGACCAGTGCATGTCCGACGCCGACTGCAGCGTCGACATCTGCCTGTTCGCGGGCGACGCCGACTACGGCTTCTGCAGCCAGCTGTGCGACAGCTTCTCGGACTGCCCGTCGTTCTGGGACTGCGCGACCGTGGGCAACGCCTCGGGCACCTACTGCGTGCCGTCTTGAGGATCGCCCGACGGCTCGGGCGCCTTGGCCTCGTCGCCCTTCGCGGCGAGGAAGCGCTCGATGCTCAGGTCGAGCCGACTCGCGACCAGGCCCATGAGCTGGTCGAACTCGCGGCGGCCCAGGGCGAGCTGCAGCTGCAGCGTGCGCCGCGTGCCGGCGAGCAGCGCCTCGCGGGTCTTCACGATCCGCCGCGCCGCGCTCGAGCGATGGATCCGCAGCAACCCCCCGAGCTCGTCGATCGACAGGCCATGCAGGTAGTGCAGACGCAGCAGGTTGCGCTCGGCGGGATCGAGCTCGGCGAGCGCGGCAGAGAAGGCCGCGGCGAACTGCGTGCGGTACTGCTGCTTGAGCGCCCCGAGCTCGGGCCCGGTGGCCGATGCCTCGAGCGCGAAGAGCTCGTCGTCCGAGGCGAGGGCGCGGCGACGTTCGGCGCGGACCGACGACAACGCCTCGCGGACCGCAACCACGCGGACCCACGTCGCGAGCTCGCCCTGACCGGTGTAATGGGCGAGCTTGGCCGGGCCACTGTCGTCGGCCACGAGCAGCTTGGTGCGCAGCCGCTGCTTGATCTCCTCGACGAAGCTCGGCGACGCGTCGACGCGGCCGATCGCGGCGCCGAGGGTCGCGACGTACTCGCGATCGAAGCGGCCGAGGGCCCCGGCGTGCCCCTGCCGACACGCGAAGGCGAGATGCAGCTCCACGGCGTGCATCCGCGACAGGGCTGCGGCGACGCCATCGTCGTCGATCCCCTCGGGGACGCAGCGCGCCAGCTCGGCCCAGAACCCCGCGAGGTGGGGCGGCGCCGACGGCCACGCGGCGGCCACCGCCGTCGCGATGGCCTCGAGTGCTCGCTCGAGCGCCAGACGCTGCGCGGCGCCGGGCGACCCGAGCCACGCCGCCAGGAACGCATCGGTCGCCGCCGGCAAGGCGCGGCCATCATCGGAGTCGGGCAACCGAGGCACCGCGGCCATCATAGCCCGCCGCCGGTGCGGCTCGACACCATCGTCGACACCATCGTCGACATCGTCGTCGACATCGTCGTTGACATCACCTGGCCCGCGCTGCAGTAGGGATCTCGCGATGCGCACCACCTCGTCACCACGCGCCGCAGCCCCGACGGCAGGGCTGAACGAGGAGCGCATCGCGGCGTACCTGCGCGGTGACGTCCTCGATCCGGCCGAACGCGCCGCGCTCGAGGCCGCCATCGATCGCGAGCCGCACTGGCTCGCGGTCGTCGCGTTGCTCGCGCGCCGCGAGCCGGGCTCGGACCCGGTCCCCGCGCAGGACGCGGCCACCGACGACGACGACGACGACGACGCCCTCGCTCGGGTCGAGCGCGAGCACGCGCTGCGACTCCAACCCGGCCGGCGCGTGGGTCGCTACGAGATCGAGGGCCCGCTCGGTCGCGGCGGCATGGGGGTCGTCTACGCGGCCTTCGATCCGGAGCTCGGGCGCCGCGTCGCGATCAAGATCCTGCGCGGCGATCCGGAGCGCACCCCCACGCGCGAGGATCGGCTGCTCCGCGAGGCGCGGGCGCTCGCCCGGCTCAGCGATGGCCACGTCATCACGATCAACGATGTGGGCACGTGGCAGGGTCGCGTGTTCCTGGCGATGGAGCTGCTCGAGGGCCCCACCCTGCAGGCATGGCGCGCCACGGGCGAGCCGACCTGGCAGGAGATCCTCGCGGTGTACATCGACGCCGGACGCGGCCTCGCGGCGGCGCACGCCGTCGGCCTGGTGCACCGCGACTTCAAGCCGGCCAACGTGATGTTCGACGCCGATGGCCGCGTGGTCGTCCTCGACTTCGGCTTGGCCCGCGGGATCGACACCGCGCCGGCCTCGATGCCCGACGCGATCGGCGACGCGATGCCCGACGCGATCGCGAACGACGCCGCGCCCAGCACCCGCGATCCCACACGCACCGGCGCCGTGCTGGGCACGCCGGCGTACATGGCCCCGGAGCAGCGCCGCGGCGAGCCCTGCACGGCGGCCGCCGATCAGTTCTCGTACTGCGTCGCGCTGTCGGAGGCGCTGCGCGGTTCGCTGCCCGAGCAGGCCGCCTCGGGGAGTACGCCCTCCGGGTGGGCGCCGGCGCGGGGTCGGTGGCCGAGGCGACTCGATCGGTTGCTCGCGCGGGGTCTCGCGGCGGCGCCGCAGGATCGCCACCCGTCGATGGCGGCGCTCGTCGACGCGCTCGCCGGTGTGCTGCGACCGAGGCACACGCGGCGCTTGGCCGCGATTGTCGGGGGCTCGGGCATCGCCGCGCTGGCGATCGCCCTGGTCGATCGAGCGCCGCCGTGCACCGGTGCCGAGGTGGCCCTCGCCGCCACCTTCGACGAGGCCCGCGCCGAGCAGGTCGCCGCCGCCCTGCTGCAGACCGAACGCCCCTGGAGCGCGCGCACCCGCGACGAGGTCGATCGCCGCCTGCACGACTACGCCCAGGCGTGGATCGAGGAGCACGGCGCGACGTGCCGCGCGACCCACATCGACGGGGTGCAATCCGAGACGGTGCTCGATCTGCGGATGGCGTGCCTCGATCGGCGCCGGCGATCGCTGGGCGCCGTCCTCGACGTGCTCGAGGTCGCCGACGACGACACCGCCGCGCAGGCCGTGCGCGCGGTCGAGGCCCTGCCGCAGCTCACCGACTGTCGCGACGTCGAGGCCCTCGCCGCGCCGGTCCCGGTCGCGAGCGAGGGCGAGGATCGTCGCCGCGCCGAGGCGCTGTTCGATCAGCTCGCCCGCGTCGAGGCGCTGCGCGAGGCCAACCATCCCGCGGAGGCGACGGCGCTCGCACGCGCCGCCGTCGTCGAGGCGGTCGCGCTCGGCCACGCGCCGTCGGAGGCCGATGCCCGGCTCGCCCTGGGCTGGGCGTTGCACGACGAGGGCGAGCACGACGCCGCCGAGGCCGAGCTGCGCGCGGCGCTGCACGCCGCCGAGGCCGGCGGTCACGACGAGGCCGCGGTGCTGGCGTGGACCCGACTCGGCTGGGTCGTCGGCTGCGATCTCGCGCGGCACGACGAGGGGCGTCGCGAGCTCGAGCATGCCGCGGTATGGAGTCGACGCCTGCGCGGCCGCCCGCACCTCGAGGTCGCGCGTCTGCGAACGCTCGGTTGGATCGAGCACGAAGCCGGCGACGACGTCCTCGCCATCGGGCACTTCGAGGCGGCGCTCACCGTCGCCGAGGAACTGCCGCCCGGCGATCGCTTCGGTGCCCAGGAGGTCGCGATGGTCCTCAACGGGCTCGGGGCCGCGCAGCTCGGGGCCGCACAGCTCGATCGCGCCGAGGCCAGCTTCACCCGCGCGGCCGCCCAGCTCGAGGCCGAGCTCGGCCCCGATCACCCCGACGTCGCGCGCACCCGCAACAACCTCGGGGCCCTGCTGCGCGCGCAAGGGCGGGCCGAGGAATCCCGTGCGGTGTTCTTGCGCACCCTCGCCGTGTTCGAGGGCAGCTTCGGGTCGTCGCATCCGGTGGTCGGTCAGACCCTGGTCAACCTGGCCGTCGCGGAGCTCGATCTCGGCGAGGACCGCGACGCCGAGGCCCACGCCGAGCGGGCGATCGCGGTCCTGACCGCCGCGCACGGGCCCCGGCACCCGATGGTGGCGAAGGCCCACACGATCCGCGGCGACGCCCGCATCCAGCTCGAGCGCCCCCTGGAGGCGATCGCCGATCTCGAGCTGGCGCTCGACGTCGAGCGCGAGACCCTCGGCCCGACGCACCCCAGCGTCGGGATCATCGAGTCGAACCTCGGCGGGGCCTACTACGACCTGGCGCGCCATGCCGAGGCCGATGTCCACCTGCGGCGCGCCCGCGAGATCCTCGAGACCAGCCTCGGCGCCGACCACCCCAACGTCGCGTTCGTGCTGGTGAGCCTGGGCCTGTCGCGGCGGGCCCAGGGCCACCCCGAGGAGGCGCTGGGCCTGTTCGAGCGGGCGGCGACGATTGCGGACGCGACGCTGGTGCCCGGCGCCGTCATGCGCGCGGGCGAGACCCTCCTCGCGTTGGGCCGCGTCGCCCCGGCCCTCGAGCACCTCGAACGCGCCCGCGCGATGCAGCTCGAGATCGAGACCGCCCCAGGCCTGGTCGGGGACACCTGCTTCGCCCTGGCGCGCGCGCGCTGGGCCAGCGGCGAGCGCCGAGCGGCGCACGACGCCGCGACCACGGCGATCGACGCGTTCACCACCGGCGGTGTGATCGACTCGGCACAGGAGGTCCGGCGCTGGATGGCGACGCACCGCTGATTTCCCCGGGCCTTCCCCCAAGCGAGGCGGCGAGCAGGCTAGCATCGAGGGCCCCGGACGATGGCCGACTCGACGACAACCCTCGACGACGACCTCGCCGGCGTCGCGAGCAGCGGCTCCGAGGGTGTCGAGCGCGAACAGACCCGGCCGCCGGTGCTGCCGCTGCGCTACGCCGACGGCCGGCTGCTCGCCACCGGGGGCATGGGTGACGTGTGGTCGTTCCGCGACGATGCGCTGGGGCGGCGCGTCGCGGTCAAGGTGCTCGCGCGCCGCCGACGTGCGGCGGCGTTCGATCGCGAGGTGCGGATCCAGGCTCGTCTCTCGCATCCGGCGGTCGTGCCGATCCACGACATCGGCGAGGACCGCGGCCAGCCGTACATGGTGATGAGCCACATCGAGGGCGAGACGCTGGCGAAGATCCTCGAGCGTCACCGCGCCGGCGATCCCACCATCGGTCAGCACCACAATCGCCGCCAGCTGCTGACCGCGTTCGTGCGCGTGTGCCAAGCCCTCGCGTACGCGCACGATCGCGGCGTGATCCACCGCGATCTCAAGCCGGCGAACCTCATGCTCGGGGCGCTGGGCGAGGTCTACGTGCTCGACTGGGGCATCGCGCTGGTCGACGACGCCGATGCGACGTCGGCCCCGCGCACCGGGCTCGCGGGCACGCTCGGATACATGGCGCCCGAGCAACTCGAGGGCCTCGGCATCGAGGATCGGCGCTGCGACGTCTACGCCCTCGGCGCGATCCTCTTCGAGATCGTGACCCTGGTCCCGCTGCACTCCGGTCGCACGCGCGAGGAGTTGGTGGCCTCGACGACCCGCGGCGTCGACGTCGGCGAGCGCGCGATGGCGGCCCAGGCGGTGCTGCCCCCGGAGCTCGACGCGATCTGCCGCCGCGCGACGGCGTCGCGACCCGACGCGCGCTACCCCGAGATCGCGGAGCTCGTCGCCGAGCTCGAGCGATTCCTCGACGGCGAGCGTGACGAGGCCGGTCGTCGAGCGATGGCCGACGCCCTGGTCGCGCGGGCGCAGGCCGCCGTGCGCGACGGCGGTGGCACCAGCGCTGTGTTGCGCGACGCCGGTCGGGCGCTCGCGCTGGCGCCCGGCCACGCCGAGGCGGCGCTCATCCTGCGCGACGCCCTCGCGGACGGGCTCGATGTGATGCCGCCGGATCTCTCGCGGCGGCTCGCGCCCGAGGATCGCAGCGATCGTCGGCGCGGGGCGAGGATCGCCGTCGCGGGGATCGCCGCGTGGATGCTCCTGTTCGGCTGCGGCATCGGCTTCGGCCTGCGCGAGCCGGCCACGTTCGTCGCCTTCGCGATCGCGATCGCGATCGCGCTGCTCGCCGCGGTGCAGCGCGCGATCTGGGGCGGCACCACCCGCATCGCAGGGATGATCGCTGCGGCCGCAGGCGCCGTCGCCCTGGTCCTGCTGGCGCGCCTGACCGGCCCCTACCTCGTGGTCCCGATGGTCGCCGCGGCGATCATGCCGGTGTTCCCCTTCGAGCGCGCCGATCACCGCCGCTGGGTGTTCGCGATGTTCGCCGCCGCGGTGCTGCTGCCGTGCCTCGCCGAAGCCCAGCAGTGGATCGACCCGACCACCGTCATCGAGCCCGATCGCATCGTCATCCACGCGACCATGGCCACGTTCTCGCCGACGTTCACGCCGGTGCTCCTCGCCCTCGCCTCGGTCGCCGCCCTCGCCGTCGCCCACGCCGCGGTGGGCCGCACGCGCGGGGCGATCACGCAGACGCGGGTCGCCCGGGCGCGCACGGCCTGGCAGCTCGAGCAGGTCCTGCCCGAGCCCCTCGACGACGACCCGCTCGGTGGCAGCCGCCGACCGACACGCCAGTGAGGGGCCGGGCTCGAAAGGCGCCGGCTCGGAAAAAAGATCGGAAATCCGATCACCCCCGCGGATCGATTCGCCCCCTCGCTTCACTGAATCCCCATCATGGGCCGGAACGACAGGGGCCGATGCGGAGCTCGACGGGGGACGTCCAGTCCCCCTGGCCCACACCCAGGGTCGCGTTGACCCTGGGTGCCCCCATGATCCTATTTCCCGAGCGTGGGCATCACCCCGCCGGCGGCGGCGGGTCGAACGGCGGGTGACACGTCCCGATCTCGATCACGAGGTACATCAGCACCAGCTCCTGCGGCGTGAGCCCGGCGTACTTCTCCCACTCGACGGTGTGGTCGCTGGTGAACATGAGCTTGCCGCAGCCGTACTGCGCGTGACGGTGAGCGGCCAGTCGGCGTCCGCGGGTGCACCGTCCTCACCGTCACCGGGGCCGTCGAGCCAGCGCTTGTGGCCGACGTCGACGTGGCGCGCATCGAGGACGACATGCCGTGCAGGTGGCACCGCTGCGGGCGTCGCGGGTCACCGCCGTGTCGCCCTCGCAGCGACGGCGCAGCGCTGAAGCGATCTGCACCACAGGTCGCAGCGCCCCGCCGTGGTCGCGTGGTCCCGCCGTGGTAGCGTGGGTGGGTCGTGGCGATCCGTCGACTCGGTGGTGCGCGGGGGAGCGTGCTCGTCGCGGGGATCCTCGCGACCGCGGCGTGCATGAAGCCGAACCCCGCGTTCGTCGACACCGACGCCAGCGACGATGTCCTCGGGGCGGACGACACGACCACCGGGTGTGCCGGGGACGACGGCGTGCCCGCCCCCGATTCCGAGACGCGCGCGATCGACCTCGGCACGATGCCGCCCGGCGCAACGCCCGGGATCGCCGAGGGCATGCTGACGCCCGAGGTCCCGAGCTGGTGGTTCACGTTCGCGACGTCGACGGACTCGGGGGCCGGGCGCATCGTCGCGACGCTCCAGGCCGACGCCGGCGCCGAGCTGTGCGTGTTCCTCGAATGCGTCGATGCCCCCGGCGTGCCGACGCTGCTGTGCGACGGCGGCACCACGGCGCAGCAGAGCCCGCTCGGTCGCGGGGGCTGCTGCGCCGCCGACGGCGTCGCGCTGTGGCACGCGTGCACCGCCGATCTGAACGTGTTCGTGCAGGTCGCCGCGCCCGACATCGACGCGTGCCTCCCGTTCGAGGTCGAGTACCGCCTGACGGAGCCCGGTGGCTGAGCCGGACTCGGGGGACGCCAGCGCCCTCATCGACGCGTTCGCCGAGGGACTGCGGGCCCGCGGCCTGGCGGCGGACGACCCCGCATGGCGCGACTGGCTGCCCGAGCTGTGGCAGCGCGTGTGGCGACGGTGGTCCCTCGCGCCGCGGCCCGAGCAGCTCGGCGCGGCCTTGGCCGAGCGCGTGGCGGCGCACGAGCGGCCGATCGATCTCGAGCGGGCGCTGCAGCTCGAAGATCTCGCGCTGGCGTGCGCGTGCGCCCACGGCGATGCTCACGCGATCGCGACGCTCGAGCGCACGTTCGGACGGCACCTCGAGCAGGTGATGGCCGGCGTGACCGATCCGCGGCTGGGCATCGACGACAAGCGGCAGATCGTCCGCGTCCAACTGTTCGTCGCCACCGCGGATCGTCCCCCGGCGATCGGTCAGTACTCGGGGCGCGGCTCGTTCGTCGCGTGGCTGCGCGTGACCGCGAAGCGGAGCCTGCTCAACGCCGTGCGCCGCCACGAGCCCGAGCGCGTCGCCGCCGACGACGACGCGATCCTCGACGCGGTGGCCGCGGGGGCGCCCGACGCCGAGCTGCAGGTGCTCGGCATCGGCTACCGCGACGCGTTCCGGGTCGCGTTCCGCCAGGCGCTGGCCGAGCTTTCGGTGCGCGAGCGGACGCTGCTACGTCAGGTGACCACAGGCGGGCTCTCGGTCCGCGATCTCGCGCGGGTGTACGACGTGCACCACGCGACCACGGCGCGCTGGCTGCGACAGGCCTACGACGCGCTGCTCGCCCGCATCAAGGTCCACCTCGCCGTCGCGCTGCACAGCGACGACCGCGGGGTGAACAGCGTGCTGTCGCTGATCCGCAGCCGCCTCGACGCCAGCTTCGCCGGGCTCGCCGCGCCCGAGGACATCGAGTGAACCCGGGACCGCACGGTGGCGTCACCGCCCCAGGCGCGACGCGAGCGCGGAGAGCCGGCCCGCCGCACGGCCGTCGCCGAGCTCGCGCGCCCGCTCGTAGGCCCGCGTCGCGTCGTCGTACTCGAGCGTGCGGAGGTGGGCGTCGCCCAACGCGATCCAGTAGCGCGCGACCTTGGGTCGGTGGGTCACCGCACGGCGGCCGAACTCGACCGCGCGACTGAACTCGCCGCGCTCGAAGTAGACCTCGCTCAGGCCTGCGCACGCCTCGGCGTCGTTGCGTCGCACCTTCAGCGCGCGGTGGAAGTGCTGCTCCGCGACATCGAGATCATTGGACCGGATCGCCGCGCGACCGAGCGCGAGCTCGCGGGTGGCCGAGGCGTCGTCGGGCGGCGCGGCCGGGGCCGGCTCGATCGCAGGCGTCGGCTCGACCCCGTTCTTCGACTCGGCCGCGGGCTCGGGGACGACGGGCGTGGGTGCGCGCGGCTTGGGCGGAGCCGCCGTCGCGATCGTCGGCTCGACCGCGTCGATCCCAGCGACCCGGCGCAGCCGCTCGAGCAGCGTGAGGCTGGTGCCCCCCTTGGCCGCGAGCTCGCCGATGCGCTGCGCTCGACGGGTCGGCTCGGGATCCGCGAGGATCCGCGATGGCTCGGCGGCGGCGAGTTCCTCGATCGAGTAGTCCGACGCCGAGGCCTTGGCCCGCAGGCTCGCGAGCTCCCCGGGCGTGACCATCATCCGCGCGGCCGCGTGGGCGTTGGCGGGGTCGAACATCACGGCGGCGATGTAGTAGTCCGCGGCGAAGGGCGCACCGCCCTCGCGCGACCAGTACTCGTCGCCGAGCCGCACGAGCGTGGTCGAGAATTCCTGGCGCAGCGTCGCGGCCGCGTCGTCGGCCAGCGCGTCCTCGTGCTCGAGCGCCTCGAGCTGCAGCACGCGCTGGTACGCGGTCGGCTCGTCGGGCCGCGCGCGCTCGGGGTACACGAACCGCGCCTGCGCGGCCGCGAGGCGGGCCTCGTCGACCAGGCCGTCGATCTCGGTCGGATCGGCCGGCAACTCCGGCTGCAGCGCGAAGCCGACGCCGACGCCGGCCCCCGTCAGCGCCACCGCAGCGAGCCCGAGGGCGAGGTGTCGCCGACGCGCGCGGCGATCCCAGGTCAGCGCGCGCAGCAGCTCGCCCATGTCGCCATAGCGCTTCGTCGGATCGTCGGCCAAGCCACGCAGTAGCGCCTTGCGCAGGGCGGCCGGCACCTCGCGTCGCGCTCGTGCGGGCTGTGGCTCCCCCTTCGTGATCGCCCGTAGGTACTCGACCAGGTCCTCCGCCGCGAACGGCCGCACGCCGAACAGCGCCTCGTACAGCGAGACGCAGAAGCTGAACTGATCGGCGCGAGCATCGACGGCGCGGCCGCGCAGCTGCTCCGGTGCGATGTACGCCGGCGTGCCCATCACCGTGCCGGTGCGCGTCAACGCGACGTCGGACCACGGCAGGCGCAGCCCGTCGTCCACCGGCGAGCCGTCGCGGCCGTCGCCGAACGCCCGCGCGAGCCCGAAGTCGGTGACCAGCACCTGATCGCGCAGGCCGACCAGGACGTTGGTCGGCTTGAAGTCGCGGTGCACGAGCCCGACGGCGTGGGCGGCCTCGAGCCCGCGGCCCGCGGCCACGAACATGTCGCGGATCTGTTGCCAGCTGCGGGGCGTCGCGGCGAGCCACTGCCGCAGCGTGCCGCCCTCGACGACATCCATCGCGATGAAGGGCCCGAGCGCCGACATGCCGATGTCGTGGACGACGACGACGTTGGGGTGCGCGAGCCGAGCCATCGCGCGGCCCTCGCGGAGCAGTCGCGCGGCGACCTCGTCGCTCGCCGCTGCCCCGTCGCGCATCAGCTTGATCGCGACCTTGCGATCGAGCTCGGGGTCGTAGGCCAGGTACACGCGACCGAGCCCGCCCTCGCCGAGCAGCGACAGGATGATGTAGCGGCTGACACTCGCGCCGCGCGACAGCTCCCCGGGCGGGGGCGACGGCGGCGCGTCCTCGCCGTAGCGGCGGGTCGTCTGACCGAGACCCGCGTTGGCCTCCTGCACGAGCGACGCGCAATCGCGGCAGGCATCGATGTGCAGCTCCATCTGCTGGCGCGCGGACTCGTCGAGTTCGCCGGCGACGAACTGCACGATCGCGTCGGCGCTCGGGCATGTCATCGTCGCCGCGAGCTCCGACGCAGGCGGTGGCGCACGGCCAGGGTCACCGCGCCGGAGATCGCGGCGACGGCCCCCGTGGCGACCAGCGCAATGCCGGCGGTGCGGGTGTCGTGCAACCAGCGGCACTCGCCGAACGGATCCCGATCGGAACCGCTGCAGCGCGAGCGGACCGGGCGGCTGTCGATGCCCCACAGCGCTCCGCCGACGCCCGCCGCCGCGACCCCGACGCCGAGCAGCACCGCGCCGAGGATCGTGCGCCGACGCAGGCGTGGATCGGCCGCATGCTCGGCGGCCGGCGTCGGCCGCCGGCGACGGCCGGATGATGACGCGAACGACTCGGCGTCGAGCGAGACCTCGATGCGCTCGCGCACCCCGGCGACGAGATCGAGCTCGCGGATCGCCGAGACGTACCCCGACTTGCGCAGCTCGAGTCGATGGCGCCCGGGCGTCGCCGTGATCTCGACGGGCGTCGTGCCGCGCGGCTCGCCGTCGAGTCGCACCGCGGCGCCGTCGGGCCGCGTCGACACCTGCAGCACCGGCGCCGCGGTGACCAGCGCGTCGAGCTTGTCGCGCAGGCTCGCGCCGAGGGCCGAGACCTGCGCGCTGACGTCGGCGAGGCCACACACCTCGCACGCATCGCTCGCGGTGGCGACCGACGATCCGGTGCGCGCGTCGACCAGCGCGACGTCGACCGTGTAGTTTCGATCGACGACCGCGATGCGGGCCGTCACCACGTAGCGCACGGCCGATCGCGCCGCGGGGTCGAGGCACGCCAGCGCGACACAGCCGGGCGCCGGTGGATCGGGCTCGACCACACCGAAGCGGCCGCGCGCCAGCCCTTCGCGCAGGGCCGATCCGAGGGCCTGGGCCCACTGCGGCGGGAGGGCGCCGTCGACCGCGAGCTCCAGCACCGCGACGCCGGGCACGTCGGCAGGCGCCGAGCCAGGCGTGGGGGACCATGCCAGGGACAGCGGCAGCAGGGCGGTGAGGAGGTCCATGCGGGTTCGGTGCAGCGTACCCCGCCGATGCAGCCGTGCCCAAGCCGTCCGGGGCTCCGCCACGAGGCCCTGCGACCGCGATCACGATTCCCACGCGACGCTCGGCCGATGCCCGTGTCTCGGGGTTCGGCGCGCCGGATCGCCCGGCGCGTGCGCAGGACCCCATGCCCTTCGAAGCCCCCGCAGCGCCCCGCGTCCCGCCCCCGTTCCCCACCGAGCGCGATCGCGACGCGCAGCTCACCCGTCGCGCGGCGACGGGTGATCGCCGCGCCCTCGACGAGGTGATGCGCCGCGTGCTCCCGCGGATCCGCGCCGTCGCGCAGCGGATGACCCGCGACGCCGCCGAGGCCGACGACGCCACGCAGGTCGCCGTGCTCGAGCTCTGGCAGCACCTCGCGACGTTCAACGGGCAGGGCTCGCTGCTGGGCTGGGCCAAGGTGCTCGCGTGGCGGCGGATCGCCCGGCACCTCGTGCACACCCGCCGCCAGGGCGCGCACGAGCGCCAGTTCCACAACGACGCCGACGACCCCGTGGATGCGAGCGACGCCTGCGACGCGCTCCTGCGCCGACTCGAGCTCGAGCGGTTGCTGCAGGACACGCCGACGGCCCAGCGCCACGCGCTCGTGCTCCACCACGGCCTCGGCTGGTCGCTCGACGAGGTCGCCCACGCGACCGGCACCGTTGCGAACACGGTGAAGAGCCGCATGCGTCTCGCGCTGGCGGACCTCCGCGCGCGACCGGAGTGACGCGCGCGTCGGCGGCTAGCCGGCGTCGACGAGCACCGCGAGGACGGCGTCGCCCTCGGACGCAGGCGGCGGCGGTGACTCGGCCGCGGGCAGCATCAGCGCGTCGCGCCGCAGCGCGCGATCGACCTCGGCGACGAGCCGCTCGAGCTGGGCGACGAGCTGCGCCGCGGCGCTGCGGTAGCTCCAGCGCCACCCAGCCAATGCGGTGCCCACACCCGCGGCGCCGGCGAGCACCGTCAGCCCCGCGGCGATCACCGGCCCGACGACCAGGCCCGCCGCGAGCGCGCCCGCACCCGCGAGGACCCCGAGCACGCCGCTGCTCACCCGCGCCCACCGCAGGTTGCGACCGACGCCGGCGCGCAGATCGATGAACATCGTCACGTCGGTCGCGTCACCGTCGGCGCGCACCACGACCCGCAGATCGAACGCCTCGAGCTGCTCCATGCGGTAGCACAGCATCGTGAACGCGTTGCCGCGCATCATCATCATCTCGCGCAGGCGAACCATGTGGAACCGCGCCACGCCGCCTTCGAGCGGATGGCCGCCGTCCACCCCGTCGAGGCGCAACCCGAACACCGGACCCTCGCAGACCCGCGTCAGCACCGGCCACACCAACTCGGCCCGCTCGGCGAAGCGCCGCGACACCGACAGGCTCCGCGCCCGCGTCCCCAACCAGCGCGTCGCGGCGCGATCGGTGGGATCGTCGAGGGTCGCGATCGCGGCGCCGGGCTGGAGCTCCGCGAGCGCGACGCTGACGAACGACGGATCGATCCCGACCTCGCGCGCCGCCGCCAGCAGCTCGTCGCGCCCGTAGCCATCGACCGCCGGACCGGAGCCGGAGCTCAGGTGTCGCTCGGCCCGCTCGGCGGCCTCGAGCTGCAGCGAGGCGGCCCGCCGCAGGGCGAGGGCCGCCTCGGCCTCGGAGTAGGTGGCGCGGGGATCGTCGGAGTTGGCCATGCGCTCCCATCGTCGGACACCGGCGGCGCACCGGGCGTTTCGTCGCCGCGCAGACGTCACGCCCGCGTCACACGGCGCCCTGCGCCATCGCCTGGGGCACGGTGCGCGGGGAGATCTCGGGGTAGCGCCCGTTGTGGGTCGGCCCGAGGAGCGCCTGCCCGCCGAAGATCCCGCGGGCGTACATCAGCGGCAGCCATGCGTACATGTTGCCGGGCTCGGTCGCGAGTCGACGCTGGGTCTCGCGCTCGAGATCCTCGAGCGATCCGAGGCGCTCGAGCGTCGCGGTTCGGCCGTGCGCCGCCTCCCACGCCTTGGCGAAGGCGAGGATGTCCATGCGATCGCCCGAGACGAACAGGCGCGATGGCACCGGGCGATCGTCGAGGGCAGCGGCCGCAGCGAAGCTGGCGGTGTCCTCCCACGTGGTCCAGTCGACAGGCGTGCTGCCGTCGCCCCAGTAGCGCACGACGCCACGCTCCGCGTCGAGCACCCCGAGGAAGCCGAGGACGTACGCGTCCGCGAAGATGCCCTGCAGGACGTGGACGACCTCGAACGCCTCGGTCGCCTCGGTCGCCGCGCGCTCACCGAGGGTCCGTCGCCAGTCGGAGTTGACGTTGATGCCGGCCGGCAGCGCGAACAGATCGTACGAGTAGTCCGACGGGATGAAGCGACGGGCGCCGGCGGCCTTCGCCGCGCGGAGCAGCGCGAGCTGGGCGTCGATGATCACGTCCGGACCGCCTTGCAGCGTCGACACCACCGCGAATGCGCCGCGGACGGCGGCCGCCCGCGCAGCATCGTCGGCCACCGTGGCGTCGAACGCGACGAGCTCGACCCGCGGGCCGGCCATCGCCGCGACCTCGGGCTTCGCCGGATCCCGGACCAACACGCGCACCCGGACCCCCGGCCGCTCCGTCAGCGTGCCCACGAGCAGTCGTCCCAGCTTGCCGGCACCGCCGGCGACCACGATGAGTTTGTCGTCCATGGCCGGCAACATGGCCCCCGGACGCGGATCCGACAATGACCTACACATCGAACTATTCGTCAGGCATGACTTGACGATGAACATCCCGCCCGCCGACATGCTCCTGTTCGCCGCGGTGGCCCGGGCCGGCAGCTTCACCGCCGGCGCGCGGTCCCTGGGCATCACCAAGCAGACCGCGAGCGAGCGCCTCGCCAAGCTCGAGGAGCGCCTCGGCGTGCGGCTGCTCGAGCGCACCACCCGACGGCTCCGGGTCACCGACGGCGGCGCAACGTACTACGAGCGTTGTGCAGCGATCGCCGCGCAGATCGAAGAGGCCAACGCGGAGGTCCAGCGACGGCAGCCCGAGCCGGTCGGCCTGCTCCGCATCTCCACGCCGGTGCTCTACGGCCGCCGATACCTCGCGCCGGTGGTCGCCGACTTCCTCGCCCGCTACCCCGCGGCGCGGGTCGAGGTCGTGCTCGCCGACCGCCGCGTGCAGCTGATCGAAGAGGGATTCGACCTCGCGATCCGCATCGGCAACCTCGACGACAGCTCGGTCGTCGCGCGCAAGCTCGGCGAGGGCCATGCGTACTTCGTCGCGAGCCCGGAGTTCGTGGCGCGGCACGGCGCGCCCAGCCCGACGAAGCTCGCGTCGCAGCGGTGCGTCGGGACCCGGCCCCGCGAGACCTGGGAGCTCGCGGGCGTGACCGCGAAGATCGAGCCGGTGCTCGTGGTCAACGATCTCGAGGTCGCGTGCGAGGCGGCCATCGCCGGCGTCGGCATCGCGCGGGTGCCGGCGATCGTGTGCCGCGAGGCGGTGGCGGCTGGCCGTCTGCGCGTGCTGTTCGGCCCCGAAGCGGTCACCCTGCGACCGGTCTACGCGGTGTACCCAAGCCGCGAGTACCTGCCGGCGAAGGTGCGCGTGTTCGTCGATGCGCTGGCCACGTCGATCGAACCGATGGCGCCGCTCGAGGTGCGCACGGCCAGGCCTCGCGTCCGGCGATCGTGAGGCGCGCCCGCGCGTGGTGCTCGAAGCATCGACGCGAGCACCAATGTCACAGCCATGTCACGAATCTCGGCCCGAGCGGGGACGTGTTTCGCCGCAGATCACCCGCTGCGCAGGTTTATCGGGGTGAGATCGACAATTTTCTTGTGTCACGGTTCGATGACGCTACGATGGCATTCATGCAACTCTCGTGGACCGACCTCGCCGCGATTGCCATCGCGGGGTTGCTGACCGTTCCCCTCACGACCGGCGCCGCCGAGCCGTCGACGTCGCTCGCGGAGTCGCGGGCCATGGGCGAGGCCGCCGCGTACCTGACGTCCGCGCCCGAGCGCGCCGAGCTCGTCGGCGCGCAGTGGAGGGTCACCGACGGCTCGGACACCGCGTGGCTCGACGCGCACACGGGCGAGCTGGTCGAGATCGAGTTCGCCGCCGCGCAGCCGTAGTCGCCTCCCGCCCCTTGCCTCGCTCAGGGGCCGTCGATGGCGTCGCAGAGCCCGTCGCAGATCGCCCCGCCGCCCAGGTCCACGCACTGCTGCTCGAAATCGGCGCACATCGTGTCGAGCGCACCGTCGAGACAAGCATCGAGGGCGTCGTCGCAATCGGTCAACGCGGTGTCGATGGCGTCGAGGCACGCGTCGACGCCACCGACGGCCCCCTCGACACAACCGTCGATGTCGTCGAGGAGCCCCTCCTCGAGGAGCGCGCAGGCGTCGAACTCGGCGTCGGTCTGCGCATCGAGGTAGCACTGCGTGAGCGCCTCGATGGCGTCGCCGTCGGGGACACACGCGTCCTCGTCGGGGACGCACGCGGTCTCGTCGGCGGCGTCGATGCAGCCGGCGTAGGTGTCGGCGCAGCCGTCGAAGGCGTCGTTCGCCGCGAACGGCACCTCGCCAGCGATGGCGTCGTCGACCGCGGCGTCGGCGGTGCGCAGCAGGGTGTCGAGCGCGTCACCGGACGGTGCATCGCGTCCCGTCGCGTCGTCGCAGGCGAGGGGCAACAGCAGGCCAGCGAGGCCGAGGGCGAGGTGGGTGGTGCGTGTCATGGTGCCCTAGAGGCGGTCGCCGGCGATCCGTCGCACCGAAATCGACCCGATTATTCGCTGGGCTCGGCACCCGGGGGCTCGGCGCCCGCGTCGAGGGTCTCGGCGGCCGAGAAGCCACACACGTCGCCGTCGAACGCGGCCGGATCGACGCCCTGCCACGCCCCGATCTCGCCGTCGCCGAGCCCGTGGAGATCGAGGGCGCACTCGCCGGTCGCCGCGCCGCTGAAGGTGACGGTGCCCGCGTAGCTCCAGTCGAAGCTCGCCGCGTAGGTGGCGGCGTCGACGACCGAGGCCATCGACCAGTCGATCGACCCGTCGATCGTCACGCCGGCCTCCTGACAGGCGTCGAAGTCGACCCCGTAGTCGAACGTCGCCGACGGCAGCGTCCCCGGCAACGCAGCGGGATCGACGTCTTCGGGATCGAGGTCGGTCCACGCGTCGAGCCCGGCGAGCTCGAGCGTCCCCGAGAGCACGAGCTGCCCGCCCTCGCTGCAGGGCACGACGACGTCGACGAGCTCGTGGACGCCATCACCCCAGACCTCGCCCTCGCGGAATCCACGGGTCGGGGCGAGCGCGCCGGAGCGCGCCGTGTCGGCCCCGCCGAGCGCCTGCAACAGGGCATCGAAGCCGGCCTTCGCGTCCTTCTGATTGCCGATGGCCGCCAGCGACCCCGCGTCACAGGCGACGACGCAGAGGGCAGAGGCGACGAGGAGGTGTTGGGTCGTGTTCATGCCCGACAGGTGGCGAGTACTCGCGCGGCGCGGGTCAGGCCGAGGCCGCGCGCGTCCGCACCGCGGTGATCGACGTCACCGCCGCTGCACGGTGGGTGACCCGCGTCCGCAGCCGTCGGGCCACCTCGGGGTCGCATGAACACTCGACCCCCCCTTGGTATCTGCGCGTTGTTCGTCCTCGCCAGCGCCTGCGTCATCTCCGACGGCGACGACGGCACCGCCTCGGCGACCGCCACCGCCACCGCCACTGCCACGGCCACCGAGACGGCCACCGCCACCGCGACCGACTCGGCCTCGGACACCGAGGGCGACTCGGCCTCGGCGAGCGCGTCCGACTCGGCCTCGGCGAGCGCGTCGGCGTCGGACTCCGCCACGGCGACCGACTCGGCCACCGCGTCGGCGACCGACTCCGCGTCGGACTCGAACAGCGCGAGCGCGAGCGACACTGCGTCGGACAGCGGCTCCGATGGATCGAGCAGCGGCGACCCGACCATCGGCGACGTCACCGGCGACACCGGAACCACCGACCCCGACTGCGACCAGGGCGGCTGCAACCAGGTCTGCGAGCCCGGCCAACGCTGCGACTTCACCTGCGATGGCGGCGGCTGCGATCAGGTGTGCAACGAGGGCTCGATCTGCACCGCCGAGTGTGCCGGCGGCGGCTGCAACCTCGAGTGTGACGCCGACGCGACCTGCGACTTCTCGTGCGGCGGCGCGGGCGGCTGCACGTTCTTCTGCGACGCCGCGGCGCTGGTCTGCGACACGGCGTGCGAGGGCGACGTGATCTGTACCTGCAATGGGCTGCCGTGCCCGTGAGATCGGGGTGAGGTGAGGTGAGGCTGGGCAGCGCCGCCGCGGGAGTGGGTCCCGCGGCGGCGTTGCGTCACCCGACTCACCACCCCGGCGGTGCGACCGGATCGGCCGGCAGCGGCTCGAGGAACACACTCCGCGCCACGTCCACGAGCTCGGGATCCCCGTGATCGAAGTAGTCGTCGCGGCCGAGATCCAGCGCGAGCCCGTCGGGATCGTAGACGCCCCACGGCGGATCGTCACCCGTGCGGGGGCTGTACATCAGATCGCGCTCGGGGGTCGTCTCGCCGTCGTCGAAGGCGTGGCCGCTGGCGTGTTCGTGCGGCGCGAGCAGATCGACGGCGCCCAGGGTGTGCAGGACCTCGTGGATCATGCCGGCGTCGACGTAGCCGAGCTCGCCGTCGGGCTGTCCCCACGGCTGCGCGTTGCAGGCGTCGAAGCCGGGGATCTGGCCGCCGAGGTACATCGCGGCGACGTGACCGACGAGCAGCGGCGGGTAGGCCCCACCGCCGCAGGCGTACTGGCTCGTGCCGCCGTAGTAGACCGCGTAGATCTTGTCGGGCGCCACCGCGTCCATCGCCACGAGCTCGCGCTCGATGCGATCGCGGACGTAGGCGAAGCCGGTGTCGACGTCGGCGACGTCGGCGGTGCCGTGCATCTGCGCGTCGTCGATCGCCAGCCGCACGAAGCCGATGTCGAGCAGGTCGCCCGCTGTGTCGAGCCGCAGGGTGCGCCCGCCCGACTGCGCGTCGAGCCACCGCGTCCAGCCGAGCACCGAGTTGCAGATCTGCCCCGAGGTGTCGAGCGCAGCGTCGCGGCCGTCGCTGGGCACGACGTAGAGCACGCGGATCTGCGGCGCGTCGCTGTCGTCCGGGAGATCGGTGTCGGCGCGCGCGACGGGACAACCGAGCATGCCCGGAGCGACGTCGCCGCTCGAGCTGTCCACGGCCGTGTCCTCCGAGCTCGAGCTGTCCGCCGGCGTGATTTCGGTCGTGCCCGACGTGGTCGTGCTCGCGTCGCCCGTGGTCGAGGTCGTGTCTGCGCCCGAGCCCGAGCCCGAGCCAGAGCCAGAGCCCGAGGTGATCACGCAGCCGAGCGCCGTCGACAGGGCGAGCAGCGCGGACCCTCGCGTCATCGCGATCACGGCCGCGGGATCCCCCGCCGACGACGACGGCCGAGCAGGCCGAACGCGGCGAGCAGCCACGCCGAGGCCACGCCGCGCCGATCGGCCGCGCAGCCACAACCGCCGCCGCCGTCCTCGCCACCACCCGCACCGCCACTCGAGGTCCCCGACGAGCCGTCGTCGCTCGCCCCGGTCGCGCCCGTTGCCGAGCCCGCCGTCGCGCTCGCCGTGGCGCCGCCGCTGCCGTCGGCCCCGGTCGCGCCGCCGCTGCTGTCGGCCGCGGTCGCTCCGCCCGACGAACCACCGGTCTCCCCGGTGTCGCCGGTGTCCGCAGCGCCGGTGCCCGCGGTCGTCCCCACCGTGTCGCCCGACGTCCCGCCCGTGCCACCGTCGCTCGAGCTCCCCGCCGGCGCCTCACCGACGTGGATGGTGACCTCGTCGCGATCCCACTGACCGTCGACGTCGACCACCAACACCTCGAAGGTGTAGTCGGTCAGCGGCAGCAGATCGTCGAGGTCGACGGTCGCCTGATCCGCGTTCGTCAGGGTCGCTCCGGGCCCGTCGGTCTGCGTCCACGTCCACGTCACCGCGTCGTCATCGGTGACCATCGCGGTGAGCTGGGCCTGCGTCGGCTCGACATCGACGTCGTCGGGCGCGACCACGTCGGGCCGATCGAGGTCGAGGAACCAACTGTAGATGCCATCGGGATCGTTGGCCGCGTCGTACTCGCGGAACTCGACGTCGAAGCCGCAGCCCTGGTCCGACGACCACTCGCTCGCCGGGAATCCCGAGCCGATCGGATCGATGGTCTGGATCCACGACGAGTGCGCGACGTTGTCGTACATCGTCATGCGCCCGACCGGACGCGGCTGCCCCACCGCCGTCACGCACTCCGGCTCGCCCGGGTACGCGTCGGGGTTGTTGTACATGTAGAGCATCTCGACCTGAGCGCACGGGTTGAACACGCCCGGGCCGAGGTTGCCGTCCTGATCGTCCTCGCCGTGGAACACCCAGAACGCGGTGTCGGCGAACTCGCAGCTCGCCGGGAAGTATACCTGGCCGCCCGGCGTCGGCACGGCCGCCGTGAAACGACGCGGGTGCGCCGCGACGTACTGCATCGTGCCGCGTCCGCCCTGGCTCATCCCCGTCAGGTACATCCGCCGCGGATCGACCGGGTAGTTGGCGACCACGAACTCGAAGAACGCGTCGAGGTCGTCGATGTCCCACTCCTGCTGCGAGAAGGGGTTCACCGGGTTCTGCGGTGACACCATGATGAAGGGCCGCGCGGTGTCGTCCCACGCGTTGGTGCGGATCAGCAGCTGCGGGCCCCAGCTGAGGGCGCGACACAGTCCGTCGCCGTTGTTGCACTCCTGCCAGGTGCACCAATCGACGTCGCCGGGGCACGCCGAGTCCGAGTCGTACTCGCCGATGCCGGGCAGGAACACCACCAGGGGCAGCAGCTCGCCGTCGCCGAGCTCATCGAAGTTCGCCGGCAGATACTCCCAGTAGCCGAGCACCCACTCGTCGCCGAAGTCGCGGGCGATGCCCCGCAGCTCGCCGGGCGTGATCTGATCGGCGTAGGGGATCTCGGCGCGGGCGGGGAGCCCCCCTGCGAGGAGGAGCGCAGCGGGGAGGAGCGGGAGGCTACGACGGAGCATGGGTGATGCCGCGTCGATGATGCCACGATTGCGTCGCACACCGCGGAGACGCGCGCGGCTCGAATGCGCGCGAGGTCGACGCGGCGTCACACGCCGTGACAGCGCGGGCCCTGGCCCTCGCAATCGAGCCGCACGTGCACGTGGGCCCGATGGCCACGCTCGTGGCGGATCACGGCGGTAGCGTCATAGGCCGCGGGCCATTCGAACCACCGATCGAGGACGTCCGGGTGCACGCCCGCAGCCTCGGCCGCGCGGCGCAGGTGGGCCTGGTGGCCGTGCTCGAGGAACACGTACGTGACATGGCCGGTCTCGAGGAAGCTGTGGACCAGCGCCCACGTCGCGGGCCAGTCGACCTGCTCGGGCGCGAAGGGGATCGTCGATCGATCGAGCCCGGGCGCGAGCACGAGGCGGATGTCGATGTCGCGCCCGCTGCGGTGCGAGACGTGCGGCGAGAAGGCGCCGCCGCGCGGCAGACTGAGATCGCCGATGACGACCTCCGCATCGACGCCGCGATCGCGACGCAGCGTCGTGAACGCCGCCTGGATCGTGCGGATGGTCTGGGTCGTCGCCCACGATCGCGTCGCGTCGCGCCGCGTATACGCGCGTGGATCGAACGGCAGCTGCACCCCACCCACGAGCGCCCCATCGTCGGGCGTGCCGACGCTCGCGCCACCCTCGGGGATCGGGCCGTGGGCGCCGCTGCCCATGATCGCGAAGCCTTGGGATCCAGGGAGGCCGAGGAGCTCCTCCTCGCCGATGTCGGCCTCGCCGATCGCGAGGATCTCGTCCTCCGCCGCGCCGGGATCGCCGACGATCGCCGCGGCGTCACGGGCGGGCGTCGGGGACTTCGCCGCCGCGTCGACGGGCGCGGCGACCGGCGCTGCGTCGTCGCGCTCGCCGATGTCCAGCCCGTCGGTCGCACAGGCGAGCACCGCGGCCAGGCCGAGCAGGGGCGGCGTGCGCATGGGGCCTGCGACCGTAGCAGGGCGGCACCTGCGGCCGAAACAAAGCGGCGGATGCCGGGGCCGCGGTACTCTCGCGCCGTGCCCACGCGCCCGACCCGCCCTCGTTCCGTCGTCGTCGTCGCCGTCGTCGTCGCCGTCGCCGCCCTGCCGGCCTGCTTCGATCCCTCGGACCCGCCGTCGAATCCGAGCACGGGAGGCACCGCGGACTCGGGCACCGCGGACTCGGGCACCGCGACGACGCCCAGCACCGATCCCACCGTGACCACGGCGCCGGACTCGAGCTCCGGCACGGATCCGGCGACGACCGATCCCACCGCGACCACCGGCACGACCGATCCCACCGCGACCACGGAACCGGCCGACACCACCGACGGCGACGTCACGCCGACGATCTGCGACGGCGCCCCGACCGATCTCGTCGCGTGCGAGCTCGCCTACGACGGCACGCCGAGCTACGGCACGGTGGGTTGCGATCCAGCCGTCCCGGACTACAGCGTCTTCTTCGAGGACATCTTCACGGTGTCGCTGGTCACGGGCGATTGTTTCTACGTCCGATTCGACAACATCGGCGAGGCCGGCGCGACGTCGGTGAACGCTGCGGACCTCGTCCTCGAGATCCGCTCGCCCAGCGGCGCCTACGGCATGTTCGATGACATCGTCGCGTGCACGGATCCGACCTGGCTGGCCGGCGGAGCGTGCCCGCAGGCGCTCGTCACCGCAGACGTCGATGGCGTCTACGAGATCGCGATCACGCAGGTCTCGGGCGCCGGTTGCCTCGCGCCGGCGCCGTACGCCGGCTTTGCCGCGATCAATGGCGTCGAGTACCCGCTGCCGGCCACGCCCGACGTCGACGAGGCCCTCTTGAATTGCTCGGGCGCGTGAATTACTCGGACGCGTGACCCCGTGGCCGACGACGCGCTCGTCCTGCTGTGTACGTGCCGCGATGCCGGCGAGCTGCAGATGCTCCGCGCCGCGCTCGAGGCCCGCGGCGTGCCGCTGCGCATCGAAGGCGCCACCACCCACGGCATGCTCGGCATGATCCACGGCGCGGGCCTGGCACCACGCGTGATGGTGCCGAAGGTGTGGCGGACGACCGCGCGGGAGATCGCCGCGGAGATCGTCGGGCCCTTCGACGACGCGGCGGACGACGACGCGCCGCGGGCGGTCGTCGCGACGCCGTTCCGCGCGATGACACCGGACCCGGACGAGCTCGATGGGGTCGACGCCCATGACGATGACGATGACGACGACGATGACGACGATGACGACGCGATGGCGCCGGCGCGGCGGAGCTTCGCGGTCCCGCTGATGCTCGCGGTGCTCGGGCTGCCGTGGGGCTTCGCGCACATCTACGCGCGTCGACCCGTGCGGGGCCTCGCGCTGATGCTCACCGCCGCGATCGCAGCGGGCTGGTTGCTCTCGGGATCGCCGCTCGGCGCATGGTTGCTCGCGGCGGTGGCACTCGCGGACCTCGTCGGTTCGATCACGCTGATCGCCCGCGACAACCGGGGACGCGCCGTACCCCCCGCGCGCCTGCAGCCCAGCGCCTGAGCTACACCCCGGGCTTGGTGTCCGCGTCGTCGACCGCGGCCGCGTCCGTGGCGACCGCGGGCGCGTCCTCGGCCGTGTCGCTCGGCTCGGTCGTCGTCGCGCCGTCGCGGAAGTCCGCGCGATCGACATGGGAGGGCCCGGTCGTGTACGCGGCCGGACCCGCGCCGCCGAACTTCCGCATCGGCGACAGGTCGTCCTCGAGGCCCGGGTCCGCGCCGCACGTGTCGTCCTTCTTCGCCGTCATCGCGCCATCGTACGACTGCGCGCCACCGCGCGGGACCCACGGTGCGCGGAGATCGTCGTTCGGGCCATCGGGGGCCCGAGGCCACGCAGCGCGGTGCTCGTCGGTTAGTCGCCACCACTGCATGCGCGCGACGGTGCGCGTGAACGCGCCACCGTCGTCGGCTTGGTGGCCTGGATCGCAAAGAATCCTCGCTCGCCGAGGTTCCCTCCGCAGGCCCGAACCCGTAGCGTGTTGGCCGAGGGTCGAGACCGTGGTCACACGCACAACAGCAGGATTCCATCGCTGGCTGGTCGTGGCATCCGTGCTCGCAGCACCGGGCTGCTACACGGGTGTCGGAGACTCGGCCGGGGGCGCCGACGGGGGCGCAGACGCGGGCGAGGGCGGCACCGCCGGCACGGCCGGTGACGCGGACGATGCGGGCGAGGGCCCCAGCGGCGACGAGCTGCCCGCACCGACGACGCGGCTGTACCGGCTCACGCACCCGCAGTGGGAGAACACGGTCCAGGACCTGTTCTACCTGCCCGAGCCCACGGGCCTCTCCGCCGACTTCCGCACCGATCCTTCGATCGGCGGCTTCATCTTCGACAACAACGCCGCGACCCTCGAGGTCGATCAGGCGCTGTGGCAGAGCTACCAGCGCGCCGCGGTGCAGGTCGCCGAGCAGGTCACCACGGATCCGGCGCTGCTCGCCGCAATCCTGCCGCCCGACGCTGGCGACGCGGCCGCGCGGGCTCAGACCCTCGTGCAGGAGCTCGGGCTGCGCGCCTATCGGCGGCCGCTCACCGACGCCGAGGTCGACGAGCTCGTCGCGCTGTTCGACGCGGCGCCGCCCCTGTACGACGGCGTCGATCCCTTCACCGCGGGCGTGCGGCTGTTGATCGAGACGATCCTGCAGTCGCCCCACTTCCTCTACCGCGTCGAGCTGAGCAACACCGCGGACGGCGACGTGATCCCCCTGGGCGACTTCGAGATCGCGTCGCGGCTGTCGTACTTCCTGTGGAACTCGATGCCCGACGACGAGCTGCTCGACGCGGCCGCCGACGCCTCGCTGACCGACTCCGACGTGCTCGGCGAGCAGACCCTGCGCCTGCTCGACGACGTCCGCGCCCGCGCAGTGGTCGAGCACTTCCACGACCAGGTCTTCGAGGTCGAGCGATTCGGCAACGCCGATCCGTCCCCGGCGTTCTACCCGGACGCCCCCGCGAACCTCGGCGAGCTCGCGACCGAGGAGTACAAGCGCTACATCGAAGACGTCGTGTTCGTCCGCGACGGCGGCATCGCCGACATGCTGACGTCGAACGAGACCTTCGTGAACGCGGACGTGGCCCGCATCTACGGCCTGCCGGGCACGTACGGCGCCGAGTTCGAGAAGGCCACGCTCGACCCGACGCAGCGCGCCGGCATCCTCACCCAGCTCGGGTTCTTGGTGGCCAACGCGACCACCGCGAACCCCGATCCAATCCACCGCGGCGTCTTCGTCGCCAAGCGCCTGGCGTGCATGAACATCGCCGCGCCGCCCAACGGCGTGCCGCCGCTGCCGCCGTCCGAGGGCCGCTCAAACCGCCAGACGGTGCAGGATCACACCGAGCAGCCCGGCAGCTCGTGCGTCGGCTGCCACCTGAACATCATCAACCCGTTCGGCTTCCCGTTCGAGAACTACGACTCGGTCGGCGCGTGGCGAACCGAGGACGGCACCTTCACCGTCGATCCCGCAGCGACCGTGCTACTCGACGAGGAGAGCGTGCCGGTCGCCAACGCCGTCGAGCTCGCGGCGGCCCTCGCCGCCAGCCCGAGCGTGCACAGCTGCTACATGAAGCACTGGGTCGAGTTCGCCTTCGGGCGACCGTCCGGCGACGAAGACGAGGCCTTCGCCTCGCGCGTGGGCGAGGCGTCGCAGGCGGGCGGCATGCCGGTCCGCGAGCTGCTAGTCGAGATCGTCAAGTCGAACGCATTCCGCAATCGCGCCGTGGAGGAACTGCCATGAAGATGCTCCGACGCAACGTGCTCAAGGGAATCGGCGGGGTCACCGTCGGTCTGCCCTTCCTCGAGGGGCTCGCGCCGCGCAAGGCCCTCGCCGCCGGCGAGATCGTCCCGCCGTACGCGATCTTCTTCCGCCAGGCCAACGGCGTCGCCTGTGCGCAGGACACCGAACTGGGCGCCGAGCCCGAGCGCTTCTGGCCGACGGCCGAGGGCCCGCTGACGGCCGCGACCGTGGCCGGCCGCGCGATGGAGGAGCTCTCGGCGCACCTCGATCGCCTGCTCGTCGTCGGCGGCGTCAACATGCAGGACTTCAACTACGCCGACGGCCATGCCCGCGGCGCGCTGCAGCTGCTCACCGCCCAGGGCCCGACGGTCGAGGGCGAGTCGATCGACAACCGCATCGGCCGCGAGCTCAACACCGGCGGCCGCGACTCACTGTTCCTCTACGCGGGTATGGACGGCTGGCTCGGCGGGCCGTGCCTCAGCTATCGCGATGCGGCGCAGCGCCGCGCGGCGATCCGCGACCCGCGTCAGGCCTACATGGGCATGATGGGCATCGACGAGTCGCAGTTCGAGAACCTCGCCGCCCGGCAGAAGAGCGTCAACGATCTGGTCCGCGGCCAGATGCAGTCACTGCAGGCCCGCCCCGAGCTGAGCGCGTCCGACAAGGCGCGCCTCGACCTGCACTTCACCTCGATCCGCGACCTCGAGAACTCGCTGGCCTGCAACCTCACCGCCGACGAGCAGGCGATGCTCGACGGCATGAGCCCCGGCTACGAGAGCGACGACGGCGACGCCGTGCTCAACGCGATCCGGGCCCACATGCAGATCGCCGCGCTCGCGGTGGCGTGCGGCTACACGCGGTCGGTGGCGATCCAGGTCAGCAGCGGCAACGACGGTTCGACCCGCTATCGCAACCTCGAGAGCGGCGACCTGATGGAGAACTACCACTTCCTGTCGCATCGACGCGCGTCGCACGACTCGTCGGGTGGGATCATCGCCAACGCCGATCTCCTGCACCACTACGTCGACGTCCAGTTCGCCCAGACGTTCGCGTACCTGCTCGATCACCTCGCGCAGTACGATCTGCCCGACGGCTCGAACCTCCTCGATTGCGGCGTCTCGGTGTGGTGCAACGACAACGGCAACGGGCCGGGTCACTCCAACCGCAACATCCCGTTCGTGCTCGCCGGCAGCGCCGCGGGGCTCCTGCGCCAGGGCGAGTACATCCGTCTGCCGGACGAGACCAACCACGCGCGAATGCTGAACACGATCGGCACCGCGGCGGGCCTGCGCAAGACCGACGGCAGCTACATCGACGACTTCGGCGACCCGGGCCTGCCCCGCAGCGTGCTCGACGAGCTGCTCGCGTAGGGCGCTCCGGACCGAGATGCCGGCGCGCGTCACGACGTGAGCCGTTCAGGGGCGCCGGCGCGACTCCCCGGCCGTGGCACCCTGCGCGTCGCGGCGAACCTTCCCCTGGATTGCGGCCTGCGCCTGTGCCCTGGGCCTGGCTGGATGCGCGGGGGCCAGTGACGACGGCTCCGATCCCGCGAGCGAGGCCACCAGCCAGGCGATGACCGCCGGCGTCGACGCGGCGTCGCAGGGCTCGGTCGGCGACGCTTCGGGCTCGAGCGGCTCCGGCCCGACGACCGCCTCGACCGGGGACACGACGTCCGTCGACGACGACGGCACCACCGGAGACGAACCGCCGCCCGAGCTCCCCGACTGGGTCCCGACGCAGGTCGGCAACGCGGTGTACGTGCCGATGACCAACGCGCTGCAGGACGTCTGGGTCGCCGAGGGACCGCAGGCCGCGAGCGGCACCGCGGTGCTGTCCGACTATTCGGGGGGCGCCTACAACCCCTACTACGACACCTGGGGCGGACTCTACGTCCACGGGGGCGGGCACGCGGCGACCCACGACAACTCGGTGTTCTTCGCCAACTTCAACACGCTGGAGTGGGAGCGTCACGGCGACCCGACGGTGCTCGGATCGTTGGCGGAGTACGAAGAGCGGATCCAGTATGGCGTTCCGCCGGAGGTCTTCCCCGACGACGGCACGAACCCCCGCGAGGTCGATGTCGAGGTCCCGGGCTCCGCCCACACCTACGATACGTTGCTGGTGCTGCCGCCGTCGATCGCCGGCGATCCCAAGGGCGCGCTCATCCGGCCGGTCTCCTCCGCGGTCGGGATCATGGTCTCGCGCGACACCGGGATCAGCCACGTGATGTCGGCATCCAGCGGCGTGTGGTCGCGGTGGTCGACCAACGCGTTCCCCGGTTGGGGCCCCGGGGGCTCCTGCGCCCTCGACCCCACGCGGATGCAGATCTGGCCGATCAACGTCGGCAACCTTCCCAACTCGGGCTATCTCGACCTCGCGAGCCGCACCTACGTGCTCGACGAGGCGCCGCCCGTCGCCTTCGCGGGCTACCCCGACATGGTCTATTCGGCGTACCACGCCGCGCGCGACATCGTCGTGGTCGCGACGCACGAGGACGGGGCGGCCGCGACCACATTCTACTGGTTCGACGCCGGCTCGAACGGTGTCGACCGGCAGGTCGCGAGTTTCGTCGAGGGTGACCTGCCCCCCGCGCACTGGGGGCAGGGCACGCTGGTCGACATCCCCGAGACCGATCAGCTGCTGTTCTACACGCGCGACACGTCGCCGGATGTCTTCTTCTCGATCACGGTGCCGGACGATCCGTCGGCGCCGTGGTCGTGGACGACCACGGCGATCACCGGCGAAGCGATGCCGTCGACCGTGACCGATCCACCGCCGCCGAGCTCGATGTACCGACGCATGGACTACGCGCCGCAGCTGCGCTCGCTGGTCTGGGCCACCGGCGCGTCCGGGGGCGAGTTCCACTTCGGCGGGCGCGTCGTCGCGATCCGCGTCGTGCCGTGACGGCAGCCGCGTGGCCGTCATCGCCGGCGACCCGCGCCGCCTGCCGCCGACGCGGGCGCATTTGCGGTACCTTCGGGCGACGCCGGTGGCCGAATCGATCGCGACGTCGTGGCCCGTGCGGGCGCCCTGGGCCGTCCCGCTGGCGACGGCAGCCGTGACCGCGGGCGAGCTGCTCGCGCGCCGCAGCGCCTCGGACGTCCCCGCGTTCGTGCTGGCGACGGCGACCGGGTTCGCGATGGGGGCGTGGCTCGCCGCGCTGTGTGGCCTCGTCGCGGTGATGGCCCGGCGACGCGGCTGGCACCTGCCGCGGTGGATGACGCCCGCCGGTGCGGCGCCGGTGCTGGCGGCCGCCCTCGTGGCGTCGATCGTGGTGGTCGCGCTCGGCTGGGTCGCCCTCGATGCGGGGCTCGAGCTGGTGCGCACGCGGCCGCTCGACTATCCGCAGACCGGCACGCAGCTCGGTCGCGCGGTGGTGCTGCTCGTCGCGCCCTTCGGGGTGCTCGCGCTGGTCGTCGCGATCGGGCCGCTGACGCGGTGGCTGGCGAAGGGGCGCCGCGCCCGGTTCGCGGTCGCGACGGGCACGACGATCGCCGCGCTCGCGATCGCGGCGCACTTCGGCGCCGGCTCGTTCGTGATCTACTTCGGTGCGGGCGTGGCCCTGACCGCGGTGGGGCTCGGGGCGATCGCGGCGGCGACGTGGCTGCCGAGCGCCGCGAGCGGGGCCCGCGGTGCCGCAGCGACCGCAGCATTGGTCGGCATCACCGTCGTCGGAATCGTCGGCCTGCGGCACGCGGGGGCCCGCGCGCTCTTGCTGCACCACGGGCATCTGACACCGGCCCTGGTCGCGCTCGGCGTCGGGTTCTTGGACGGCGATGGCGACGGCGATCTCCCGCCGTGGCTCGGCGGAGGGGATTGCGACGACGGCGACGAGCGCGTGGGCGTGGTGGTGCCGGAGATCCCCGGCAACGGCGTCGACGACAATTGCTGGGCCGGCGATCGGGCCGCGCCCCCCGAGCCGCCCTCCCCTGCGATCGTCGACGGGCCGCGGCCGCTGATCCTGCTCGTCACGATCGACACGGTGCGCCCCGATCACCTCGAGCTGTACGGCGCGGCGCGCGAGACGATGCCGGGGTTGCGCGCGCTCGGGGAGCGCGGCCTCGTCTTCGAGCGCGCGTACGCACCGGCGAATCACACCTTCTTCGCGATGACGGCGATGCTCGCCGGTCAGGCCACCGAGCGCATGATCACCCCGGTGCCGGGGCAGCAGGCCGGCGGCCTGCGGTACACGCGATGGCTACCGCAGCGGCTGCGCGAGCTCGGCTACTACACCGTCGCGATCGCGCCACCGTTGGTGTTGGACGGCAAGCTCGCGCCGGCCGAGTTGCGCGTCGACGAGATCGACGTGGGCCCGTTCGACGCCGGCGAGAAGAACCGCGGCACGACCTCGCGGCAGATCGCGGACGCGGCGATCGATCGCCTCGAGCGGTGGTCGGGCAAGGAGCCGCTGGCGCTGTGGATCCACTTCATGGATCCCCTCGCGGTGCACGAATCACCGGTGCGATTCGCGGTCGAGCGCGTCCAGGACGCGTATGACAACGAGCTGTCGTGGGTGGATCTGCACCTCGGCCGCGTGCTCGCGGCTGCGGACAAGAGGGTCGGCGAGGGCGGCGCGCTGGTCGTCGTCACCGCGGATCACGGCGAGTCCTTCGGCGAGGACGGCGATTGGGGTCACGGATTTTCGCTGTACGAGCGCGAGATCCGGGTGCCATTGGTGGTGGCGGGGCCCGGCGTGCCGCAGGGCCGACGATCGGCGCCGGTGACGACATTGGCGGTGGCGCCGACGGTGCTCGGAATGCTCGGTCAGCCGCGCGACGACGGGCATGTGTATGCGAGCCTCGTCGATGCGGATCCGTCGCCGGTGATCGCAGAGAATCCGGCGTGGCTGTGGAACGAGGCGCGGCTCGAGGCGGCGTTGATCGAGGGCACGCACAAGCTGGTGTGGTCGCGGACGACGAATACGGTGCAGCTGTTCGATCTCGCGGAGGATCCGGGGGAGCCGGGGGAGCGGAGGAACTTGGCGGCGGTGGAGGTGGAGCGGCGGGAGCGGATGTGGGGGGCGCTTCGCGATGCGCTCGAGGTCGGTCGGTAGCGGCGCCGACGTGTAGAAATCGAAGGATTACGTCCTCGACGTCGCAACACCAGCGTCGCGCCTCGCGGTGCGCCCTCGGAACGTGTCAACAAGTTTGAAGCCAGTTGGTTCGGAGTTCAGTGGATGACTGGCGTGGGTTGAGGATGGGCGTTCGGTTCGTTGGTGGGCTTGTTGATCCAGACCTCCTTCGGCGGACGCCG
>JBIJCC010000173.1:0-15102 GCA_044344875.1 Nannocystaceae bacterium
TGCGGCGTCCGCCGAAGGAGGTCTGGATCAACAAGCCCACCAACGAACCGAACGCCCATCCTCAACCCACGCCAGTCATCCACTGAACTCCGAACCAACTGGCTTCAAACTTGTTGACACGTTCCGACGACGAACGGCGAGCACGGCTCCGGCGGGTACCACACCATCTTGTCGCAGTCCGCCTGATCGCAGCCGCTGGTGGTGTGACCGCCGAACTGCAGGAACTTCCCGGTGGGGCGATGGATCGAGTGGATCGCCAGGTGCTCCTGCGCGTCGACGAGCGGCGACCAAGCTCCGACGAGCGCGGGATCCACGGTCGTCACCGCGCCAGGGATCGCGACGCCGCCGTTAACATTCGGTGGCGCACCGACCGTGGCGCCAAAGCAGCCCGGAATGGGGGGCGCCGCGTCCGCCGCCGAGATCTCATCTCCGCACTGAACCACGGCCCCGTCGTCACCGCCCCCATCTGCGGTCCCGGTATCGCCGGTGACGTCGCCTCCGCCGGTGACGTCGGCGCCACCGGTGACGTCGGCTCCACCGTCGCCTCCGCCTCCGCCTCCGCCTCCGCAGCCGACGAGCGCGGTCGCGACGACCAACTCGCCTACGAACCGAACCGAACCGAACCGAACCGAACCGAACCGAACCGAAAGCGGTGCCATGGGGCGAACTCCTTGCCTTGGCCTCGACGCTACACATGCACCCGTGCCCTGTCAACCGTGGTGGGTGCGGCCGATCGATCGATCGATCAGCGGCGGATCAATCGCTCGCTTGCCCGCGCCGATCGCCGTGCGACGCGACCGTTCCTCCTTCGTCACACCGCGCCCACCGTCAACGTATCGCACGCCAGAACCTCACCCCTGTCGAACCCCACCCGAAACCACTTCATCCGCTGCGCCGAGCTCCCATGCGTCCACGTCTCGGGCTGCACGCTCCCGGTCGCCCGCTTCTGCAGCGTATCGTCCCCCACCGCCGCCGCCGCGGCGAGGCCCTCCTCGATGTCGCCGGCCTCGAGCAGGTTCTTCTTCGCGGTGTGGAACGCCCAGACGCCGGCGTAGCAATCCGCCTGGAGCTCCTGGCGGATCGACAGATCCCGCAGGCGCGCGTCGTCGCCGTCGGCCTGCGCCTCGGCCTTCGCGAACGCGCCCTCGAGCCGCTGCACGTGGTGGCCGACCTCGTGGGCGATCACGTAGGCCTGGGCGAAGTCGCCGGCGGCGCCGAGCTTCTGATCGAGCACGCGGTAGAACGACAGATCGATGTACACCTTCTCGTCGCCGCCGCAGTAGAACGGGCCGACGCCGCTGTCGGCGTGGCCGCACTTGGTCTCGACCGCGTCGGTGAACAGCACCATCGTCGCCATGCGGTAGGCGGTGCCGGTCGGCGGCAGGATCTTCGTCCACGTCGCCTGGGCGTCGTCGAGCACGAAGGACACGAAGGCCTTCAGCTCGCGATCGGGGTCGTTCTCGGGCGAGATCGGCGTCGACGGCTGGCTCGCCGCGCCGCCGCCCCCGCCGACGAACTGCGAGATGTCGACGCCGAGGTAGCGCGACGCGAGGAACGCCACGATCACCCCGACGAGCCCGAGTCCAGCGAGCTTGCCCTTGCCCCCGCCACCCGACGGCGCACCGCGGCGATCCTCGACGAACTGGCTCTCGTGTCCCCGATCGTACTTCATCGCGGGCCACCGTAGCACCGGGCCCGCCCGAGCGTCAGCGCCCGCGCACCCGCACGACCGTCAGCGCCCGCGCACGCGGACGCGTAGGGCCTCACCCAGCGCCACGAAGTGCTCGCGCCACTCCACCGCGATGCGATCGCCGCGCTCGGCCTGCTCGTGGAACCGCGGGTAGACGGTCTCCATCAGGGCGTAGAAGCGGTTCTGCACGTGGTAGAGGTCGAGCTCGAACGACATCGCGCGGGCGAACTCGGCGGCGCGGCGCAGACGTCGGAGCCGACCGAGCTGCTCGGGCTCCTCCGCCCACTGGTTGGTCGCGCGCTCGATGGCCTGGCGCAGCGAGAAGCCGACGCCGACGCGATCGATCTCGGTGCCGACGTCCTCCGCCTCGCCCAGCAGCGCCCGGATCCGGGGGAAGTCGAGCTCGCTGCGATCCAGCTCGCGGCGCAGCGCCGAGTCGAGCACGAAGTCCGCCAGGCCCCGCAGCGCCCGCGGCAGCTGCACGTCCAATGTCGCGAGGTAGCGGACCAAGGGCGAGTGGGTCTCGTAGAGCTGGCCGGCCAGGGCGTCGGCGTCGGTCAGCGCCCCGCGGACGATGACGTCGAGCGCGCGCTGCTGCTCGTCGCGGAACAGCGAGCGCAGCGAGTAGGTGAGCTCGATGAGGTGGTGGTCGAGCAGACGCAGCACCTCGGGCATGTCGGCGCGGTCGAACGCGGTGCCGACCTGTGCGCACATGGTCTTGTAGTCGGCCGGATCGGCGAAGCTGCGCACGCCGCCCGAGAGGTTGTGGTCGCCGAAATGGATGAACCCGAAGCTGCGGACTTCGCTCTGCAGCGTCACCTTGGACGTGATGCGGATGGTCCCGAGCACGAGCTTGGCCCGGCCCAACGTCGCGGTGTGCATGTCGAGCTGGTCGACGAAGTACGCGAACAGTTCGGTGCGTTCCTCATAGCCGTGGAACAGCGAGCTGACCGCGTAGTGGGCGGCGAGCTCGTCGAGGTCGAGGATCTCGACCGACTTGCGGTAGATGGCCGCGGCGTCGCCGAGCTCGACGAGGTTGCTGCCGGCGAGCGCGAGCCTCTCGAGGAAGCCCGACTGCAGCGACTCTCCGCCGAGCTTGTGCGCCAGCTGGATCGCGCGCGCGGCGTAGCGGATGATCTGCACGGTCTCGATCCCAGAGACCTCGTCGAAGAACCACCCGCAGCTGGTGTACATCAGCATCCGGTGGCGCTGCATCTCGAGCATCTCGAGCATGCGCGTGCGCGCTGCGTCGTCGAGCGGGCCGGCCGCGTGGCGGTGGACCAGGCGATCGATCGCGTCGGTGCTGCGATCGAGGACCACGTCGATGTAGGCGTCGCGCGCAGCCCAGGGGTCGCGCAACAGCGGCGCGGCGTGCAGCTCGAAGGCCGCGTCGAGCCGCTCGGCGAGCCAGTCGAGCGCGGCCCGCAGCGGCGCGCGCCAGTGCTGGGTCCACTCGGGGCGTCCGCCGCTGTTGCAGCCACAGTTGCTCCGCCAGCGCTCGACGCCGTGGGCACAGCTCCACGAGGTGCGCTCGGCGATGCGGACCTCGTGCGTGGGCGGGTGCAGGGCCAGGAACTCGCCGTAGTTGGTGAGCCGGACCGTGCTGGATTGCTCGAGCTGCTGCAGCGCGAACGCCAGGCCCATGTCGCCGTAGCGGTGGTGGTGTCCGTAGGTCTCGCCGTCGGTGGCGACGTGGACGAGCTGTGGCTCGGTGCGGCCGTCGAAGGCGGCCTGCAGCCGGGTCGCGAAGCCCTCGCCGCTGTTGAGCAGCCGCTCGAACGCGATCGACTGCGACACCGGGCCGTCGTAGAAGAACAGCCCGAGCTTGCGGCCACCGGCGACCTCGGTGACGTAGCCCCGGCGTGGATCGATGCGCGCGCCGGTGACGTCGGTCCAGTCGGACTCGCCGCGGGCGCGCACGCGGTCGGCCTGGTGCGGCGCGAGCAGGGTGAAGACGATGCCCTCGTCCACGAGTAGCTCGAGCGTCTCGGCGTCGACCGCCGTCTCGGGCAGCCACATGCCCTCGGGCCGCCGGGCGAAGCGGTGCTCGAAGTCGCGGATGCCCCAGCGGATCTGCGTGCGCTTCTCTCGGCGCGAGCACAGCGGCAGGATCGAATGGTTGTAGGCCTGCGCCAGGGCCGAACCGTGGCCCGAGAAGCGCTTGCGGCTCTGGCCGTCCGACGCGACGATCGACCGGTACACGTCGCGGCGGCTGCGCTCGAGCCACGATAGCAGCGTCGGCCCGAAGTTGAAGCTCATGCGCGCGTAGTTGCTGAGGATGCGCGTGATGTAGCCGCGCTCGTCGAGGATCCGCGCCGAGGCGTTGGGCCCGTAGCACTCCGCGGTGATGCGCTCGTTCCAGTCGTGGAACGGGTACGCCGACTCCTGGACCTCGATCGTCTCGAGCCAGGGGTTGTCGCGGGGCGGCTGGTAGAAGTGCCCGTGGATGCAGATGTAGCGCGGGCTCACGGCTCCCCCCAGCGAAGCATGAGCACGCCGAGCGGGGGCAGGGCGAGCTCGACCGAGAACGGCCGGCCGTGGGCCGAGACGTCCTGGGCCCGCACGCCGCCGAAGTTCCCGACGCCGCTGCCGCCGTACTCCCCGGCGTCGCTGTTCGCGATCTCGACCCACTGGCCCGCCGCGGGCACGCCGACGCGGTAGGCATGGCGCGCGACCGGCGTGAAGTTGCAGACCACCAGCACGAGCTGGCCCGACCGCGAGCGGCGCAGCCACGAGAACACGCTGTTCGCGGTGTCGGTGAAGTCGACCCACTCGAAGCCGGCGGGATCGTGATCGAGCTCGTGCAGCGCGGGCTCGCCCTTGTGCAGCCGGTTGAGATCGGCGACCCACGACTGCACGCCCGCATGCATCGGGTCGCCGAGGAGGTGCCAGTCGAGCGAGACGTCGTGGTTCCACTCGCGAATCTGGGCGAACTCGCAGCCCATGAACATCAGCTTCTTGCCCGGCTGGCCCCACATGTAGCCGTACAGCAGGCGCAGGTTGGCGAAGCGCTGCCACGTGTCGCCGGGCATCTTGCCGAGCATCGATCCCTTGCCGTGGACGACCTCGTCGTGCGACAGCGGCAGGACGAAGTTCTCGCCGAAGGCGTAGATCATCCGGAACGTCAGCTCGTGCTGGTGGAAGCCGCGGTGGATCGGATCGCGCGCCATGTAGCGCAGCGTGTCGTGCATCCAGCCCATGTCCCACTTGAGCCCGAAGCCGAGGCCGCCGAGCCACGTCGGGCGCGAGACCATCGGCCACGCGGTCGATTCCTCGGCGATGCTCTGCGCCCCGGGGAAGCGGCGGAACAGCGCCTCGTTGAGCCGGCGCAGCAGCCCGATCGCCTCGAGGTTCTCGCGGCCGCCGTAGATGTTCGGCACCCACTCGCCGGACTTGCGCGAGTAGTCGAGGTAGAGCATCGACGCGACCGCGTCCACGCGAAGGCCGTCGACGCCGTAGCGATCGAGCCACACCAGTGCGCTCGAGATGAGGAACGACTGCACCTCGTAGCGGCCGTAGTTGAAGATGCAGCTCTGCCAGTCGGGGTGGAACCCCTTGCGCGGATCGGCGTGCTCGTACAGGTGCGTGCCGTCGAACTGGGCCAGGCCGTGCCCGTCGTTGGGGAAGTGCGACGGCACCCAGTCGACGAGCACCGCGACGCCGGCGGCGTGCAGGCCGTCGACCATCGCGCGGAAGTCCGCGGGGCTGCCGAAGCGGGACGTCGGCGCGAAGTAGCCGGTGCCCTGGTAGCCCCACGATCCGTAGAACGGGTGCTCCATCACCGGGAGCAGCTCGACGTGGGTGAAGCCCAGCTTCGCCGCGTAGGCGCCGAGCTCGGCCCCGAGCTCGCGGTAGCCGAGCATGCGGTCGCCCTCCTCGGGCACGCGTCGCCACGAGCCGAGGTGGACCTCGTAGATCGACATCGGCGCGTCGAGGCGGTTGGTGTCCGCGCGGCGGGCCAGCCACCGCGGATCGTCGGTGCGCTCGGGCGCGCGCGTGACCACCGATGCCGTGCGCGGCGGCAGCTCGGCGGCGGCGGCGAGCGGGTCGGCCTTGTCCTGGGCGCCGTGCGTGCCGACGACGTGGAACTTGTAGCGATCGCCGGGCCCGACCCCGGGGACGAAGCCCTCCCAGATCCCCGAGTTGTCGTGGGCGCGCAGCGGGTGCCGGCCGCGATCCCAGTCGTCGAAGTCGCCGAACACCGCGACCGAGCTCGCCGATGGCGCCCACACGGCGAAGTACGTGCCGTCTTGGCCGTCGACCGTCATCGGGTGCGCGCCGAGCTTGTCGGCGATCGCCTCGTGCGTGCCCTCGTTGAACCAGTGCAGATCGTCGGCCGACAGCCGGCTCACGTCGTGGCGCACCGGGCCGGTGGCGCGGGCGCCTAGCCGCGCGCGTCGCAGCCGATCGACGCGATCGGCGAGGCCCGGCACGTCCTCGAGGGCGTCGATGCGGTGGCGGGCGCGGCGGCGCCAGTTGGGCCGCTCGAGCCACGTGCCCGGCACGTTGTGCGGCTGGCGTTCGCCCCACAGATCCTCGAGCGAGACGAGCACGAGCTGGGCCTCGCTGCGGCCGAGCTCGGCGATGCAGGCCGCGAGCGCGGCGTCGGCGTCCGCGTCGGGGGCGATCGGGAGCTGGGCGCTCCAGTGCCCGCGGAGGTTCGCCCGCAGTCGCGCGCGCTGGCGGTGATCCGCCGCGGCGGCCGCGTCGTCGATCCAGCCCAGCGCGACGCGGTCGTCGATGTCGTCGCCGTCCCAGAACGCCGCGAACGTCGGCATGTCGTGGGTGTTGATCGAGGCCACCGATCCGGGCGCGGCGGGCTCGAGCGCAGGCCCCTCGGCGCGCGCCGCATACTCGACGACGTGCATGCCGAGCACGCCGTGCTCGTGCATGGCGGCGTGGACCTCGGGCGGGACCGTGCCGAGATCCTCGCCGACCAGCAGCGTCTGGCTGCGGTGCGACTCGATGGCGAAGATGGCGTACATCTGATCGGCCGCGTACGACAGGTAGATGCCGTCGGTGGCCTGCGCGCCCTGGGGGATCACGTAGAGCCGATGCAGGCCCATCACGTGGTCGATGCGCAGCACCTTGGCGTACCGCAGGTGGTTGCGGATCATCGCGATCGTGTACGCGTGGTGGCTGCGCTGCGGCGCGTCGGGGGACAGCGGCGGGAACGCCCAATTCTGCCCGCCGGCGAACAGCAGATCCGGCGGGGCACCGGTGGCCAGGCCGTGCACGAACACCTCGCGGTGACGCCACGGATCGAAGCCGAGGCCGTGCACGCCGACCGGCAGATCCAGGTACAGGCCCAGGCCGCCCTGCTGCGCGCGCGTGCCGAGGTGCGTGAGCTGCTCGTGGCAGCAGAACTGCGCGAAGATGTGGTGGCGCAGGGCGACCGGATCGAGGTCGTCGTCGCGCAGCTTGCCCGCGGCCGCGGCGGTGGGCCAGCGATCCCACAGCACGCCGAACTTCTCCTGGGCGGCGCGGAAGCGGGCGTAGTCGACGAGCTCGGGCCGCGCCGCGGCAAAAGCCTCGAGCGCGGCGAGCCGGGGTCCGCCGTGCTCGAACACGCGGGCGGCCAGCGGCGCGAACAGCCGGCGACGCAGCTGGATCTCGGTGCGGTGATCGACGAACTCGGCGCTGCGCAGCGCGGCGATCGTGGCCTGGACCTCGGGGGAGGCGAGCAGCGCGTTGGCCTCGGGCGACGCGGCGAACTCCGGGATCGCCTGCAGATCGAGGAACAGCTCGTTCCACGCCAGGCGCGAGCACGGCACGTAGGGGCTCGCCTCGCACGGCTCGTCGAGGTAGGCCGACAACAGGGGCAGGGTCCCGACGACACTGCCGCCGCGCTTGCCGATCCACGCGAACAGATCGCCCAGGTCGGTGAGGTCGCCGACGCCGAGGCTGCGCTCGGATCGCAGGGCGTACAGCGGCGCGAACACACCGAAGTGGCGCTGGCCGGCCGCGGGCGACCAGACCTGCCGCGGGGCCGACATCACCATCGCGGCCGTGCGCGCGCCGTCGATCTCGAGCCGGTGGTATCCGATCGGCAGGACGAAGGGCAGGGTGGCCCGCACCGCGACGAAGCTCGTGCCGTCGCACACCGCGTCGTCGACGACCGGGCACGCGCTCGGCACGAGCTCGTGCACGAAGTTCTCGCCGTCCTCGCAGCGGATCGTGATCGACAGCGATCGGCCGACCGCGGCGCTGGGCAGCCGCAGGACCGGCGCGCACGCGCCGTCCCACGCGACGATCACGGGTTCGACCAGCGTCCGCCAGCGCTCGATCTCGCGGGCGTGGAGCTGCGCGTCGACGTCGGCGTCGGGGTCGCCCCCGAGCGCGCGCACCACCGCGGCGACGACCTCGGGGTCGGCCCCGCGGAAGCTGTGGTTGAAGTCGAGGTAGCCGACCTGCAGCCCGAAGGCCTGGGCGAGGCGGACGATCGCTTGGGGTGCTTCCATCGCAGGGTTGCCGTGGGACTCTAGTCGAAGCGCTGCTCGCCGAGCAGCACGACCCAGCCGTACGCGTCGCCGTCGGCGTTGCGCGAGTGGCCGATGCCGATGTCGACGATCGCGCGGTCGAACAGGGCCGAGCAGTGCTGCTCGTCCTCGAGCCACGCGGTCAGCGTTGCGCCGGGGCCCGCGTAGTCGCGGGCGAGCAGCTCGTAGCGCAGCGCGCCGCGGTAGCCCGCGAGCGCGGCGCGGGACAGCGGCGTGGTGTCGTCGACGCCGTCGTGGCTCAGGCCGTCGTGCTCGGCGAGCCAGGTCGCGTGGATCCGGGCGGCGCAGCGCAGCTCCGGGCTCGGCTCGGGCGTCGCGACTGGGTTGTGCCGGGTCTCGCCGCAGGTCCGGCCCTGGCGGCGCACCGCGTCGATGCCCTCGAGCAGCGTGTCCTCGAAGTCGCCGTACTCGCGCGGCCACGGGCTCGCGGCCTCGCAGAACGGCGCGTCGCCGACCTCGTAGTCCGCGACCTCGTCGATGACGCAGCCCGGGGTGGCGAGGGCCACGAGGGCGGTTCGGATCGCTCGCACGGGCCGCTAGGGTACCGGCCCGGGCCGGCCCCGTCGAGCGGCTGCACCAGCGGTCAATTCGGCTCGGCGGACAGCACGACGACCCAGTACGCGCCCCACGTCATGGGGGCCTCGGGATCGTCCGCGACGTCGGGCTCCGCGCGCTCGACCACCGCGACGCCGACGCGGGTCCACGCCGCGGCGTGCAGCGCCGCGCAATGCGGCGCGCTGCCCCGCCAGATGTCGTCGACGACGACCGCGGGCTCGACGTCACCGGCGGCGATGAGCTCCGTGGCGAGCGTGCTCGCCCACTGCGCGTCCGCGAGACGATCGACCAGCGTGCCCTCGTCGCCGTCGACGTGGCCGAAGTCGTCGGCGGTGGCCAGCGTCACCGCGAGGTTGCGGGCCGCGCAGACCAGCGCGCCCTCGGTCGCGGGGATCGCCTGCGGCGCGAAGCGGCGGCCGTCGGGGCAGCGGCCGCCGTCGTCGCGCGCGTCGGCGACGGCCGCGACGAGGCGTTGCTCGCGGGCGCTGCGGTCCTCGGGCCAGCTCCGCACCGCATCGCACGCGGCGACGCGGGGCAGTGCGATCTCGGGGGACTCCGCGTCGTCGGTGGTCTCGGCGTCGGCGCCCGGCTCGGTGCACGCGGTCACGAGCGCAGCGGCGAGGAGCCACGGGAGCGGCGCGGTGGTGCGGGGCGCGGGCACGCGGGGACTCGCATCGTACACCCGCGGCGGCGGGCGACGGAGTCACCGCGAGCCGGGGTCGAGCGCCGAGCAGAACGCGGCGCCGGCGATCTCGCACCCGAGGGTCGACGCCGCCGACGGGCTCGCGCAGCTCCACGCCGACAGCGTCGGGCACACGGCGCGCCACTGGGCCGCGGTGACGCCCACGAGGGGCTCGAGCTGGGGGTCGAGGTTGATCGCGTCGGCGTACGGCGTGCGGAGGAAGCCATCCCGGTCGACGAGCTCGACGTGCCAGCGCGCGACGACCGGCAGCCACTCGTCCTCGAGCCCGTCGGGCAGCGGGGCGTCGCCGGCCCACTCCAGCAACCATGCGTCCCGCTCGATGCGGACCCGCGGCGCCCCGTCACCGGGGGTCGTCGCGATGGAGAGGCGATCCTCGCCGACGGCGAGCTCGACGATCGCCACGTCGCGAAGGACATGCAGGCTCGACGCGTCGACGTGGTCGTCGCCGTAGCCGAGCACCGTGCGCACGCCGGCGTCGTCGTCGAGCTCGATCCGGTCGTACGGCGTGGTGGGGTCGTCCCAGTGCGCCGGGGCCGAGCCCGCGCAGGCGCACAGGGACACCGCCAGGAGGGGGAAGGGGCGCATGATCCAGGAGGTGCCGGCCGAGAGCATCGGGTTCCCGTCGGGCGTGCGCTGCGTCAGAGTCCGTGGCGCACGATCCACCGCTCGAACACCCACGCCTGCACGCTGCGGTGGCCCAGGGCCCAGAGCGTGAACAGGGAGCCGCCGAGCAGCGCGAGGCCGGTCGCGATCGCGCCGGTGTCGGCGCCGTGCCCGAGCAGCAGCGTGACGAGCACGGTGTCGATCGCGACCCCGATCGCGGCGCCGAGCCGGAGCAGGCGACGGATCCACTCTGCGCCGACGGTGAGCCCCGCGAGCATCGCGAGATCGAGGAGCAGCGCGGTGACCTCGACGAGCCGCGTGGTCCAGGGGGCGTCGGACCAGCCGAGCCCGATGCCGCCGGCGTCGAGGACGGTCTGCGCCGCGAGGGCGAGGACGAGGACGCGCAGCAGCGGCGGCATGGGAGGGAGACGCCGCGGGCGGGGGAAGGTTCCCGCGGCTCAGCGTCGTCGGCGGCGAGCGCCCAGGGCGAGCAGGGGCAGCAGCAGCGCCCAACCGGGCCGGCCCGTGCTGCGGCAGCTGCAGCCGGACGCGTCGTCCCCCGCGCCGGTGGTCGCCCCGGACTCACTGCCAGTCTCGCCCGCGGTGGTGCCGTCGATCCCCGCCGTCGTGTCGGCGGTGCTCGTCGACGAATCGCCCGCATCGGTCGGCACGAGCTCGGCGCTGATCGAATGGGCGAACGGCCCCTTGGCGGGCGACTCCGGCGACACGGCGATGAACGCGTCCCGGCTGCCATCGAACGCGGGCAGCAGGAGCTCGCCGTGCCCGGCGTCGTCCCAGGTGGCGACGACGTAGTCGAGCACCGCGCTCCCCGGCGTCACCCCGTCCGTGCGAGCGACGACCGCGTGCCATGGCACGGACGCATCGCCGTCGATCTGCACGCGGAGATCCGAGCCGGCCATCCCGAGCGCCGCCGGCACGTGGAAGACCACGAAGCCGAGCCCCTCGGGCAGGTCCTCCTGCGGCGGCGTCCCCGAGCCGGGCAGCGTCGCCAGCACCGAGTGCCGGGGGAGCGCCGACGCCTCGTCGCCGCCGTCGAGGTCGAGCACCGTGATCGTGGCGAGGTAGTGCGGCCACACCTCCGCGAACGACAGCCCGATGCCCTCGATCGCGTCGCGGAAGAAGATCGTCTCCCCGCTCATGGCCGCGCCCCACTCCCACGTCGCCCGCACGGTGTCGGCGCCGTAGTTCTGGTCGAGGAAGAACGCCAGGACGGCGGTGCCATACATGTGCCCGCCGCGGCCGCCGGAGACGAGATCGGAGAAGTCGTTCTGCAGCGTCCACTGCGGATTCGCCAGGTACTCGTCGATGCGGCTCCACACCCGCGGATGCGGCGCGTAGTACGTCTCGATCCAGCTCGCCGTGCCCTCCATCCACCACGCCCACGACGTGAGGCTGTCGAGGTAGTTCCCCATCAGCGCGTACTGGAATGCGTGCCCGAGCTCGTGCGCGGTCGTCTGCTCCTCGGCGCCGACGTCGAACGACGGCCCGTACACGAAGCAGCGCGGCACGTCGACGCCGTCGCAGTCGACCGTGATGCACTGGCCCGCCGCCATGTCGTTGCTGGGCTCGGCCCGCACCGCGATCGCGTGCTGCGGCTCGGCCCACCCGAGCTCCCCGGCGTAGACCGCCCACGCCGTGTCGGCGGCCTCCACCACCCGCATCGCCTGCGCCTCGGAGATGTCGGTCGGGTAGTCGACCCACACGTGTTCGCCCTCGAGCGAGGCGCCGTCGAACCCGTAGCAGGGTTCGGGGATCGCGAGGAGCAGGGCGACGAAGGGCAGCGACATCGGGTCAGGCTCGCGCGCAACGGGGGTGTGGTGCAACTGGGATTGTCGTGAGATCGGCGTCGCGTTAGCTCGAATCGCGCGCGAGGTCCTCGTCGCTCGCGCGAAACAGCTGTTGTCGAAACCACCGATGCGCCGGCGCGTCGTCCTGCCGCTCGTGCCACACCGCCGCGAACTCCACCGTGGGCAGCGAGAGCGCGGCCGGCGGCGCATGTGTGCACAACCCGAGGAGCTCGGCGAGCCGCTCCCCGCTCTTGCGGGGCATCGTGAGCAGGAGATCGCTGCACCGAACCGCCAGCGCCGCACCCACGAGGTAGCGCGAGCGCAGCGCGATGTGGCGCGCGTGGCCGAGCCGAGCGAGGGCCTCGTCGACGACGCCCGCGCCCTCCCCACGCGGGCTGCACAGCGCGTGCGAGCAGCTCAGATACGCGGCGAGGTCGAGCTCGGGCGCGGCGCCCACGGGGTGCCCGCTGCGGCTGAGGCAGACCCAACCATCTCGCAACAGCACGCGCCGCTTGATGCCCGGCGCATCCATGAACGACACGCCGAGCGCCACGTCCAGCGCGCCGTGCTCGAACTGGGCCAGCATGTCGGCGTAGTCGAGCGGGATGACGTTGACCGAGATCCGCGGCGCGAGGCGGCCGACGAACGCCATCAACGCGGGCACGAGGCGCACCCCCGCCACGTCGTTGGCCGCCACGCGAAACATGATCTGGGCGGACTCGGGGACGAACTCCGGTTCCTCCGACAGCGCGCGCCGCAGCGATTGCATGCCATGGCCGAGCGCGAGGTGGATGCGGTCCCCTCGCGCCGTACGCACCAGACCCCGGCCACTGCGCACCAGGAGCTCGTCGCCGAGTTGCTCGCGCAGGCGCTGGAGCGCCCGGCTCATCGTCGGCTGCGTCACGCCAAGTCGCAGCGCGGCGCGGGTGACGTTGGACTCCGAGAGCAGCGCATCGAGCGACGACAGGAGGTTGAGGTCGAGATCGGAGAGCTCGGTCATGGGTCACCAGCCATGCGTGCGGCGCATGGCACCATGCGCGCGACCGCCGTTCCGCCGCAGCGGCACCGGGGCCATGCTGCGCCCGAACCCACCCCACCGGAGCCCATCATGCGCATCGTCATCAACACCCCCAACGGAACCATCGGGCATCGCCTCACCGAGCTGCTCCTCGACGCGGGCGCGTCCCTGACCCTCATCACCCGCGACGTCACCAAGGTCGCCGATTCTGCAGCGCGTGGCGCGCGCGTCGTGGAGGGGTCGATCGACGCCCCCGCGGTGCTGGCCGCGGCGTTCGACGGGGCGGACCAGCTGTTCTGGCTGACCCCGCCGTCGTATCGCCCGGATGCCGGCGCCTGGGCGGTGGAGACCGCCCGGGTTGCGGCGGCGGCGGCCCGCAGCCACGGCCTCACGCGCGTCGTCGTGCTGTCGAGCACGGGTGCACATTCGGGCCCGGGGACCGGGGCGGTGGGTCACCTGCTCGCGGTGGAGGACGCGTTTCGCGACGCGGTGCCCGACGTCGTGGTGCTGCGTCCGGGCTTCCTGATGGAGAACCTGCTGCGCGACGTGCCGAGCATCCTGAGCGACGGTGCGATCTATTCGCCCAATCCCGGCGGCAAGGCGGTGCCGATGGTTGCCGCGGCCGACGTCGCGGCGCGGGCGGCTGCGTTCCTCCTCGACGGCGGGTGGAGCGGCCATCGCATCGTCGGCGTGCACGGCCCCGCCGACCTCGGCTACGCGCAGGTCGCCGCGATCTCGAGCCACGCGTTGGACCGGCCGGTGCGTCACGTGGAGACCACGCTCGAGCAGACCCGCGCGGCATGCTCGCGGCGGGGATCCCCGACTACGTGGTGGCGTCGTACATCGAGATGTTCACGGCGATCCGCGACGGTCGCATGGACCCGAAGGAGCCGCGCAGCCACGAGACGTTCAGCCCCACCTCGCTGCACGATTTCGCCGTTCGTGTGCTACGGCCGGCCCTGCGCGCGGCGAGCGGGGTGCCCGAGGCCGTCGATGCCTCGCTCGCGCTGCGGGCCAACGCGATCATGACGGCGTGGGAGCTCGGCGACACGGAGGGCTACCGAAACCACTGCGCGCCGGGCGTGCGAATGACGATTCCCCTGTACGGCCTGGATCTGGTGGGTTTCGAGGCGATCTGGGGCGTGCGCAGCTCGATGAAGCCCCTCGACGCGGGCCCGCTCGACATCCACACGGTGGTGAGCCATCGCGTCGAGGGCCGCACGGTTTCGGCGATCTCGCATGTGATCCGCCGCAGCACGGGGCAGCTCGCGCAGCATGCGGCGGTGCGGTTCGAGTTCGACGAGGGGGGGCGGTTGGTGCACTACCATCAGGAGGTGGTGTGGCAGGGGTGAGCGCAGTGGCGCCGGCACGGCGTCATGGGGCCGAGGGCGGTGTTCCGCCGATGTTGCCGCAGGGATCGTACGCGTAGCGGAGATCCTGCAGCACCGCCGCATCGGCCTCGCGGACGAGTCGCAGTCGCGAGAGTCGGAACCTACGCGCATCGCATTCGTACGTGGTGACGGGTGCCGTGGACGCAGCGCAGTCGCTGCCGCGGGCGACTACAAGGCGTCCATCGAGATGACAGAGAACGCGTCAGGGACACGGGCGGCCGCGATACTGTCCATCTGATCCACGGTGAGTGATGCGCACGCGTACCCTGCATCCGACTGGGTATGCCTCCGCGGTGCGCTCGACGGTCGTGCCCGTGTCGACGCCCAGGAGGAGGATTTCCGCTTCATTGGCCGCAAGGACGACCCCGAAGGGCACCACCTGAACCACGGCGGCGTCAACCACGTCTCCGATGTTCATCGTATGGTTTGCCTCATGGCCGGTGGTAATGTTTGGGCGATCCCTGTTTGCGCGCGCAATCGAACTCGGCGAGCCCTTCGGGTGGCACGTGGATAGCCACGCCGTCGTCGTACAGTTGGTCCAGCCGGATCACGCCCTGTTCCACCAAGCTGCCGTGCGCGCTCTTCGGGATGCTTAACTCTTGTAGGCCGTCCATAGTATCTCACCCACGTATCTACTTCAAGTCGGCCCGCCTCGCCAACGCCGAAGAACGGTCCTTTCCCGGGATATTGTGCGGACCGTACGCCACCGGAACGTGTCAACAAGTTTGAAGCCAGTTGGTTCGGAGTTCAGTGGATGACTGGCGTGGGTTGAGGATGGGCGTTCGGTTCGTGGGTTGGCTTGTTGATCCAGACCTCCTTCGGCGGACGTCGCAC
>JBIJCC010000220.1:0-4165 GCA_044344875.1 Nannocystaceae bacterium
CCATCGTTGCAACGGCACTCGCCCTTCTCTTCGGCATGCGCCGCAACAGATCACAAGTCACGCCCCGGATCAAACCGAAGGTCCATCTGCGCAAGACTGCTTAAGTTTTGATGCGATTGCCCTGCCGTAGCCGAGGCTGCGATCGATGGTCAGCGGGCCGCCGAGGCGGAGCGCGAGGGCCTGCACGAGCGCGGCGTTCCCGAGGACGAGGTCCCGGATCTCATCGGATTCGATCGCGCCATCGAGTCCCCAGTGCCACATCGCGATCGGCTGGTCACGGATCGGCGCGAACGCGGCGGCGAGCCGCGGCGTGAGGCTGGGATCGGCGAAGAACTGCAGGGGGACGTTGACCTCGTCGTCGTCGGCGCCCGAGGCGTCCGCGCCCGAGGCATCGGAGACGTACGCGAGGCGGAGGTTGTGCTCGAAGCGGGCGAGCATGCGCTCGCAGGCGAGGCGGGCCACGCCGCCGCGGACGACCGCGATGCCGTGGCGAGACAGGATCTCGGCGAGCCGCTCCGGCTCGAGGCGCGCGGCGTCGATCGTGTACGCCGCGGGGCTCGGGAGCTGCAGGGCGGCGAGCTCGTCGTCGCTCGGGCTGCGCGCCTCGAGGCGGCATCGGCCCACGGTGGCGAGGAACCTCGCGTCCGTCGCGAGCGCATGCGACTCGGGGACGCCGTGCCACAGCGGCACGGCTTCGGCGAGGCGGCCGAGCTCGGCGAGGGTGCAGCCGAGGCGCAGCCGCAGTCCCGCGTCGTCGGGCCATCGCCCGCAGGCGGCCTCGAGCAGGAGGACCGCGGGCTCGAACGCGTGGTGGTAGCGCAGGTGATCCGACCAGCGCTCGACGTCCTCCGGCGCGGCGGCGTGGGTGCCCGCGCGGCGAGCCCACGCGCCTGCGGCCCCGCGATCGTCGGCGCGCCAGGCAAGCAAGCAGCGCAGCGCCGCGGCTGCGGGATCCTCGGGGACGGTGGCGACGAGGCGATCGACCAGCGGGATCCACCGCGCGAGGCGATCCCACTCGCGCTGCCGCGCGCAGTCGAGGGCCGCGTCCACCACGCGCGCGCACAGATCGTGGGCGTCGGTCGCCGCGAGGCCGTGGTCACGCTCGAGGGGATCGAGGCACATGTCGACGACGCGCTCGGCCTGGCCGTGGATCGCCATCCGAGCCACGCGCAGCCACCCCAGGGCGCCGCGGCGTCCGAGCTCGACCACGCGGATCGCATGCAGCGACGCGCGGCCCCATCGACCGAGCTCGAGGTACGCCTCGACGAGCGCGGCGTGGAGGGACTCGGTCTCGCGGATCGCGATCGCGGCGAGGAGGAGCTCGACGCGTCGGGACGGGGCGAGCCCGTCGAGGGCGAGGGCGGTGGGGTCGTCGCCGTGGGCCGCGAGCGCGTCCGGTGAGGCCGACGGATCGTCGTCGCGCGGCTCGGCGGCAGCGGCTGCGCCCATGCTCGGCATGTAATGCGGTCCGAACCGGGTGCACGGGGCGCGGGTCGACGCGCTGCGCGTTTGTCCGGCCGGATCCGGGCCGCGCGACACGATGTCACCCCGACGCATCATCGGCGGCCCCGTCGCTGACAACGGGGCAGGTGTCCCCGCGATCGCCCAGCCCGGGCCCGCCCGCGGCGGTGCGGAGCGAGGAGCCGATGGCGAGAGGGCCGGTCTTTGGGTGGCTGCGTGCCGCGATCCCCATCCGTCCCGTCGGATGGAGGCGCGGCACGAAAGCTGCTAGCGTCCCTGCCGCCGTGGTGGCACCCGAGGACGAGGCCCTGCTGGCCCGCTCGCTCGCGGGCGATCGAACCGCGCGCCGGGCCCTGGCCGATCGTTTGATCGAGCCGATCCAGCGCGAGGTCGCGATCGCGCTGACGCGGGCCGCGGCCGGGAGCGGCCACGACGCCCGCCAGGAGGTCCGCGATCTGGTCCAGGATGTCCTCTTGCTGCTGTTCGAGCACGACGCCCGCGAGCTGCGGCGCTGGGATCCCGCCCGCGGTCGCGGGCTCGAGAGCTTCGTGCGTCTGATCGCGCGGCGCCGCGTGGCGAGGGTGGTGAGCCAGCGTCGGGGGAACCCCTGGGCGCTGGTGCTCGTCGACAGCGAGTTGCTCCCCGAGGGCGAGGGCGGCTCGGATCTCCTCGCGCATCTGGAGCAGCGCAACCAACTCGATGCGGTGCTCCTCGCCCTGCACGCGCGCATGGATGATCGCGATCACGAGTTGTTCGAAATGTTGTTTGTCGAGGAGCGCGATCCAGCCGAGGTCGCAGCGGCGATGGGTTTGTCACGGGGGGCCGTGAACGCGTGGGGCTACCGCATGCGAAAGCTCGCACGCGCCCTGGCGGTGAGCGCGAGTGCCACGACGTCATCGACGGATGACGTCGCGTCAACGGGGGAGGTGGAGCGTGGACGATGAGCTCCTGCGCGCGCTCGGTCGCGCGCAACGACACCAGGACCCCATGCCGACGCCCGTGCCCACCGACCCCAACGCGGAGACACCCGGTGCCGCCGATGCGCTGACGCGACCGCTGGACGAGGCCGAGCGCGCGAGCGTGTTGGATGCGGTGTTCGGGCAGCTCGACGCGGAGGCGCCGGCGGAGGCGGGGGTCGAGGGCGCGCCGTCGGTCGCAGCCGAGGCTGCGCCGGTCGTCGCGATTGCGCCGTCGTCGTCGCGGGGTCGAGTGATGGGGGCGATCGCCGTGCTGGTGGCGATGGCCGCGGCGCTCGTGCTGTGGTTCGGTCGCCCGACGGCGGTGGTCGCCGAGCTGCCGTCGTACGCGTTGACCGAGCTGCGCGGTGGGATCGCGGAGATGCGGTCCGAGCCGAATGCGGTGGATCGCGTGGTCGATCTCCCGCTGCGCGGGAAGATCGAGCTGGTCGTGACGCCCGCGGTGGCGTCGGCCGAGCCGCTGGTCGTCGACCTCGTCGCCCAGGGCGAGGGGCGGCCGGATCGGATGGCGCGGGTGAAGGCCGAGACGTCGACGAGCGGCGCGGTGCGGCTGTCCGGGGTGCTGACCGAGATGATCGACCTCGAGCCCGGGGCGTGGACGATCACGGTGGTGGTGTCGCCGGCCGCGGCGGCGCCGGGGGATGTGGAGGCGGCGCTGACGGGGGTGGCGGGGCGGCGGGTGGTGTTCCGCGTGGCGCTGCGGGGGGAGTGACGCGATGCGGTGCGCCGCGTCGGGTCGCTGGCTGCTGCTCGGTTGGATCGGCGCCTGCGGGGGCAAGGGCGACGTGTCGCGCTCGCAGGCGAATGTCGCGGCGCCTGTCGTGGGGACGCCGGAGGTGTCGACGCCCGCGTCGCCCGTCGCCGACGACCCGGCGCCGACCCGCGCGGTGGTGGAGCTCGTCGGGGAGCCGCTGCACGGCTATCCCCGGCTGCAGGCCGGGGACGGGCGCACGCTCTGGGATCTGCACGCGATCGGTGATCGGATCTACCTCGGTCACGGGGACGCCACCGCGAACACCGGGCCGACCGACGTGATCGCGCTGCACGTCGCGACCGGGGACTTCCGCGTCGAGGCGACGCTACAGGAGGAGGCGATCATGTCGTATCGCCAGTTCGGCGATCGTCTGTTCCTCCCCGGCGTGGATCCGGTGGGCAGCCCCGACGATGGTGCCGTTCACGTGCGTCGGGATCTGGGCCGAGACGGCGAGTGGACGACGCTCGTGGTGCCGAGCGCCGTGCATGTCTCGGACGTGGCGGTGCACGACGGCCGGCTCTTCGCGGCCACGCAGCGCCAGCCGAACGTCGCGGCGGTGGTCGAATCTGCGGACGACGGCGCGACGTGGCGCACCCACGTCGTGCCGGGCTGGCGCGCCAACGCGTTGTTCGAGCTCGACGGTGCGTTGTACGTCGGCACCCTCGGCGGCGGGGTCTCGCGGCGCGAGGGCGGCGGCTTCCGGTGGGCCGCGAGTCCGTTCGGGCCGAGCGCGGCGGTCGGACCTCCGGAGCTCCAGGCGGGGGTCGATCGCGAGCTGCAGGAGACGGTGATCGATCGCGTGGTGACGTGCGCGGGCGCGACGTGGGCTGATCAGCGACAACTAGATTTGCCGGTCGTGTTGCCTCACTTGGGAATGCTACCGGGCTGCCTCACCGGGTTCGCACCCGGGACCATGCCCGAACACCAGGCGCCTGGCCTCCCCGCGGCGCCACTCCTTGACCCTCCTCTGCAA
>JBIJCC010000085.1:0-44141 GCA_044344875.1 Nannocystaceae bacterium
TCGACGCTGGGACCGGCCGGACGTCGTGCGCCTGAACCCTCAAACCGCGCGCGTCGTCGCAACCAAGTGACGAGCTAACTATGATGGGCTGCAACAATCTTGACAGTCACCGGTCCGACGTGTCGACCTTGTGAACTCCGTCCCGGAACTTCCCGTAGAAACGATCAGAGTCGAGCAACGACAGGAAGAGCTGGAAGTCCTCCTCCTTGCCGTTGTGCGGGGTCGCGGTCATCAGCAACAGGTGCCGCGTGTGAGCCCCGAGTTTCTCCGCCAGCTGGAACCGCTTGGTGCGCTTCAGCTCGCGCCCAAAGAAGTGGGCAGACAGCTTGTGCGCCTCGTCGAAGACGACGAGATCCCAGTTCACGGCGCAGACCTTGTCGTGAAGATCCTCCGCGCGAGACAATTGATCGAGGCGGACGATGATGTGGTCGACGTCATCGAAGGGGTTGCCACTCGGCGATGCGAGCCCGAGTTCCTTCGAAAACACGCGGAAGTCGAGCCCGAACTTCTCGAAGAGTTCGTCACGCCACTGCTCGACCAGACTGCCGGGCGCGACGATGAGCACGCGCCGCGCGTCGGCGCGCATGATCAGCTCGCGGATGTACAGGCCCGCCATGATCGTCTTGCCTGCGCCTGGGTCGTCGGCGAGCACGAAGCGCAGCGGCTGCCGAGGGAGCAGCGACTCGTAGACGGCGGTAATTTGGTGCGGCAGCGGATCCACGTTCGAGGTGTGGACCGCCTTCATGGGGTCGAAGAGGAACGCGAGGTCGATGCGCTTCGCCTCCACGGCGAGTTGGAACGCCGCGCCGTCACCGTCGAACGACCAAGGCCTTCCGGAGGTCGCGACGCGGAGAGATGGCTCGTCGCCGCGCGACAACAAGCGCTCCCGGATCGTACCGTCGGCAAGCCGGTACACGAGCTGGAGCGAGTCCGGCGGGATCGAGATCGCAGCCACGACGGTGACCATGCTCGTCGGCTCAACGCCTTCGAGGGTCGCTCCTGACTGGATTTCTTCGAGCTTCATGGCGTCGACCCACGGTGGGCAGTTGTCGGCGTCGGTTGGTTCCGCTCGCCTCGCCGACGCGCCGGGCACCCTTCGTCGGGAGCCTTGAACCGTTCGCGCAGCCTACCGAGATCGGAGTTGGGCAACAAGGCTGAAAACGGATCCCCTCTCGTCAGGCGGGATGTTCATCTGCTCTACGCCTGCCAGCCCAAAGTCGGATAGGTCGGAGAAAAGGGGTCCCTTTTTCTCATGACTCAAGGTTCTCGGCGTTCGCGGCGTTCGCACCCCTGCGGATCGCCCCGTCGCGCGCCCGTGCGGCGAGCGGCGCTCCGCAAACTGTCGTCGGCGATACGCGCGTTGGATCACCGATCGTGCCGAGCGAGTGTGCGCGACGCTCTCGACGAGCACGCTCCCTTCGCGGTGTTCGCCGCGTTCTAGTCGAGGTGCGTTTCTGGGCACGCCTCGTCGCCGTCGGGCACACGCTGCTCGTCGTTGAGCCCGCCGAACGACCCGACCAACTCGCGGCGACCCCCCGGGTCCACCTCTCTCACTCCACCGTCACCGACTTCGCCAAGTTCCGCGGCTGGTCCACATCCGTCCCCCGCAGATCCGCAATGTGATACGCGAGCAACTGCAACGGCACGGTCGCCAGCAACGGCTGCAGCATCTCGTCCACATCCGGCACCAGCACGACATCATCCGCCTGGTCCGCGATATCCCGATCCCCCATCGTCGCCAGCGCGATGATCTTCCCCCCGCGCGCGCGCACCTCGGACAAATTCGACAGCACCTTCTCGTACCCCGGCCCGCGCAGCGCCATCACCACCACCGGCAGGTTCTCGTCCACCAGCGCGATCGGCCCGTGCTTCATCTCGCCCGACGCATACCCCTCGGCGTGCACGTACGAGATCTCCTTCAGCTTCAGCGCCCCCTCGAGCGCCACCGGGTACCCGAGCCCGCGGCCCAGATACAAGAAATCCCGCGCATGCATGTACCGCCGCGCGATCGTCCGCACGGCCGGCATCTGCCCGAGCAGGTGCGCCATCGCCTCGGGCACCGCGGCGATCTGCGTCATGCGCTGACGGATCTCGTCGTCGTTCAGCTTGCCCGTGCGCTTGCCCAGGTGCAGCGCCAGCAGCACGAACACCGTCAGCTGGCTGGTGAACGCCTTCGTCGACGCGACGCTGATCTCCGGCCCCGCATGCGTGTAGATCACCTGATCCGCTGACCGAGCGATCGACGAGCCCACCACGTTGCAGATCGCCAGCGTCTGCGCGCCCAGCCGCTTCGCCTCGCGCAGCGCCGCCATGGTGTCGGCGGTCTCGCCCGACTGCGAGATCGCGACCGCCAGCGTGCCCGGCTCGACGATCGGCTCGCGGTAGCGGAACTCGCTCGCCAAATCGACGTCGACGGGGATCCGCGCCAGGCGCTCGATCATCGTCTTGCCGCACAGCGCCGCGTGGTAGCTGGTGCCGCACGCGAGCAGCACGATGCGCTTGATGTTGCCCACCGCCAGGTCGACGCCGAGGCTGACGTCGGCCTGCTCGTAGGACATCCGGCCGGCCAGCGCGTCGGAGATGACGCGGGGCTGCTCGTGGATCTCCTTGAGCATGAAGTGCTTGAAGCCCTCCTTCTCGGCGGCGACCGTGCTCCAGTCGACGTGGCGCTCGGCGCGGGTGACCGGCTTGCCCTGGACGTCGAACAGCGCGACGCGATCGGGGGTGACCCACGCGACGTCGCCGTCGTCGAGGTCGACCACGCGGCGGGTGTGCTCGAGGATCGCGGCGACATCGGACGCGACGAAGTTCTCGGCGTGCGCGCCGTCGGTCGCGGTGCCCAGCCCGATGAGCAGCGGCGCGTTGTGGCGGCCGGCGACGATCTCGCCGGGGTGATCGTCGTGGATCACGCAGATCGCCCACGTCCCGCGCACGCGGCCCAGCGCCCGCGCCACCGCGGCGCGGAAGTCGGTGCCATCCCGCGCCAGATCGCGGTCGATCATGTGGGCGAAGATCTCGCTGTCGGTCTCGCTCGAGAACGTGCAACCGGCGGCGACCAGCTCGGCGCGCAGCTCGACGTGGTTCTCGATGATGCCGTTGTGGATGATGCTGACCTTGCCCTGCCGGTGCGGGTGGGCGTTGGCCTCGCTGGGGCGGCCGTGGGTGGCCCAGCGCGTGTGGCCGATACCGCATTGGCCGCGCAGTGGCTCGCGCTCGAGCACGTCGCGCAGCCGGCCGAGCTTGCCCTCGCAGCGCACGACGCGGGCCGGTGAACCCGCGCTCAGCACCGCGACGCCCGCCGAGTCATAGCCGCGGTATTCGAGTCGACGCAGGCCGTCGAGCAGCAGTGCGGTCGCTTCGCGATGTCCGGTGTAGCCGATGATGCCGCACATGGGAGATCAGTATAACGCAGGGGTCCGTGGTAGCCTTCCCTTCGCCATGGACGAACGCGAGGGTTTCTGTCGCGTAGGGTCGATCGAGGCCGGTGAGGCCCAGTACGGGACCGCAGCGGCCGGGGTCGACGCTTGGTTTGCGCTCGAGCTCGATTGCCCGTGGGCGTCCAAGGCGTGGGAGGCGGCCGCGATCCCCGAGGCCGTGCGCGCGCACGTGGATGCCTGGGTCGCGGCGACCCGCGGCGCACGCATCCAGCTCATCCGCCGCGAGGGACGCCGCGCCGCGGGCGACGTCGTCCTACTGCTCGCCAGCAGCCGGCAGGATCGTCCGATCGTCGCCGAGTTCCACCTGCCGTCCCTCGATGCCCTGACCGCGCTCGATCTGCACGCCGCGATGGCGGAGCTCCGCGCCGGCCGGCTGCCCGAGGGCGCGCACGCCCCCGCGAAGCCGATCGCGCTGGTGTGCACCAACGGCAAGCGCGATCGCTGCTGCGCCAAGTGGGGCGTGCCGATCTACGAGGCGCTCGCCGCCGACCCCCGCGTCGAGGCGTGGCAGACGACGCACCTGGGCGGTCACCGCTTCGCCGCGACGCTGGTGTGGCTGCCCGCGGGCATCTGCCACGGCCGCGTCGCCCCCGAGCACGTCGATGCGCTCGTCACCGCGATCGCCTCGGGCGAGATCGGACCGCTCGAGCTCGTCCGCGGCCGCACGAGCCTGTCCGAGGCCGCCCAGGCCGCCGAGGTCCTGTGCCGTCAGGAGTCCGCGCTGCACGGTCTCGACGACGTCGCGATGGACGCGACCGCAATCGAGACCGACGGCACCTGGCAGGTGACCGGCCGCATGCTCGAGCAGCCGGTCCGCTTCACGCTCCGCGAGGTCGCCCTCGGCACCACCGCCGCCCCGAGCTGCGGCAAGCCCAGCGAGCCCGTGACCCGCTGGGAGCTTGCGTGAAGCCCGACCTCCGCGCTGCTCGAGGATGATCCCCCCGCTTGCGGGGGGAAGCCGCGCGCGAGCGCGTAGCGTTTCGCTCACGCCGCCCGCGGGGGGAAAGAACCAACCTACTTCTTCTTCAATTCCCCGTCGTACTTGATGATCTTCGCCTTCGGGAAGACCTCGAGGATCTGCTTCTCGACCTTGTCGGCGCGGCCGACGACGACGACGTGCGGGATCGGGTGCACGTACCTGCGCGCGACCTCCTGCACCTTCGCCGTGTCGACGGCGTCGAGCTGCTGGGCGTAGACCTTCCAGTAGTCGGTCGGCAGGTCGTAGACCAGGGCCTCGCGCAGGCGGTTGGCGATCTGGTCGGCGGTCTCGATCTCCAGCGGGAACGAGCCGACCATCTTCTTCTTCACGCCGTCGAACTCGGCGGCCGTGGGCGCCTCGTTGCGGATGCGCTTGGTGTGCTCGAAGATCGCCGCGAGCATCTCGCCGGTCGACTTGGTCCGCGTGCGCGTGGTGATCGCGAACGTGCCGGGCGCCTGGCCCTCGTCGACGGCCGAGTAGATGCCGTAGGTGAGGCCCCGCTTCTCGCGGATGTCGACGAAGAGGCGGCCGCTGGCGTCGTCGCCGAGGATGTTGTTGGCGATCTGCAGCGCCGCCCAGTCCGGGTGACTGCGGGCGATCGACAGGTTGCCGACGATGATCTCGCTCTGCGCCGAGCCGGGCCGGTCGACGAGGTGGACCGTCAGCTCCTTGGGCAGCTCGTAGGTCTTGTACTGGTTCAGCGGGTTCGGCGGGAGCGCGCTGCCCTCCGGCACCGGCTTCCACGCCCCGAAGGCGCGGCGCACCAGCGGCTCGGCTTCCTTCTGGGTGATGTCACCCGCGAGGATGAGGAACGCGTTGTTCGAGCGGTAGAAGGTCTCGTGGAACTTCTTCAGGTCGGCGACGGTGACGCCGTCGATCTGCTGCTCGGTCGGGAACGACCGGCCATACGGGTGACCCTCGGGGTACGCGACCGTGTCGAACAGCGTGGAGGCGAGGTTCGCCGGCTGCGACTTCTGGAAGCCCAGCGCCGTCTTGGCCTGGCCCTTCAGCTTGGTGAGCGCGTCCTCCGGGAACACCGGGTTCATCACCTGGTCCGCCATCAACGTGAGGGCGAGCTTGAGGTTGGGCTTGAGCACGCGCGAGCCGAGGTTCGACACGTGCACGCCCGCGCCACCGCCGATGCTGCTGCCGACGAACTCGATCGCCTCGTCAATCTTGGCCTTGGTGCGGGTCTTGGTGCCCTCGCCGAGCATGCTCGCCGCGAACGCAGCGACGTGCTCGTTGTCCATCGTGCCGGCCCGCACCGCGAGCTGGATCGCGACGACCGGGACCTCGTGGTTCTCGACCACGTAGACCGCCAGCCCGTTGGGCAGCGAGAACGTCGTCGCCGACGGGAAGTTGAACGGCTTGGCCGGGGCCGGCGGCGGCGGATCGGGGTACTCGCGCTCGGGGGCCTTCGCCTCGACCGGCTTGGGCTCCGGCTCGGGCGTGGGCGCCGGCGCCGGCGCGGGCGCGGGCTCGGGCGTGGTCGTGGGCTTCGGCTTGCAGCCGCCGGCGGCGAGCGCCAGGCTGAGCCCCATGCAGAGCTGGAGGCCGAGGATGCGGGCGATTCGGGTGCGTTGCGTGTTCATGGTGTGAGCCCTTGGCGTCGCGCGATCACTTCGCAGGCACGACTTCGGCGGTCATCCACTCGCTGGTGAGATAGGTGTTGGCGACGCGCTTGATGTCCGCAGGCGTGACCTTGCGGTAGCCCTCGACGTCGGTGAGGACGTACATCGGGTCGTTCTCGAGGAGCGCGCCGAAGGCGATCTGCATGCCGCGGCCGTTGTTGGTCGACAGCCCCATGACCGTGTCGGCGGTCATCTGGTTGATCGCCTTCTTCAGGTCCTTGGCGGCGATGCCCTTCTTCTTGACGGTGTCGATCTCGGTCGTGATGACCTGCTTGACCTGGTCGAACGTGACGCCCTGGGCCGGCACGAAGGCGGCGAAGGCGGTGCCGGCGTCGCGGCCACCGGCGGCGGCGCTGGGCATCGGCAGCGAGGCGACCGCGAGCTTCTTCTCGTCGACGAGGATCTTGGTGATCCGCGACGAGCTGCCGCGCAGCAGGATGTTCATCAACAACTCGACGGCGTGGCGGTCCTTGTGCGACTGCGGCACGGTCTTCCACCCGAGCAGGAACAGCGGCTGCTGGGCCAGCTTGTCCTCGATGCGCTGCTCGATCTTCTTCTGCGTGTGGTCGATCGGCGCGAACGGGGCCCGGTCGGCGCCGCGGGGGATGTCGCCGAAGTACTTCTCGACCTTGGCCTGCACCTCGGTCGCGGAGACGTCGCCGACGATGACCATGACCGCGTTGTTCGGCACGTAGTAGGTGTCGAAGAAGGCCTTGATGTCGGCGGTGGTGGCGGCCGAGAGGTCCTCGTCGGTGCCGATGCCGGGATGGCCGTAGCCGGTGCCGGCCCACGCCTCGGAGAAGAAGCCCTGGATGGCCTTCGCGTACGGGACGTTGTCGACCCGCATGGCCTTCTCTTCCTTGACGGCGTTGCGCTGGTTCTCGAAGTTCTCGTCGGTGATCGCCAGCGAGCGCAGACGGTCGGACTCGAGCCACAGGCTGGTGTCGAGGTACTGGCTCGGCATCAGGTTGAAGTACAGCGTCACGTCGTTGGCCGTGAACGCGTTCATCTGCCCGCCGACGCCCAGGACGTTCTTGAAGTAGCCGCCGTCGGGGACGTTGGCGCTGCCCTTGAACATCATGTGCTCGAAGAAGTGGGCGAAGCCGGTGCGACCCGCCACCTCGTCGCGCGAGCCGACGTTGTAGATGATCTGCATCGCGTAGGTCGGCGTGCTGTGGTCCTCGAGCACGTAGACGCGCAGGCCGTTGGCGAGCACGAAGTGATCGAGCTCCATGCTGATCGCGGGCGAGCGCAGCTGGCCCTTCACCTTGACCAGCTCACCGGGCTTGGGCGGCGTCGCCGGGGCGCCGGCCTTTGCCCGCGCGGGCTTCGCCGGCGCTGCAGCGGTTTCCTTGGTGGGCGCCGGCGCGGAGGCGTCGGCACGCGCCACGCTCGGTGCCAGGGCGAGGGTCGTCGCGAGCAACAGGTTCGTTCGGAGGGCGCGGACGTAACGCATCGAGGACATCCTTCGTGGCCCGCTCGGGCGCCCGGGAAGCTACCACAATCGCCCCGAGCGGCGCGCTGGGCGGGCCGGCGCCCGCGGGCGCTCCCGCACGCGAAAAAACCGGCGACCGGTGAAACCGCCGTGACGTTGCGGACGGAGCCGCGGCCGCTTCAGGTCGGGCCGGGGGCGGCGGCGGGCCGGCGCAGCATCGCGATCGCCCGCTCGGCGTGCTCGATGCCCGCACCCCACTGCAGCCCCCGCGCGAGGCGGAGCGCCTCTTCGCAGCAGCGATGCGCCTCGGCGAGTCGGCCCCGCGATGCCCGACCGCGCGCCCGCTCGATGAGGAGCTCGGTGGTCGTGAGGCGGTCGCCGAAGTGCCGGGCCTCTTCGATCGCCCGGCCGAGGTGTTGCTCGGCGAGCGCGGCCTGCTTCAAGTCGCGGAGGATCCACGCCATCTGGTTGTGACAGCGCAGGAGCCCCAGCCGGTCGCCCGCGCGCTCGGCCTGCCACAGGGCGTGCTCGCACCACTTCCGGGCGTCGCCGAGCTTGGCCGCGGCGCGGTGGACCTCGGCGATCTCGAGCAGGTACGGCCACACCACGACGTCGACCTCGGCGCGCGGGCCCTCGCCCATCGTCGCGAGGTCGAGGCCCTCGGACAGCTCGCGGATCGCCCGGGGGAAGTCGTTGCGGGCGACGAAGACCTTGCCGAGGTCGCGGTAGACCTCGAGGATCGCCGCGCGATCGCCCAGCGCCATCGTCGGTGCGAGCGCCCGCTGCAGCGTGCTCGCGGCCTCGTCGAGCCGGCCGCGTCGGCGCAGCTGCTTGCCGAGGGCGGCGAGCACCCGTGGCCCGGCCTCGGTGCCGGCGGTGCGGCGCTGCAATTCTTCGAGCAGCTTGATCGCCTGGTCGTTGGCCTGGTTCTGTCGCATCACCCGCGACGAGGCCAAGGCGATGTCGACCTCGAGGGCGCTGCGCTCGGCGGCGTCGGGGAGCTTGGCGCACAGCGACACCGCGGCCTGCAGGAGATCGGCGGCGAGCTGGTCGTCGAAGCTCGACTCGGAGCGCAGCGCCGCCTCGAGCAGGGCCCGCGGCGCCTCGCGCGAGCCGGCGCGGACGAGGTGCAGCGCGCGGAGGTTGACGTGGCGCTGGGCCATCTTCGAGCTCGCGGCGACCACCGCGTGCAGCTGCTGCCGTCGGGCCTCGGGCATCGACTGGTACGCGACCTCGCGGACCATGCGGTGGCTGAACGCCCGCTCGCCGGCGCCGATCACCACGAGGAGTCCCTTCAGGTGCAGCTGCATCAGCGCGTCGTCGAAGCCGACGCCGAGCGAGCCCTGGTCGCGCTCGTAGATCTCCGCGAGCTCGCCGTCGGGGAAGCGCTCGCCGAGCACGGACGCGAGCTCGAGCATGCGCTGCAACTCGGGCTCGAGCTGCTCGAGGCGCGCGCGGACCAGGGCGTTCTCGTCGGCCTGGCGCGGCGCGATGAGGCCCTGGGCCAGCAGGCGCAGGTGCAGCTCGAGGCGCAGCGGCGTGAGCGGGGCGACGCGGGCGAGCTCGGACGGCAGCTGCGAGTTGGGCTTCACCTCGAGCGTGACCTGTCGACCGACGCGCTCGACCGCGTCGGCGGGCAGCGGCTCGAGCTGCTCGACCACGCCGCCGAGCCAGTCGAGGCGCGAGTCGGCGCTCGTGGCCAGCAGCTGCACCGCGGCGGCGGCCGGCGCGACCGCGAGCCGCCGCAGGATCTCGCGCGAGGCGTTGTCGTAGGCGTCGATGTCGTCGAACACCAGCAGCAGCGGCTGGCCGCGTCCGCCCGACAGCATCGCCTGCACGGCGGAGGCGAAGCACTCGCGGCGACGCACCGGGAACTCGAGCTCGTGGGCGGGGCCGTCGAGGCCGAAGAGCTCGGCGAGGCCGGGCAGCTCCTCGAAGCCGAGGCCGCACAGGTTGGCGACGCGCCCGAGATCGCGGGTGGTGCAGTGCAGCGGATCGAGCTCGAGCAGCTGCGACACCATGGTGCGGATCGGCCACAGCGGCGTGCGTGCGCCGGTCGGATCGGCGCCGACGTAGTAGGCCCGCCAGCCGAGGGACTCCGCGAGCGTCGCGATCTCGTCGGCCATGCGGGTCTTGCCGATGCCCGCGGGCCCCGTCAGCACGCGCAGGCGGACGCCGGGCGTCGGCCTCGACAGCATCACGCGCGAGCGCTCGAAGGCCTGCTCGCGGGCGACCAGGGGCAGCGGGAACGCCCGCACGAAGACCTCGGCCGTCACCTCGCCGGTGCGCGCGATCGACATGCCCGAGCCGCGGGTCGATTGCCGGCGGCGCGATCGATCGCTGCGGTTGGGCGCCGGTGCGCCGCACTGCGGGCAGAAGCGATGCTCGCCGCGCATCTCGCCGTCGCAGCGCTCGCAGCGGAACGCGCTGACGGTGGGTTTGGGCGCCGCGGTGGCGGCGAGGAGCTCCTCGCGGAACTCGAGCGCCGAGGCGTAGCGCTGCGCGGGATCCTTGCGGAGCGCCCGCAGGCACACCGTCTCGAGCGGATCGGGATCCTCGCCGCGGACCACCGACGGCGGGATCGGCTCCTCGTGCAGGTGCTTGTGGAGGATCTCGACGGCGGAGCTGCTCTCGAACGGCGGCCGCCCGGTGAGCATCTGGTACAGGATCACGCCGACGGCGTAGAGATCCGAGCGGGCGTCGAGCGTGCGGCCGCGGGCCTGCTCGGGCGACATGTACTCGGGCGTGCCGCAGACCATGCCGGCGGTCGTGAGCTTCTGCTGCTGCCGATCGCCGTCCTGCTCCTCCATGAGCTTGGCGATGCCGAAGTCGAGGACGACCGCGAGTTCGCCGTGCGTGCGCAGCTGCTGCACGAGGATGTTCTCGGGCTTGAGATCGCGGTGCAGGATGCCGAGGCCGTGCGCTTCGCTCAGCGCGGCGAGGATCTGCAGGGTCAGGTCGACCATGCGCTCGCGGGCGAGCGGGAACTGCTCGGTGATGAGCCGCTCCAGCGTCATGCCGGCGATGTACTCCATCACGATGTACGTGACGCCCTCGGCGGTGCGCCCGTAGTCGACGATGGACACGCAGTTGGGATGGTTGAGACTCGCGGCGTTGTGCGCCTCGCTGGCGAACCGCTGATGACTCGTCTCGTCGTTCATCAGGTGCGGCGCGAGGATCTTGATCGCGAACGGCTTGCCGAGCGTGATCTGCTTGGCCTTGTAGACCCGACCCATCGCGCCTTCGCCGATGAGCTGCTCGAGCACGTACTTGCCCGCGAGCTCGAGCCCGAGCAGCGGATCGCCTTCGCTGGCCGCGACGCCGCCCAGGTCCTCGCCACAGTTCGCGCAGAACCGCGTATCTGCGCTCGCTCGCACGGCGCAGGCTGGGCAGATCTTGTAGGCCGCGGAGAGCACGTGCGCGAAGGCGGGCCCGTCATCATCCCACGGGAAACGTGGCGTGTCGCGCCCCCCGTTCGGTGGAGCTCGGGCTGCGAGATCCGCCGAACGGGCGGCGCGGTGGGTTGGTCGCGGCCCAGCGGTGGCCGCCTTCGGGCCGGCCGCGGATTGACACGGCCCGCGGCCGCAGCTAGAACCGGTTCGCAGGCCATTCGCGCGAGGCGCCCGCGCAGCGGCGATCGCCGCGAGCGGGGTGCGAAGGCCCGCCGATGGGGCGTCGGCAAGTGGCAAGCCAGCGGATTTTGATTCCGCCATTCGTAGGTTCGAGTCCTACCGCCCCAACCACTCTGCGCCGGTGCTCGGCCGTCGTGGCCGGGCGGTGGGGCGCGATGCCTCGCCCCGCGCGGCCGAGCGCAGCGCGCGGCGAACAGGTCGCCGTCGCGTGGGGCGCCGAAATCGAGTAGAGATCGCAGCGCCTTTCGGCCCCTAACGGGAGCGCTTCGACTTGAACAAGACGCTCAGCATCTTCGGTGGGAACTCGAACCCGAAACTCGTCGAAGACGTCGCGGCGTACGTCGGTGTGCCGGTGGGGCACGCCCGCGTCGAACGCTTCTCGGACGGCGAGATCTTCGTCGAGATCGGCGAGAACGTCCGCAACGTCAACTGCTTCATCCTGCAGTCGACGTGCTCGCCGCCGAACGACAACCTGATGGAGCTGCTCATCATGATCGACGCGCTCAAGCGCGCGAGCGCGGGCAGCATCGTCGCGATCATGCCGTACTTCGGCTACGCCCGGCAGGACCGCAAGGTCAAGCCGCGCACGCCGATCTCGGCCAAGTTGGTCGCAGATCTGGTCTCTGCGGCGGGGGCGTCGCGCGTGCTCTCGGTCGATCTGCACGCCGGTCAGATCCAGGGCTTCTTCAACATCCCCTTCGACCACCTCTTCGCGTCGCCGGTGCTCATCGAGAAGCTCGAGCGCGAGGGCCTGTGCGGCGACCAAGCCGTCGTCGTCTCGCCGGACGCCGGCGGTGTCGAGCGCGCCCGCATCTACTCCAAGGCGCTCAAGTGTGGCCTCGCCATCATCGACAAGCGCCGCGACCGGCCCAACGTCAGCCAGGTCCTCAACCTCATCGGTGACGTCAAGGGCAAGCGCGCCATCCTCGTCGACGACATGATCGACACCGCCGGCACGCTCTGCAACGCCGCCAACGCGGTGCTCGACCACGGCGCGACCGCGGTCTACGCCGCCTCGAGCCACGGTGTGTTCAGCGGCTCGGCGATCGAGCGCATCAACAACTCGGTGCTCAGCAAGGTCTGGGTGACCGACACGATCCCGCAGACCTCGCGGCTCGAGGCATGCGATCGGCTCGAGGTGCTGGGGCTCGGGCGGCTGTTGGGCGAGGCGATCAAGCGGATCCACCACGGGGACTCGATCTCGAGCCTGTTCACGTAGGGTCACTCCATCGTCGGCACCGCGGGCCCGATCGCCCCCGGCTCCACCTGCACCGCGAAGTCCTTCCCGTCGAACGCGACGACGATCCGCTGGTACGACACCGCCCGGGCGTGATCCGCCCCGGCGTGGCGCACCGTCAGCGGCGTCGCGCCGCCATCGGTCTGCAGCGCGAACAACCCCGTGCCCGACGCCGCGATCGCGTCCACCGCGACCTCGTCGGTCCGCGCGAGCACGAGGCTCGCGTCGAGGTCGTGCCACGTCAGCAGCGTCCACGTCGTCGGCGCGTCGAACAGCTGCAACCGCCGCAGCTCCTGGGCGATGCTGGCCCTCGGCGTGCCCTGCTCGACGAGCATCGCGGCCAGGTACGCCGCCGCGTGCAGTCGCGCAAACCGGCGCGGATCGTCGGCGCCCGGGCGGCCCTCCTCGGCGGCGATCTTGCGCAGGATCCGGAGCGCCTCGTCGACGCGACCCGCACCCGCGGCCGCGCGCGCCAGGCGGATCGCGGCGGTCATGTCGTCCGGGCGCGACGCGACGAGGTCCTCGTACTGGCGGTACGCGCCGTCGTACCAGCCGTGGCGCAGGAACACGTCGCCGAGCAGGCGGCGCGACTCGAACGACTCGGGATCGAACTCGACGATCTCCGAGAACACGCGCTGGGCCTCCTCGATCTTGCCGCTCTCGACGAGCAGCTCGCCGAGATCCTGGGCGAGCGCCGGCGTGAACCAGCCCTGCTCGCGGACCTTGCGGCCGCGCGCGATGGCCTCGTCGCGCTGGCCGCGGGCGGCGAGCATCCGCATCATCCGACGCTCGCCCTCGGGATCGCCCGGGGCGCGGGCCAGTGCGGCGCGCAGCAGGGCGAGCTGGGCCTCGGGCTCGGTCTGCAGCCGGATCTTGCGATCGAGCGCGGACCAGTCGATGACCTCGCCGAACAGCGCCGCGCCGACGGCCGCGACCAACGCGGGATCGACGAGCCGCCGCAGCAGCGCGCGCGCCAGGTAGCCCCGCGCATCCGCGTCGTCGGCGAAGTGGGCGAGCAGCAGCGCGATGTCCTGCTCGGTGTTGGCGCGGGCCTGCACGAGCTGCAGTAGCGTCCGCTGGTCCTTCCAGCCCGGGAGCTCGCACACCGACGCGGTGCTCTCGTAGACCGCGAGCGCCGCCGAGAGGTCCGGGGCGATCGCGAGGCGTCGCTCCCACAGCAGCTTGCGCTGGCCGAGGTCCTGCGCGGCTGCGTCGCTGCACGCCGCCGTCACGCCGCGCGCGACGACGGATCGCGGCGCCTGCACGCGGCGGGCCTCGATCTGCTCGGTGGCCGGTCGTGCGGGGGGCTCCTGCGACGGCGCGGGTCGGTCCTCGTCGCGGAGGACTGGCATGGCGTCCTTGACGGCGGACTTCTCGGCGCTCTGATCGAGGCCGCTCTTCGTGTCGGCCGCTGGCGCAGCGTTGGCCGCCGGCGGAGCGTCCGTCGGCGTCGCCTCGATCTCCTCCACCGCGGACTGGGACTCCGCGGGGCTGGTCGCCGCGGGCGGTGGCGGTGCGGCCGGCTCCATCGCCGGCGCGGCGTTGCCCCCTGCGGATCCAGGCATCGGGCCGCGGCTGTTGTCGGCGGCCGACGCGACGTTCGCGTCGGCCTTCGCCGCCGAAGGCGAGGCCTCGTCCGTGCTCATCATGCCGCAGCCCATCGGTGCGCTCAACACCGCCGCGATCCCGGCGAGCACCCCGCTGCCGCGCTCATCCTCGTCCTGCTTCGTCGCGAGGCTCGTGTCCGCCACCAGTCGGACCCCGCCGAAGCGTCGCTGGCGTCGCTGCACCTTCATCTGCGCGTAGGCCTGCTCGCTGTCGAGGGCGAGCAGCGACGTGAACGGGCTCATCAGCCCGTACTCGAGCCCGAGCGACAGCACCTGCCCGCGCACCGAGGCGACGCCGCGGCTGTCGGTGAGCAGGTGATCGATGTGCGCCGCGGCCCAGAGCTTGGGCACAGCCTCGAGGATCGCGCCCTTGTCGAGCACGACGTCGTAGGACTTGGAGAAGTCCTCACCGCCGAGGCGGCCGCGCACCGCGATCGTCTTGGGCAGATCGTGGTGCGTGCGGGCGAACATCACCAGCTCCTGGCCGCGTGCGAGCTTGCCGTTGACGTTGGTGAACACGTCGTCGAGGCCCTCGCCGACGTCGATCTCGAGATCGGTGAGCACCGGGGTCTTGAGCGCGCCGGCGAGCTCCAGCGCGCGGGCGACCGCCAGCTCGTTGCTCTCGACGCGCAGGCTCGTGCCGCCGCCGACCTCGGCGAGGCGCTCGAGCACCGGCCCGTCGACCTGACGACCGACCGCGACCGTGAACAGGCGCGCGCGCGAGCCGGCCATGCTCCGGCGCACGCGCTCGACCAACGCCTCGCCGCGGCGATCGCCGCTCGTCGCCAGGCCGTCGCCGATGTAGACGATCGCCGGCTGCTCGAGCCCGTGGACACGCTCGAGCGCCGTGTCGAAGATCGCCCCGAGATCGGTGGCCCCGCCGGTGGGGTGCGCCGCGAGCCGCTCGAGCGCCAAGCCGATCGATTCCTCGCTGGCTTCTGCCACGCCCGTGCTCGGGAACAGCACCTGCGCGTCGAGATCGGCCGACATCAACGCGAACTTGTCGCCCACGCTCAGGCTGCGCAGCAGGGCCTCCGCGGCGGCCACCCGCGCCAGGTACTCCGCCGGATCGCCGGCCGCCGAGGTGTCGACGACGACGACGACCTCGCCCGGCGGCACCGCGGCCTCACCGAGCTGCAGATCCGGCGCCCATCGCAGCATCAGGAACCGGCCCTGATCGCCGCCCGGATCGAGCAGCGACAGCCGCATGGGATCCTGCGTGTCGCCGGCCTTGCGCGTGAGCTCGAGCTGGAAGTCCGCCCGCGGCGCGTAGCCGCTGCGCCGCATCGTCACGCGTTGCTTGCGACCGTCGCCCTCGAGCCGCGCTTCGCCGAGCGTCGCGACGCCGTAGCGCTCACCGAGCTCGCCGAGGTCGACCTGCAGCGCGAACTCCTCGATGACCGGCGTTGCGCGGCCGGGCGCGCCGGCCAGGGGATACGTGTAGCGCAGCTTGCCCTCGGACTCGCCGAGCAGCTGCTGGTAGCGCACGACGATGCGCCGCGATCCGAGCGCCGGCACCGGGAAGATCCGCGCCCGCACCGTGCGCTCGTCGATCCACTCGAGCAGCGCGGGGTCGTTGCTGCGCGCGACCGCCTGCTCGTACTTCGCCGCGGCGTCGTGGCGCTCGACGATCTCGCCCTCGACCAGGCGACCGTCGGTCTCGAGCGCGAACCCGACGAGGTGCGCGCCGTCGGGGATCGTGAACCAGTACCAGCCCTCGACCGGGCGGTTGCTCGGGTTGAAGAACCGCTGATCCACCAAGGTCTCGGCCAGCGCGTCCGCGAACGCGACCTTCACCGTCTGCCGCTGGATCGCCAGGGGCAGCGCGGGCGCGCCCGGGGCCGCCTGACGATCGACCGCGAACAGGGCCCCCGAGCCGAGCGACTGCGAGCGACCGAGCGCGCTGCGATCGCCCATGCCGCCGGTCCAGTCCTCCCAGAAACCGACCGGCTCGACGCTGGGCGCTCCGTCGGGCGAGATCACGGCGCGCTCGCCCGCCGCGACCTCGCGTCGACCCGCGGCGCCATCGACGATCGCGAGGCCCGCGGCGACGTAGATGCTGGTCTCGTCGTCGTCGATGCGCAGGCTCGCGCCGCCCTCGGCCAGGGACACGCGCACGTCGGGCCCGAGCTGGTGCACGGTCGGCTCGGCGCCGCGCTCGAGCGCCGGCGCATCGAGCCACACGCGGCCGCGCTCGACGACGAGCGCGCCGCCCAGGGTCACGACGGTGTTCGCGTCGAGGAACGCCCGCGCCCCGTCGGACAGCCGGACGAGCGCCCGGGCCCCCTCGCCGGTGCGGATCTTCGCGCCCGCGGGCACCGGCGTGTGCGACAGCAGCCGCTCGGTCCCGGACGCCGTCTCGAGCAGGACCTCGCCCGCGGCCAGCTCGATCTCGGCGTCGATCCGCGCCGCCTCGACCGGCACGGGGGTCTGCCAGGGCTTCAGGATCACCAGCGCGACGCCGCCGGAGAGCAGCGCTGCGGCACCGACGACGATCGCGACGCGTTGGAACAGTCGACGGGATGCAGCCATGGTCCCCCTAGGGTGCCTGGCTTACACGCACCTGTCGTGACGCCGGTCTAGGTCCGTCGGCGGTCGGCTCGAACCATGTTCGAGCCTGGACAATTCACGACATCGCGTCGAAGGCGAGCATCGAGAGGAACGCGAACGCGGCGCTCATCGGGATGGTCAGCACCCACGCGATGAAGATGTTCCCGGCCACGCCCCAGCGCACCGCCGAGATCCGCTTCACCGAGCCGACGCCCATGATGCAGGCGTTGATGACGTGGGTCGTCGACACCGGGATGCCGAGGCTGCTCGCGCCCATGATCGTCAGGGCGCCGCTCGTCTCCGCCGCGAAGCCCTGCAATGGCACGATGCGGATGATCTTGCTGCCCATCGTCTTGATGATGCGCTGGCCGCCGGCCATCGTGCCCAGGCCGATCGCCAGGGCGCACGCGAACACGACCCACTGCGGGACCGCGTCCTTGGCGGTGGGGAGCATCCACTCGGGGAGCCCGGTCGCGCCCGAGGTGGTGAACGCCACGAGCGCGAGCGTGATGATGCCCATCGCCTTCTGCGCGTCGTTGGAGCCGTGGGAGAACGCCATGCTGCACGCGGACACCAGCTGCAGCTTGCGGGACGCGGCCTCGACGGTGGCCGTCCGCCACCGCCGCACGATCCAGAGCAGCCCGATCATGAGGATGAACGCGGCGACGAAGCCGAGCAGCGGAGACACCACCAGCGGGATCATGACCTTGGTCCCGAGCGCGCCCCACTTGAACGCGGAGGTGCCAGCGTGGGCGACGACCGCCCCGCACAGGCCGCCGATGAGCGCGTGCGACGAGCTCGACGGGATGCCCCACCACCACGTCATGAGGTTCCAGACGATGGCGCCGATGAGCGTGGCGAGCACGACCGTCTGGGTGACGTCGCCGGCGTCGGCGAAGCCCGAGGCGATGGTCTTGGCCACCGCGGTGCCGATGATGGCGCCGCCGAAGTTGAACACGCCCGCGATGAACACGGCGGTTCGGACCCGCAACACGCCGGTCGAGACCACGGTCGCGATCGCGTTGGCGGCGTCGTGGAAGCCGTTGATGAAGTCGAAGACGAGCGCCGTGATGATCACGGCGATGATCAGGCTAACCATGTTTGACCGCCAGGTTCGACAGCGTGTCGGCGACGCTCTCGCAGTGGTCGAGGGCGCTCTCGAGGTCCTCGAGGACCTCGCGCTCGCGCAGCAGGACCTTGGCGTCGATCTCTGGGGTCTTGAACAGCTCGCTGATCGCGGCCCGGTGCACGCGGTCGCCCTCCTTCTCGAGGGTGCGGATGCGGGCCTTGGCGGCGAAGATGCCGGCGTAGTCGCGCTTGCGGAGCATCGGCACCGCCTGGCTGAGTTCGAGCGTGGTCTTGACCAGCACGGCCATCATCGCGGTCATCGCCGCCGTCGGCGTGACCACGCCCATGAGCTCGCACGCGCGCGCGGCTTGGTTGCTGAGGTCGGTGATGTCGTCGAGCTCGACTGCGAGGGCGTGGATGTCCTCGCGATCGATCGGTGTCACGTAGGTCTTGGCCAGCGACTCTTCGAGCTCGTGGACGAGCTTGTCGCCGGCGTGCTCCTGTTCCTGGACGCGCTTGCAGACGTCGCTCACCGTCTTGCCGTCGCTGAAGGTGGCGAGCGCCCGTGCGGCCTCGTGGGCGATCTGGGCCTGCCGCTCGAGCAGGTCGAAAAAGCGTTCTTCCTTGGGGAGGAGGCTGCGGAAGAAGTCCTGGAGTCCCACGGTGGGCGCACCGTATCACGGCCGCCGCGGGGCGGGCACGGCCGCCGCGGGGCGGGCACGGTGGCTCAGGGGTGGAAGTCGCCCTCGAACGTGAAGCCCAGAACGAGGCAGGGCACCCCCGCAGAGACGTCCTGGCCGGTGCGCCACCGGTGCTGGACCCACCACTGTGCGAGCAGGAACGCGGTCGGGTTGTACCAACGTTTGCGTGACAATTTCGTGCGGCGCGCCGCCTTGGCCCGCCACTTGGGCGGACTGTAGAGGATCGCGGGACCGACGCGCTGGGTGCTGTTGCGGTTCTTGGTCCCCTCGCCGGGGAGGTACATCGAGTCGCGATAGAACGCGTGCGTCAACGTGTAGCGCGCGCCGAGCTTGAGCCCGAAGTCGAACAAGTACAGCGCGTCGGCGTCGTTGGTGATCACCCAGCCCTTGTTGGGCTGCAGGATGTCGAGGGTTTGATCGTAGTAGACGGTGTCGGCGCGGCCGGTCTCGGCATCGCGCTTCACGTCGAAGCTGGCCCAGTAGGCCTTGAGGTTGTTGCGCACGGCGACGCGACCGACCTTGGCCTGCAGCAGCGCGGCCAGCGTGACCATGTGGCCCATGCCCGGGTAGCGGCGGTCGGTGGTCTCCTCGAGGCTGGTGTCCGAGTACGTCGCGGCGGGGCTCTGGAACGTCTGTAGCTGGTCGAACGTCTTGAAGTAGCCGACCGCGTTGTAGATCGCTTGGAGGTTCAGCACCGCGAGTGGTTGCAGCTCGACCATCGGGCCGACGCGACCGAACGCGGGGGAGAGGAAGGTGTGGGCCTTGAGCGCGAGGTAGCTCTCCTTGAACAGCGCCGTGTTCTTGTCGACGAGCTGCAGGCGATAGCCGAACTGGAACTCGTTGAAGAGGCCCAGTGCGTTGAAACGCGCCGCGGTGATGTTCTTGTAGACGAACCTGTGGCGCTGCAGGCCGGGCCGGCGTCCCGAACTCGGTGCGTCGTCGTCCGCGTCAGCCGGCGTGGCGGGGGCGGCCGTGGTCGTCGCCGCGGGTGCACCGTCGACGGCGTCGGTCGTGGTCGCGTCGGTCGTGGTCGCGTCGGTCGTGGTCGCGTCGGTCGTGGTCGCGTCGGGCGTAGTCGCGTCGGGCGCATCGGCGACCACGTCGAGCGCGTCCTGGGCCGGGACGGCGAGTGGACCCTCCATGCTCCGGGGCTCGCTCGAGACCGGCTCGTTGGCGACCGGCTCGTTGGCGACCGGAGCGGTGCTTCCTTGGGTGGTGGCGAAGAGGGCGACCGACAGGGGAGTCCACGGCAGGGGCACGGAGGACACGATATCTGCGAACTTTGTCGTTCGTCCATTGCGGAGGCTCGATCGCAGGCGACGTGTTGCACGTGGGCGTCCTGGGTAGCGGTCCACGGGTTGCCCTCGGCGTTCCGCGGGCTTCAGGGCAGCTCGAGGTCGACACCCACGCGCGCGTGCCGGCCTTCGACGTCGAGGACGCGGATCCGCACGTCGACGGTCTCGGCGTCGGCGAAGGACTCGAGGTCGACCTCGATCGGGAGACGTCCCCGGTCGAATCGGAGCTCCTCGCGGAGCAGCGGCCGCCAATCATCGTTTTCCGTGCGCGCGGCGATCTCGATCGTGGCCCGACCCCGGCCGCGCAGCGCCGTGCCGTCGTCGACGGCGACGAACCCGACCAGCGGCCCGCCATCGACGGCGATCCCGGGGAAGGTCGCGGTGGCCCCGTGGGCACCCGGCGTCACGCAGGCCGCGGGGCCGATCACCCGCTGGATCTCGAGGGCGCACGCGTGGAGGTCGACGACGTCGACCGCGTCGCCCGATCGCAGGCGGGCCGAGGCGCGGTGGGCCTCGGCGGCGCGGGTGCTCCGCCAGCGGGCGCCGGGGATCACCAGCGCCGCGCCGAGGGCCGCGAGCAGCCACCACGGACGCACGCGTACGACCACGCGATCGAGGGCGGCCAGCGACGACGGGCCGCGGCGCACGACGAGCCCCACGCCGAGTACCGCGAGGGCGAGCAGCCCGAAGCCCGCGAGATCGACCGGCAGCACCCGGCGGTAGCGCAGTTCCCAGCGCCCGTCGGCGGCGTCGGCCGCAATCAGCATCGGCTCGGTCGGCTCGGTACGATCGGCGACGCCAGCCACGAGCGCGCCGGCGCGGCGCTCGTCCTGGGTCGCGGGCGGACGATCGCCGACGACCGGGACCTCGACCCACGGCACGGGTACGCCGTCGTGTCGCAGCTCCCACCGCGGATGGCCCGCGATCGCGAACTCGAGCCGTGCGTCCGGCGTCGCGCCGGCGACGTCGAGGACCACGCCCTCACCGTCGGGATCGTCGCGGACGATCGTCACGTCACCGCCGCCGACGATGCGCGCGACCTCGGATCGCACGGGTCGCTCGAGCACCCGCAGGGTGCCGAAGCGCGCGACCTCGCGGCCCTTCGTCCCGGCGACGGTGACGAGGTAGCGGACGCGGAGGCGATCGAGCACGGCGGATCGCGAGCTCTCGACGCGGTGGACGAAGGTCTCGCCGGGCGTCGAGCCGATCTTGAACGCGGGCGCCCCGGTGATCACCGGGGCATCCGCGAGGCCGTGGCCGTGGCGCGATGCGGTCTCGTAGGCGAAGCGGAAGAAGCCGTCGCGGTCGGCCCACTGCTCGCGCGCCCAGGCGCCGTAGGCCGCCCAGTCGGCCTCGAAGCGCGCGGAGGCCTCGGCATCGGCGCCGCGGGTGACCTGCGCCGCGCCGACGTCGTGCTCGCGCGCGTTGGTGATGACGCCGTGGGTGAGCGCGCCGATCCACGCGACGCACCCGACCGCGGCGACGACGAGGGCGGGGCGGGTCCGCAGCGCCCTGCGGCGGGCCCACACCGCCTGGGCCGCGGCGGTGATCACGGCCGCAGCGCACAACCACAGCCCGGGCTTCGCACACAGCAAGAACCGCTGGTACTGCAGCGCGCCGAAGCCCGGCGACCACGCGTCGAGCCGCGGGATCCAGAACGCCTCGCGGCTGGCGAGCAGCCACAGCAGCAGCGACGCGACCGCGGCGATGCGGGCGAAGCCGCCGCGCCAGCACGCCCACACCAGGCCCGCGGCGATCGTCCAGCCCGCGATGGGCGACATGTTGGCCGTCCAGCGACCGTCGAGCAGGCCGTCGATCATCGTCGCGAGCTCGAGGTGCAGCGCGCCGAAGTTGCCCATCCATGCCCGGTGTGCGGCCATCGGCAGCACGAACCACGCCGCCGCGGCGAAGGCGAGTCCGCCGACGGCCGCCAGCACGACGGCGGCGCGCACTCGCTGGGCACCGGGGCGCAACGCGATCCACGGCAGCGCGAGGATCGCCAGCAGCGGGAGCGTGATCGGGTGGGTGAGCATCGCCGCGGCGAGGCGCGCGGCGGGAATCAGCAGTCGACGCGCCGAGGGCGTGGCGTCGCCGAGCCACGCGTGCACCTCGGCGAGGGCGCACCACGTCCACGCGACGGCGAGCGGGTGCAGCCACACGCCGAAGAACACGGTGAAGCGGTAGCCGCCCTCGCGGGGCTCGCCGGGGTCGAGCAGGAACAGCGCCGCCGCGATGACGCCGGGCCACGGACCCATGCCGAGCGCGCGGGCGCTGCGGGCGATCGCCAGGGCCGCAGCGACGTAGCCGAGCCAGAAGACCAGCGCGTAGCACCGCGCCCACGGCAACGTCCACAGCGACAGCCCGCGCAGAAGTGACACCGCGAGATCGCCGAGCACCGGGTAGAGCTCGCCGGCGGGGAACCCGAAGAACCACGTCGAGCTCCAGCCGGCGACGTGACCGCCCGCGAGGTTCTGTCCGATCATCCACGCCCGCGCGAGGTGGACCGTGTGATCCTGCGAGCGCGGGATCTCGAGGGGGACCGGCGCGAGGATCCACGCGGCGAGCGCGACGACCAGGAGCGCGTCCCACCGCGCTGCAATCGCCCGCAGCGCACGCGGTGTCGAGGGTCCGGCCACGCCGTGAGTCTACGCCAGGGGCCGGTGGCGCGACGGACCCCCTCGGGGCTGTCGAAGCCCCACCCAGGTCAGATACAACAGGGCGGACCAACCATGGACCCACGGCGCATCGGTGTGTTTGGCTGGGGCCTCGTCGCCCCCGGGGCGCGGAACATCGACGCGTTCCGCGAGTCGATGACGCACACCGAGAACTGGTTGACCCGCTTCGAGGGCTTCGGTCCGAGCAACTTCCTCGTCGGTGAGCCCGCGTTCGACTTCGGCGACTACAAGCCGTGGATCGATGCCCGGTTCCCGCCCAGCCGCTATGCGCTGCTCGATCGCAAGTTCGGCAGCCCGACCAAGTTCGCGATCGGTGCGTTCGTCCAGGCCCTCGGTCAGAACCCGGAGATCGAGGCCGAGCTCCGCGCGCTGAAGGAGCAGGCCCACGTCATCGTCGGGGGCGGCCTGACCGACATCCCGACGTACGACCAGATCGGGCGCGAGCTCGACCGGGCGCAGCGGCGGTGGAACCGGTTCTGGGCCAACCCCGAGCGCAACGCAGCGCTGCGCGAGCACCTCGCGGGCGCCCTCGACCCCGAGGCGCCGGCCGATCCGGCCGCGGTCCCCGAGCTCGAGCGCGACGACGCCGAGGATCGGTGGTGGGCGTACTGGGCCGAGCGCTCGGCCGATCTCGCGACGTACCTCGCGGCGCTGGCGAAGATCGAGGGCGTCGATGTCGAAGGCGACATCGGCACGGCGAAGGCGGCGATCATCAAGCAGAAGCAGCGGGGCATCCGCGACCTGCGTGCGGCGTGGGGCGCCCCCGAGGCGCCGTGGGATCAGGTCTCGGCGTCGGCGCTGTGGAACATCGCGTCGACCCCGTCGTCGCAGATCTCGATGCTCGGGCAGATCACGGGCATGTGCTTCGCGCCGTTCGCCGCGTGCTCGACCTTCGGCTTCGCGCTCAAGCTCGGCATGGAGGCCATCCGCCGCGGCGAGGCCAAGCTCGTGGTCATCGGGGCGACCGACCCGGAGCCCAACCCGATCAGCGTCGGCGCCTTCTACAACGCCCGCGTGCTCTCGCACGACGGCGAGGTGTCCAAGCCGCTGACGGGCATGCGGGGCACCCACGTCGCCGGCGGCGCGACGGTGTGGATCATCGGCGACCTCGACCACTACACGGCCAAGGGCTGGGTGCCGCTGGGCCTCGAGCCGGTCGCGGTGGGCATCACGGCCGACGCCGATCACATCATCACGCCGTCGAAGGACGGCGCGGTCGCGGCGATCCGCATGGCGATGGCGTCGGCGCGGGTCCAGGCCGCGGACATCGGCCAGTTCGACATGCACGCCACCGGCACGCCCGGCGACCACAACGAGATCCAGGTGCTGCGCGAGCTGCTGCCGGCCAGCTGCACCCTGAGCGCGCGCAAGGGCACCTTCGGCCACGGCATGGGGGCCGGCGGTGGCTGGGAGCTCACCGCGCAGTACCTCGGTCACGTCGCTGGCGCGTACTTCCCCACGACGATCGCCCACGACGAGGTCCACCCGGAGATCCGGCGCGTGCACGATCGCTTCGTGCTGCGCGAGCCGGCGCCGGTGGAATCCGGTGTCGTCGGCAAGCTGTCGATGGGCGTCGGTGGCGTGAACGCCTGCGTGATCTCGCGCCCGTATCGGCCGTAGGCCGCCGATTCGGCGTGTGATCCTCGGCCGCGGATTCTTCGTCCGCGCCCCGGTCGTCCTGCGCAATCCCAGCGCGTGCGCGCGTGAACGGACCGCGGCGGGCCACCAAACCCGGCTCGCGGGTCGGATCGTGGACGCGAACGCGCCGACGGATCGCGGCTGCGCAAGGCTTGCATCGCCGCAGCGGATGCGTCGCAAGCCTTACGGTGGTTCGGCCTTCCGGCCGGAGCGATACCAGCCTCGCAAACATCGTTTTGCGCGCCACCCATGGGAATCCTCTACCTGCTCGTTCCGCTCGCCTCTGGCCTCGCCGTGATCGCACTCGTTGCGTTCCGCTGGGCGGTCAAGGCGGGGCAGTTCGACGACCTCGAGACACCGCCGATGCGGGCGGTGTTCGACGAATCCGATCACGAGGCCCGATCATGAGTCAAGTCACCGTCAAGTACGACGACGCCATCGTCCGCCGCTTCGCCGTCGTCACCGTCGTGTGGGGCCTGGTCGGCATGCTCGCCGGCCTCTGGCTCGCGCTCGAGCTGGCGAACGTGAAGTTCAACCTGGGGCTGCAGTTCATCGCCTTCGGGCGGCTGCGGCCCCTCCACACCAACGCCGTCATCTTCGCGTTCGTCGGCAACGCGATCTTCGCCGGCATCTACTACTCCACCCAACGGCTGCTCAAGGCCCGCATGTTCAGCGACAGGCTGTCGGCGGCGCACTTCTGGGGCTGGCAGCTCATCATCGTCTCCGCGGCCGTGACGCTGCCCCTGGGCATCACGAGCTCGAAGGAGTACGCGGAGCTCGAGTGGCCGATCGACATCGCGATCGCAGCGGTGTGGGTCATCTTCGCCATCAACTTCTTCGGCACGCTGGCGCGGCGCCGTGAGAAGCACCTGTACGTCGCGATCTGGTTCTACATCGCGTCGATCGTCACGGTCGCGCTGCTCCACATCGTCAACTCGCTCGCGATCCAGGTCTCGCTCACCAAGAGCTACTCGGTGTTCGCGGGCGCCCAGGACGCGCTGGTCCAGTGGTGGTACGGCCACAACGCGGTGGCGTTCTTCCTGACGACGCCGTTCCTCGGCCTGATGTACTACTTCATGCCCAAGGCGGCGAAGCGGCCGATCTACAGCTACCGCCTGTCGATCATCCACTTCTGGGCGCTGGTGTTCCTCTACATCTGGGCCGGACCGCACCACCTGCTCAACTCGGCGCTGCCCGACTGGGCGCAGTCGATGGGCACGGCCTTCTCGATCATGCTGCTGGCGCCGAGCTGGGGCGGCATGATCAACGGGCTGCTCACGCTGCGCGGCGCGTGGGACAAGCTCCGCACCGACCCGATCATCAAGTTCTTCGTGGTCGCGATCACGTTCTACGGCATGTCGACCTTCGAGGGTCCGCTCATGTCGCTGAAGTCGGTCAACGGGCTCTCGCACTTCACCAACTGGAACATCGCCCACGCCCACAGCGGCGCGCTCGGTTGGAACGGCTTCTTCACCTTCGGCATGCTGTACTGGCTGATGCCGCGGCTGTGGAGGACGCAGCTGTACAGCAAGTCGCTGGCGACCGTGCACTTCTGGATGGCGCTGCTCGGCATCGCCGGTTACGTGCTCAGCATGTGGGCCGCGGGCATCACCGAGGGCCTGATGTGGAAGGAGTTCGACGCCGACGGTCGGCTGGTCTACCCGATCTGGGCCGAGATGGTCCCGTCGCTCGCGGCGATGTACTGGGTGCGCGCGCTCTCCGGCGCGACCTACTTCGGCGGCGCGATCGTGCTGGCATGGAACCTCTACAAGACCTGGCAGACCCGCACGGATCTGGCGGACGAGGTCGTCGAGGTCACGATGCCCGATGGCCCCGGCGCGACGTCGTCGGTCGACTGGCACCACAAGCTCGAGGGCAAGCCGATGGCGTTCACCATCTGGACCACCATCGCGGTGGCCGCCGGTGGCCTCTTCGAGCTCATCCCGAGCATGGCGATCAAGGGCAACATCCCGACGATCGAGGCGGTGCGGCCGTACTCGCCGCTCGAGCTCGAGGGCCGTGACGTCTACATCTCCGAGGGCTGCGTCAACTGCCACTCGCAGATGGTCCGGCCGTTCCGCGAGGAGACGCTGCGCTACGGCGAGTACAGCAAGCCGGGCGAGTACGTCTACGACCACCCGTTCCTGTGGGGCTCGCGGCGCATCGGTCCCGACCTGCAGCGCGTCGGCGGCAAGTACCCCGACAGCTGGCACTACGACCACATGATGGATCCGCAGTCGATGTCGCCGGGCTCGCTGATGCCGACGTACACCCATCTGTTCGAGCAGCCACTGAACTTCGGCGGCATCGATGCCAAGGTCCAGATCTTCAGCGGCACGTTCGGCGCGCCCTACAACAAGTACGACCTCGAGCACGTCGAGGTGATGGCGCGCGGGCAGGCCGCGACCATCGCCGAGGGGCTGATGGCCGAGGGCCGCCCCGACATCCGCGACAAGAAGATCGTCGCGCTCATCGCCTATCTGCAGCGGCTCGGCACCGACATCCGCGCGCAGGCACCGGAGGCCACCCCATGAAAGCCCTGATCATCTCGCGTACCGACCTGCTGTTCCTGCCCGAGGTCGCGTTCGTCATCTTCGTCGCCGTGTTCGTGGGCGCGCTGTGGCTGGTGCTGCGGCCCGGCGCCAAGGCGGCCTACGCCCGCCACGCGAGCATGGCCCTCGACGAGTCGGACCGAGAGGAGACCCACCCATGAGCGACGTCCAAGACCGCAAGTTCGACTACGACTACGACGGCATCCAGGAGTACGACAACCCGCTGCCGCGGTGGTGGGTGTACCTCTTCATCGGCACCGTCATCTTCGCCGTCGTGTACGTCCCCTACTACCACTTCGGGGGCGGCAAGCTCCCGGGCGCGCAGTGGGCCGAGGACATGACCGAGTGGCGACGGCTGCACCCGCCGGTGCCGCTGCCCGACGAGGCCGAGCTGCTGGCGCTCGCCGCCCAGCCGGGTCTGCCCGAGCGCGGCCGGCAGATCTTCGCCACGCGCTGCGTGTCGTGCCACGGCGTCGACGGCGGCGGACAGGTCGGCCCGAACCTCACCGACGACTATTCGATCCACGGGTGGTCGCGCGAGACCATCGCCCGCGTCGTCAACGACGGCGTCCCTGCGAAGGGGATGATCGCCTGGGGCGAGCGACTGTCGCGTGAGGACGTGCTCGCGGTCGCGCTGCACGCCTACTCGCTGCGCGGCACCACCCCGAGCAGCGCGAAGGCGCCGCAGGGCGAACCCATCGCGGCGGTGACGAAGGCAAACGACAATGGCACGGCTGGAGCACACTGACGTGACGGGCGGCTCGGGCGGGTTGCCGACCGAGGCGCCCAAGACCATCGGCAAGGGCGGCCGCCGCGTTTGGCTGTACCCCGAGTGGTTCCGCGGCCGCTGGCTCACCGCCCGCGGTTGGGTCCACGGCGTGCTGATGGCGATCCTCTTGATCGGTCCGTGGATCGACATCGGCTCGCACCCGGCGGTGCGCATCGACATCGTGGGGCGGCGCATCCACTTCTGGGGGCTGCACCTGTTCGCCACCGACGGCGCGTACTTCCTGTTCCTGTTCGGCTTCGTGGTGTTCTCCGTGTTCCTGTTCACCGCGCTGTTCGGCCGGGTGTGGTGCGGCTGGGCCTGCCCGCAGACGGTGTTCCTCGAGTCGCTGGTGCGGCCGGTCGAGCGGCTCATCGAGGGCTCGGCGCAGCAGCGACGCAAGCTCGACGCGGCGCCGTGGACCGGCGGCAAGATCGCCCGCAAGGCGACCAAGTACGCCGCGTACGTCGTCATCGCCGGCGCCGTCGGCACGACGTTCACCGCGTATTTCCTCGGCCGACAGGGCACGCTCGACGCCCAGTTCGATCCCACGAGCCACCCGGCGGGGACATTCACGTTCCTCTTCATCACCGGGCTGCTGCTGTTCGACTTCGCGTACTTCCGCGAGCAGGTGTGCCTGGTGGTGTGCCCCTACGGTCGCTTCCAGTCGGCGCTGCTAGACAAGCACTCGCTCGCGGTGCTGTACGACCAGCCCCGCGGCGAGCCCCGCGGCAAGAAGGGGACCGAGGGCGCGGGCGACTGCGTCGACTGCGGCCGCTGCGTCGCGGTGTGCCCGACCGGCACCGACATCCGCAACGGCGTCACGATGGAGTGCGTGCAGTGCATGGCGTGCCTCGACGCCTGCGACGACATCATGTCGAAGCTGCACCGGCCGACCAAGCTGATCCGCGTGCACAGCGAGGCCGCGCTGGCCGGCGGCAAGCAGCGATTCTGGCGGGCCCGCGTCGGGGTCTACGCCGTGGGGCTCACCCTGGTCGCCGGCGGCTTCGCCTACGCGACGTTCAACCGCAGCGACGTCGAGCTCAACATCTCGCGGCAGGTCGGCGCGGCGTACGTGGTTCGGCCCGACGGCGCGGTGCAGAACTCGATGCAGCTGCGCATCGCCAACAAGGGCGAGACGAGCCGCGGCTTCGTGGTCGAGGCGGTCGCACCAGCCGGCCTCGAGGTCGTGGTGCCGGTGAGCCCGTTCGTGGTCGCGCCGGGGGCCGTCGAGCACGTGCCGATGTTCCTCACGCTCGGCGCGGGTGCAGCCAAGCAGACCGTCACCCTGCGCGTGCACGACGACGGCGAGTACGCGCAGCAGATCGAGACCCAGTTCATGGGTCCGGGGGCCAAATGACCGAGACGACCAACAGGGCCGAGAGACGACGCAACCTGTGGCCGTGGGCGATCGCGGCGGGACTCACCCTGGCGGTGGGGATCAACCTCGCGATGGTGTGGATCGCGGTCTCCCATCGCTCGCAGCCGGTGCCGGGCGACGTCGAGCAGGACGCGCTGGACTACGATCAGACGATCGCGAAGCAGCGCGCGAGCGCAGCCCTGGGCTGGCGCGTGACGCTGGGGGCTTGCCGCATCGAGGCCGACGGCGCGTGCGAGGTCGTGCTCGAGGTCGTCGATCGCGACGGCCGCGGGATCGACGGTCTGCATGGCACCATCGTCGCGCGGCGGGCGGATGATGCTCGGCTCGATCGCGAGGCCGACATCCGCGAGCTCGGCGTGGGCCGTTACGGCGGCACGCTGGAGTCGAGCACGCAGGGCCTGCACGTCCTGTCCATCGCACTCGAGCACGGTGACGAGAAGTGGTCCGAGACCCGCGAGCTGTGGGTCGAGGGGAGCACCTCGCCATGAACCTCCTCGCCGTCGCGTTCGCGAGTCTGGTGGGGAGCCTGCACTGCGGTGCGATGTGCGGCGGGATCGCGGCGTGCGTGGGCGGGTCGTCGTCGGCGGGGGTCCGCGACGCGGCCGGGCGCACGCTCGCGTACCACGGGGCGCGCCTGGTCGGGTACCTCGTGCTCGGCGGTGTCGCGGGTCTGCTCGGGGCGAGCATCGATGGCTTCGGTCGCGCCGCCCTCGGCTTCGCGAACGTCGCCGGGATCCTGATGGGGCTCGTGCTGCTCGCGCTCGCCGTGCGGCAGCTCCGACCGGTGCGCGCGCGTCCGCTGGTGCAGCTGCGCACGGCCCCGCGCGGCGCCGCGTTGCTGTCGAAGTGGTTGCCGCGGCGCGACACCACGGGCGCCGCAGCGGTCGGTCTGCTGACCGCGGTGCTGCCGTGCGGATGGCTCTGGAGCTTCGTCGCCCTCGCCGCGGCGCAGGCCGACGTCGGCGGCGGCGCGGCGATCATGGCCGCGATGTGGCTCGGCACGCTGCCGGCGCTGACGACGGTCGGCGTGGGGTCGGCGTGGCTCGGCCGCGCGCTCGGGCGTCACGCGCCGAAGATCACCGCCGCGGTGCTGTTCGCCCTGGCGATCGCGAGCCTCACCGGTCGGCTCATGCCGACGTGGGCCGCGGACGAGGGGGAGGTGCCGGCGTCGTGTCACTGAGTGCGGCCACGAAATCCGCCGAGACCGCCGCGAGCACCGAGTCCGCCGCGCTGGTCGGAGCGTGCTCGCACTGCGGCCGCGAGATCGCCCCCGCCGTCGCGCCGGCGTTCTGCTGCAGCGGCTGCGAGACGGTCTACGCCGCGCTCGGCTCGTGCGGCCTGGGCGGCTTCTATGCCATGCGCGACGAGTTCGGCGCCCGCGCGACCGCGGCGGCGACGGGCTTCGACTACGGGTGGCTCGACACCGAGGAGGTCCTCGCGACCCACGGCTTCACGCCGGGCTCGGTCGCGCTGCGGCTGACGGGTCTGCACTGCGCCGCGTGCGTGTGGCTGCTCGAGCGGCTGCCGCAGGCGGTGCCCGGCACGCTGCGCGCCCGCGTCGACTTCGGCGCGCAGGTGCTCCACCTGCAGTGGGACCCCGCCCGCGTGTCGCTGTCGAGCATCGCGAGCTTCGTCCACGGCCTGGGCTATCCCGTGCAGCTCGGCGCCGCGGAGGCCGATCGCGCGGCCAAGCTCGCGCGTCGGCGCACGATCTGGCGGCTCGCGGTGACCGGCGCCCTGGCGGGCAACACCATGCTCGCGGCGTTCGCCCTGTACGCCGGTGAGCTGTCGTCGATGGACGACGGCTTCCGCCGCATGTTCGAGATCCTCGGGCTGCTGTTCGCGATCCCGGCGGTGACCTGGGGCGCGTGGCCGTTCTACACCGGCGCGATCGCGGGGCTGCGCATGCGCGTGCTCCACATGGATCTGCCGATCTCGCTCGGCATCATCGCCGGCTTCGTCGCCAGCGCCTGGGCCACGATCGCGGGCAACGGCGCGCTGTACTTCGACACGGTCACGATGCTGGTGTTCCTGCTGCTCGTCGGCCGGCACCTGCAGAGCTGGGGGCAGGCGCGCGTGCGCACGCGCTCCGAGCTGATGACGGCCCTCGTGCCGCCGCTCGCGGAGCGCGACGACGACGGCGTGTGGACCAAGGTCCCGAGCGACCGGGTCGCGCCGGGCGATCGCATCCGCGTGCTCGCGGGCGGCAAGTTCACCGCCGACGGCGAGGTGTTGGTCGGGAACAGCCACGCCGATCTGTCGATCCTGACCGGTGAGTCGCGGCCCGAGGCGATCGGGCCGGGCTCGCAGATCTTCGCCGGCGCCACCAACCTGAGCGAGGCCATCGAGCTGCGCGTGAGTCGGGCGGGGGGCGCGAGTCGGGTGGGGCAGATCGTGGCGCGACTGTGCGCCGAGGACGACCGACCCGCGCCGATCGTTCGCACCGCGGATCGCCTCGCCGGGTGGTTCGTCGCCGCCGTGCTCGTGCTCGCGGCGGCAGGCGGCCTGTGGTGGTGGCCGCGCTCGCCGTCGACCGCGTTCGACGTCGTCATCTCGCTCTTGGTGGTGTCGTGTCCCTGCGCGCTGGGCCTCGCCACGCCGATGGCGCTCACGGTGGCGCGGGCGCGCGCGGCCCGGGCCGGGCTCATGCTCCGCTCCGGCGCCGCGCTCGAGTCGCTCGCGCGGGTGAAGCACCTGCTCGTCGACAAGACCGGCACGCTCACCGAGGGGCGGCTCGAGGTCGTCGCGAGCTCGGTCGATCGCGCGGTCGAGCCCCTGGTGGTGGCCCTCGAGCGTCACAGCCGTCACCCGATCGCCCGCGCGCTCGCGGCGTGGGCGGCGACGACCGCCGAGCTCGGTCTCGTCCGCGACGTCGAGGAGCGGGCAGGGCAGGCGCTCCAGGGCACCGTCGCCGGGCATCGTGTCCGCATCGGCAGCGCGCAGTGGCTCGGGGCCGCCGACCGCGACGATGTCCGCCACGCCCTCGCGCGGGCCCGCACGCCGGTCGTGGTCGAGGTCGACGGTGTCGTCCGCGGCGTGCTCGCGGTCTCCGATCGCGTGCGGCCCGAGGCCGCGGCGGTGCTCGGTCGACTGCGCGCGCTGGGCAAGTCGATCGAGATCTGCAGCGGCGATCATCCCGCGGTGGTCGCGGCGGTGGCCGACGAGCTCGGCGTCACCGGCCGCGGCGGCTGCACGCCCGAGGACAAGGCCGCGCGCGTCGCCGAGTGGGCGCCTGCGGCGATGATCGGCGACGGCATCAACGATGCGCTGGCGATGCGCCGCGCCACCGTCGGGATCGCCGTGCGCGGTGGCGCCGAGGCGGCGCTCTCGGTCGCCGAGGTGTACCTCGGCCGCGACGATCTCGACGGCATCGCGGAGCTCTTCGAGGGGGCGAGGCGCACGCAGCACGTCGTGCTGCGCAACCTCGGCTTCTCGTTGATCTACAACGCGGTGTTCGCGGGCCTCGCCCTCGCCGGGCTCATCACGCCGTTGGTCGCCGCGATCCTGATGCCGATCAGCTCGCTCACGGTGATCGGCAGCTCGTTCGCGTCGCGCACGTTCGGCCCGCCCCGTCGCGCGCACGACGTGCGCCGGGACGCGCAACGCTTTCCGCTGTCAACGGACGTCCCCGACGCTATGCAAGCTCTGGCCGCGACGAGTCGCGGATGACGAGGCCGCGATGCGTCGCGGCCGACGAAGGCAACCTAGGCCGCGATGCGTCGCGGCCGATGAAGGCAACCGAACATGATCACGATGACCCGTACGATCCTCGCCTCCACCGCGCTGCTCCTCCTCGCCGGCGGCGGCACCCTGTCCACCGGCTGCGGCGGTGACTCGGCCAAGAAGCCCGCGGCCGATCCGGCGGTGGTGGCGGAGGCCAAGCAGGTCTGGGAGTCCCGCTGCGTGACCTGCCACGGGCCCCAGGGCATGGGCAACGGCATGAACGCCAAGACGCTGAAGACGAAGCCGCGCAGCTTCAAGGACGGCGCGTGGCAGAAGGACGCCACCGATGATCGGATCAAGCAGGTGATCATCGAGGGCGGCGGCGCCGTCGGCCTCAGCGTCGAGATGGCCGCGAACCCGGATCTCAAGGACAAGCCCGCGGTCGTCGACGAGCTCGTCGCGATGGTGCGCAGCTTCGCGTCGTAGCCGTCGCGTCGTAGGTCGCGAGCGCTCGGCACCGCGCGACGCGGCGATGGCCGTTCGGTCAAATCGCCGGGCATCGCGCGAATCGGCGCGTTCGCCCTCCCGCACCAGCGTGGATGGTCTGCAACGGGGCTGGACGAACCTTGTCCGCTCGCGGGGGCCTGCTAGGTTGGCGCGATGGCGGCGCTCGTCCTGCCGAGGATCTCCCGCGGTCTGCCCACCGCGATGGCGGTCGCGTGCGGGCTCTGTGCGACCGTGATCGCGGCGGGCGTTCCGTGGTGGATCGCCCTCGTGCCACCGGCGATCGCCGTCGGTTGGTTCCTCCGCGTCGTCGGCCGCACGACGCCCGTCGCCGCGCTCGAGACCAGCCACCCCGACACCGACGCGCTCGCCCGATTGCAGCAGGCCGTCCAGCTCGCGGGCATCGGGACCTGGCACTGGGACGTCCGCCACCGTCGCGTCGAGTACGACGCGACGTGCGCGACGATGCTGGGCTACGCCGCCGACGAGATCGACTCGTCGATCGCCGCGTGGGGCAAGCTGGTGCACCCCGACGATCTCGAGGCGGCCCGCGCGGCCGTCGACGCGCTCCTCGACGGCAAGGTCGCCAGCTACGAGTCGCGCGTGCGGCTGCGGGCCGCCGACGGGACGTGGCGGATGATCCTCGATCGGGGGCGCGCCACCGCGTGGGACGCCGAGGGGCGACCGACGCACGCGGTCGGCGTGCACATCGACGCGGCGACGGTGGAGCCCCCCGTACCGTCCACGCGGGGACGCTGGGTGATCGTCGACGACGACGACAGCGTGCGCATGGTGATCGAGACGGCGGCGCGCCGCGCCGGCCTCGCGACCGCGAGCTTCGCCGATCCGCGGCGGGCCTGGGCCGCGATCGCCGAGGGGGCGCCGGTCGGCATCATCACCGACTTCGACATGCCGGGCATGAACGGCATCCAGCTCGCCGAGCGGGTCCGCGCGGCGGGCCTCGGTTGTCCGGTGCTGTTGGTGTCGGGCTCGGAGTCGATCTCGTTGAGCGAGTGCCGCACCGTCGATGGATTGCTGAGCAAGCCGTTCACGGTCGCGAGCCTGCAGGCCTGGTTGGGCCGGCACACGCCGCCGCAGCAGCCGCGCGCGTGACGGGGAGCGCGGCGCGGCGAGAAATCGTCCGCTCGGGTGAGCCCGCGGGTCCGCTCGCGTTACTGCAGCGGTGATGCCCGCGACGATCGCCCGGTGGAGCCCCGTCGTCCTCGTCCTCGGCGGCGCGGGACTCCTCGGCTGTGCCGCCGAGGAGCAGCCGGTCGACGGAGCTGCCGACGCCGACCCGAGCGCCGGCTCGAGCGGCTCGGAGACGGCCGCGGAGCCCGGGGACGACGCGACGGGCGGTGGTCCGGCGAGCACCGCCGCGGCATCGACGTCGACGGGCGACACAGGCTCCGACGACGGGACCTCGAGCGGCGGCGCTGCACCCGAGGGCATCCCGATCTTCGTCGCGCAGGGCATGGTCGGACGCACGACGATCTCCTGCGACGACGGCCTCACCTGGGTCGCCGATCGGGCGTGGGACGTCGAGGGCGATCCGCACCTGTGCGGGTCCGACACGCCGGTGACGTGCGACGCCGAGGGCTCGACCTGCTCGCAGGTGTGGTTCGACGGCACGTGCAGCATGGAGCCGTGTGACTGCGGCCACTCGCCCCGCTTCAGCAAGGGCGTCGTCTACGGAGCCGGTCGCTTCGTCGCGACGTGGGGTTGGGGCTGGCCCGGCGCGATCGCGGCGAGCACCAACGGCGTCGACTGGACGACGGCGCTCGACAACGACACCTTCGGCGGCCTGCGCTTCGGCGGCGATCGCTTCGTCGCGGCCTCACGCACGCCGCAGGTCTCGCTCGACGGCCTCACCTGGACCCCGTCGGCGGAGGCGAACTTCGAGGGCGCCGACGGCGTGACGATCTGGAGCGTGCGGCGCTTCGGCTTCGCCGACGTCGACGGCGGTCGCTTCGTCGCCTACGCCAGCGGCGACAGCAGCACGGACACCCTCGTCAGCTCCGACGGCGGCGACACGTGGTGGCGGCCGTCGTCGATCCCCGCCGATTGCCTCGGCGAGGGTCCGGGCGCCTACGGTGACATCCTCGGCGGCAACGGGGTCATCGTGATGGTCGACGGCGACGGCCACAGCTGCCGATCGACCGACGGCGGCGACACGTGGACATCATCGCAGGTGACCGATCAGCGCATCGCGTCCTCGGGCGTGTGGACCGGCGAGGAGTTCTGGTTCTGGGGCTGGGGCAACCGCTACCGCAGCGCCGACGGCGTGGCGTGGACGACGGAGCCCATCGTCGCCGACGCCGACGTCGGCCCGGTGGCGCGCAGCCCCGACGGCACGCTCGTGGCCGTCAACAACGTGTGGCTCGGCTACGACGCGCAGGTCTTCCTGCGCAGCACCGACGGCCTGACCTGGGACACGTTGCCGGCCGGATCGTTCGCGCCGAGCCACCCGATCTTTTTCATCACCCACGGGTTCGCCGAGGCCAGCGACGCGTGCCCGGGCGCGTGACGAAGCGGGGTACACTTAGCCCCGCTCGATGACGCCGACGTTGCTGCTGGTGTACGCGCTCGTGCTGGTCGGTGTGATCGGCATGGCGCCGCGCCTGGTCACGCACCCGTGGGTGGTGCGCCTGCGGGTGCTGCTGCCGTCGTGGCGGTTCTTCGAGGCGCCCGGCGACGTGCCCGTGCTGTCGGTGCGGTGGGGCCCGAACGCCGATCGCCTCGGGCCGTGGCATGCGGTCGCGCTGCGACCGGCGCGGCACGTCGCGATGCTCGTGTTCAACCCCTCGGGCAACCTCGCGCTCGCCCACGCGGCCCTGCTGCAGTCCCTCGTCGACGCGATCGAGGCCACCGGTGATGCCTCGGCGGCCGACACGGCGGCGCAGATCGGCGGCTCGGTCCCGTACGCGTTGACCGCTCGGCTCGCCCGCGAGCACGTGCGGCGCTTGGCCGATGCTCGCGGGCTGCAGTACCAGTTCAAGCTCTCGCTCGTGTCCAGCGTCGACGCCACGCGCACCGACGTCGTGGTCTCGGAGGTCGACCCGTGCTGACCCCGGCGTTCGCCCTGGAGCTGACGAGCCTCGCGATCGCGATCGCGGTGGTGCAGCAGAGCGTCGAGTTGCTCGCGCTGCGCCGTGCGATGGACGACGACGGGGTCTGGGCGTGGTCGGTGCTCCGCCGCGAGTTCGTCGGCGTGCCGGCGGGGCTCGCCGACGCGGTGTTCGGGTACCGCGGCACGATCGCCGTGCTGGTGCTGCGCCTCGCCGCGGCCGCCGCGTTGCCCGTTGCGCCAGCGCTGCCGTGCCTGCTGGTGATGCTCGCGACCACGCTGCTCGTCGCGCTGCGCTGGCGCGGCAGCTTCAACGGGGGCAGCGACGCCATGACGATCACGGTGCTGCTCGCCGCGTCGATCGCCGGGGTCTTCCCGCGCTCGGACGCGGTCCAGCTCGGCTGCCTCTGGTACGTCGCGCTGGTGAGCGTGCACTCGTACGTCATCGCGGGGCTGGTCAAGCTGCGGGTGCCGGCGTGGCGGGACGGCACCGCGCTGTCCATCTTCGTCGCGGGGTCGGTCCACGGCGCCCCCGCGGGCGCGGCCGTGTTCGCGCGGCCCGCGATCGCGCGCGCGGTGTCGTGGACCATGATCGCGCTCGAGTGCCTGTTCCCCCTGGCGCTGCTCGACCCGTGGCCCTGCGCCGGCTTCATCGCCCTCGCGGTGGCCTTCCACGTCGCCAACGCCTATGTGTTCGGGCTCGATCGCTTCGTGTTCGCGTGGGTCGCGACCTACCCGGCGTTGCTGTACTGCAGCGCGATCGTGTAGCCCGCATCGCATGCGCGGCGAGAGATGGGTCGAGCATGTAGTGCGCCCGTCGACGCGGTGCAACCCGGTCGACCTCGATCGCGGCGCTTTCGACGTTCCATCGTGCGCTCCGTTGCCGCGATCGCGGACCGCCGTGGGCCACCGCGACCGCGATCTGTCCGCGTGGCGGCGCGGCGCCGGTGAGCGGGCCCATTTCGAGCGTCGTGCGGTGCGGCCGCCCGTCGATGCCGCGGGTCGTGAAAACGCGACACCATGGAACCTCGAAGGGCGCGCTCTTGGTCATTCTCGGCGCGGCGAGCTGCGGCGCACCGTCGTTCGGCTCGGGTGGCGATGGCTCGGGCGGCACCGGCGAGTTCGGCGACGAGCCGGGCCGATGGCTCACGGACGGCTCCGAAGACGACGGCGACGCGTCGGATCCCACGCGCGGCGGTGGCGGTGGCTCGTCACCGGGCGCCGACGACGGCTCCGAGGGTGGCGACGACCCCGGCGACGAGCCCACGCCCGACGCCGGGACCCCGAGCAGCGGTCCGACCACGACGTGCACGTGCGGCGGCAGCGAGGTCTTCCCGAACGTCTGGCTCGCCGAGGCCTCGGCGGGCAGGGTCCGCAAGCTCGACGCCGAGAGCATGAAGACGCTCGCCGTCTACGCCACCACGGGGACCAGCACGATGGGGCGACCCGCGTCGGTCGCGGTCAGCATCGACGGCGACGCGATCGCGGTCGCCAACCAAGACGGCAACGTGGTGAAGATCTGGACCCGCCCCGAGCTGTGCAACCCCGGCATGAACGGGACCGCGGGCCTGCAGACCTCGATCGCTGACCATGCGCTGCCGTGGGGCGAGGATGACTGCATCGACTGGGTGCGGCCGACCGACTTCACGGTCCAGATCCCGGTCGCGTGGGGTGCGGGCACCCTCGATCCTGTGTCGTGCGAGTACGAGGAGCAGGCGGTGTGGACCGCGGGCTGCAACGAGGCCACCGACGCGATCTCGTCCGCGCTGCGGATGGACCCCGACACGGGCGTGATCACCGACGTCGTCCCGCTGAGTGGCTTCCCGTGCGACTCCGCGGTGCCCACCCTCGGCGCGACCGATCGCGACGGCGCGTTCTGGGTCGCGACCACGGAGCCGGGCATGTCGCGGCTGGCGAAGATCTCGGACGATGGCCTGGTGATGCTCGTCGAGCAGCCGCCCGTCGTCGCCGCCGGTCTGGCGATCGACGCCGGCGGCCGCGTGTGGCTCTCGGCGCGCGATGGGAGCGGTGGGTCGACGGCCGCGCGCTACACCCCCGGCATCGCGATGTGGGATCTCGTGCAGGAGGAGGTCGTGCGCGGCAGCTCGGGGATCGTGCAGGACCGCCGCGGCCGGATGTGGCTCAACTACGACTTCTTCGCCGCGACGCAGCACATTCCGGGCGGCACGTTCATCGACGCGGATTCGCTGCAGGTCGGCCCGCGGATCGACCAGCCGTGCGGCGGTGGGTCGTGCGAGGGCATCTCGATCGACTTCGCCGGGCGCATCTGGACCACCTCGGAGGAGGACGAACGCGTGGTTCGCTTCGACCCGAACACCGGTGCGGTCCTCACCCTGGGTGGCATGCGCGTCTCGGGGTACAGCTCGGACAGCACCGGCTGGGCGCTGCAGAACGCGGCCTGCGCGGGGATCTGAGTCGCGGGTGAACGCGAAGCGTTCACCCGCGACGAAGGCAAGGAGCGAAGCGATGGAGGGATGGGAGGCTCCGGCGGGCTTTGCCCGACGGAGGGAAGGGACGGGCCGTCCCTTCCCACTTGCTTGGTAGTCGCGGATGAACGCGCTCGGCCCGGGCGTCGGATGCCCGGGCCGACCGCGTCCGCGCCTGGCTCCGATCGCCCGCTAGCCCCACGTGGCGACGACGGCATCGGGTCCGTCGCGCGAGCGCTTGAAGTGCGAGCCGCACTCGGGACATGCATGCGTGGCGCACGGTGCTGCACCACCTCCTGTCCCTGTTCGTGGGTGTGATGCCCGCGGCGCCCGACTCGGCGCCCGCGCGGCTCTCCTATGGCGCGGTCGAGCTGCGGTGGCGTGCGCCGGTCGAGTGTCCTGACGCGGCGTGGATCGACTCGCGGATCCGGTCGGACCTCGCGATCGTGCCGCGGCCGCGCGATCCCCTGTCGATCCTCGTCGACGACGACGTGCAGGCGACCGACGACGGGCGCTTCGCCCTGTCGTCGCACACGACCTCGGCCACCGGCAGCGAGCAGCGGCGGTGGGTCGCGGACGAGTGCACCACGCTGGCCGAGATCGCGGTCGCGCAGGCGGTCTCCGCCATCGATCAGTCGCTGGCCGAGGTATTGCCGCCGCTCGACGCCAACGTGGCGCCGGGTGGCGGCGTACCCGATGCACCGCGCTTGCCCGATCCGTTCGTCGATGCGCCGCGGCGCGATCGTCCCGCGGCGCCCGAGCCCGCCGCGCCCGCGCGACCGCGAAAGCGCCTGGAGATCGCGTTGCGGCCGATGCTCGGCCTCGAGTCGGGCGGACTGCCGGGCACCGGACCGACGATGGGCGTCGCGACGGCGCTGTTGACCCGCCGCGTTCGCACCGAGGCGAGCGCGCAGTACTTCATGCCGCGCTACACCGGCGCGACCGGGGGCGCTGGCGCGGTCCTGCAGCTCGTGACCGCGGCGGCGCGGGTCTGCCCCCGGGGTCTGCTGCGGCGCATCGAGCTCGCGGCCCCCTGCGTCGGGCTCGAGCTCGGAGCGGCGCTCGGGCGCGGGGTCGGCGTGGACGTGTCGCGGCGCGACGCGGTGCTCTGGGCGGCGGCCCTGGTCGGCCCGGCGCTCGCGATCCGCGTGCACCCGCGGATGACCGCGTTCGCCGACGCCCACGCGGCATTTCCCCTGGGACGGCCTACGTTTGCGATGCGCGAGCTGGGCACGGTCTGGCGGGCCTCGATCGGGGTCCGGGCCCTGGTCGGGCTCGAGATCCGGCTGTGGTGACGGATTGGCCGACCCGCGGCATGTACTTCCCTTGGGTGGGGTCCGTCATCAGCCTGAGCGAGCGCGTCCGCGCCAAGCCCGAGCCCGAGCCGGGGGCCGCGGAGCTCGACGATCTCGCGGCGCTGTACGCCGCCCACCACGATTTCGTGTGGCGCGTGCTCGCCAACCTCGGGGTCGCGCCGTCGGCGGTCGAGGACGCGGTGCAGGACGTGTTCCTCGTGATGCATCGCCGCCGTGACGAGCTCGAGGACCGCGGCATCGCGCGGGGCCTGCTGTTCGGCATCGCCCGCCGGGTTGCGCTGAGCCACCGCCGCCGCGCGCGTCGACCCGAGCGCTTGGCCGCGCTGCCCGAGGCCCCCGCTGCGCCGACGCCGGACGAGGAGCTCGCGCGACGCCAGGCCGCGGCGATCGTCGAGACGTTCCTGCACGGCCTCGATGACGATCGCCGGATGATCTTCGTGCTCGCCGACGTCGAGGGCGTGCCGATCCCCGAGATCGCGCAGATGCTCGGTATCAAGCTCAACACCGCGTACTCGCGACTGCGGTTGGTGCGGCAACAGTTCCATGCGGCGGTGTCGCGACACCGCACCCCGGGAGGTGATCTGTGACCGAGCAAGAGGATGTCGCGCCGCTGCTGTCCGCGTATCGGCAGGTCGCGGGCCCCGACGCGGAGGCGAAGGCCCGCGCGTGGGCGGGGCTTGCCCGCCGGGCGCGTGCCGGCGAGGTCGTGGTGCTCGAGCCCGAGCCGATCGTCGGCCCGCGGCGGCCGTTCGGGGTGTTCGCCGCGGCCGCGGCGGCGGTGGTCGTGATCGCCGGTGCCGCGTATTCGCTGGGCGCCGGATCGGCCAGCCCGTCGCGATCGGCCGGGTTCGACCAGGCGCTGCACGGCGAGGCCACGACCGCGTCGCCGTCGAGCGCGGAGCTGGTGTCGCCACCCCGCGCCGCGAAGCCGACGCCCGCGGTGCTCCCCGAGGCGCAAGCGCCGATCGTGGATGCGCCGATCGTGGATGCGCCGATCGTGGGCGCGCCGATCGTGGATGCGCCGAGCGTGGCCGAGCTCCCGCGTCCGCGTCCGCGTCGCGAGCCCGTCGCGGCAGCGCCCGTGGTGCAGCCCGAGCCCGAGCCGTCGGTCGACCCCGCGGAGATCCTCGAGCTTCGGGCCGCACAGCGCCTGCTCGGCCAGGATCCCGCCGAGGCGCTCGCGCAGCTCGAGCGCCACGGCGCCGTGTATCCGCGCTCGTCGCTGGCGCCGCAGCGGGCCGTGGCGCGGATGAACGCGCTGTGTCAGCTCGGCCGCGTCGACGAGGCGCGCACGGTGGCCGACGACTTCATCGCGGCGCACCCGAGCTCGCCGCTGCTCGCCCGGGTCCGCAGCGTCTGCACCGACCGGACGAATTCGCAGACGGATGCGTCGACGAGCAGCATGTCAGTTCCAGACGGAGGACGTTGACGATGACTCGAACTTGGCGAATCGGTGGTGCTCTTGGTGTGCTCGCGCTGCTCGTGCCCGCGGCGTGTGATCTGCAAAAGGGCGACCTGGGTGGCAACGAGCTGAACGCGGAGACCGACGCGGGCGAGTGCGATCCGATGGCGGACGCCGACTGCAACGCGACCGACGACGGGAACTCGGGGAACTCCGGCAACGCGGAGGACGGCGACTGCGACCCGATGTCGGATCCGGGGTGTGGCGCCGACGGTGGCGACGGCGTCTGCGTCGTCGATGCCGACTGTCCGCCCGCACAGACCTGTCAGAACGGGATGTGTGCCCCCGACGCGGCCGACGACGGCAACTGCGACCCGATGTCGGATCCGGGCTGTGGCGGTGGCGGCTGTGTCGACGATGCCGACTGCGCCATGGGCGAGACGTGCCAGGGCGGGATGTGTGCGCCCGATGCCGGGACCGACGGTGGCAACTGCGAGCCGGGCGACGCGAACTGCGGTGGCACCGACGGTGGCAACTGCGACCCGATGGTCGACCCCGGTTGTGGAGGCGACGGCGTCTGCGTCGAGGATGCCGATTGCGCCCCGGGCGAGACGTGCCAGGGCGGGATGTGTGCCCCCGATGCAGGCACCGACGGTGGGGACTGCAACCCGATGGTCGACCCCGGCTGCGGCGGCGACACGGACGGCGGATGCGTGGGCGATGGCGACTGCGCGCCGGGCGAGGTCTGCCTGGGTGGTATGTGCGCCCCCGATGCAGGCTGCGACCCGATGGTCGATCCCGGCTGCGGCGGTGGGGACGGCGGCAACCCGGGTGGCGGCTGCATGAGCGACGCGGAGTGCTTCCTGGGCGGGGTCTGCGTCGACGGCGTCTGCGTCTGATCGCATCGCCTCGGGCGAAGCGCCATGGGCGAATGGGCCCCGTCGATCGACCGCGTGTCGATCGTGCGGGGCCTTCGTCGTTCGTGGGCGCCGTTCATGGGCCCGTGGGTCTATCATCGCGGCATGTTCCGACGTGCGCATGCCTTGTTGACCTCGATGGTGCTGGTTCCGAGCTTCGCCGCGGCGTGCGGGTCGGATCCCGCGGGCGAGGGCGAGACCGACCTCGACTCCACCGGCGGCACGGGCAGCGCGTCGGCGACGGGCGCGACCACGAACCCGAGCTCGACCACCGCGTCGACGGGGCCGACGACGACGGCGAGCACCGCGACGACGGCGAGCACCGCGGACACCTCGTCCGACGGCGGCGACACGTCGACCGGCGAGCCGCCGGGCGAGCCCGCGATCCAGTGGGTCGGGCGCATCGACAGCACCGATCCCACGCGCACGCGCTTCTCGTGGTCGGGCGCCGGCTTCGTGGTGCGCTTCGACGGCACCGGCGTCAGCGCGCGCATGGACGACGCCGGGCGCTACTTCACGGTCGTGGTCGACGGGGCGGTGCAGTCGAACCTCGCCACCGGCGGCGGCGAGCAGGACTACGTCATCGCCGCCGGGCTCGCGCCGGGTGAGCACACCGTCGAGGTGTACCGCCGCACCGAGGGCAGCTTCGGGACGACGTCGGTGATCTCGGTCGACATCGAGGGCGAGCTGCTGCCGCCACCGCAGGTGACGCGGCGCATCGAGATCGTCGGCGACTCGATCACGTGCGGCTACGGCAACGAGGGCGTATCCCCGTGCAGCTTCAGCGCCGAGACCGAGAACCACTACCTGACCTACGGCGCCGTCGCGGCGCGTAGCCTCGGCGCGCAGCTGTCGACGGTGGCGTGGTCGGGCAAGGGCGTGATCAACAACTACGGCGACGACACCAACGAGCCGATGCCGACGCTCTACGATCGCATCCACGCCTACGAGCCGCTCGCGTGGGATTATTCGACGCAGCCGGACGTCGTGGCCGTGAACCTCGGCACCAACGATTTCAGCACGGATGGCGATCCGAGCGCCGAGGTCTTCGTCGGGGCGTACGTCGCATTCGCGACCCACATCCGCGAGGTGAACCCCGACGCGTACATCCTGCTGCTGGCGCCGTCGCTCTTCGGCGACGAGATGACGATGGTCGAGGGCTACCTGCAGCAGGTGGTGGATACGCGCACGCAGGCGGGGGATACGCAGATCGACTGGGCGAACATCAATGTGGAGTGGATCGGGTCGGGGTGCGATGGGCACCCGAGCGTCGCGACGCACATGGGGATGGGGGGGCGGTTGACCGAGGAGATCGCGGCGCGCCTGGGGTGGTAGGGGGGGGGAGCGGAGGCGGCCAGGGGCGGCCCAGAGGTCCGCGCTTGGCGGGCGGTCGGTGCGCGTGCGGGATTCTGTGGATCGAACGTGATCAACCCAAGCCGTCGACCGTCTTGGGCTTCGTGCAGTCCCACCATGGCCAGATCGCGGGCTTGATCATGTGCATGTCGGCGTGTCGCTCGTCGGCGGATGGCGCGCCGGACGCGAGTTCAAGTACGGGCGTTTCCCCGTCGTCCTCGTCGAGCAAGGGAGACCCGTCGGGCACGGAATCGACGGATCCGCTGACCACGAGCTCGCCGAGCACCGAGTCCGGGGAGTCCGGGGATCCGGGGGATCCGACCACTGGCCCCCCGCCAGACTTGGGCGGAGTCGATACCACCGGCGGTCCGCAGACGTGCGGCCCTTGTACGGTGAGCCGACCCGGTCTGCTCAACGACCCGTCGCCAAGCAACTGGAACGATGGAAGTGTGGGCTGGACGTCCGATGGTCGTGGACTCGTCGTGACGAACAAGTACGATGGCGATCTACAGGCGACGGTCTTCGATCCGAGCGTTCCGAGCTGGGAGACGTCCGAATTCCTGCGCGTGACGCCGCCGACGTTCGCCCTGGCTTGGGTCTGGGTATCGCCGACGCCGGCGGGTGCGGCCGTGCTCGAGGACATCGGCGACGAGGTCCGCGGCCATAATTTCGACGGCGGCTGGAGTGATGATCTCCTTGCCGGTTTCAGTGGTGAGCTGATGTCGCGTGCGTCGGCTCCGGACGGTCGTATTGCAGTGGTCGTTGGGGTCTGGTTCTCTGTCTGATCACGCGGCACATTGGATCCGCTTTCGCAGTGGCTTGAGGGTCGCGATGATGCCGTCGTCCCAACGGTCGCTCTGTGCCAACGCGCGGAGATGCAGAACACGG
>JBIJCC010000174.1:0-14842 GCA_044344875.1 Nannocystaceae bacterium
GTCGGTGTGCCGGCCTCGGCGAACCCCGCCGCGTCGTGCTCGAGCTCCGCGAGCGCGGCGCGACACGACGCGCAGCCCTCGAGGTGGGCCCGAACCGCGCGATGTTCCTCGGCGCCGAGCTCGTCGACGCGCAGTCGATCGAGCGCGAGGTCGGAGAGGCAATCGTCGGCGCGGACTCGTTCGGAGATCATCACACGTCCTGTTGGGCGAGGGTTTGGCGGCTCCGCTCGAGCAAGTCGCCGACGTGTCGTCGCGAGCACTCGAGCAGCGTCGCGATCTCGGCGTGGGTCATGCCGTCGAGGTGGTGGTAGACGACCGCGGCGGCCTGGTCGTCGGGCAGCAGCGCGAGCACACGTCGCAGCCGGGCACGATCGTCGGGTCGATGCGGGCCGCCCGGCATCACCGAACCTGGCGAGAGCTCGAGCAAGCGGCGGCGTGTGCCTTGGTCTCGCAGACGATTGAGCGCGCGGTGGGTCGTGACCTTGTACAGCATCGCCATCGGCGAGCTCGCCGCGAGCAGCGGTGCGGGATCCTCCACCAACGCGGTGAACACGTCCTGCACCAACTCTTGTGCGTCGGCCTCGCTGGACAACAGCCGCCGCGCGCGCCGGAGCACTGCGGCTCCGTGCGTGCGGTACAGCTCTGCGATCCGGGCCGACGCGCTCATCGCCGGATTACAGCGCGGGCCAGTCGATGTCCTCGAACGCACCGAGGCCGATGCTCAGCTGCGTCGCGAGCCCGTCGGCCGCGGGACCGCGTTGGGCCGGCTCGCCGAAGCACCCCGACATCCCTTCGGGGCAGGCCTCGTCGGCGTCCTTCTGCGTGGCGTGGACGAGGTGGTAGCCCGCCGCGTACGCACCTCCGAGGTACTGCCCCCAGCTCGAGGTCGCCGAGATGTCCTCGGGCGCGTACAGCAGCGCGTACTCGGCCGCGCCGCCCAAGATCTCCGGGAACGTGTCGGCGTCGAAGTCGACCTGCACGTCGAGCGCGTCGGGATTGATCGCGACGATGTAGCCGATCGCCGCTCGCACGCCGCCGTCGTCGCTGAGCAACGCCTCCGCGGGCGGTGGCCCGAGCAGATCGAGGGTGAACTTCGCCGGGAAATCGCCATCGACCGAGGCGCGTTCGCCCACGCCCGCGTCGGCGCACAGGCCCCACTCGACGCCGAAGAACGCATGGCCACCGCAATCCTCGTAGCAGGCGACGAACGCCTCACCCGCTTCGGCGTTGCATTCGTCGAGCAATGCATCACAGGCGTCGAAGCACGCGACCTGCGGGCCCGCAGGTCCGTCCTCGATCTGTCCGCCGCCGCCCGCCGAGCAGCCGAAGATCGGACCGCTGCACTCGGACGCCTCGGTCGACCGGAACCAGAGCACACCGACGTCGGCGCTCGTGTTGCCCTGCGCGTCGACGCTGCCTCGGAGTTGAGCGATGGGCTCGCCCTCGTAGCTGGGGTCGACCTGCGGATCGCAGCCCGAGGCCAGGGCGAAGGCGATGAACAACAGGCGTCGGGTGGGGATTTGGGGATGCGACATCATCGGGCTCGTTCCTCGGAAGACCCGACCCGCAGCTGGGGTGCCTTGGGCACGACCGCGGCGAAAAATTCTCGCGGAGCGACCGGACACCGTGGAGCGAGGATGCGGCATCGGCGTGGACGCCGTCCAGTGCTGCGTCAGCGCCGCCGCTGACGGCGTCCGGCCGATCGTGTGGCTCGGCCATACGCCGGCGATTCGGAAGCATGGATGGACGCCGCGTCGTCCCGACGGCACGCTTCGCCCATGCGTTGCGGAGCGTGGCTGGGGATGGTGGCGTGCGCCTGCGGGCCGGTGGTCGGCACGCCGCTGGGCGAGGCGCAGGATGGCGAGGGCACCGCGGCCGCCGATGACTGGGCCGAGACCGGCGTCGGCGAGACCACCGGCGACGACGCGGGCGATGGTGCGGACACCGACCCGTCGACCACCGGTGGCGAGTCGGGCGTGTGCGGCGTGGCGTCGTCGGCGTCACCGCTCGCCGTGCTCACGCGATCCGAGCACGCGGCGATCCTGCGGGCCGATGGCACGGAGGTCGACTTGCCCTTCCCCAGCGACCCGCTCGCGCCGAGCTACGTGCTCGGGGTCGACACGCACGCCGAGCGCGTGGTCGTGGCCGCGGGCTCGAGCACCTTCGTCGACGACGTCTTCCACTACGCGGGCACCCTGTCGATGTACGACACCGCGGGCACCGAGCTGTGGATCCACACCGAAGACCACGGCCAGATCGCCGGCCCCAACCTCGGGGCGGACGGCACCGTCGCCGCGACGCTGTCGCTCGAGGAGGGCACGTCGGAGGCGGTCGTCGTCGTCGAGGGCGAGATCACGCGGTCGGCCGCGGGGTTCTATGTGCAGGGCCCGCCGGACGCCGCGGGGCACGTGCCCGGGACGCTGGCCACCGACGGTCGTCCGGGGTGGTGGCGCGGCGACAGCGACCTGCTCATCGGCATCAGCCACCCCTATCCCTACTGGTACCTCCGCGACGGCGACGCGTTCGTGTACATCGCCGCGATCGAGGGCACACCGACGATCGTCCGCGAGTCGCTCGACGACTACACGGCCACGGCGTTGCCCGAGCTCATCGGCGTCCCCAACCTGCAGGTCGAGTGGCGCTCGAGCGCGTCCTGGGTGCTCGTCGTCACGATCGACGCTCAGGGATTCCCCGATCGGTGGGCGCGTGTCGAGGTCGCGACCGGCGAGCTGATCTGGCTCGACACGACGCTGCCCGGGGCGTGGACGCGCCTCGAGTGCTTCGGGCCCTCGGCCGCCCTCGACCGCCGCGGCCGTCTCCTGCAGCCGGTGCGCGACACCGCCACCGCGCAGGTGCTGCGCCTGGACCCGAGCACCGGCGGATGGGATCCCATCGGTCGTGTGCTCACCGGCGTCGATGCGATCGACGCGACCGCGATGGGTGACGCGATGGTGGTGCGCGCCGACGGCTCGGGCATGACGTTCTGCCCGCTGCAGAGCTTCGAGCCGGCGCCCGACGCCCTCTCGGGGACCTCGGTCCAGATCCTCGGGCCGAACGATCGCGAATCCATCATCGTTCCTTCCGATCGATGGCCGATCCTCCGCCAAGACGGTGGTTGTGCTGCGCTCGTCGGCGCCGCGACAGTCACCGTACTCGACCTCGAGGCCGACGTGCAGCTCGAGGTCGCGCCCGCCGGCGACGGCAGTGGCTACGGTCTCGCGTGGTGGAGGCCGTGAGCCCCCCGGACGGCGCCCGCGGACCGGTGGTATGATCCCGCCGATCTCGTCGTGGACTCCGTCGGCACCATTTCGTCGAGCAATGCAGACGCGGACCTCGTCGCCGCGCTCGTGCAGGCGTCGCCCGTCGGCATGGCCGTGTTCGACGCGTCACTGCGCTTCGTCCACGTCAACACCGTGCTCGCCGAGCTGAACGGCGTGCCCGCCGAGGCCCACCTGGGCCGCACGATGGCGGAGGTCCTGCCCGAGATCGCGGCCACGGTGGAGCCGATCCTCGTCGGTGTGCTCGAGTCGGGGGTCGCGGCGCGGGACATCCCGATCGTCGGGACCGTCCCGAAGGAGCCCGGCGCAACGCGCCACTGGCTCGCCAGCTACGTACCGATCGACGTGCCACGGGGACGCGCCGTCGCCGTATACGTCGAGGATCGGACCGAGCAGTCGCTCGCCCAGCAGGCGCTGCGCACCAGCGAGGAGCAGTTCCGCACGATCGCCGAGGCCCTGCCCCTGGGCCTGCTCATCAGCGATCCGACCGGCCGCATCGTGTACGGCAACAAGGCTGCCGCGGGGATCCTCGGCATGACGGTGGACGCGGCCTCCGAGCCCGGTTGGCAGCTCGTGATCCACCCCGACGATCTGCCCCGCGTCTTCGCGGGGATCCAGCAGGCCATCGCCGATCGCGGCATCTTCGAGAGCGAGCACCGTCACGTGCTCGAGGGCGGTCGCATCGTCTGGGTGCGGACGCGATCCTTCGGGATCTACGGCGACGACGGCCTGCGCACCTTCACGACGCTGCTGGAGGACATCACCGCCGAGCGGACCAGCGCCGAGGCGCTGCGCGGCAGCGAGCTGCGCTTCCGGACCATCTGCGAGGCCGCGCCGCTCGGCATCTTCCTCAACGACGCCGACGGACAACTGCTGTACGCGAACCCGGCGGCGCGACAGATCGCCGGGTTCGAGCCCGGCGCGCTCGTCCCCGCGTCGTGGGGCGTGGCGGTCCACCCCGAGGACCTCCCGCGACTCCTGGAGGTCTCCGAGCGATCGGTCCGCGACCGCGCGGAGGGCTTCGAGGTCGAGGCCCGCCTCGTCCGCCCTGATGGCTCGGTCGCGTGGACCGAGACGCGCGCGCGCGAGCTCTACGACGGCGAGCTCCGCATCGGGCGGATGTCCCTCACCTCCGACGTCACCGAGCAGCGACGGATGCTCGCCGCGCTCCACGAGAGCGAGGCGCTGTTCCGCGAGCTGTCCGAGAACGTGGAGGCGGTGTTCTACCTCGCCCATCCCGCGCCCGACGGCGTCGTCATCGATTTCGTCAGCTCCGGATTCGAGAAGGTGTCGGGTCGAACGCCCGAGGCGCTGCGAGACCTGCCCGCCCTGTGGAGCGCCGCGATCCACCCGGAGGATCGCGACCGCGTGCGACAGGCGATCACCGCCGATCCCGTCGGCGTGCGCGCCGAGTACCGGATCCTGCGCCCCGACGGGGCGGTTCGCTGGGTGTCGGAGCGCCGCGTGCCGGTGCGCGACGCCGGCGGCGACATCGTGCGGATCGCCGGCGTCGTGACCGACGAGACCGAGCGCCGCACGCTCGAGGCCCAGCTGCTGCAGGCCCAGCGGCTCGAGAGCATCGGTCGCCTCGCGGGCGGCGTCGCGCACGACTTCAACAACCTGCTGACGGTGATCCTGAGCCACGCCGCCCTCGCGCGACTGGAGGAGACGACGGTCGACGAGGACCTCCTCGCGATCGAGGAAGCCGGTCGTCGCGCGACATCGCTGACCGGGCAGCTATTGGCGTTCGCGCGCCGGCAGGTCATCGAACCCCGTGTCGTCGACCTCAACGACCTCACCAGCCAGATCGACCGCATGCTCCGCCGACTCATCGGCGAGCAAGTCGCCCTGGTCACGGCCCTGCAGCCGGGTCTCTGGTCGGTGCGGGTGGACCCGGCGCAGATGGAGCAGGTGCTGGTCAACCTCGCCGTCAACGCGCGCGACGCAATGCCGCGCGGCGGCACGCTCACCATCGAGACCGCGAACGTAGTGCTCGACGCCGGCTACGTGGCCGAGCACGCCGATGTCAGCCCCGGCGAGTACGTCCTGCTCGCGGTGAGCGACACAGGGACGGGCATCGCTGCCGAGGCGCTGCCCGTCATCTTCGAGCCCTTCTTCACCACCAAGCCGAGCGGCGCCGGGACGGGCCTCGGGCTCGCGACCTGCTACGGGCTGGTGAAGCAGCACGGGGGCCACATCTGGGCTTACTCGGAGCCGGGGCACGGCGCGACGTTCAAGGTCTATCTCCCGCGCGTCGACGGTCGTCCGATCGAGCGCGAGCGTCCGCCGGCCATCGAGATCAGCCGCGGCACCGAGACGATCCTCGTGGTCGAGGACGACGTCGCGGTGCGGTCGGTCGCCGTGCGCGCGCTGCAGGCCCACGGCTTCGCGGTGCTCGAGGCCGTCGATGGGCTCCACGCCCTCGACATCGCGCGGGCGCATGTCGGCCCGATCCACCTGGTGCTGACCGACGTGGTGATGCCGCGCATGGGCGGTAAGGCCCTCGCCGAGCAGCTCCAGCGCGAACGCCCCCAGCTGCGGGTGCTGTTCGCATCGGGGTACACCCGCAACTCGATCGTGCACCAGGGCGTACTCGAGGAGGGGACGCACTTCCTGCCCAAGCCCTACGTGCCGGCGAGCCTGGTCAAGCGGGTGCGCGAGGTCTTGGACGCGTGATGCGCCCTCACTCCTCGACGTAGCGCCACACCCCCGACGACCACATCGTGCCGACGAAGATCTGGTGCGTGCCGTCGCTGGTCACGGCGACATGGTTCGCGCCGATGATCAACGCCTCGGGGACCGGGGGCATCGACCAGTCGTCGCCGGGCAGCGCCGCGGTGCTGAAGGTCGCGCCGAGATCGCAACCAGAGCAGGCCCAGCCCCACATCGAGTACACGCGCGTCGGCGAGCCCCAGACGATGCCGACGTTGGCCTCGAGCACCCGCGAGAAGCTGTCGCCGAAATCGGTGCTGCGGTAGACACCGCCGCCCGGGCCCGCGGTCCCGCCGGCGAATATCGTATCGCCCTGCTGGAAGACCTGCGCGTTGCCGTGGGGATGTTGCAGGCCGTCGATGCCCGCCGGAACCGTCCACGTCGCGCCGCCGTCGCGGGTGATCGTCGCGCTGCCGCCGTCCTGGGCGATCGCGAACCAGGTGCCGCGGGTCGTCCCCGCGTCGCCGGTGTCGAGGAAGAACGGATACCAGGACCTGCCGCCGCCGGGGAACCCCGCGCCGCCGACGATCTGCCACGTCAGCCCGCCGTCCTCCGACTCGACGATCCCGTCGGCCTCGTGCAATCCGCTGACGAGGTGGGTGTCGTCGTAGGGATCGATCGCGAACGAGTAGAGCTCCGCGGGCAGGTCGATCGGGATCGACTCGAAGTTCACGCCACCGTCGGTCGATCGATACACGACCTCGTAGCCCGCCACCCAGACGGTGGCGGGCTCCGTGCCCGCAACCGCGATGACGAGGCCCATCGGCACGTAGCCGATCGTGTCGTTGATCTTCGACCACGTGTTGCCGTAGTCCGTCGATCTCCAGATCCCGTCGCCGCCCCCACCCATGTAGAGATCGCTGGGGTGCCCCGGATCGACGACGACGGGCCCCGGGCCGAACTCGAGCGCGGCGAGCCCTTCCGGGGTGACGTCGATCCACTCGCCGGGCGGGCACGTGTTCGCGGCGATGCACGGGTCGGGGGGCAGCGGTTCGCCGCCGCTGCTGCTGTCGCCGTCATCGGGGCCCGAGCTGCCGGCGGCGTCGTCGGTGGTGCCGGGCGCCCCCGAGGTGTCGCCGCTCGCCTGCGTCGCCGCGGAGGGATCCGGACCGCTCGCCGACGTCGGGCTGCCCGACGCGGTCGAGGCCGCCGCCGTGCTGCTCGAATCCCCCGCGTCCGACGGCGCTGGATCACCGCAGGCAGCGGCAGCAACGAGGCCGAGGAGAACGGGGAGCGGGCGGCCTGGGGATGGCATCGTGGGCAGTCATGCACCCGAGCGCGCGAACCCGTGAGGAAATCGACGAAGAGGCTGCGCGGGGGGCCGGTCAGCCTGCCGGCGCGAACAACTCCGCCACCGACCACTCACTGAACCTGTGGCCGAGTTGACCGCCGATGAGGTCGGGATCCCCGACCACCACGATGCGCACGCGATCCACAGCGAGGTGATCGGCCGCGCTGCGCTCGACCTCCTCCGACCCGAGCTCCTGCAGGGCTGCGAGCGACCGCTGCAGCGCGTCGGTCTCGCGGCCGAACAGGAACACCTCGCTGGCGTGCTTCGCCACCCGCGCTGCATCCTGGGCGTCGAGCATCATGCCTCCGGAGAGGCTGAGGCGACGCAGGTGCAGCCACTGCTGCGGCAGCTGCTCGACGGTTGCGTCGACCGCCGCATCGATCTCGCGCACCGCCGCCCGCGTCGCGTCGGCGCGGACGCGAAACGCCACCAGAAAGGTGTCCTCCTCCGAGAGGATGGGCTGCAGTCCATAGCTCACCCGCAGGACCTCCCGGAGCGCGCCCTGCAGCCGCGAGCTCAGCAGGTCGAGGGCCGCGTCGAACGCGACCGCATCCGGCTCACTCGGGTGCGGGCGCCATCCGCCGACGACGATCAGCGTCTGCTCCATGCCCGGCACGGGGACGAAGACCGAGCCCGTTCGTGGGGCGACACGTCGCGCTTGGACGGCGGTCCGCGGCGGCGCGCTCGGCCATGCGTTGAACGCCGAGGTCGCCCACTGCTTCGGACCGTCACGTTCGACGTTCCCCGTGGCCACGAGCGCAGCCTCTCGCGCGTTGCAGGCGGCGACGAAGTACTGCTCCACATCCGCCCGCGTGATCGCTGACACCGTCGCCGGGCTCCCGAACCCGAGGTTCGCGACGCGGTCCTTCGCCGACGCGAAGATCCTCGCCATCGCGAAGGCAGCAAGGCTGTTGGCGGTGCCGCGCATTCCGTCGAGCTCGGACAGCGCCTCGGCCTTGGCCGTCTCGAACCCCGCGAGGGACGACGGCGCGCCCGCGACGAGACCGGCCAGCAGCGCGGTGGCCTCGGGCGCCTCCTGCGGCAAGACGTCGACCGAGACGAGCAACCCCGCGAGCGTCACCGAGACCTGGGGCTGCGCACCGAGCCGGCCGAAGCGAGCATCGTTCTCGGGCGCGCCGCCCCAGCGCTCCAGCAACGCGGCGGCGAGGCGCGCCAGCCCTTCCTTGCCCGGCGGGTCGCGCTCGTAGCCGCCCCGCATCACGACGGCGACGTGGGTCAGACCGTTCTCGGCGCTCCGCGAGGTCATCACCACCAGGCCGGAGGGCAAGCGGTCGGCGTGCAAGCGCGGGAGCATCACGAAGAACTGCTCGTCGGTCGTCGGCGGGTTCGCGCGCCAAGGCTCCGACGCGATGCCGCACCCGCACGCCAGCGTAATCGCCAGCAAGGCCAGACGGCGTCTCATCGGGGCCCCTTCGGGCTGGGAGGGCTGGGCAGCAGCGTCGTGACCACGGGCGCGTGCGCGAGCAGCTGCGTCTGCACGAACCTCGCGACCGTCGCGCGGGTGGTGTCGCGGTATCGTCGGACATCCTGCTCGACCCAATCGGCCGGTTTTCCGGCGATCACGTAGTCGACCATCAGATCGGCCCGCTCCTCGATGGATCCCAGGCGCCGGAAAACTCGCAGCTCGCAGCGCCGCTGCGCCGAGAGCAGCTCGTCGTCCGAGACATCGCCGGCGGCGATGCGGCGCAGCACCGCGTCGAGCTCGGCGGACATTGCGGCTGGGTCGGCGTCGACGTGTCCTCCGAGGCGGACCACGAACATCGATCCCGCCACGTCGCTGACCTGGAACGCCGACAACGAGGCGACGCGCGAGCCGACGGCGGGCTCTGCCACCGTACCCCACGCCAGGAGTAGCTGCGCGACGACGTCTGCGTCCGCATCGCCCGGGGCGTACAGGGGCGACGTCCGCCAGCCGAGGAACCGAGTCGGTGTACGCACCAATGACATCCGCAGCTGGGACATCCGCAGCTGGCCGTCGGATCGCGCCGCGGCATCGCGTGGGACGGGCGGGCGGGCCGGGCGGAGCCCCCCGCGGAGGGTCCCGAAGTACTGCTCCACCAACGCGTCGACATCGTCGGGCAGCGACCCCGACAGCACCAGCGTCGCGTTGTTCGGCCCATAGTGCTCACGTCGCATCGCCGCGACGTCGGAGAACGCGATGCGGGCGAGTGACCGCGCGTCCTCTCCGTGCCGGGGGTGCCCCGCGGGGAACAGGATGTCGGCCATGCCGCTCATCGCGATCCCCTCGTCGGACCCTCGGCGCCGCTGCTTGAACTCCTGCACGACGATCGCGCGCTCCTTCTCGATCGTGGTCCGCGCGAGCCCCATGCGGAAGAAGCCCATGCGATCGCTCTCCAGCCAGAGGGCCAGCTCGAGCTGATTGGCGGGGATACTCTCGACGTAGATCGTCGCCGCGGATCGGGTCTCGGCGTTGATGCCATCGCCGCCCGCCCGCGCGAGGTAGCTCCAGAACTCGCCGTCGGCGACGTGATCCGACCCGCCGAACATCGCGTGTTCGAGGAGGTGGGCCACGCCGCGCTTGTCCGCGGGGTCGTGCATGCTCCCCACGTGGTAGACGACACGAACGGCGATCAGCGGGTACGAATCGTCGTCGTGCAGGACGACGTCGAGGCCGTTCTCCAGCCGATACCGTCGATGGGGGATCACCGGATCGGCGGCCGCGTCGGGTGACGCTGGCGCGAGCATCATCCCGAGCAGGAGCGCCACGAGCATGGCGCGATGATGAGCCCGGGACCCCTGGGGCCGTCAACCCGACCCGCCCCTACGCGAACACCTCAGCGAAGAACGCCACCATCTCGGCCCACGACCGCCGATCCGCGTCCGCGTCGTAGGCCATGCCGGCCGCACGATCGTTCGCGTTCGGGTTGGTGAAGGCGTGCACGACCCCCGGGTAGGCGTGGAGCTGCCAATCCGCACCGATCCGCTTCATCGTCTCCGCGAAGGCGCCGACGTCGGCGGGGGGCGCCATCGGATCGTCCTGGCCGTGGAGTACGAGGATACGCGCATGCACCCGCTCGTTCAGCGTCGCGTCGGTCTTCAGCAAGCCGTGGAAGCTGACGACGCCGCGCAGCGGCAGGCCCATGCGCGCGGTGAGGATCGAGCACAGCCCGCCGAAGCAGAAGCCGATCGCGCCCATGCGATCGGTGTCGACGCCGTCCAGGCCCCGCACCGCCTCGAACGCGGCGGCGAGGCGTCGACGCAGGCGCGGCGGATCGGCGACCAGCGGCTGCATCAGGGCCTGGCACGACGCGGTGTCCGTGCCGCGCTTGCCGACGCCGTAGAGATCGATCGCCGCGCCGATGTAGCCGAGCTCGGCGAGCCGCGCGGCGCGGGCCTCCATCGCGGTGTCGCGGCCGGCCCACGTCGGGCACACGAGCACCGCGGGGCGCGGGCCCGCGGCGTCGGGGCGAACGATCACCGCGTCGAACACGTCATCGCCGTCGCGGTAGTCCACGGTCTCGATCGGGGGGCTCGGCATCGCGGGCGACCGTACCAAAGCCACGGTCGGCGGGCCTGCGGTAGGCTCGGACACCTGCGATGCGCCCGCTGCGACGAATGCTCCCATCCCTGACGTCTGCGCTGACCTGCGGCGCGCTCGCCTGTGCTCGCCCCGCGGCGACGCCCGCGGCTGCGCCCGAGCCCGCGGCGCCGACGGGCGTCGCGTACCGGCTCTCGCCGATCGTCGCGGCCGGCGGCCTCACGGGCCTGGCGGTCGAGCTGCGCTTCACCGGCGATCCATCGGGTCGCACGCGCGTGCACCTGCCCGAGGAGTGGGCGAGCGAGCGCGAGCTGTGGCGCCACGTCGAGGCGATCGAGGTCGACGGTGCGCGCGCTGTCACCGAGGACGGCCCCGCGGTGCGGGTCGTCGACGCCGATCCGAACGCCGATCTGGTGATGCGATACCGCGTCGTGTCGGCGTACGACCACGAGCCGGCCGCCGCCGACGGCCAGCCCTTCGCGCCGATCGTTCGGCCGACCTGGTTCTACGCCTTCGGCGAGGCGCTGTTCGCCGAGCCCCACGGGGATCCCGACCGCCCCGCGAGCTTCGCGTGGGTCGGCGCGCCGGCGGGCTTCGGCTTCGCCTCCGATCTCGAGCACTTGCCCGAGCACGCCGTGGTCGGCGACGTGCGTAACAGCATCGTGCTGGGCGGCCCCGCGATCGCGCACTTCCACGAGACCATCGGGGACGCGCCGATCCACATCGCGATCCACGGCAGCTTCGGCTTCGATCACCGGGCCTTCGTCGACATGGCGCGGGCGATCCTCACCGCGGAGCGCGACTTCTGGGGCGAGCACGGCGAGCCGTTCACGATCGTCCTCGCGCCGCTTCGCGCCGAGCCCGGTCGCAGCTCGCTCGGCGGCACCGGCCGCTCCGACGGCTTCACGATCATGATGTCCGACGACGCGCCGATCGAGCCGGTGCGCCACCTCATCGCCCACGAGTACTTCCACACTTGGAACCCCGAGCGCCTCGGCGGCCTGCCGGTCGGCGACGCGGACGGAGAGGGCGCGCCGCCGGAGCTCGAGATGACCGGCAAGTGGTTCACCGAGGGCTTCACCGAGTTCTACACGTGGCGCCTGCTGCTGCGCGCGGGCCTCTACACGCTCGAGGACTTCGTCGCGGTGTGGAATCAGGCGCTGCTCGAGTACGCGACCTCGCCGGTGAAGAACGACCCCAACGCGCGGATCGTCGCCGACTACTGGACCGTGCCCGAGGTCGGGCAGCTCCCGTATCGCCGCGGCCCGCTCGTCGCCGCGATCGTCGACCAGCAGCTGCGCACCGCGACCGCCGGCACCCGCGACCTCGACGACGTCCTGCATGCGATGCAAGCGAGCCTGCGGGCCGCGCCCGATCGCTCCAGAGCGCCGGACGCCGCCACCGCGTTCCCGCCGGCGTACGTCGCCGCGGGTGGGCCCGATCTGCGCGCGCTCCTCGAGCGGACCATCGAGCGCGGCGAGACGATCGAGCTGCCCGCGGATGTGTTCGGCGGATGCATCCGCGTGGTCACGCTGCCCGGGGAGGCGGGGCGACCGGCGGTGCAGCGGCTGGAGATCGTCGGCGCGACCACGCCGGCCGAACGGGCGAGCTGCGCGGCGACCGTCTCGGGCAGGTGAGGCTTGCTGGATCGCCGCGCTTCGTCGTGATCGAAACGGACGTTCGTGCGCCTGTGATGTTGCGGGGACAGGTCGAGTCCACCGCAAGGATGTTCGCGATGACACTGCCTGAATCCACCATGATTCTCGTTCGAGCGATGGCGTGCGGCATCGTCGCCTTCGGCGTGGCCGCTGTACCGAGTACCGCGGCCGCCCTGTGCGCCGTGGCTCCGCTGGAGGGCGACTGGGTTCACGATCCCGCATACGGCGTGATCGACGAGCTCACCATCGTGCACCTCTGCCAGGATCAAGTACTGAACGGTGTGCTCTCTCCCCCGGGCGACCCGTTCTCGCTCGTCGTCGTCGGCCCCGGGCCCGGCACCAGGAGCATCCCCTACGGATCACGCGCTGCGACCTTCGACGGCGAGTGGTACGTCGCGACGTTCAACCTCGGCTGGACGACCAAGACGATCTACGCCCACGCCGCCATCGAGTACCCGGAGAAACTCTTGGTGTTCGTCCTGACCGACGACGCCGGCCCGAGCGTTGGCGTGTGGGACGCGGGCTACATGATCCGGCGCGCCTCGAGTTGCATCGACTCGTGCGACGGTCAGGCGCCGACGGGCTGCTGGTGTGACGCGGCGTGCAACCAGTTCGGTGACTGTTGCGTCGACGTGGAGAACCAGTGCCGGCCGCTCCCGCTGGACTGCGGTCCTTACAAAATCGATTGCAACGGCTACTGTGTCGACCTGGGAACGGATGAGCAGAACTGTGGCGATTGTGGCGTCGTGTGTGGATGGGGAGCTCGGTACTGCGACGAAGGAACGTGCACCGATCCTTGAGGAACACCACGGGCAGCGCGGGCCACGCGACGTCGAGACGCGAACGCGGCGCCCGTCGCGGGCTTGCATTTCGACAAACCTCATTCAAACCCTGGGCAACCAGGACTCAAGATGAACCGCACGACCCTCGCTCTCGCCACGTCCCTCGCTCTGCTCGGCTGCGCCAACGCGAGCAAGGACTCGACCACTGCGCCCACGACGGGGTCCCCGGCTGCCGGCTCGACCGATGGCGCCGCAACCACCGGCAACATCATCGAGGTGGCGACTGCCGCCGGGAAGTTCAACACCCTCGCGACAGCGCTGAAGGCCGCGGGCCTGGTCGAGACCCTGCAGGGTCCGGGGCCGTTCACCGTGTTCGCACCCACCGACGAGGCCTTCGCGAAGCTGCCCCCGGGCGCCCTCGACAAGCTGCTCGCCGACCCGAAGCAGCTCGAGGCCGTGCTGCTGCTCCACGTGGTCTCGGGCAAGGTCATGGCCGCCGACGTGGCCGGGATGACCGAGGCCACCGCGATGTCGGGTGGCAAGCTGCCGATCGACGCGAGCAACGGCGTGAAGATCGGTGCCGCGACCGTGACCACCGCGGATGTTCCCGCGAGCAACGGCGTCATCCACATCATCGACACCGTGCTCCTGCCTGGCTGAGGCGTTGGGTTGAGGCCCTCGCCGGTGGCGACGGCCAGGCCCACGTCGTGCTCGGCAACACCGCGCCGCCACGCGGCGAGCGTGGCGTCGCCCGAGTCCAACCGTGGGACCGAGTCCGTACCCGCCACCGCGAAAGCCTGGCGTGGAGGTCCTCGAGGTCGCACAGCAGACGAAGGGTCGCGACCGTGCCGACGATCTCGACGCTCGGTCGCTCATGATCGGAAACGAGCCCGGATTCATGAGCAAAGAATTCTCCCCTGATGCGGGAACCGACCTGGGGGCCTTTCGCAAGTCTCCGGTGAGGACCCGCTGCGACCCGCGGGGCGAACGTGACATGAAGAACCTGTACATCTCTCTGTTGTTGTTGATGAGTGCGGCCTGCACCGTGACGTGCACCAAGACCGAGACGTGGGTATACGACGACCAGGGCCGACTCTGCGGACACACCTGCACCAGCTCGACGTCGATCACCGCGAACGGCACTACGGCGGAGGGTTCCGTGGACTTCGGGATCGGTAGCGTGAAATTCAAGGTCGGGGACAAGACCAGCGAGTGCACGCCCAAGAACCCGGACGCGATGGGGGAGGCGAAGAAGGCGCTCGAACCCTGCGCCTGCGACGATGATGCCGTCGACGCTGCGTCGGATCTGCTCGAAGAGGAGGTCGAACAGGGCGAGGGCGAGCCGGGTGCGTGCAACGAACCGGTGGAGTCGAAGACCGAGTGCTCCTACGAGTTCAAGGAAGCCGACTGGGATTGCAAAGAGACCTAGCGAACTTGGTCGCGCGACCGCGGGTTCGACCGCGGTTGCCCGATCGCTCGTCCCCTCTGTGCCAACGTAGTGTGAGACAGTCAGTTCTCGATATCTCAGTGCCGAGTGGCGGAGAACGATCGCCTCACCTTGCCCAAGCCATCCTCAACCAAGACTCTACGTCCTGCGCGCG
>JBIJCC010000086.1:0-44102 GCA_044344875.1 Nannocystaceae bacterium
TCGTGCAGTACCGCGACACCGAGAGACCACCGGTAAGCCGTGTGCGGGAAATTCGCACGCACGGTTTGAACGGGGGCCCTACCGGAATTCAATCCAAGAGAGAAGGAAGGTAGGGTCTACCAATGACGCGAGCGACCCGACCCCGGCCCCCGAGGGCCGCCCGCGAACGAAGGAGTGCGCGATGAGTGACAACAAGCCCGGGCTGCTCAGCCGCCTGAAGAACTCGATCTCCAGCACGCTCACCAGCGCCGTCGATGCGGTCTCGGATCCGGGGCAGGAGGTCGCGCTGATGCTCGACGATCTCGCGACGCAGATCCAGTCGGCCGAGCGCGACCTGCACCAGGCCGTCGTCGACCGGAAGATGATGGAGCGCAAGGTCGAGACCCTCGCCAAGGACGAGGGCGACTGGCAGCGCCGCGCCGAGCAGGCGCTCCGCCTCGACAACGAGGACCTCGCGCGCCAGGCCCTGCGCCGCAAGACCGAGCTGTCGGCGCAGCTCGCCGAGACGCGGCTCGCCCATGAAGAGCAGGGGCGCCTGGTCGAGGCGATGCAGAAGAACATCGCCACCTCCAAGCAGAAGCTGAAGATGTTGAACCTGCGCCGCGGATCGCTGATGGCCCAGGCCCGCGCGGCGAAGCGCGGCGTGGCGCCGGGACAGATCGGCGACGGCGGGACGCTCTCGCGGATGGAGGAGATCGAGACGCGCATCGCCTCGCTCGAGGCCCTCAACGAGGTCCAGGCCGAGATGTCGACCGAGGTCCAGGACGCCGAACTCGACGCCAAGCTCGCGGCGCTCGAGGGCGACAGCAAGGTCGACGACGAGCTCGCGGCGCTCAAGGCCCGGATGACGGCCCAGCAGAGCCTGCCGTCCGGCAGCAGCGACTGACGCCGCATGGGCCCCGGCGGTTCGGCGATGCGCGGCCTCGTCCCCGGGGCCGCTGGGGTGTGGTTGCTGCTCGCGCTCGCGTTCGGCCTCGATGCGCCGTACTTCGAGCAGACCCGCAACGCCAACGAGCGTCCGCGGGTGATGCAGGCGATGGCCCTGGTCGACGCGGGCGAGTGGGCGATCGATGGGCCGGCGGCGCGTGGACTCGAGGCTGGTCCCGACACCGCACGATCCAAGGCGGATGGTCGGCTCTATCCCAACAAGCCGCCCGGGGCGACGCTCGCGGCCGCGGCGGGGTACCGCACGGCCGTCGCGCTCGCCGGATCGGACGGGCCGACGCTGCGCGAGGTCACCGGCTGGGGCCGCTACTTCGGCGGCGCGATCCCGACGCTCATCCTCGCGGTCGTGTTGTGGCGGCGCCATGTCGCCGTGTTCGGTCTCGGCGCGACGATGGCGGCGGTGTTGACGTGGGCCCTCGCCACGCCCGCCGTCGTCTACGCGCATCTGCTCTACGGTCACGCGCTCGCGGCGATGTTCCTCCACGTCGGCATCACGGCGGTCGCCGCGGGGATCGAACGCGATCCGGCCCGCGAGCGCTGGGCCCTGTGCGCCCTCGGGGGCGTGCTCGCCGGATCCGCGGTCGCCGTCGAGTACGTCGCTGCGTTCGCGGCGATCCCGATCGGCCTCGTGCTGCTGTCGCGGTGGCGCGCGCACGCCGGCATGCCGTCTGCGATCGGTGCCGCGCTCGTCGGTGCCCTCGTGCCGGTCGCACTGCTCGCCGCGTATCACCACGCGGTGTTCGGCGCCGCGTTCTCGACCGGCTACCAACACGCGACCGTCGCCGACTTCGCCAGCAAGCACGGGCAGGGGCTGCTCGGCCTGGGCTGGCCGACGTGGCACGGGATCTCGGTGCACCTGTTGTCCCCCGACGGGGGCCTGCTGTGGTGGGCGCCCCTGGTCGTCCCCGGCCTGTACGGCCTCGTGCTCGTCGCCCGCGACGACGCGCGGCGGTTCGAGGGCCGCGTCCACCTCGGGCTCGTGCTGCTGTTCCTGTGGATCAACGTCAGCCTCTCGTTCGAGGGCGGCTGGCGCGTGGGTCCGCGGTACTTCGTGATCGCGCTGCCGTCCTTCGTGCTCGGCTGGGCCGAGCTGTACGCGCAGACCCGGACGCGCGCGTCGTGGACGACGCTGCTGGTCGGGCTCGGGGTCTACGGCGTCATCGTCAACGGCCTCGCGGCGAACCTCTGGCCGCACTTCGATCTCGCCGCCGTCGATGCGCCGGTGGCCGAGGTGCTGCTCCCGCTGTGGCGCGGCGATCTGCGGCCCTATGTCGGTTGGGGGGTCGTCTCGGACCTGCCGACCGATCTCGTCACCGTGGTCGTGGGCGCGTCGGTGATCGGTTTCGCGCTGATCTGGGCCCGCGGCGTCGAGCTCACGCTGCGCACCAGCCTCGCGTTGCTCGGCGGTCTGGTGCTCGGCGTCTCGCTCGTCGGCATGCACGAACTCCTGCCGCGCAACCCCAAGGCCGAGCGCAACCTCGGGTACATCGAGAAGGTCTGGGAGCCGCACGCAGAGGCCGGTCGCACGGTCACGCTGCCGCCGTTGTCGACCGGCGCGAAGCCGCAGCAGCGGGTCGTCCCGAGTCGGTCCACGCCGCAATAGGTCCATTGCTGCGGCGGCGAAATGACCTTCCCGCCGCATCGTCGAAGTTGTACGGTCGTTCACGACCGCAGCTCGCCGTCACGTTCGGGTCGTGACGCCGTCCACCCCTCGGAGAACCTGTGATGTTGATCCACGCACTCCTGCTCCTCGCCCTCCAGCACGAAGGCGTCGATTCCGACGAGTTCACGTCGATCGACGCCGGTGACGTTGCGTCGGAGGACGCGCTCGAGTACGGCATGTTCGTCGATGTCGACGCCGCGGAGCCGGCGGCCCGGGCCAAGCCGACGCCGGGCCGGGCGACCCCGAAGACCGCCGCGCCGCGGACCTCCGCGCCGCGGACCGCCGCGCCCAAGACCACCGCGGCGCCGACGAGCGCCCGTGCCATCCGCGTCGGGCCCCCGCCGCGTCCGGGCCGCGCGGTGCCGGGCCGCACACGGGCGGTCCCCACCGGCAAGGCGGTCGACAAGCGCCCCGCGGTGAAGCGCGCCCCCGCTCGGATGCCCGCCTCGGCCTTCGCCACGAAGAAGAACCGCGCCGAGCTCGACAAGCGCGAGCGTGCAGCGCCCGCGCAGGTCCAGACCAAGCTCCGCGACATGCGAGCGGTGATCAAGTCCAAGAAGCGCAGCTTCAAGGTCGGCTACACCCGCGCGATGGACGTGCCGCTGGCGAGGCTCACCGGCCTGCGCGAGCTCCCGGCGCCCGAGCAGCTGAAGCTCATGCGCGCGCAGAACGAACGCGCGACGACGATCCTCCGCGCCCGCGGGGTGAAGCGGTCGCCGAACCTCATGCAGCGCGCGCTCCACCGGGCCAAGCCGGTCCGGCCCGACGGCGTGGTGGGCAGCAAGGTCAGCGCGATCGTCGAGCCCGAGAAGGGCAAGAGCTCGGACAACGTAGATCAGCCGGTCACGCCGTTGGTCGGCGACGCGGTGTGCTCGCCGACGTCGACTGCCTTCACCTGGAAGGACTACCTGGCGGCGCCGCGATCGCAGGCGAGCTGCGGGAGCTGCTGGGCCTTCGCGACGCTGGGCGTGTTCGAGGGCGCGGCCGCGATCGCCAATGGCTTCGATCCCAAGCTCGACTTCTCGGAGCAGTACATCGTCGACTGTGCCACCCACAAGGACTTCGGCGACATCGGCGACTGCGGCGGCGGCTATACCCCGCTCGTCTACGACTGGCTGATGGACAAGGGCGCAGTGCTCGAGGAGGAGGTCCCGTACCTCAACCGCGACGGGCAGTGCAACGCGAAGCTGAAGCCGAGCCACAAGATCGTCGCGTGGGGCTTCGTCGATCCGAACAAGATCCAGCCGAGCGTCGACGACATCAAGGCGGCGCTGTGCAAGCACGGCCCGGTGTCGTCGTCGGTCTACGTGACCCCGGCCTTCAGCGCGTACACGGAGGGCGTGTTCGACGAGGGCGCCGAGGGGCAGCCGAACCATGCGGTGGTGATCGCCGGCTGGGACGACAAGCGCGGGGCGTGGCTCGTGCGCAACTCGTGGGACACCTGGTGGGGCATGGACGGCTACATCTGGGTGAAGTACGGCAGCAACGAGATCGGCACCTCCGCGGCGTGGGCTGTGGTCGAGCCCGACGTGCCCGAGCCGAAGATCCAGACGTTCAAGGCGCGCAAGCTGAGCGTGCGCAACAAGACCGGCGCGGACATCAAGGTCTTCGTGCAGTACAAGTCGGGCAAGACGTGGTCGCCCGCGAAGCCGGCCGAGGGCGCCGACGCCCTCGCGTTCACGATCGCCGACGGCGGCGAGGCGCTGCTCTCGGGCCTCGAGGTCTCCGGCGACACGGCGCTGCCGTTGGTCGCCTCGGACGTCCGGCTGTGGGCCGAGACCAAGGGGGCGAAGGTCACGTGGACCAAGTACAAGGGCAAGACCCTCGATCTCACCCCCAAGGGTAGCTACAAGGCCACCGAGCCCGAGACGTTCATCTTCACCTTCGATCCGGAGAACGCCGACGCCGCGCCGAAGTCGGAGCCGACCAAGGGGCTGTCCGCCGACGCGCTGTTCGACGAGGCGTATGCCGCGTTCGACGGGGGCAAGTACGCCGAGAGCCGCAACTTGTTCTCCGACTTCCTCACCCAGTTCCCCGGCCACGCGCGCACGCCCGAGGTCCGCTTCTGGCTCGGCTACGGGTTCTACATGGAGAGCAAGTTCTACGAGGCGCTGATGGAGTGGTACGACGTCACCGTCACGTACCCCGACGATGACTTCGTGGCCTACGCGCTGTTCTACTCGGGCCTCGCGTACACCGCCCGCGGGCAGTGCGATCTCGCCGTGCAGTGCTACGACCTCGTCGCGCACGCGGGGTATCCGTCGGCGACCGAGGAGTGGATCTCGGCGGCGAAGGAACAGATCGTCGACGTGACCAAGGGCGCCGCGAAGGCGTCCTGCGGCTAGCGCCGGCGGCGACGCCAGCCGAGGCACGACAGGCCGAGCAGCCACAGGGCTGACTCGGCCGTCGTGTTTCCGGCGACCGAGCAGCCGCGCTTCTCGTTCGGGGTCACGGCCGGTGGCTCGCCACCCTCGGCCCGCGGCGGCTCGACGCCGGTGGCCCCGGCGTTGTCCCCCGACGTCGCGGGCGCGGCGCCCGGTTTGCACGCCAGGCATGGGCCGCACGTCGTCTTCGGCGGGGAGCCGCCGGAGTAGTCGAGCTCGCAGCACTCGTCGGGTTGGCACGATCCCGGCTCGCTGCGCTTCTCGGCGCGGCCGGCGTGGTGAACGATCCGATCGGCGCTGCACGGGGCGCCGTCGGTCTTGCCGACGCAGGCCTGCACGGCGGGGTTCTTCTCGTCGGCCGAGGCCGTCGCGGGCGCCACGGCCGTCACGGCAGTCAAGAGGAGTCCGAGGGTCAACGGGGGCAGGAGACGCGCGAGCACGGCGACGAGCATCGCATGGCCGTCGTGGTCGGCCAACTCCGGGCGTCCGCCCCGCGGCCGCGCCTGCTCAAGTCTGGACGGACCTGGGGCGATGCTCCGCCCATGCACGCCGCCGCCCTCGAGTTGGCCCAGCGAACCTCGACGACGGCGGGCCCGTTCGCCGTCAGCCTCGCCCAGGACTGCCGCAGCATCGCCCAGACCATGCGCATGGGCGAGCTAGGGCATGCGCTTGCCACCTTCGAGTCGACCACCGATCGGCTGCAGCGGTTCCTGACGTTCGTCGTGGTGAGCTCCGAGCTGCTGCGTGCCGAGTCGCCGTCGATCGGGATCATCCTCGCCGACTACGGTCGGCGGGTGCTCGCGCTGCTCGACCGGGTCCAGACCGCCCTCGATCGCAACGACCTGGTCGACCTCACGCTGGTCCTCGAGCACGGGCTCGGACCGGCGCTGGGCGACTACCACGGCTATGCGACGCACGTCAGCGTGGCGCTCGCGGGCCGACACGCCGCGTGAGCGATCGCCGACGCCGACGCCACGCCCGATCCGCGAACAGCGACAGGCTCGCACCGAGGCCGAACAACGCCAGCCCGAGGGCGATGTCCCGCGGCACGTCGCGCGGCTGCTCGCGCCGATCGTTGGTCGTCGGCGCATCGGCGAGCGCGATCGTCACGACGGCGTCGCGGGTGCAGATCCCCACGACCACGGCACGGACGCGATCGTCGAGGTCGGCGGGCGACGCTGCGTTGCGTCGTCCGGCGACGACGACGTGGGGCACCGGTGACGGCGTGTCGATCTCCGGGTGCTCGACATCGACGCGGACATCGTCGATCCAGCCCGTCGCCCGCAGCGCGGCAGTGATCTCTCCGGAGCGCGCGAGCTCGAGTCTCGCGGCCTCGCCCTGACGCGTCGGCACCAGCGTGGGATCGCCGAACAGCGCCGCCTTGTCCGTGGTGCGCCGCGTGGGCGCGGGGCCGCCCGGACCGCACGCAGCGATCGCGACGAGGCAGGCGGCCGGCCAACGGCCGGGACGGGGGCGGCGCATGGGCCGATGGCAACGCCTCGGGACCGGCGGGGTCAAGATTCCGGCCGACCGGGGGGGCCGCGGGGCGACGCCGTCGGTCGCTCGCCGCCGGGCACCGCCGTCGACCCGGTCGGCCGCGGAGTCGGCTCGGTCGCGGGGACGTCGGGCTTCGCCATCGCGGCGGCGAGCTTGGCCAGAAGGCGCGCGTGGTGTCGCGAGATCGTGCTGACGTGCACGCCGATCTTCGCGGCGTACTCGTGCATGCTCAGGCCGTCGACGTAGAGCGCGGTGATCATCGCCTGGCTCTCGGCGTCGGTCGCATCCACGAGCCGTCGCAGTCGCGCCAGCGCTTGCGAGCGCGCGATGCTCTCCTCGACGCTGTCCTCGGGATCGGCGACGAGCTCGGGGTCGACCGGGGCGAGGCGCGCGAGCATCACCGCGGCGGTGGTCTGCGCGACGAGATCGGTGGCTGCGGCGACGCGCTCGCGCAGGCTCCGGGGATCGCTGACGTCGGGCGATGGCTGGGTGCGCTGGGCCTGCTCGAGCAGGGCTTGCGACGCCTGCAACGCCCGCAGCGCGCGGGAGCGACGGCGGACCTGCGGCGCGGCGCGGCGCGCCGCGTCGATCATGGCGCCGCGGACTCGGTAGTGGGCGAACCCGGCGAACGGGACCCCGCTCTCGGGGTCGTAGCGCAGCGCGGCCTCGATGAGGCCCTCACAGCCAGCGCTGTGCAGCTCGTCGGCGCTCGCGTGCGAGACCCCCGTGGCGAGGATGCGCGCGAGCACGGCGACCTTGGGCAGGTACTGCTCGACCAGGCGCGTCTGCTCTGCGGTGAGCGCGGTCATTCGGGCGGCGTCGTCTGGGTCTGCAGATCCCGCAGGTGCTTGCGCAGCGCCCACTTCTGCTCGTCGGTCATGTTGTGGAAGCGGATGCCCATGTCGCGTGGCGAGCTGCGGACGACGATGCCGACGAGCGGGAGGTTGGCGCGCAGCGACGGGAACGTGAGCACGATCTGCACCTCGGTGCCGGCGCTCTCCCAACCCGCGCCCCAGAAGGCGCAGCCGCCCAGGCTGATGTCGCCCAGCGAGCGGCACAGCACGACCTCTTCGCCGATCACGTCGGCGTGGGCATCGATCGCGAACCGCGGGTGGAGGCGGGCTTCGGCGGTCACCGTCGGTCGATGATAGCCGCAATGGCCACCCTGACCGATTGACGATCGATCGACGACGTGACAGCCGAGGGGCGGTTCGCCTGACAAAATGTCACCTAGCGGCGGGACAGCCCGGCAACGCGGCCCGACAAGTGTGCTCAACCCAACGGCTTTGGCGCCGCGGGCAGGGCGCGCCGCGGCTTGCAGACCCTTGCGTCAGCGGACCTGCCAGCGGTATGGCTTGCTCGGCTCGGGCTGCGGCCTCCTCCACCATGCGATTGCGACTGACAAGTCTCGCCCTGTGCCTGCTCCCGCTGGTCGCCATGCCTGTCGTCGGGTGCAAGAAGGAACCGACGATCCCCGGCACCGAGATCCCGGACACCGAGGTGAACCGGGACATCCTCGCGGTCCTCGAACGCTATCGCACGGCCTTCGTGCGACGCGACGCGGCGGGCGTGCTGGCGACGGCGCACCCGACATACTACGACACCGCCGGCACCGACGATCCCGGCGACGACCTCGAGTACACCGAGCTCGGTGTGGTGCTGCGCGAGCGCATGGCCCAGCTCGAGTCGGTCCGCTTCACGATCGACTACCTCGAGATCAGCGTCATCAAGGATCGCGCGACGGTGCGGGCGTGGATCGACGCGAGCTTCCGCCTGGAGCCGATCGCCGACGAGGTCGGGGCCGTCGAGGTCGACGGCAGCCACACCCGCAAACAGGACCACGCGATGTTCGAGCTGATCCGCGACGGCCGGGCCTGGCGGATCACTCGCGGACTGTAGCGGTCGCGGTCGCGGCCGCGTCGCCCGTCGTCGAGAAGAACGCGAGCCGTCGCCCCCACTCGTCCCACTGCGCCAGGTAGCCGTGGGGCTGGTCCGGATCGCGGACGAGCCGGGAGAGCACGGCGCGTGCGTCGTCCCAGCGCCCGAGCATCGTGTACGACTCGAGCAGCGCGACCCGGGCGGCGCGCACGAACTCCGGCGTCGGCAGGCCCGCCCCATCGTCGACGAGCGCCCGCTCGAGGTGGCCCGCGGCGCCGAACGGGCGCTCGGCCCCGAGGAGCTGGCGGCCGAGCAGGTACTCGCCGGTCGCGGCGAATCGCGGGTGCCGGGCGATCTCTCGGGCGGCCCAGCTCGCGGTGACGGTGCGGACGATCTCGTCGTCGGTGGCGTCGAACGGCGAGAGGTAGGCGAGCACCGCGGGCACGAGCTCGGGGTTCGCCGCGGCGAACTCACGGAGCTGCAACGTGCGCAGGCGGGCCTCGGATTGCGGTAGTGCGAGCGCGACGCGATACGCCGCGAGCGCGGCGTCCGGGCGACCGAGGCTGAGCTCGACGTCGCCGAGCCGCTCGGCGATCGCGGCCTGGATGCTCGTCGTCAGATCGGTGCCCTCCGCGAGGCTCGAGAGCACGCCGCGGGCGTCGTCCCAGCGGCCGTCGACGGCGAGCGCCTGCGCGAGGCCGAGGCCGTGCTCGGGCTGCGCCGGCTCGAGGGCACAGAGCTCGCGATAGCCGTCGATCGCCTCGGCGAAGCGGCCGCGGGCCAGGGCGCGATCGATCTCGCCGCGGAGCTCTGCGGTTCGATGGGCGCAGGGGCGCTCGAACACCGATGGTCGACGGAAGCGCTGCGCCGCCGCGGCGACGTCGTCGTCGGTGACGCCGCCGCGTCCGTCGAGGAACGTGATCCATTCGCGCTCGAGCTCGGCGAGCGCGGTGCCGTACGCGGCCTCGAAATCACCGGCGCTGCGATACAGGCTCGCCATCGGCTCGAAGCCGCGGGTCTCGATGAGGTACAGGCAGAACGATCCGGCGGCCGTGTACGCGACCTGCGACGCCTTGGTGAAGAACCCCGGGCCCATGATCGCGCCCATCGGCGGGAGCTTCTCGAGGCGACGCAGTACGCCGGCCTGGTCGTGGAGATCGAGGCGCTCGGATTCCCGCGGCGCCATCGCGGTGGCGAACCCCTCGATGAGGCCCATGTTCAGGCGACCGCCCGAGAAGCTCACGCCGAACCACGGATCGCCGATCGTCGCGCCGAAGATGTGCGCGAGCTCGTGGTGCAGCACGGGGTGGGGGAAGGCGCGGTGATCGAGATAGATCTGCCGCCGCCACGGCGCCGCGACCTGCACCGTGCCCGCGCCCATCTGGCGCCGCTTCTGGTCGGTGTTGGCGAACACGAAGCTCTGGACCTTGCCGTCGGGCTCGCGGCCGCCCATGGCCTCACGCAGCTGCGCCCACGCGAATTCGTGCTCGAGGGCGATGGCGTCGATCGTCCGCGCGTCGGCGGAGCGCGGCGCGTAGTAGATGATGAAGTGCTCGGTCTCGCGGGTCCCCGAGAGCACCTCGGTGATCGACGCGAGATCGGCGGTGAAGCCGAAGCTCGAGCCGCGCAGGCCGATCCACGCGGTCGCGGTCGCGAGGATCACGACCGGCAGGCCGCGCAGCACCGCCGTGCGTGGGGCGGGGCGGCGCCACCGCAAGTCCGGTCCGACCCACGCCAACAGCCCGAGCACCGCCGCGGCGGCGCCGAGCAGGTTGTAGCCGCGGAAGCGCAGGTACGTGTCGCCGACGCTCACCGCCTCGTCGTAGACCGAGCCCGAGAAGTAGCCCCAGAACGGATCGAAGGCGAAGACCACCGGATCGGCGATGAGGCGCCAGACGCCGATCGCCGTGGACGCGAGCATCGGCAGCGCGCCGAGGGCCAGGGCGCGCGCGCGCGTCGAGCCGAAGAGGCCGCCGTAGAGTCCGGCGAGCACCCCCAGCGCGCCGCTGCAGCACGGGCCGGTGAGGAAGAACGCGATGCCCCCGAGGGGCTCGCACGCCGGCTGCCACAGCTGTCCGAGGAGCGGCATCACGAAGGCGAGGCCGAGGAGCACGCCGAGCTCCGCGAACGCGTCGCGCAACACGGCGCGCACCGTCGTGGCGCCGCCCTCGGCCCGCGCACCGCGGACCGCATCGACGCCGATCGCGATGCCGCCGGCGGCGGCGATCGGGCCGAGGACGAAGGCGTGCTCGTAGCCCAGCGTGCCGACCAGGGGCGCCGCCGTCAGGCCGAGCCCGAGCGCGACGGTGGCGACGCGGCGTCGGATTCGGGCGCTGCGCCACCAAGCTCGCCAGGCGATCGCCACGATCGACCAAGGCTAGGGTCGAGCCTCGGAGCTCCGCAACACAAATCCGCCGCGCTTGCCTCGGGCGCCGGCCGCCTGCGAAGCTCCCCATCGATGTACGCCGCGTGGTTCGGGTGTGTCGCGGGTTGTCCGGCCCGCCTGTCGTTGTCCGAGGTCGTCTACCGCTGCCCGAGCTGCGGCGGCCTGCTCGAGGTCGTCCACGATACCCAGGCGCTGCGCGCACGCTCGGCCGCGGCGTGGATGAAGCTGTTCGACGAACGCTGGCTGCGCACGACCTGGCCCTACGGCTCCGGCGTGTGGGGCAAGAAGGAGTGGGTCGCGCCGCACCTCGACGACGACAACGTCGTCTCGCTCCTCGAGGGCGGCACCAACCTGTTCTGGGCCGAGCGGTACGGGCGGTCGATCGGGCTGTCCGACCTGTGGATCAAGCAGTGCGGCACCAGCCACACCGGCTCGTTCAAGGACCTCGGCATGACCGTGCTGGTGTCGTGCGTAAAACAGATGATCGCCGATGGTCGGCCGATCCGAGCCCTGGCGTGCGCGTCGACGGGCGACACCTCGGCGGCGCTCGCGGCTTACGGCGCCGCGGCCGGGATCCCGGTGGTGGTGCTCCTGCCCGAGGCGAAGATCAGCGCGGCGCAGCTGGTGCAGCCCCTGGCCAACGGCGCGATCGTCTGCTCGCTGGCGACCGACTTCGACGGCTGCATGCGCGTGGTCCAGCGACTCACCGAGGATCCGACGATCTACCTGGCGAACTCGATGAACAGCCTGCGGGTCGAGGGCCAGAAGACTATCGCTGTCGAGCTCGTGCAGCAGTTCGACTGGGCGATCCCCGACTGGGTGCTCGTGCCCGGCGGCAACCTGGGCAACGTCAGCGCGATCGCCAAGGGGTTCCTGCAGCTGCAAGAACTCGGGATCATCGATCGGCTCCCGCGCCTGGTGTGCTGCCAGGCCGAGCACGCCAACCCACTGTACCGCGCCTACCAGCGGGCCAAGGCGGCGGGTCGTCCGATGGAGCCCGACGACTTCGCGCCGATCACCGCCACGCCGACGCTGGCGTCGGCGATCCAGATCGGCGACCCGGTCAGCCGCGGCAAGGCCATCACCGCGCTGGCCCGCTTCGACGGCGTCGTCGAGCAGGCCAGCGAGGCCGAGCTCGCCGATGCGGTCGCGCGCGCCGATCGGACCGGGATGTTCAACTGCCCGCACACCGGCGTCGCGCTCGCGTGCCTCGAGAAGCTGGTGAAGGCCGGCACGATAGCGCCGCGCGATCGCGTGGTCGTGATCTCGACGGCGCACGGCCTCAAGTTCACCGAGTTCAAGACCCGCTATCACGAGGGCACGCTCGGATTCCCCAGCGCACACGCCAACCACCCGGTGCGCATGGACGCCGACCCCGACGCGGTGGTGGCCCGGCTCCACGCGCTGCTCGACGGACGGGCCTGAAACGAAGAACGGCGCGCAGCCCGGGTGGGGCGGCGCGCCGTTCGGGCGAGCGCGGGGCGCTAGCGCTTGCTCATCGGCACGTAGTCGCGGGCGTCGACGCCGGTGTAGATCTGGCGCGGACGCGAGATCTTCTGCTCCGGGTCGTCGAGCATCTCCATCCACTGCGACAGCCAGCCCGAGGCCCGCGGGATCGCGAACAGCACCGGGAACATCTCCATCGGGAAGCCCATCGCCTGGTAGATGAGGCCCGAGTAGAAGTCGACGTTGGGGTAGAGCTTGCGCTTGATGAAGTACTCGTCCGACAGGGCGATCTTCTCGAGCTCGAGCGCGATCTCCAGCAGCGGGTTCTTGCCGGTGACCTCGAAGACGTCGTCGGCGAGCTTCTTGATGACCTTCGCGCGCGGGTCGTAGTTCTTGTACACGCGGTGGCCGAAGCCCATCAGCTTGCCCTCGCCCTTCTTCACCGACTCGATGAACTCGGGGATGGCCTTGACGTTGCCGATCTTCCGGAGCATGCGGAGCACCGCCTCGTTGGCGCCGCCGTGCAGCGGGCCGTAGAGCGCCGCGCTCGCGGCGGCCAGCGACACGTACGGGTCGGACTCCGCGGAGCCCACGCCGCGCGCGGCGCTGGTCGAGCAGTTCTGCTCGTGGTCGGCGTGCAGGATGAACAGCACGTCGAGGGCGCGCTCGAGCACGGGGTTCGGCTTGTAGTTGGGCTCCGCGATCTGGAACATCATCGACAGGAAGTTGCCCGGGTAGCTCAGCGAGTTGTCCGGGTAGACGTACGGCCGGCCCAGCGAGTGGCGGTAGGCCCACGCGGCGATGGTCGGCATCTTGGCGATGATCCGGACCGCGTGCTGCTTGCGGATGTCCGCGTCACGGATGTCCTTGGCGTCGGTGTAGAAGGTCGACAGCGTGGCGAGGAACGCCACCAGGCGGCCCATCGGGTGGGCGTCGTAGCGGTAGCCCTCGAGCGCGCGCTTGAGGAACTCGTGGACGAACGTGTGGGTGGTGACCGAGTGCTGCCAGCCCGCGAGCTGGGTCGCGTTCGGGAGCTCCCCGTGGATGAGGAGGTACGCCACCTCGAGGTACGTCGACTGCTCCGCGAGCTGCTCGATCGGATAGCCGCGGTAACGGAGGATGCCGGCGTCACCATCGAGGTACGTGATCGCCGAGCGACACGACGCCGTGTTCATGAAGGCCGGGTCGTAGCTCATCAGCCCGAAATCGTCCGCAGAAACCTTGATCTGGCGCAGGTCTGCGGCACGAATCGCTCCATCGGCGATGGGGAGGTCGTACGTCTTGCCGGTGCGGTTGTCGGTAATCGTGAGCGTGTCGGCCATGCAGGGCTCCTGTTCCCGGTCGCGCGAACTATACGGGCAGGGGACGAGCGCACTCAACGTCGAAAGTCGCCGTCCGAGACCGCGGGTGAGCAGGGGGTGGCGATCGACGTCGGCGGGTCCTCTAGGGGCGGCCGAAGTCGGGGGTGAAGACCTGGATCCGCGTCGTCGGGGCGCCGCTGGGGTCCGATCCGCCGACCACGAGGGTCGCCCCGCCCTCGAGGGCGACGAGCTGACCGCCGCGGGCTCGGAGCGACGCGCGGGGATCTCCAGGCGTGAAGGTCTCGCGATCGAGGGGCACGAGCACGCCTTCACCCTGCGCGTAGACCGCGACGTCGTCGACGAACCATCGCGGCGAGGGCATCGGCGGATCGAGCAACGCCGGGAGTTCGTCGATCGTCGCGTTGCCGTCGACGCCGAGCGTCAGCACGACGGCGTCGCCCGTCGGCGTCGCGTCGCGCATGCCACCGCCGCAGAGCACCCGCACCGCGGCGCCTTCGGTGCCGCGATCGAGCTGGATGCAGCGACCGTCCTGCCACACGCCCGCGGGGCCGAGGGCCTCCGCGGCGCGCACGAGGAAGATCGCCTGTCGATCGGCGTCCGAGGATCCGAACAGCACGACGTCCTCGGCGTCGTCGCCGTCCTCGCGCGTGCTCCACAGCGCGCTGGCACCCGCGCGCGGGGCATCGAGCTGCAGCCCATCGACCACGCCTGCGAGCAGGGTGTCGTCGTCGCGCACGACGAGATCGATCGCGACGACGTCGAGCTGCGAGCCGCCGCCGAACAACGACAGCACCTTCGCGTCGCCGTCGACCGCCCACGCGGCGCCCGGTCGCGCGCCGACCGACGCCGCGCCGCTGTGCTCGACCTCGATCCACGCGTCTTCACCGGGATCGAAGCGGTGCGCGCGGAGGCCGGAGGCCCAGGCCACGCGCATGACTCCGCCGGACGCGTCGCCGACGAGCACGCCGTCGTCGGCGGCCGGCGGGTCGGTCAGTGGATCGGCCTCGGTGGTGTCGAGTGTGAAGCCGTCCATGTACGACGTCGCGCCGGTGGACGAGAGCATCACGACGCCGCGTCCGGGGGCAGCGGCGGCGAGCACGGCGTCGTCCGGCAGGTCGAGCACGAGCGGGAACGTCGACAGCGCCCCTGGCTCGCCGAGGAACACGGCGATGCCCGCGGCGGCGGCACCGAAGCTGAAGGCCGCGGTGCGGCCCCACGCCAGCAGCGACTCGTCGCGCGCGAGGTAGAGCGCGAGCGTGCGGATCTCGTCGTCGGGGTCGAGCTGCACGCTCAGCTCGAAGTCGAGGCCGTCGGCCTCGGTGCTGTACGGCGCGGCGTCGGGCTCGAGCACCATCGAGACGTTGTTCGCCGCCTCGAGCTCGTCGGCGTCCTCGGGGACGACGACGTCCACGTCGATCTCCTGGATGTCCGGCTGGCATCCGCTCGCTGCGATGCCGACCAGGCCCGACAGGCCCAGGCGCAGCATGGCCTCGGCGATCGCGACTCCGGCGATCCGCAGCCGCTTGCGCTTGCCCGTCGCGCCCTGGACCAGGGTGATCGCCGATCGCGGACGATCGAGCGTGCGCGCGAGCAGCTCGACCAACGCCTCGTTGGCGGCGCCGTCGACCGGTGGCGCCGCCAGCTGGATCTTGAGCCGGTCACCGTGGCTGCCGACGATGCGCGTGATCGAGGCGCGCGGGACGACCTGGACGTCGAGCTCGATGCCGTCGTCGACGGCGCGGATGGCTGGGTTCATCAGGACACCACCACGGCAGGGGGCTCGCGCCCCGCGGCTTCGACGACGCCCGTACCCCACGGCACGCCGTCGCGCAGGTAGACCACCTCGCGGTGGAGGTTCACGGTCGTGCACACGTGGTCGGGCACGAGCAGCAGGATGCGATCGCGCGCCGGCGGCGGGTCGTCGCCGATGAGCACGGGAAGGTGCTCCTCGCTGGCGCGCTGCGGCTTCCAGCCGGGATGGCCGAGCACGGCGCACGCGGGAGGCGGACGATCGGGCGCGATGGCCTTGCTGCCGGCGTCGAGCGTGATGTGGCCGGGTGCGGGGCGAGCGATCACGCGGGCGGCGACGAACGTCGACGGCGCGGCACCGATCGCGGCGGCCGGCCGCGCGCTGGCGACGTCGACGAGGACCAGCGTGCCCGCGCCGATCTGGTGGCGCCAACGCTCGCCCTCGGCCGGGCGCAGCGCCGACGACGACAGCGCGTGATCGAAGCCGAGGCTGCCCGAGGTGAGCACCCAGCGACACGACGGCACCTGCCGCACGAGCGCCGCGGTGGCCACGTACGCCCCCTCTGCGGCGGCGCGATCGTCCCAACCGAGGTGGCCCTCGTAGGCCTGGATGCCGACGATGTCGCCCGAACGCTGCGCGCTCCGGGCCCACTGCGCCCAGCGCTCGGGCGACGACCCGGTGCGGTGCATGCCCACGTCGACGTCGAGCCACGGGTCGAGTTCGCCGGTCGCCACGATCGCCGCGAGGTGCTCGGGATCGTCGGCGGTCACGCCCACGCGCGAGGCGGGCGCACGGCGGGCGAGCGCGGCGACCTCCGGTAGGCGGGGGGACGGCACCGGATACGCCAGCAGCACGTCGATGCCGACGCCATGAGCGGCCGCGGTGTCGAGCACGAGCCGCAGCTCGGGGATCGTCGCGCACTTGAGGTGGCGGACGCCGGCGTCGAGCAGCAGGCCCACGAGTCGACCCTGCTTGATCGTCTTCACGTGCGGGCGCCAGCGCGCCGGATCGCCGACGTGTCGGAGCATCGCGGCGATGTTGCGCTCGACCTGGTCGAGATCGACGACGAGCGCAGGGGTGACGCAGCCCGAGGCGTGCAGCGCGGCGCCGAGGTCGTCGGGGGCAATCGTCAACGCCGACAGCCTACGCGAATCCGCAGCCCAGGCGAATCCGAGCCGCCGCGAGTCCGCGGCCGACGCGAATCCGCAGCGCGCTGCGATTGCGGTGGGGGCGGCGCGTCCGGCTCAGCCGGCCTCGCGGCACAACACCTCGACGGTGCTCCGCAGGGAGTCCAGCTCGTGCGGCGGCAGGCCGAGGCGGGCGAGCTGGTGCTCGGCGGCGGTGGGGTCGGGCACGGGCGCGCTGGCGAAGCCAATGCCCGCGACGAGCGCCTCGCAGATCGCGATCGTCGATATGCCGTTCATGCTCGTCGCGGGATCATCGACGTCGACGTCGCGGTGGTGGTCGCGACAGACGCGGACGACGACCTCGGGGAGACCCCAAGCCTGGGCGACGTGCTCGCCGATCGTGCAGTGCAGCGCGTCGATCAGCGCGGTGCGCTGGGCGACCTCGAGCTTGGGCGCCTTCGCGTCGCCGAGCAGACTCAGCATGATCGGGCGGCCGAGGTCGTGCAGGAGCCCGCAGACGAACGCGTGCTCGGTGTCGAAGCCGACCACGGAGGCGACGTGCCGATGGACGTGCGCCAGGACGATCGCGTGCAATCGCGCCGCTGCCAGCTCGCGCCTGGGGCCGCTGCGGAACAGGTGGGCCTCGGCGACGGCCTGCAGCAGGACCTCGCGCAGGATGCTCCACCCGAGGCGGAGCATCGCCACGCGCAGCGAGGTGATCGGGCTCGGCGGTCGGTACAGCGGTGAGTTGGCCACCGACAGCACGCGCGCGGCGACGATCGGATCCTGACGCACGACGCGATCGACCTCGCGGAAGTTCGCCTCGGGCGAGTTGGCGAGCGACATCACCTCGGCGACCGCCGCAGGGAGGACGGGGAACGTCACGCCTGCGTGCAGGAGGTAGTTCGCGGCCCGTTGGACGGCGGGCTCGAAGGAGATGCCTTCGACGAGGTCTGGCGCCGGCGCGAGCGCCGGCGCCAGCGCGAGGGCCGGGTTGGTGCGCGCGCGTGTCAGCCCGGCGGTCGGCATCGATTGTCCCATCGGCCGCACCGGGGCCCGCTTTCGTCCCGAATCCGGCCGTCAGCCGATGATCATGTCCTCGCGCTTGGCGCTCGTGCCGGCGGCGAACCGACCGGGATCCCACCGCGCAAGCATCGGGTGCCGCTGCTGGTGGACGATGAACTGCGCGAGCAGGCGTCCGACGGCCGGCGCCATCATGAATCCATGGCCGGTGAAGCCGCAGACCTGCAGCAGCGCCGGGACCCCGGGGGACGGGCCGACGATCGCCTCACCGTCGGGCGAGACATCGTAGGGCCCGGCCCACTGGCGCAGCACCTTGAGCGAGCCGAAGCGGGGGACCAGGGACACGAGCGTCGCGCCGAGGTGGGCGAGGAAGTCCAGCGACGAGCGCTGGTCCACCGCGGTGCCGGTGTCGTGGCTACCGGGCATGGTGATACCGGCGACGATCTCACCGCGGGTGCTCTGGGAGAAATACAGGCCCGACTGGAGATCGACGACCAGCGGATCGAGGCACGGCTTGAGCGGCTCCGTCGAGAGGATCTCGTGGCGGTGGGGCCGATTGGGCAGCGCGATGCCGAGGGAACGATTGAGATCGTGGGACCACGCGCCCGACGCGTTGACCACGATGCCCGCGCGCAGGCGCTCGCCGGTCGAGAGGTGCAGGCGCAGGCCGTCGCCGTCGGGCTCGGCCGCGATCGCGGCGGTGTGGGTGCGGACGATGACGCCCTTGCGGATCGCCTGGCCGGCGTAGCCCCAGACGAACGGCCACGGGAAGACCACGCCGTCCTCGGCGTTGAACGCCGCGAGTCGGACCTGATCGATGTCGAGGTCGGGGACGATCTCGCGCGCCTCTTCGCCGCTGAGCAGCCGGGTCGGGGCCCCGATCGCGCGGTGGAGCTCCGCGTTGCGCCGCAGCCGGGCCTCACCGGCCTCGGTGCGCGCGATGAAGAGATAGCCGCCCTGGCGGAACCAGAGGTTGATGCCGAGCTCCTGCGCGAGACCGCGGCAGATCTCGATGCTCTCCATCATGATCCGCACGTTGCCCTCGTCGCCCCACTGCATGCGCACGCCGCCGCCGTTGCGACCCGACGCGCCGCTCACGAGGTAGCTGCGCTCGAGCACGACCACGCGCAGGCGTGAGGACTGGGCGATGTGATAGGCCGTCGCGAGGCCCATGACGCCGCCGCCGACGACGGCGACGTCGCATGCGTCGGGCAGCGCGACGTTGCGGCTGCCGAGGGTCGCTTGCCGGCTCATGGTTCGCCCTCCGACGGCGACTTCGCCACCAGGGACGAGAGCGCGGCGAGGGTCACGGGCTCGGCGGGCGGCCGGGCCGTGAAGGGCTGCACCGCGTCGGCGCCGATCGTGCCGCGATCGAGGAGCAATCGCACCAGGGCGACCGTGCACTCCTTGCCCTGACACGGCCCGGTGCCGAGGCCGGTGTAGCGCTTGATCTCCTCGACGCTCTCGAGACCGAGGGCGATCGCGTGATCGATCTCGGCGACGGTGACGTCCTCGCAGCGACAGATGAACACCCGCTGGGTCATCGGACGGCCCTCCCTGCGCGGTGCGCCGCGACGATCGCCGTCGCGACGCGCTCGCCGTCGTCGGCCGCGTCCGCGGCGGAGGTGCCCGCGACCTCGCCGCACGCCCACAGCGTCCACGGCCCGTCGCCGCAGCGGCCGTCGCCGTCGCGCACGACCGCGAAGCCGTCGCCGTTCCACTGGACCTTGGCGCCGGCTTGCCGCGCGAGCTCGGAGGCGGGGGCGGCAGGAGAGGCCAGCGCGACGCAGCCGACCTCGCGCTTGCCGGACGCGGTCGCGATCGCCTCGACCCGGCCGCCGCCGAGGATCGCCCGCACGTCGTCGGGGGCGACGGCCTCTGCCCCGAGCGTCGCCGCGAGCGGAGCGGCGATCGTCGGCGGCCCGATCACCACCGTGGGGCATGCGAGGACATCGCCCGTGCGTGCGAGCAGCTCGGCGAGGCCGCGCGCCGCGAGCACACCCGGAAGATCGTTGTTGCGCACCGGGGTCATCACCTCGCGGGCGCCGGTGGCGATCAGCACGTGCGACGGCCGATAGGTGCGCAGCACGTCGCCGATGCCGCCCGTGTCCATCGCCGCGACGCGGCCCTCGGCGGGGTAGATGCCGAAGACGGCGTGCGCGTGGGCCACCGCCGCGCCGACGTCGTGCTCGCGGCGCTCGAGGCAGGCGACGTCGAGGCCCGCGGCGCGCAGACGCGATGCGGCGGCGCGGCCCGATCGACCGCCGCCGATGACGACGACGTCGGGGCTGTGCTCCTCCCACTGCGCGGGCGAGGCCGGTCGGTCGGGCAGGGTGCCGAGGCCCGCGAGGTTGCGCGCGACCTCCTGCATCACCCGGTTGACCAGCCTGGGTCGGACCATGAAGTGGTGGTGATCGAGGTTCGAGGCGAACATGCGATCGACCAGCGCCGTCGGATCGGGCCCGCCCGACAGCACGCGATTCTGCGGCTCGACGCGCATGCCCTCGCGCACCGCGGTCGTGCACGCGCGGCGGTTCGGGATCCCGTCGATGCGCACCAGGCAGGTGCCGCAATCGCCCTGCAGGCAGAACGGGCCGCGGGGGCGGCGATACTTGAGGCTACGACTGGTCGCGACCACCCCGGCCCGCAGCAGCGCGGCGGTGACCGTGTCGTCGCGGGTCGCCGCGACGGGACGATCGTCGTAGAGGATCGTCAGACGTCGCTCGGCGGCGAGCGGCGCCGAGTCGCGCGCGCGCAACAGGGGATCGGCACCGAACATGGGTGCCCCGGCGTATCAGGAAGCCGCGCAGGCGACAACCGTGGGGCTGGCTGTCACGGGGCGCGCGCGCCGAAGATCGCGGTGCCGATGCGCACGAGCGTCGCGCCCTCGGCGATCGCCAGCTCGAAGTCGTCGCTCATGCCCATCGACAGCTCGTTCAGATCGACGCGGGGACGCGCCGCGGCGGCCTCGGTGTCGCGGAGCCGACGCAGCGCGCGGAACTGGCGGCGCAGCGCCTCCGGCGGCCCCACCTCGGGGATCAGCATGAGGCCCGCGCAGCGCAGCGCGTCGCAGGCGGCGAACCCGTCGAGCAGCGCGGGGAGCTCCGCGGGCGACACGCCGGACTTGCCGGGCTCGCCCGCGACGTTGACCTGCACGAGCGTCGCCTGCACGACGCCGGCCTCACGGGCGCGGCGATCGAGGGCCGTGAGGAGCGACGGTCGATCGACGGTCTGGACCAGGGTGCAGCCCACGACGCGCTTGGCCTTGTTGCTCTGCACCGGCCCGATCATGTGCCAGCGCACGCGCGGGTCGGTGATCACGGCGCGCTTGGTCTCGAGCTCCTGGGCGTAGTTCTCGCCGAAGTCGGTGAGACCGGCGGCGAGCGCCTCTTCGATCGCGGCGGCGGGGTGGAGCTTGCTGACGGCGACGAGCCGAACCGGCCCGGTGCCGGCCGCCCGCGCGGCGGCGTCGATGCGCTCGAGGATCGCCGCGGCTCGGCTCGCGATCGTGTCGGCGCTCATGATCCACCCCGCACGCCGAGCTCGCCGAGCCGCACGACGACCTCGGCGAGCGGCAGCCCGACGACGGCGGTGTACGAACCCTCGATGCGGGTGACGAACGCCGCGGCGATCCCCTGGATCCCGTAGGCGCCGGCCTTGTCGCGCCACTCGTCGCTGGCGAGGTAGGCGTCCTGCTCGGCGTCGTCGAGCGATCGCATCCAGACGCGGGTCGTGACCTCGTGGACCTCGGTGGGTACGGCGCCGGTCAGGGCGAACGCGGTCGTCACGAGGTGCACGCCGCCGGCGAGGCGCCGTAGCATCGCGCGGGCTTCGTCGACGTCGGCGGCCTTGCCGAGCACGCCGAGGTCGTCCTCGCACCACACGACGGTGTCTGCCCCCAGGACGATCGCGTCCGAGGTCGCGACGGCCTCGGCCTTGCGCCGTGCGAGTCGGCGCGCGAGCGCGATCGGGTGTTCGTCCACCTCGGGGGTCTCATCGCAGTCGGAGACACGGCGTTCGAAGCGCAACCCGACGCGCCCGAGCAGCTCGGCGCGGCGCGGCGACGCCGACGCGAGCACGAGCGCGGTCGGTTCATGGCCCACGGCGCGCATCGTCGGTCGATGGGCGCGCGGACACAAGCGGATCCGCTAGGCTGGACGTCGCAATGGTCCATCGCCCAGCCCTGGTATCGATCGTCGGGTTCGCCCTCGCCGTGGCCGCCGTGCCCGCGCTGGTCGGTCCGGTTCGCGAGCTCGCGACCGGTGTGGAGGCGCAGCACGCGGTCGATCCCCTCGTGGGGCTGTGGAGCGCGCACGCGGTCGGCGGCGACGGTGCGCCCGTGCGCTTCTACTACTTCCACGGCGACGGGAAGGGCCTGCTCCGCTACGGCCGCGTCGGCCTGACCAACACGAACAGCTTCGACTACGAGATCGACGGGGATCTCGTGACGATCGTGTTCCGCAAGACCGGCGAGCGCCACCGCGTCCGCTTCCACATCGAAGCCGGCGCTGCACCGGTGCTCGTGTTCGACGGTGATCCCAAGTACGGCGGCACGACGCGCTACGCCCAGGTGCGCCCCGAGCCGGTGGCACCCCACGCCGGGTGCGACGGCGCGCCCGTGGCCGGACGCCTCTGGATGGATCGCACCCCGTTCGCGACCGGCGGCTACGGCTTCGGCCTGTACCAGCTGCGCTGCGCCGGCATCGACGGCCGCGGCACCGGATGGTTCCACCGCGGCGACTTCGACGACTGGACCACGGAGTCGCTGGTGTATCGGCTCGTCGGCGACGGCATCGAGCTGCAGTTCGCCAGCGGTCACGGCGTCGAGCACAGCGCGCTGCGGGTCGAGGGGAGCGAGCCCCGCACGCTCACGCTGGCCGAGGACCCGCGGGACTTCTGGCACCCGCATCGCTATGTCGACGTGGGCCCGTCGTTCGGCGCGGTGGATCCCGAGGCGCCGCTGACCTGGGCGCTGACCTCGGGCGCGCCGTAGTCGCCGAACATCGCGCGAGTCGCCATCGTTCTCAGCGACGACTCGCGGAGGTGACCGCATCCACCGAGGACGGCTGGAGGTCGGCCGACTGAACCGCGGGCGTGGCGTCTTCGACGTGCACGATCCGCGGGTGCTCGTGGCGCCACACCACCGCGGCCACGAACATCAAGAGTGCGAGCGCGGCCGAGAGCATCGTGCCGATGAGCACCGGCTCGCGCGGACGCAGCGCTCGGAGTGCCGAGCGTCGCTGTGTCGTGCGGATCCAGAGCACGTTGCCCGCCGGCTGACACAGACTGCTCGGCATCGCCGTCAGCGCGGTGTGGCGCGCGTCACTCGGGTGAACCGTCGCGAGCGCGGAGGCGACGAGGGCGTCGAGGGTGTCGCCCTCGTCGTCCACGTCGAATGTCGAACGCATCGGCGTCGGCGACGTCGTCGCACGACGAGGGCGCAGATCGAAGTCGGGCATTCGGTGGTGCATCGGGTCCTCTTCGCGGCTCGGCGAACATCAGGACGGACGTGGTCCTCGATCGGTTGATTCGCCGAGGCGTGGCCCGAACCCGGCCGAGCGCTGGCGCCCGAGGCATTCTGGGCCGCGTGCGCCCCACACTGTGGGACAGCCCCGGCCAGTCGTCGCGAAGCGGCGGATCGGGCGCCCGATGATATGCTCTGGCCATGGTCTGCCGCCGCTCTTCGCCCCTTGCCGTCCCCGATCGAGCCCGAATCGCTGCCCGAATCGGAGCCGGAATCGGAGCGTGGCTGGTCGCCGGCGTCGGCGCGCTCGGGGCGTGCAGCGTCGACACGAGCGGCACTCCGGTGTCACTCGTGCCCCACTGCGGGGATCTCGACGGCAATCTGACGTGCATCGCCGAGTATCCGTCGCGGCCGTACTGCAACATCTGTGTGCCCGCGAGTCAGTCGCAGGGCTGCGTGACGAAGGCGCCGGCGCCGTCGTGCTCTCCCGACGGCAGCACGGCGCCGGTCACCACCGGCGACGACGACGCGAGCACCGGCAGCTCGACGACCGCCACGACCGGCGATGACACGAGCAGCACGGGATCCCCCGCCGACACCACCGCGGCCGAGTCGAGCACGACGGCGCCGGCGCTCGTGTGCCGCGACGACGGCCGGCTCGACGCCGACTGCGACGGTACCGATCCCTCCGCGCCCTATTGCATGGACGGCGGTTGCGTCGGCTGCGACGCGGCGGGGGGAGACGACTTCTGCGCGTCGCTCGATGCCGCGGCGCCGGCCTGCGACGCGACGACCGGGCGCTGCGAGTCGTGCGACGACGCCCCGGCGGGGTTCTGCGACGGCGACACGCCCGTCTGCGGGGCCGATGGCGCATGCACGGCGTGCACGAGTCACGACCAGTGCGAGGTCGCGTGCCACCTCGCACCGAGCGATCCCCTGGTGGGCGAGTGCTTCCCGTCCGATCAGGTGCTGTGGGTCCGTGCCTCGTCGCCGTGCCCCGGCCTCGGCACCGAGGACTCCCCGGCGTGCAGCCTCGCCGATGCCGTCGCGCTCATCCCTGCCGGCGAGTCGTGGACGATCTTCGTCGAGGGCGGCACCAACTATGCCGAGCAGATCGTCATCGAGGACGTGACCGTCGCGCTGCGCGGGTCGGCCAACGCGCAGATCGTCGGCCAGGCGCTGCTCGACGACGCCTCGGTGGTGACCACCGATTCGTTCACGTACATCGACGCGATCCGGGTGCGGGGCAACGCCCAGTCCCACGGGATCTCGGCCAGCGGCGGCGCGCTGTGGATCGAGGACGCGCAGGTCCGCAACAACCTCGAGTACGGCATCTTCCTCACCGACCCCTGCGACGTCACCCTGCGCCGGGCCTCGGTGCTGCGCAACGTCGGCGGGGGCATCCGCCAGTTCGGCGGCACCCTGCGCCTCGACAACGCCAGCGTCGTCGGCAACGGCGACGCGGCGAGCGGCCCCGGGATCAACCTCCAGTTCGCCAGCTTCGAGGCGGTGTACTCGACGATCGTCAACAACGACGGTGTCGGGGCCGACAGCATCCAGTGCCTCGAGACCGAGGGTGCGCTGCGCAACAGCATCGTCGCCGGGCACGCGGCCAACTCGATCGAGCTCGACTGCTTCGCGTTCGAGTTCGTGACCAACGCGATGGACACCGCGACGTTCGTCGAGAACGACAGCGTGGCGATCGGTGCCTACCAGGCGGGGTGGTTCGTGAACCCGAGCGAGGGCGACATGCGGCTGTCGAACCCGGAGACCACCGCGTTCGGCATGATCGCGCAGTGGCTCGCCGGCGACGCGCTCGAGGACGCCGACGGGACGGTCCGTCCGATGGGCGGGGCGCTCGGCTACGTCGGGGTCGACGAGCCGTGAGCGCACCGTTGGTGTTCTATTACGACGTCGTCTCCCCCTACGCCTACCTCGCGTCGCTGCAGATCGACGGCTTCGCGCGGCGGTTCGGCCTCGACGTCGAGCGCCGCCCGGTGCTGCTGGGCGGCCTGCTGCGGGCGTTCGGGGCCCCGGATGATCCGAACCGCGTGATGTCGCCGGCGCGGACGCGGCACACCCACGCGGACATCCGGCGCCAGGGCGCGCTGCACGGGCGGACATTCACGGTACCGGCCGAGCACCCGCGGCGCACGCTCGACGCGATGCGACTCGTGACCGCGGCGCCGTCGGAGCGACGCACCGCCGTGGCCGGCTCGCTGTTCGCCGCGTACTGGGAGCAGGGCCGCGACGTCGCGGCGCGCGACGTGCTCGCGAGCATCGCGGCGGACCACGGGCTCGACGTCGCCGCGATCGATGCGCCCGAGGTGAAGGCGGAGCTCCGCGCGCGCACGGACGAGGCTGCGGCTGCCGGCGTGTTCGGCGTCCCGAGCTTCGTGCACGGTGATCTGCGGGTGTGGGGGCAGGACCGCCTCGGCATCCTCGAGGACGGGCTGCGGCGCCGCGGCTGGATCCCGGACGCGCCGCCGCCCGACCCGCCGTGGAGCCGATCCGGCCCGGCGTCGGTGCGGTTCTTCCACGACTTCGCCAGCCCCTTCAGCTACCTCGCCGCCACCCAGATCGAGCGGGTGTGCGCGGCCGCGGGCGCGACGCTCGAGGTGGTGCCGATCCTCCTGGGCGCGTTGTTCCGATCGATCGGAACCGCCGACGTGCCGCTGTTCACGATGCACCCCGCGAAACAGGCATGGGTCCGCCGCGACCTCGACGACTGGGCGGCGCACTGGGGCGTGGGCCTCGCGTTCCCGAGCCAGTTCCCGATCCGCTCGGTGCTCCCGCTGCGCGTCGCGCTGGTCGAGCCCGCGGCCACCGCGGCGATCTACCGCGCGGCGTGGGTCGACGATCTCCCCATCGCGGATCCCGAGGTCCTCGCGGGCGTGCTCGCGCGGGCCGGGCTGCCGGCCGCGGATCTGATCGCGCGCGCGGACGATGTCGCGGTCAAGGCGGCCCTGCGCCGCAACACCGAGGACGCGGTCGCGGCGGGGGTGTGCGGCGTCCCGAGCTTCCTCGTGTCCCGCGCCGATCGATCCGACGCCCTGCTGTGGGGGCAGGATCGCCTCCCGCTCCTCGCGGCGACCCTCGCCGGCTTCGACCTCCCGGCGTGAGGTCCTTGGGGCCGGGCCCGCCCTTGGCTGGCCCTCGGGACCGTAGCGGACGGGCCCAGGTCGATCCATGCTGCCCCCGCCGTGGTCGCTGCCCCCGACGCGTCGAGCGAGCCCACGACCCTGTCGGGCACGGTCGAGCGCGTCGTGTACCACGACGAGCGCACGCGCTACACGGTGCTGCGGGTCCACGTGCCGGGCGTCTCCGAGCTCGTCACCGCGGTGGGTCGTGCGTCGGCGCCCGAGGTCGGCGCCCAGCTCACGCTGCACGGCAGCTGGGACGTGCATCCGAGCCACGGCAAGCAGTTCCGCTTCGATCGCATCGAGGTGGCGGTGCCGACGACGCTCGCCGGCATCGAGCGCCGGCTCATGCGCTACCCCGGCATCAAGGACGTCATGGCTGCGCGCATCGTCGCGCGGTTCGGCATGGACACGCTCGACGTCATCGACAAGACGCTGCGACGCCTGCTGGAGATCGAGGGCATCGGCCCGCGCACGTTGGACAAGATCGCAGAGCACCACCAGACCCACGTCGGCCCGATCGCGCAGCTCGAGGCCCAGCTCGTCGAACTCGACCTGCCGGCGTACCTCGGGCGCGCCATCCACGAGCGCTTCGGCGGCGACGCGATCGCGGTGGTGCGCGCGAAGCCCTATCGCCTCGCCCGCGAGGTCCGCGGCATCGGCTTCTCCACGGCCGATCGCATGGCGCGGACGCTGGGCCTCGCGATGGACAGTGCCGAGCGGATCGAGGCCGGGCTGCTGCACACGATGGAGCTCGCCGCCCAGGACGGTAACTGCGCCCTGCCGATCGAGGTGCTCGTGCGCAAGGCCGCCGCGGCGCTCGGCGTGGCCGAGGACGCGGTGCGCACCGCCGGCGAGCAGCTGGTCGGCGCCGGCGATCTCGTGCTCGAGTACGGCAACGACGGCACGCCCCTGTGCTTCGCCCCCGAGCTCGTCGCCGCCGAGCGGGCGCTGGCGGAGTCGATCGCCGCGATCGCCACCGCGACCCACCGGCGCTGGAGCCTCGTCGAGCTACCCTCGGGGCTGAGCGCCGGACAGATCGCCGCGGTGCGGGCGGTGGCGGACCACGGCGTCGTCGTGCTGACCGGCGGCCCCGGCACCGGCAAGAGCACGGTGGTCCGCGAGATGCTGAAGCTCGCGCGGGCGCACGACGAGCCGCTGCTGCTGTGCGCGCCGACGGGGCGCGCGGCCAAGCGGCTCGAGCAGGCGGCCGGCCACGAGGCCCGCACGATCCATCGCCTGCTCGAGTTCCAGCCCGAGACCGGTCGGTTCCTCTACGGCCCGATGCAGCCGCTGCCCACGGGCCTGGTCGTGGTCGACGAGGCGTCGATGCTGGACGTGGCCCTCGGCTCGGCGCTGTTCGGCGCGCTGACGCCCTCGCACCGGCTGGTGATCGTGGGCGACGGTGACCAGCTTCCGTCGGTCGGGCCCGGCAACGTGCTGTCGGACATCGTGTCGGCCGCCGAGCGCCCGGGCTCGCCGCTGGGGCACGTCCGTCTGTCCGAGGTGTTCCGCCAGGCGCACGGCAGCAGCATCGTCGAGAACGCCCACCGCATGCTCCACGGCGAGCCGCTGCGCGCCGACGAGCCGGGCGCGCAGGGCGAGTTCTTCGTCGTGCACGCGCGTAGCCCCGAGCACGCCCACGAGCTGTGCGTGCGTCTCGCGGTCGAGCGGATCCCCGAGGCGTACGGCCTCGACGGCGCCCACGACGTGCAGCTGCTGTGTCCGATGCACAAGGGCAGGGCAGGCACCGAGGCGCTCAACGACGCCCTACAGGCCCGGCACACCGGCGGGCAACCAGAGGTCTCGATCGAAGGCGGCCGCGGCCAGCGTCTGCGCCGGTTCTGCGTCGGCGATCGCGTGATGCAGACGAAGAACGACTACACCAAGGGCGTCTTCAACGGCGACATCGGTCGGGTGCTCTCGGTCGATCCGAGCACCAGTTCGCTGGTCGTCGATGTCGACGGCGCGCGCGTGACCTACACCGGCCACGAAGCGCTCGCGCTGTCGCTGGCGTACGCGGTGTCGATCCACAAGAGTCAGGGCAGCGAGTTCCCCGCGGTCATCGTCACGTTGCTGCCCGAGCACCACGTGATGCTGCGCCGCAACCTGCTGTACACCGCGATCACGCGGGCGCGTCGGCTGTGCGTGGTGGTCGGCGATCCGCGCTCGATCGAGCAGGCGATCGCGCGGACCGACGGCGCCCGCCGGCACACCGGTCTCGGGCGGCGGCTCTCGGAGGCGCTCGGCTCCGTGGTCGTCGAGGCGGGCGCGGGCGTGCCCGGCGGCGAACCGTGGTAATCGTCCACGGGATGGCCACTGCCGCGCGCGCGCCGGTGCGGATCCTCGGGATCGACCCGGGGACACTGCGCGTCGGCTACGCGATCATCGACGCCAGTCCCGGCCGCGCCGGCGCGTCGATGCGTTACCTCGAGTGTGGTGTCATCGCGGCGCCGGCCAAGGACGACGTCGCGGTGCGCCTGCTGTCGATCGCGACCGATCTCGGCGCCGTCATCGACGAGTTCTCACCGGGGCAGCTGGCGATCGAGCGGGCGTTCGGCGGCAAGAACGTCCATAGCGCGCTGACCCTGGGGCAGGCCCGCGGGGCCCTGATGCTGCTGGCGGCGCAGCGGGGTCTGCCCAGCTTCGAGTACGCGCCGGCGCTGGTGAAGCGCGTGGTCGCCGGTCACGGCGCGGCGACCAAGCTCGACATCGCCGAGCGCGTGCGCTTGCTGTTCGATCTCCGCACGCCGCCGCGGCCGGACGCCGCCGACGCGCTGGCGATCGCGTGCTGTCACGCGCTGTCGCGGTGCTGAGCACGAGCGCGGCGTCGAGCCCTGGTGCGCGCGGCCACGACGTGGCACCTTGGCGGCGATGATCGGCTGGCTGAGCGGTACGGTGCGTGCGCGGGATCCCCTCGCCGGCGAGGTGATCCTCGACGTCGGTGGCGTCGGCTACCAGATCACGGTCTCGCTGCAGACGCTCGGCGCCGTGCCGGAGATCGGCGAGTCGTGCACGCTCTGGATCCAGACCCATGTCCGCGAGGACGTGCTCGCGCTCTTCGGCTTCGCCGATCCCACCGAGCGACGGGCGTTCCGCCTGCTCATCGGGGTGCCCCAGGTCGGGCCCAAGCTCGCGATCGCGGTGCTCGGCGGCTTCCCGCTCGGGGAGCTACTCGCGGCGATCGAGGCCGAGCAGCGCACGCTGCTCGAGCGCATCCCCGGGGTCGGCAAGCGCACCGCGGAGCGCATCCTGCTCGACCTCAAGGACAAGGTCGCGCCGCTGCGCGAAGCGGCCGGCGCCGCGGTCAGCTCGGCCGACAGCGGTGTGCACCCGTCGTCGTCGTTCGCCGACGACGCGCGCGCGGTGCTGGTGAACCTCGGGTGGAAGGCCAAGGACGTCGACGCGGCGCTGACGAAGGCCGACGATGGGCAGCCCGGAACGCTCGACGCGTTGGTGCGGCGGGCGCTCGCGCACCTGATGTCGCGACCCTGAGACCGGCGGGGCACGCCGCCTCGAACGATCGCTACAGACCGCGCACCGCGTCGAGGAGGTCGCCGATCGTCAGCGCCTCGGGCACGTCGTGGCGCGCCAGCTCGTTCCACAGCGGCAGCAGAGATGCGTCGCGTTGGCTCGAGGCGAGGACCTCGCGCAGGGCCGCGACCGCGGCGCGCCGACGGCCGCGGAGCAGCGCCTCGCGCAGCGCGTCGCCCACGGGCCCCTCGATCTTCGGCCGCTCTGGCATCGGCACGACCTTCGCGCTCACGGCGAGATCGGCGAGGCGCGGCGCGTCGGGCCGCGGCGCTGCGGGCGTCGAGGGGGAGGCGGGCGCTTCGCCCTCACCGAGCGGCGCGACGCCGTTGGAGGTCGGTCGCAGCGGCCGTTCGATGACGACCGGCGTCACGGCGGCGTCGCGCCGACCCCAGCGACGCGTGCGATCCCAGGCGTCGTCGCGCTCCCGCTCCCGCTCGCGATCCGGGGGACGCGGCGCGAGGTGCCCTGCGGCCACGCGCTGTTCCATCGCTTGACCGCGGTGGAGGATCTCCTCGCCGTGGCCCTGCGGCAGCACGGTGACGACGGTCTCCTCCTTGATGATCGCGTAGAGCACGTCGCCGAAGTCCGCGACCGGGATCAACGTCTGGGGCTCGCCGAGCATCGCGTCCAGCGTGCGGACCGCCTTGCCGTCCGCCTCGGCCGCGCTCAATGCGGCATCGAGCCGATCCCGCAGCGTCTCGTCGTCCTCCTCCTCGCGCCGCGGGACCAGCTCGCGCAGGCGCTGCACGGCGCGATGCGTGATGCTGTAGCGGCGGTGGCCGGGGAACGGAGGGCGCAGCATCGATGCCCGATGTAGCCCAGCTGGCCCGGATTTGCCACTGGCGCCACCGGTTCGATGGGGTGAGGTGAGGCATCCGGACGCGGGGGGCGTGCCGGCGTCGTCGGGGCGCGCGGGGGTGTCGCGAACTTGCCAAAGCCCGACCCCGGCCCCCAAGATGGGGCCGTGCCCCGTTCCCTGGTCGTGCGCGCGCTGGCGTGGCTGCTCGGCGCGCTGGCCCTCGCCCCGGGCGCGGCGGGGGCGCAGCCGTTCCGTGGCGCGGGCACATCGAGCCCGGAGCCGAAGGACAAGACGCCGACCGCGGCGCGTGGCCGTGCCCTCGACAAGGCGCGAAGGGCCGCGCTGGAGGCCGCGCTGGCGGAGCTCGGCAAGCTGAGCAAGTCCGCACGCAAGTCGATCCTCGGCAACACGGCGGCGTGGACCGGATCGTATCGCGTGCTCTCGGAGCGCGACGCCGGGGACGGGGTGGCGATCGAGGTCGAGGTCGAGATCGACCTCGCGCGGCTCCGCAAGCGGGCCGAGGGCGGATCGACGACGGTGGCCGCGCCGCTCTTCCTGCTCGAGGGCGTCGATGCCGGGGCGGGGTGCGAGCCGAAGAACACCCTCGCGGCGCGCATCGAGGACGAGCTCACGGTGGCGGGAGCGGTGGGCACCGAGGGCGCGGCGCTGCGGGTCACGGTGACGTGCAAGACGCTGGGCGCCGTACCGCACACCTTCGAGCACGCCGCCCACGTGGCCGTGGTGGCGAGCTCTGGCGGGCGGACGATCGCGACGGCGGAGCTCGACGGCTTCGCCAAGTCGCCGGCGGAGGCCCTCGCGGTCGCGGCCGGCGAGGCCGCCGCCCAGATCGGGGCCTCCCTCGCGTTGCATCGCCGCGGCCGCGTGCTGCTGCGCGTCGCGGGTGGCCGCCCGTCCGTCAAGCTGCGCCGACTCGAGCGCGCGCTGCTGCAGTCCGTCATGGGCGTCAACGCCGTCGAGCTGACCAGCCTCGACGAGCGCGGCATGGTCGTGTTCTCCGTGCTCGGCGTCGCCGATGCGCCAGCGCTGGCGCAGGCGTTGTCGTCGCTGCAATCCCCCGGGGTCCAGGCCTCGGTCACCGCGATCGAGGGTCCGGATGTCTTGGCGATCGAGCTGCGTTGAGCGCTCCCTGTTGCTGTTCGCGTTGAGCCTCGGCTCGCTGGTCGCGTGCCGACCGGCGCCCGGCCGTGGCGCGACGCTGCAGGTCGTCACCGCTGCGCCGGACGCCGACGCGGACGTCTGGGTCGACGGCAACTACCTCGGCCGCGTCGGCGACCTCGGCCGCGCCGCCGCGCCGGTCGCCCTCGCGCCGGGCAAGCACCGCGTCGAGGTCCGCAAGCCGGGCCGCTTCCCGGTGCAGCGCACGATCGAGGTCGACGGCAGCGCGCCGACGATCCGCGTCGAGGCGGAGCTGCTCGAGGATCCCTAACGCACGACCCGCGAGAACCCGCGCGGCACCATGAACGGCGGCAGGTGCCCGACTGCGTGCTCCTCGATGTCGTCGACGGCGGTCTCGCCGGTGGCCTCGAACTCGAGCTGCACCTGGGGATCGCCGTCGGCCGCGTGCACGAGGTTGGCCCGCACCCACGTCAGCCGGCGGTGCTGCAGCATCGCCTCCTCGATGCTGTCGAGGCACGCGCGTCGCCCCTCGAGGTTCACCAGCCCGTCATCGCGGCCGAGGATCTCGGACAGCACACCGCCGCGGAACCGGCCGGCGTAGCCGGTGTGGACGAAGCCGTCGCCCGACGGGGCGCCGGGCTGGCCGTCGGGTACCGTGGGGATCGTCGTCGCGGACTGGGCGGTGCGGACGAGGACCTCGTTGCCGCCGGCCTGCATCGCGCCCCCGGCGGCGAGCTCGACGCCCGCGGCGGGGACGAACGTCTCGCTGCGCTCCATCACGCGTGAGGCGAGCACGCCGACCTCCTCGAGCAACAGGAGTTGTCGCAGCGCGGTGCCGAACGCCTGCCGGATCATGCGCCCGTTCTCGAGCGGCACGGTGGCCTGCGGAATCACCGGGATGATCGGCAGCGTCGTGCCGTTGATCCGCACCGCGCGGGCGAGCTCGAGGATCTGTCGCACCGCGTCGACGACGATGAGGTTCTCCGTGGTCCGGGCGATCGGCACCACGGTGTCGAGGGCCGGGCCCTCGGCCATCACGAGCTGGGCCTCGGACTCGAGCCACCCGAGCACGACGGGATCGAAGAACCGCGGGACGGTGAAGGGCTGAGCGCACAGGATCCGTGCGCCGGCGTCGAGCTGGAGGGTCGACAGCGCCGCGCGGCCGATCTCGCGGAGGTGCGCCGCCGTGCGCAGCGTGTCGCGCGCGACGCCGCCGATGCCCCGCGCCTCCATGACCAGCTCGACGTCGGGCGGCAGCGTCACCGCGTCGGGCCCCGGCTCGAGCACGTCGATGGTGAGCAGCGAGCTCGCCAGGCGCTTGCGCGAGCGCACCGTGTAGCCGTCGGGGTACTCGAGCGCCGCGGTGTCGAGGCCCCGCGGCCGACGGATGACCGCGCGCACCGGCAGTCGCCGACATGCGTCGAGCAGCGTGCGATCCCCGTTGGCCGGATCGACCGGCATCGCGATCGCGTCCATCTTCGACAGCGCCACCAGCAGGATGAGGAACTCGGCGACGTTGCCCATCGACAGCGCGACGAGGTCACGGGCGCCGATGCCGAGCCCCGCGAGCTCTTTCGCTCGCCGCTCGGCCCGCGTCAGCAGGCCGCGGCGGCTGAGCGTCGTATCTTGGCTGTAGACCGACCGCGGCGCGCCCGATCGCTCCACCGCTTCGAAGAGGCGCGCGTAGAAGTGACCTTCCGACATGGCCGTCTGCGAGGCGTTGGGCCTCAGAAGCGCGGAGCGTATCCAAGATCCACGGTCGTCACCAGCGCGGCGCCACCGGGCAACCCAGCCTCGGCAAATGGTGTCTGGGCGCAGTCGTCGACGCCGTCGGGGGGATCCCCGGAGTTGCCGTTGCCCATGACCGGCAGCGCCGGCGTGATCCGCAGGCCGAGCTCGTGGTTGCGACGGCGCCCGAGCAGCAGCAGCGCCGAGAGGCGCGGTCCGATCAGCAGCCCGCCGCGCTGCGCGACGCGCCCGCTGCTCGCGGTGGGGCAGGTCAGCTCCGAGGTGCCGTTGCGCGACATGCCCTCGTACAGCACGCCGAGCAGGCCGCCCACGCCGAGCTCGAAGCGACGGCGCCGGCCCAGGGCGATGCCGAAGTCGGTGGTCACCGCGAGGTGGGCGTCGATGAGCCGGTGTCGAGCCTTCGCGTCGCTGGGCTGGCCGTACACGGCGAACTCACCCCCGAGGTTCACGCGCTCGCGGGTGCCGAGGAACGCGCCACCGCGGATGCCAAGGCCGAGCAACGGCAGCCGCTCGACGCGATTCGTGTCGCCGAGCCGGCCCATGTGCGCGAGCACGACGGGCAAGAAGGGACCGACGCGCGCGGGACTCCGCGTCGAGACGATCGGAGGTGGCGTGGGCTCGGGCTCGGGCTCGGGCTCGGCTTCGTCGGTCGGATCGATCCGTGTCACCGCTTCTCGCAGCGCGGGTGGGGGACCCGGCGGTGGAGCGTCGACGGCCGGGGGCGGATCCTCGGGTGCCGGCGGCGCGATCTCGGCGACGATGCGCTCGACGTCGGCCCGATCGTCGGCGTCGGGGGCCGCCGCGAGGTAGGCCCGGTACGCTGCGATCGCCGCGTCGCGGTGCTCACCGGCGGCCGCACTGCCCGCCTCGGCCGCGAGCATCAGCGCGTGGTGACACACCGCGATGTTGAAGTGGAGCTGCGGCGTCGGTGCCAGGGCCAGCGCCCGCTCGAACTCGGCGAGTGCCCCGCGGTAGTCGCCCTTGCCGGCCGCAGCCTTGGCCCGCTTCACGGCGATTTCGGCCTCGCCGCGGGGCTTCGCCGTCGCGACCGAACTCGCGAGCGCGACGGCGATCGCCAGGCCGAGCGACGCGAGGGGTGACGCAGACGAGGTGCTCCGGAGTGGACGCAACGCGGCACCAGTGTTGCGACTGCAGCGCGGCGCTTCAACCACCGAGGGGCGTCGCCTCGGGCTTGGGCAGGGAGCCCGGCACTGGCGGTAGCTCTGCGGCGTCGGGCGGCGGCGGCAGGTCGGCGATCGCGGGGGCGGGCGTCGGCGTCGCCGCGTCGGGGGCGTCCGCGGCGGGCTTGCCCGCGTCCGCCTTGCCCTGCGCCGGTGCGGGGCCGCCGGTCGCCGTGCCGCCCTCGGGTCCCTTGGTCGGGGCCGGAGTCGTCGGTGTGCTCGACACCAACGCGCCGGATCCGTCGCGCTCCGGCAGCGTCACGCCGGTGGCGGTGAGCCGCGCGTCGCGGGCCCGTGCGATCGCGTCGCGACGCTCGAGGTACAGCTGCACGAGGCGGCGCGCGGCGTAGTGGGCCTTGATCCGCCACGCCGGCTCGTTCGCGAGGAGCACCGCGAACGCGATCTCGGGGCGGTCGGCGGGGGCGAAGCCGATGAACCAGTTGTAGTTCAGCGACGGCGCCCGCTTGCCGGTGAGGCTCCCGGTCTTGCCAGCGACGCGCACCCCTTGGATGTAGTCGTTGCCCTGGCCGTCGCGGAAGCTGATCCGCGCGGTGCCGTTGGTCGTCGTCGCCTCCATCATCGCGCCGATCGCATCCGAGATCTCGCGCGAGATGACGCGCTCGGGCTTGGCCAGGGCGGGCGTGAGGTCGGTGCCGTCGGGCCCGAGGACCTGGGCGATGACGTGCGGCGGCTGGACCATGCCACCGCGTGCGAAGATGCTGGCGAGCAGGGCCCCGTGGATCGGGCTCATGTCGATGTTCCAGAAGCCGGCGGCGACCTTGGCCCGCTCCTTCGGATCGCTGGGGATGTGCGCCGGCGAGCGTTCGACGTTGAACTCGAAGGGGATGTCGGTCTCGAACAGGAAGGTCTTCGCCACCTGCGCGAGCTGATCCTGGCCGAGGTGCGCCAGCGCCAGCTTGCCGATCACGAGGTTGTAGCTGTGGGCCACCGCCGACGACAGACTCTCGCACTGCGTGTCGCGGGCGGGATCATCCCGGAGCTCGTCGTCGGCGATGCCGTGCAGGCCGCCCGAGAAGCACACCTGCGTGCCGGCGTTGACGTTGCCGGTCTCGAGCAGGGCCGCGGACGTGACGAGCTTGAACACCGAGGCGGCGGGGGCCCACGCCGACGCGACGACCTCCATCGGATCGACCTGCGGATCCATGCTCGAGTGGCCGGCCATCACCAGCACCGAGTTGTCGCGGACGTCGAGCATCACCGCCGCCGCGTAGGGCACCTCGCGGTTGCGGAAGATCTGCAGGGCCGCGTCCTGGAGCGCCGGATCGATCGTCAGCAGGATGCGGTGGCCGTCGTTGAGCTCCTGGACCAGGCGGCCGTCGGCCGGCGGTGCCTTGCCCGAGGGGGCCGTCGACACGGCGGCGGAGAGGTACGCGCTGAACTTCGCGGCCCCGAGGTCGAGGCGATCCAGCCACGGGAGCGGCGGCGGGGCCGTGGGCTCGGGGGCCTCCGCGGCCGCGGTCGCGGCGGTGCGCGGCAGCTCGAGATCCTCGGGCGCCGCCTGGCGCTGGACGTAGACCGCGATCGCGCCGAGCGTTCCCAAGAAGAAGGGCGCGCCGAGCCCGCCCAGTCCCCCTCGCGTAGTTCGCCCGTTGGACACGACGCCCGCCTATAGCAACTGCGGGGGCCCCGGTCAAAAACCCGGGTCCGCCGAGGGGTGAACGCGCGATCGCACCCGGCGGGAGCCCGACGAACGTCGGTCGCGGCCGGGACCGCGCGGGCCGAGCCCGGCACGATCGCCCGCGCTTTTGGCCCGAACCCGAGCGCGGTGCAACCACAATGTGGGCGGGCTGATCACCGCATGTCCGTCACGTTGCCGCCTGGGGCCCCGCCTCTGCTAGTCTACGGACAGAGCTTCGCCCCGACTCTCGGGATCATGCGCGACGAAACGATCGTCACCGTCATCCACAAAGTGGAGGACACCGGCCTTCAGCGGCGAAAGAAGGACGCCTGCATCGTCGTCATCTATGGCGCCGAGCTGGGACGGAAGTATGCGATCGAAAATCGCGAGATGACGATCGGTCGCGCGACGGTCAACGACATCTGCGTCAGCCAGGACTCGGTTTCCCGCACGCACGCGACGATCCTCGTCGACGAGCACGGCGTGAAGATCCGCGACAACGTGTCGACCAACGGCACCTACGTCAACGACCACAAGATCCACGAGGTCTACCTCAGGGACGGCGACCTCATCAAAGTCGGTCGGTCGATCTTCAAGTTCCTGACGGGCGACAACATCGAGAGCTCGTACCACGAGGAGATCTACCGGCTGTCGACCGTCGACGGCCTCACGCAGATCTTCAACAAGCGCTACTTCGTCGAGACGCTCGAGCGCGAGCTCAGTCGCGCCCGCCGGTACGACCGGCCGCTGGCGCTGATGATGTTCGACATCGACCACTTCAAGAAGTGCAACGACACGTATGGTCACCGCGCCGGCGACCACGTGCTGCGGCACATGGCCGATCTGGTCCGGCAGCGCTCGCGCAAGGTCGACGTCATCGCCCGCTACGGCGGTGAGGAGTTCGCGGTCGTGCTCCCGGAGATCGACCTCGCCGGCGCCGCGCAGTTCGGCGAGAGCCTGCGTCGCATGGTCGAGGAAGAGGAGTTCGTGTTCGAGGGCCGACGGATCCCGCTGGCCATCTCGGTCGGCGTCGCGGACCTCGAGCCCGGCATCGCCAACGCGGACGACCTCATCAAGAAGGCCGACGCCCGGCTGTACCGCGCGAAGCAGGGCGGTCGCAACCGCGTCGTCGCGAGCGAGGGCTGACCGCCGCGGCGGTCGAGGGGTGATGGTCGACGCGGTCGTCAGCGGGCCCGCGGTGGGCGACGCCGAGGGGCCGCGACGCATCCGCGTGTTGCCGCCGGAACTCGCCGACCAGATCGCGGCGGGCGAGGTCGTCGAGCGGCCGGCGTCGATCCTGAAGGAGCTCCTCGACAACGCGATCGATGCCGGGGCGACGCGCATCGATCTCGAGCTCGTCGCCGGCGGCACCGCGAAGATCGTCGTGGTCGATGATGGCGGAGGCATCGAGCCCGCCGACCTGCAGCTCGCGATCACACGCCACGCCACCAGCAAGCTCGTCGGCGCCGCCGAGCTGATCGAGCCGCCGTGCCTGGGCTTCCGCGGCGAGGCCCTCGCGAGCATCGCCGCGGTCGCGCACGTCGTGATCGAGAGCCGGACCCCGACCGCAGGCGCGGGCACGCGGCTGACGAGCCACCCCGGGCTGCCGCCGGCGCTGGTGACGTGTGCGCACCCCGGAGGCACGCGCATCGAGATCTCGAACCTGTTCGCGAACGTGCCGGCGCGGCGCAAGTTCCTCCGCTCGGTCGCCACCGAGCTCTCGCACTGCGTCGAGACCGTGACCCGCGTCGCGCTCGTCCATCCCCACGTCGGCGTGCGCCTGCGCCACGAGGGCCGCATCGTGTTCGACGTCGCCCGCGGGGACGAGGACGCCCGCGTCGCCGGCGTCCTGGGCCGCCGCGGCGCGACGGATCTGCGCCGCTTCGCCGGCGAGTTCGAGGGCATCGGCGTGCGCGCGTGGGTGGGCGACGGCGACGCCGAGCGGGCCGACGTGCTCGTCGTCGTGCGCCGCCGGGTGATCCGCGAGCGGGCCATCGCGCAGATCGTCCGCGAGGCCTGGCTCGGCGCCCGCTCGCCGTGTGCGTGCATCGTGGTCGAGCCGCCGCACGGCACCGTCGACGTGAACGTGCACCCGCAGAAATCCGAGGTCCGCTTCGCCGAGCCGCAGCGGGTCTACGCCGCGGTGCGCCGCGCGATGGCGACGCTCGATCGCACGCCGCTCGCGATCCCGGAGGCCGTGCCGATCGAGCCGGTGCGGCCGGTCGCCGTCATCGCCGGTACGCTGAGCCTCCCGCTCGAGACCCGGGCCGACGATGCACCGCTACCGTCGTCCCCGCCGACGGCGTACGTGCTGCGCACCCGGGCCATCGAGGCCGACTACGCCGCGGCTCGCGATCGACTCCACGCCGAGGCGCGGGCCCTCGCTACGTTGACGACGGCGCGCGCCGAGCCTGCCCGCAGCGTCGAGGTCACGGCGCCATCGCCCGGCACCCCCGCGCCCGAGTCCGCTGCGCCCGAGCCCGACCTCATCGATTGCCTGCCGGGGCCCATCGCGCTGATGCGCTGGCAGGACGATCTGCTCGCGGTCGATCTCCGGGTCCTGCGGACGCACCTGCTGCGACGACGACTGCTCGCGGAGCTCGGCGGCGGCGCGCTCGCGGGCCAGGCACTGCTGATCCCCGCGGTCGTGCAGCTCGGCCCCGACGAGGTGGTCCTGGTCGAGGAGGCCCGCGCCGAGCTCGAGAACCTCGGGCTGGTCGTCGATCGGTTCGGCGACGGCGCGGTGGTCGTACGCACGATCCCCGCCGAGCTGCGCCGCTGCGTCGACGACATCGATGCGGCGGCCGTGCTCGCCCGCGTGCTGCCGTACCTCCGCGCGCGGCGTCGCGATTCGCTCGGACCCGCCGACGCAGCGAACGTCCTGGCGGCCTGCGCCGGGAGTACGGTCGCGGCCCGCTTCGCCCGCAGGTTCGTGCGCGAAGCGATGGATGAAGGCCTCGCCGTCGACGACATCCCCGGGATCCGCCGCTGGCGACCCGACGAGCTGGTTGCAGGACGTTGACGATGCGCCGGGCCATCGCAATCGTCGGACCCACCGCGGCGGGCAAGGGCGAGCTCGGCCGCGAGGTCGCGCGCCGGCTCGGTCGCGCGGTGTTCGTGTGCGACTCGGTGAAGGTCTTCCGTGGCCTCGACATCGGCAGCGGCAAGCCGAGCGCCGAGGTGCGCGCCGCGATCCCGCATCATCTCGTCGACCTCGTCGATCCCGACGCCGACTTCTCCGCGGGGGACTACGCGCGCGCGGCCTGGTCGACGCTGGTGGAGACCCCCGGCGTCTTCGTCGGCGGCACGGGGTTCTACCTGCGCGCCACCGCCTGGACGCAGAGTGCGCCGAGCATGCGCGACGATGGCCGTGAGGCCGCCCACACCGACGCGCCGCCCGGTGACCCGGCACGGATCGAGTTCGACGCCCACTGGCGTGCGCGCGAGGCCGTCGCGGCCGGTTCGATCTGGCGCGCGCTCGAGCGTGTGGATGCCCCCACCGCCGCGGCGATCCACCCCGCCAACCTCGCCCGGGCCCTGCGCGCGCTGTGGCTGTGCGAGCGCCACGGGGCGCCCCTCTCGGCGATCCGCGCGATCGACCCGCCCTCGCCACGCCTGTCGTTGCTGCTCGTGGTCCTCGACCCCGGCCCGGATCGCCTCGCGGAGCGCATCGAACGGCGTGTCGACGCGATGCTCGCGGCCGGCTGGCGCCACGAGGTAGAGATGCTGCGGGCAGCCGGCTATCATGCCGGGCACAAAGCGATGCAGAGCCTCGGCTACCGCCAGATGCTGGAGTTGGTCGAAGGTCGGGCCGACCTCGCTTCCGTGCGCGCCGAGATCATCGCCGCCACGCGCCGGTATGCCCGCCGCCAGCGGACGTATTTCCGCCACCAGTTCCCCGGCGCGCTCGTGCACACGATCGCGACGCCGAGCGCATGTCCGTGGGACGCCATCGAGGCGTTCGCCGGCGGCGCTGGCGACGAACTCGCCGGCGACGAACTCGCTGGCGCTCAAGGAGTCCCGTGATGACCAGCAAGGTGCTCGAGTTCGAGCGACCCATCGTCGAGCTCGAGGGCAAGATCCGCGAGCTGAAGCTGCTGTCCTCGAGCAGCGGCGAGATGGCGGAGGAGATCGAGCGGCTCGAGGAGAAGGCTCGCCAGCTCCAGCGCGAGCGCTTCGCCGCGCTCACGCCGTGGGAGCAGGTCCAGCTGGCCAAGCACCCGGACCGGCCGTTCACCCTCGACTACCTCGGCGAGCTCGCGACGGAGTTCATGGAGATCCACGGCGACCGCAGCTACTCCGACGATCCCGCGATCGTCGGCGGGCCGTGTCGCATCGATGGCCGCGCCGTGATCGCGCTCGGTCACCAGAAGGGCCGAAACACCAAGGAGAACCTCTATCGCAACTTCGGGATGGCCCGGCCCGAGGGCTACCGCAAGTCGCAGCGGCTGTTCCGCATGGCCGAGCAGTTCTCGCGGCCGCTGGTGTGCTTCATCGACACCGCCGGGGCGTACCCGGGCCTCGGCGCCGAGGAGCGCGGCCAGTCGGAGGCCATCGCGACCTGCCTCGAGATGCTGTCGCAGCTGCGGACGCCGACGATCTCGGTGGTCATCGGCGAGGGCGGTTCGGGCGGCGCGCTGGCGATCGGGCTCACCGATCGGATCCTCATGCTCGAGCACTCCGTGTACTCGGTGATCTCGCCGCGCGGGTGCGCGTCGATCCTCTGGAAGGACGCCGAGGCCGAACAGGCCGCCGCGACCCAGCTCAAGCTCACCGCGACCGACCTGCTGCGCCTCGAGATCTGCGACGAGGTGGTGCCGGAGTCGCCCGGCGGGGCCCACCGCGGCCTCACGCAGACCGCCGCCAGCCTGGGCGAGGCGCTGCGTCGCCACCTGGAGGAGCTCTGCGCGATGCCGATCGACGCCCTGCTCGCGGCCCGCTACGAGAAATTCCGGCGCATCGGTCACCTCGAGCGCGCGCCGTCGTCCTGACACTCCGCCGCGCGGACGCGGCCCCCATAGAACCCCCGTGTTCGAACACGTGCTCACGGTCTGCGCGGTCTGCCTGGGGTTCGCCCTGGTCCGGACGCTGCGTCGCCGCGAGGGGCGGGGCTACGCGGCCTGCTTGCTCGGGCTGCTCGGGCTCGCCGTCGCGGCGCTCGTGCAGCCGTCGCGGTTCCTCGGCGTGGTCGCGATCGGGCTGTCGTTCGCGGCGCTCGTCGTGCCCCTCGGTCTCGAGATCATCGCGCGTTGGGCCTTCGGCGCCGGCCGACTGGGGCTCGCGGTGTCGCTGTGCGGCGCGCGGGCGATGCTCATGCCCGGCGCGGGCCTCGGTCGACAACAGGAGATCCTGCGTGGGCTCGCGCTGCTCGAGCTGCACGGCGTCGATCGGGCCTTGGCCCACTTCCGCGAGCTGGTCACCGATGCCGAGGGCGGCGAGTCCCTGGTGATCCACGAGCAGATCGTCGCGATGTTGTTCTACGGCCACCGCTGGGCCGACGGCATCGCCCACTACGAGGCCCAGTTCCACCCGCGCTACGCCGCGCTGCGACCCGTGCTCGCGCTGGGGCTGCTGCGGGCCTACGGCGAGTCGGGTCGGATCGACAACGCCGCCGGCCTGCTGCGCGCCGTCGAGGAGGGCCCGGTCGGTAGCGATCCGGCCGCGATCGGCTTCGTGGCCCAGGCGCGGCTGACGTTTCTCGCCTACGCGGGCGTCGCAGGTCCGGTGCAGGACGCGTTGACCGAACCGCGTCGCCGCGCGTTGGGCCTGTCGCCGGCGAGCTCGGCCCTGCTGCGGGGCATCGCGCTGGGCCGCGCCGGTCAGCCCGAGGCCGCGCGCCGGGAGCTGCTGCGCGTCGCCGACGTTGCGGGCGCGTCCGACAACCGCGTCGTCGAGGCCAGCCGCACCGCGATGGCGAGCCAGGCCGAGCCGGTGGCGCTGGGCCCCGAGGTCTCGCGCTACGCCGAGATCGTCGCGCGTCGTCTCGAGGCATTCCTCCAGGCGGCGCCGCGGCTTCGTCCGGGGGGCAACGTCTGGCTCGCACCGACGATCGCGACCGTGATCCTCGTCGTCGAGCTGTGCCGCAACGGGTTCGGCCGGGGCGGTGTGGGCCTGCTCGATCTCGGGGCCGTCACCGCCGAGCTGTGGCAGGCGGGATCGTGGGGGCGCGTCGCGGTCGCGACGATGCTCGCCGGCCAGCCGCTCGCCGCAATCCTCGATGCCGATGCGGTGTGGGTGGGCGGTCGGCTGATCGAACGCACGCTGGGTCGCGGTCGCTTCCTCGCGGTGGCCCTGGGCGGCGGGGCGCTCGCGATGCTCGTCGCGGTGCTTCTGCCCGGCGGCGCAGGCCCGTCCTCGGGCGGGTCGTTGCTCGCGGTCGCGGTGGCCAGCGGCGCGCTGATGCTGCTGCCGCGCTCGCGCACGCCGGGGATGTCGGCGAGCTTCCGTCGCAGCCTGCTGGTACCGCTCATGATCATCCTCGCGGTGCAGATCGGCGGCGCGCAGGTCGGCGTGTTCGCCCTCGACGTGCCGCTCGTCGGGCTGTGGTGCGCGGCGCTGTGGGGCGTGCTGTTGGTCGGGATCGTCCCGGTGTCGGGCAAGGTCGCGACGCTGGTCGCGTGGTTGGGCGTCGCGACCCTGGTGCCGATGGGCCTGGGCGTGATGCAGCTGGTGCGCGAGGACGCCGAGGCGTTCCTCGTCGCGCGCCGTGTCGAAGCCGAGCACGGTGGGTTCCGCGTGCGACTGCCCTCGAGCGTCGTCGCGACCGAGGCGCGCCGCGAGCCCCACCTCGCGCTGCCGATCGCCGCCGGCTTCGTCGATGCGCTCGCGCTGCGGGCCGGCGATCTGATCGCGTTGCAGATGGGACCGCTCGCCGGCAGTGAGCCCTTGCCGCTGGCGCTGGATCCGACGCTGCACCACCAGCTCGACGCCGTACCCACGGAGGTCCCCGCGGCGTTCGCCCGCCGCTACGTCGCCCACGGCGGCGCGCTCGAGCGGCTGCGGGCGTACCACCTGCGGCGCAACGGCGAGGATGTGGCGTTGGTCGTGCAGCGATCGGTCGATGGTGGGCATGCGATCGCGTGGGTGGCCGCGCCGCCCGAGGCGCTGTCGCGCACGCCGAACCTGCACGCGGCGATCCTCGCGGATGCCGAGTTGGTGACGTCGGGCGATCGCTGAGCATGTCGCTCGGCGAGTCCGCGATGGATCACGCACCCGCGCAGACGCCGACGTTCTCGTACCCGGGCGGCGCCATCCCGGCGCCGTACCACGCAACGCAAAGCTCCATCGAAGGGCATACCGCGCCGCCCGAAAGGTCGCAAAGGGAGGCACAGCAAGCGTCCGCCATGCACCCGCCCCCGTCGAGGCACGCGAAGCCCGGTGCACAGCCATCGATGGACATGCACGCGTCGCCCTGGGCGCCGGAGCCTTGACCGAGGCAGATCGACCCCGCGGGGATCGGGTAGCACGCCTCCCCCTCGACACAATCCTGCAGCAGCGGATCGCACTGCAGCCCGCAGACACTGGGTTCGTCGCTGCAGAGATGACCTTCGTCGACGAGGCAGTCGGAGCAGCCATCGCCGTCCGCCTCGTTCCCATCGTCACAGGTCTCCTCGCCCTGGATCACCCCGTCGGGATTGCAGCCCTCGCCGGGTCCGGTGGATTCGCCGGCGGTCGTACTGCTGGTGTCGTTCCCAGTCGTTCCTGCGGAGGACCCCGGGCCCGATTCCTCGGTGGCGTCGCTTCCCGTCGTCGTAGTGGAGGACGCGCTCGTCGTCACGGGGGTCGTGGGGTCGCTACTCGAGCCACCCGTCGTCGAGTCCGCGTTCCCGACAACCGTCGGGTCGAAGCAACTCGGCAGCACCATCGTCCACAGCAAACCTCTAGCGCGGTCCATTGCGGTCACAACGGGACGCTAGCAGGCCGTGGTGAAAGCCCCGATTGTCGCGACCGGGGAGATGCCTTTCGGTCCGCCCGGCGACCCGCCGATGTCGCGCGGGCGTGAGAGATCCGGCGCGAAATGCTGACGCAGGCGCGCCCA
>JBIJCC010000016.1:0-143811 GCA_044344875.1 Nannocystaceae bacterium
CGACGCGCGCAGGACGTAGAGTCTTGGTTGAGGATGGCTTGGGCAAGGTGAGGCGATCGTTCTCCGCCACTCGGCACTGAGATATCGAGAACTGACTGTCTCACACTACGTTGGCACAGAGGGCCCGGACCACCCAATCGAGCAGCCCGGTCTCCGGATCGTAGCCGAACTCGACGGTTCGCTCGCCGAGCGCCCCGCTCGCGGTGTGGCTGCGGTCGACTTGCGTGAGCGGCCGCCCGATGATCCAGCTCGTCACGTCGTTCAGATACGTTCGTTCGGTCTCGTCGTAGTCGTCCTCGTCCTCGGTGCGCGTTCGAGCCGAGAGCACGTTCCCGAAGTCGTCGTGCTCCCACGTGGTCTCGAAGAAGGACGTCCACAGCTGGAGGAGTTCGCCGTCCTCGCAGACGGGGACGAGATCCACCATCTCCTCGCACGGCGCGTCCGTGTCCCAGATCCGAACCTGGCGCGAGGTCGGCACGATGTCGTAGATGCCGGGGGACAGCGCGCTCGGCCGCACATCGTGGGCCTGGATCGTCTCCGTGAACCGGTACTGCTCGCTCTCGAACTCGACATTCGTCCGTTCGGCGACGAAGGTGCGCCACGGGATGCGGGCGAACGGGTGGTCGCGGACGGTGTCTTCGTAGCCGTCGTCGTACTCGGTCTCCACGACTCGGATCGCCTCGTCGGCGACGCGCTCGACGACTCGAACGCGCTCGAATCCGAGGAAGCCCCGGCCCTCGCGGCTCGATGCGCCACCGGTGTAGTGGTACTCGAGCACGCGGTGGTCCTCGGGGAGCAGTCCGTTGTCGACGCTCATCGAGGTGACGATGGGTCGGATCGCGTTCGCGCAGACATCGTGCGCGGAGCCGGTGCAGCCCGTGGTGACCTCGTGGGTCTCCGGATCGCGTGTGAGGCCATAATCGAACGTGTTGATCGCCCCGAATCCGTCACGCACCTCCACCAGGAGATCCGGGAATCTGGCCTCGTTGCGCCAGAGGTCGACCATGTGCAGGTTGTACTCGACGGCCAGGTCGTGGATGCCGTTCCCGTCGTGGTCCCCGATCGGCTGGAGACGCGTGTTCGGGGTGTACTCGCCGAGTTGAACCCCGGGGATCCCGGTCGAGACCAACTCGAAGCCCAGGTCGCGCGCACGGAGGACCGACCAGGAATCGACCTCGTCGTAGGGGGGCGTCGGGTCGGGCAGCAGCAGGTCCGCGCGCCCGTCGCTGTCGTAGTCGAACACGCTCGAGATGCGGAAGTGCGTCAGGTCCCCGCGCTCGTCGTGGAGCCGGGCCCAGTCGCCCCGGACGAAGCCGGCACCCGTGTTCCAGTAGACGCGAATGCCCGCCGACTCGGGGGTTCCCCAAGACGGAGGGCAGCCTTCTCCGTCGGTGAACCACTCGAGAATGTCGCCGAGTTGGTCCAGGCCGTCGCCCACGGCGAGCTCGAAGCGCATCAGGTCGACGAGACCGTCCCCGTTGAAGTCGCCGAGCTTGTCCTGGCCGGGGCCAGCGCCGAGGAACGACTCCGGGATCCCGTTCCCGAGGAACGCGCAGGCCCGCCAGCGCTGGAGGAGGTCGCGCGGTAGACCCGCGTCGACGAGTTCGGCGGAGCCCGCACCCGTGTCGATCGCGAGTGCCTGATAGGCCAGGCGCTCGTCCTCGGGGAGCTGCTCGCCGCCTTCGTATGCCGGCACGAGCAGCACGTCGTCGTCACCGTCGCCGTCGCGGTCGACCTCCAGGTAGTCGTCGTGTACGGAGCAGGACACCCCGGTGTCCACGCCGCCACCTGTGAAGTCGAAGACGTATCCGTCGGCGAGCGTGCCCCCGATCCCGGTGGGCCGGTTCAGGGCATAGATCCAGCGAGAATCATAGGCGTGCTCGCCGCGGCACAACAGGACATCCTGGCGACCGTCTCCGTCGAGGTCGGGGAACAGTGCGTGGAAGATGGTGTCGAGCGACCCGTCATCGATTTCGCGACGCTCGAAGCCGAATGACGCTGGGGTGTCGCCATAAGCGACCAGCAGGTCCAGCATGGACCCGCCGTAGTGGCCACCGGGCGCCTCGATGTCAGGCCCAGCGACATAGATGATGTCGCCGTGTCGGTCGTCGTTGAAGTCGATCGCCTGCGCCCGGAACGCCATGCCGGGATAGGCGTGGAACATGTTCGGGAAGGCCGCCCAAGGTTCGATTCCAGTCTCGATTTCGGTGAAGTTCGGATACGCGTCGCCGCGGCCACGGCCGAGCCACACGCGCCATTCTCCGGCAGGAGGGGGATCCGACAGGACTGCCATGTCGGTGGCGCCGTCGCCGTTCGCGTCGAGCATGACGCGGAAGACGACGTCCTGGTCCGGGAGCGACGATTCATAGGATTGGCCGTCGTAGGATCCACCCACGTCGCTCACGCCGACTTCGCCGAGGTCCCACTTGAACGTCGTCTCGGGGAGGCACGCGCCGTGCGTGTCACACACCCTCGCGCCGACCAGGCGCCATCGGCCGCTGGTACCCTCGTTCTCGTGTCGGAGATCGTGGCGCCGGACCAGCCCGTCCGGGCCGAACGTCTCGATCGCCTCGATGAGATGGGCGCGTCGAGTCGGGAGGCCGCGGCTCCAACCGTTGCGGGGGAGCACGTTGCGGTACCGAAAACGCACGGAGCGCTCCGGTGCAGCGTTTCCGAAGTGCGTGTAGTCGATCCGCACGGGGCGGTGGGCCACGTCCGCAATCCGGTCGATGCCCCCGGCCAGCCATTGAAATTGCTCAGACGTGTACGTGTACGAAATCGTGTGGCCGAGGCGGTCGCTGATTTCGTCGAGCGTCCACACCATGGGGATACCGTCGCGACGGATGCGTGCGTCGGGTCCGCGGCCGAACTTGAGGATCCGGCCGTCCCTGGTGAAGGCCTCGAACCAGGAGTCCTCCTGGCCGATGGACCCGTGGCCGACGATGCGAGCATGGCGATCGATCCGGGTGCGGTACTCGGTTCCGTCAGCGCCGGAGGAGCCTGCGACGGGGATGAGCCGCATCCCGTCCCAGCAAAGGGCATCGTTCGCCGCGAACTCGACCCCCGAGGCGGCCCCATCGTCCGCGATCGTCTTCTCGCAGCGCTCGACCCTCCCGAGCCCTTCGAGCGTCCAGCCGACCCCCAGCAGACCATCGGGGCCGCCGCTACGATACGTCAGCGCGAGTTCCGGTTGCATCCCGGCCGCACCCGCGGGCACCTCGATCGGAATCCGGTAAGTCGCGGAACCCGTGGGGTCGACGCCCGCTGCTCCCGGGAGGGTCCCCACTGGGGCGCTCGGGGTGGTCGCCGCGTGGACGGGCGGCGGGCTCCCCCACGACGACGGCGTGTCGCCGTCGCCGTCGCCGTCGCCGTCGGCTTCGTCGCCGGTCGTCTGCTCCCCCACCGCATCCGTCGCGGCGGCGTCCGTCGAGGACACGGCGTCGCCACCGTTCCCGCGGCCGAAGCAGCCAGTGTGGGGAAGAACGAACAGCGCGGTCGCGATGCACAGGTCCTTGCGCGTCAACATCGATTCGCGTTCTACGAGCGCGCGCGTGGTCCGTCAATCTGTCCCAAAGGGACAGTAGCTCTGGATCCTCGAAGCGAAGAACGTCGCCATTCCGCCCGTCGATCGCGTCGACGCACGAATCGATCGAACGGCCTCGATCTCGCCGAGCCTCACTTTTCACCGCGTCGTGACGAACGACCGCCTCGACGACTCGGCGGTTCCTCCGCCATCGTCACTCCACGACCACCCACCTACCGCTGATACCGGAAGATCCGACTCGATCCATTGAACTCGAAGATGAACCCGAAGCTGAATTCGATCAGCCCCGTGCGCGCGTCCACCAACCCCGGCGGTGGGTTCGCGAACGGAGCCGCCGTGCGCACGGCGTGGATCGCCTCTTCGTCGAGGTAGTCGATGTCCGACGAACCATCGAGCCGCACGCGGTTCAGGCTGCCATCCGGGTTCAGCGAGATGATGAGCCGCGTCTTGCGGGTGCGCGTGCCGTAGCGGCGGCCGTCCGGATCGTTCGCGGCGTGGACGACCTCGGGGTGCCAGTGCTGCGAGATGCCGTTGCGCACGCGGTTGAAGAACGACGCGAACTTCCACCGCTTCGAGTCGACGTTCGTCTCGTCGTCCTGGATCGCGCTGTCGTCGATGTCGTCGTGGGATCCGGGGTTGCCCAGGGCGTCGAGCAGGGCCTTGCGCGTGCCGGGCGATCCCGAAGGCGACGGCGGCGGGACGTGGCCCCGGTTGTTCGGCAGCTCGCCGCGATCGTCGGGGTCGATCGGATCGTCGTCCGCCCCCGCGTCGTTGCTCGGCGTGCTCGGCAAGAGCGGCAGCGCCTGGGGCTCGGCCGGGTTGGGCGGCGCGTCGGTGGTCTTGCCGTCGCGCCCGTCGTTGCCCCGCGGTGTCGCGGCCGCCCCGGGCTTCGGCTGCACGTTCGGCGCCCGCGTCGGCCGATCCGTGCGGTTGTCGAACTCGGACACGGAGGGCGTGTCGCGCTCGGGGGCTCGCTCGTCCTGCACCCGATCGAGCTGCACCAGCTTGCCCGGCGGCTCGGCGGGGTTGTCCTCGTCAGGCGGCTCCTCGTCCGCCTCGAGTAGCTCGACCTCCATGATGCGGTCGGTCTTGGGCAGCGTGCGCCCGCCCCAGGCCCAGCCGAGCACCTCGTTGCCCAGGGGCCACACCGCGAGGTGCATCAGGGCCGACGCCACGACGACGGCGACCAGCATGACGGCACGTGGGGACTCGTCACGCATCGGGGCGTGACCCACAGTATACAGGCTCGCCCCCGCGGGGCCCGTCGGGCGTCCCCGCGCTGGTGCGAGCGGCCGGGCCTAGCCCTCGTCCTCGTCGTCGTCCTCTTGCCCCGGCGCGGGCGCCGGCAGGCCGTCGAGGATCCGCTTGAACTCGGGGTGGTTGGGCAGCATCTGCAGCGCGGCGCGGCAGACCTGGCGGGCCTCGTCGAACATGTTCGCGTCGCGGAGCGTCGCCGCGAGCAGGACGACCGGCTCGACCTCGCGGGGATTGAGCGCGACGACCGCCCGCAGGTGCTCGACCGCGTCCCGCGGCCGACCCTGCTTGCGCAGGATGGCGACCAGGAGGTTGCGGATCTCGACGTCGTTGGGCCGCAGGCGCACGGCGTTGCCGAGGTGGGCCAGCGCCGCATCGTCGCCCTCGGACTCGCGCACCGCGAGCGCGAGCATGAGGTGCGGCTGCCAGAATCGCGGATCGCGGGCGATGATCTCGCGCAGGAACTTGGCGGCCTCGACTTGCTGCTTCGCGTCGCTCGAGCGGACCTGCTCGATGGCGGCGTCGTAGCGCTCCTCGAAGTCCTCGATGTCGAGCGTCAGCTGGCCGCGGCGCGCGAAGGCGTCGTCGTCGAGCGTGCGGCGGGGCAGGGCGAGGAGCTTGTCGAGGTAGTCGCGGGCCTTCTGTGGATCGTCGCCCTCGAGGTACATCGTCGAGACGTACCGCAGCACGGTCGCGTCGGTGGGGTGACGCTCGGCGGCGCGCAGCAGCAGCATCGTCGCCTTCTCGTTCTTCTCCTCCTCGTGGAGGTCGAGGAGCATGTCCAGCGCGCTCTTCGCCAGCGTCGGCAGCTCGACGGCGGCCTCGAGCAGGGCGACCGCCTCCTCGCGGTCCTCGCCGCCGCCCTCGCCACCGTCGCGATCCCAAAGCACGTTCGCCAGGTCACCGTATGCGGCCGGGACCTTGCCCTCCTCGATCGCGCGGCGCAGGAACGGCTCGGCCTCGTCGAACTGGTCGTGCTCGAGCATCAGCGAGCCGAGGCGCGCGAGCACCTTGGGCGACTCGTTGCCGCGCTCGGCGGCGAACTGCGCGACCTTGAACGCGTTCGCCTTGTCGCCGGCGTTGCGCAGTGTGTCGATGAACTGCACCGCGACGCCCTCGTGGGTGGGATCGAGGTTGAAGGCCTGGTTGAACGCCTGCACGCTCGAGCCGATGTCGCCCAGGCGCCGCAGCAGCGCCGCGAGGTGGTGGAACGCGCTCTGGTCCTTCTGCCGCTTCGACGCGGCGACGTTGAGCGCCTGCAGCGACAGCGGGATCGCCGACTGGTCGATCGGGTTGTTGACCAGGATGTCGGTCATGATGTGCAGCGCCTGCATCGCCGCGTCCATCGAGGGGTCGCGGTTGATGGCGTCGACCAGCGCGGCGAGCAGCTGATCGGGCGTGGTCGGCACGCAGCGGCCCTGCAGCGCGCTGAGGTTGCCGAGGCCGACGAGGAACGAGGTCAGCGCGGCGTTGTTCGACGTGCCGAACGCGGCCTTCCAGTCGGGCTCTTCGATCGTCACGCCGCAGTGGGTGGCGAGCTTGCCGAGCACCTCGAACAGCCGCTCGGGCAGCTCGGCGCCGGTCGACGACCACGACCACTTCTCGAGCTCGACCAGGCGCTGCGTCGGCGCCTCGGCGGGGGCTTCGCCCTCGGCGGCCGGCGGCGGAGCGACGCGCTCGGCCTCGGGGATCGTCTCGACGCGGACGAGCTTGAGCTCGCACCCGACCGAGTCGTCGTCGACCCGCATGTTGGTGATGAGGCCGCGCTTGGCGTTGGGGAACCGGGCGATGCCGTCGAGGGCGCGCGCGTCCGTCCACGGCTCGCGGAAGACCATCAGCGCCGGCACCTGGCGCTTGCCCTGCTGCGCCATCGCGGTGAACACCGGCGCCGCCGCCTTGGCGCCGCGGGTCGCGAGCTCCTGGGCCCACCACCGCTGCACGCCCATGCACAGCGGCGCGCCCTTGCCGTCGTTGGTGCACGCGATCGGCAGCACGACGAGCTCGATCGAGGCCGCTGCGGCAGCGACCGCCTCCTCGTCGCCCTCGTCGTCCTCGTCCTCGTCGTCGTCGTCGCCCATCACGAGCTGGTCGTCGCCGTCGTCGTCGTCGTCCAGATCCGGAGCCGAATCCGAGGCCAGATCCGGGGCCAGATCCGAGGCCAGATCGGGAGCGTCGCCTTGCGGCTGGTCGTTGGGCTTGTCGTCGTCGGCGGGCGGCATCGGCGCGAAGCGTGCCGCAGCGGCCGACGGGGCGCAACCGCTGGGCCACCATCGGGCGTGCGCCCAGCCGCGCAGCGCGGGCCGCGTCGGACGGTGGAGCCCGCGCATCGCGGGCGGCCCCCGCGAACGGCGCGGCGTGGGGCGAGCACAATGATACGCTGGCGGGCACTCCGATGGTGGTTCGAGCTCGGTGCACGGCGGCGACGAAGGCCGGGGTCCTCGGGTGCGTCGCGCTGGCCGCGAGCGCCTGTCAGGGCCCGGCCGCGGACGTGCTCGCGATCTGGGTCGACGCCGCGATCGAGGACGACGGCGCGCGCGCGATCCAGATCTACGACGCGGGCGAGCGCCGGAGCGTCGAGCTGCGCCCGACGATCGCAGGCAGTGACACCGGCCAGATCGGCCTCGGCGTCGCGCCCGGGGGCGGCGGCTTCGCGGTCTCCTCCGTCAAGGGTGGCACCGTGTGGATCGACCTGGCCCGCGGCACCCGCGGGCAGATCGCGCTGGGACCGTGGGGCGAGCTCGCCGGTGACTTCGCGTTCTCCCGTTCGGGCCGCGCCATCCTGCGCTCGACCGCGGACGAGACCGATCCTGGCGCAGTCCTGATGCCGATCTCGACGGCGCACACGACCCCGCTGTGGGTCCACGGCCCGGCGCTCGAGCACCCCGGATCGCGCGTGCTCCTGCGCAGCGCGTCCGCGACCCCCATCGTCTACTGGGCCGAGCTCGCCGGTGACGTCGCCACCGGGGGCATCGAGCACGTCGACGGCACCGTGGTGGCGTTCGAGTACCCCGCCGACGATCGCCGCACGCCGCGGACCTCGCTCGTCGAGCTCGGTGGCACGAGCATGCACACTCGGGCGATCGACGAGAGCGCGTTCCCCAACCGCATCGGTAGCAGCAGCGCGTGGTGTTCGGGGGGCTTCTGCGTCACGCCGGACGGCGACGCCGCCATCGGCATTAGCCCGGCGCTGTGCGAGTTGTTGCGCTTCGAGTGGGCGCGCAAGGACGACGACGGCGAGAGCCGCCCGGCGCGGAAGATCGCGCTGCCCGAGGGGTGCGGGGCCCCGAGCGAGCCGCACCTGCTCGCGGCGCTCGACGCCAGCCACGTGCTGCTCGACGACGACGAGCGCATCTACCTCGCCGACCTCGATCGCGATCTGTGGACCGCGGTGCCCAAGCTCGGCGCGGGCAAGCAGATCTTCATGCTGCCGGCCGATGGTGGCCGCACGATGAACCTCGTGTCGGTCACCGGCGCGGTCATCCGGGCCGATGCCGAGGGGCTGCGGGTCGTGAGCGCCGAGCGGGCTGGCTGCAACGTCCGCGGCCTTCCCCAGTCGAGCCCCGACGGCGAGTGGATCCTGATGACGTGTGAAGGCGACGTCCCGATGGAGTCGACCGTCCCGTTGGACGTCGTCCTCGCGACGACCCTGCGCATCTCTTCCCTGGGGCTCGAGCGCTACGACGGGCTGGCGATGGCGCCGCTCGGCATCGACGACGGCGGCAATGCGTTGCTCTACAGCTACGACCCCGACGACAACGAAGAGGTGCCGCGGGGCCTCTTCGTGCTCGAGGCCACCGGCGACCTGTCGCGCGTCGACGAGCTCGAGCCGACGCCCGAGGCGTTCCGCGGCGCGAACGGCCTGCCGTACTTCGCCGCGGCCGCCCGTTCGCGCTGACGACGGGCCGCCTCGCGGGTCACAGATCGACGAGCAGCGCCAGCGACACCTCGCTCGTGCCGGTCGGATCGACGGTGACATCCGCGTTGGGGATGCTGACCGTGTCGCCGGCGTCCGGCAGGAACGTACCGGCCAAGTTGCCGTTGCGATCGAGGATCGCGTTCGCCTTGTAGTCGTCGGCGTGGATCTGTTCGAGCGTCAGCACCAGCGAGGTCGCGCCGGCGTCGGCCCGGCCGCGGATGAAGCGGCTGGGCGTGCATCCACCGCCGAGGTTGCAGGCGGTCGTCGACAGGATCACCCACGCGTCGCTCGCCTCGGCCAGCGGCGTCGTCCACGTCAGCGTGACCACGAGCGTCGGCATCTCGGGGAACGGCGCGTCACCGGGTTGCGCGGTGTCGTCGACCGGGAACGGCCCGTCGATCTCGCGCAGCTCGGCGCGGGTGGCCGGCCAGTCGAAGTGGGTCGTGCCCCTCACGTCGACGTGCATGTCGAGGGCGTCGGGCCCCTCGAAGTCGAACACCGCGTCGACGTACTCGCAGCCGGCGTCGATCGAGCAGAACCGCCAGCGCTCGGCCGCGAGGTCGGCCTCGACGAGGTGCGTGCGGCTGTCCCGGAGGATGCCGAGGAAGTAGCCGCCGTTGCGGAACACGAGCACGTCCTCGCCGTCGTGTTGCTCGACGACCATCGCCATGCGCACGGAGTTTCCGCCGTCGAGGTCGGTGCGCGAGAACAGCGTGTGGCCGTCGGCGGGGCGCACGTCCATGTTCATGGTCGGGAAGTCGCCCGCCGAGGTCATCGAGTCGACCGGGCCGACCCACAGGCCGGGCCAGCGGGCGAAGAACTCGGCGGTCGCGGTGGGGTCGGCGGTGCCGCCGGTGGTGTCGGCTCCGCTGCCGCCCGAGGACTCCGGGGCAGAGGTGGACTCGGACGCGAGGCCGGTGCTGGCGGCCGCGGTGGTGCCCTGGGTCGAGCCGTCGCCGGCGGGATCGTCGGTGGTGCAGCCGAACGGCGCCAGGGCGGCGAGGGCGAGCAGGGCGGGAAGGGTGGTCGAGGTCATGATCGTCTCCAAGCCAAGGAAGCGGGCGCGACAGTGCGTCCGGGCTCCACTATCCCTCGCCGGCGCCCGCGGGTTGTGATCCCCACCACGATCGTCGCCACTGCATCACCGCGGCCGCGCGAGGGCGACGACGCGATCCATGAACTGCTCGACGTCGTCCTCGGTGTTGTAGAAGTGGGGCCCGAGCCGCAGCCCGCAGTTGGGCCGCCAGTCGTGCTTGTAGCCCTCGGCCACGAGCTGCTTGCTGGCCCGCTCGCTGTCGGGGAAGTCGACCGCCACGAAGCCCGTGCGCGTCGCGGGATCGAGCGGCGAGTGGATCTCGAGCCCCGCGGCCTGGGCCCGATCGATGATGCGCTGGCACAACGCGATGTTGTGGGCGCGGATGCGATCGATGCCGATCTCGTGCAGCGGCTCGTAGGCCTTGCGCGCGACGTAGTACGCCGGCATCGACGGGGTGCCCGCCATCAGCCGCCAGGCGTTGTCGGCGTAGCGGATCGGCGCCGGCTCGAACGCGAACGGATCGGCGTGGGCGAACCACCCGGTGAGGCGTGGCTTCAGCTGGTCGCGCACGCCCGGTCGCGCGTACAGGAACGCGGTGCCCGGCCCGCCGCACAGCCACTTGTGGCTGCCGCCGACGATCATGTCCGCGCCCCATGCGTTCACGTCGATCGGGACCGAACCGAGGGTCTGGTACACGTCGATCATGCTGAGCGCCCCGACCTCGCGGGCGCGGGCACAGATGGCGCCCACGTCCTGCAGCGCGCCCGAGACGTAGATCGCGTGGGACGACGGCACGATCGCGGTGCGCTCGTCGATCGCCTCGAGCATGCGCTCGGTCGGTACGGTCATGCCGTCGTCGCTGGGCACGAGCACGAGCTCGGCGCCCAGGGCCCGGAAGCGCTCCCACACGTAGATGACGTTGGGGAACTGCAGCGCCTCGATGACGACGCGGTTGCGCTTGCTCGAGAAGTCGATGGTGCTCGCGACGGCGGCCTGGAAGTAGGCGACGTTCTGGTTGAGCGCGGTGTGGCCCGGCACGCCGCCGAAGAGCCGTGCGGCGCTGTCTGCCGTGGCGTCGACGACGTCGGGCCAGTGCTCCCATGCCTCCACGCCCTCGCGCTCCCACAGCTCGGCGAACTCGGCGAGCGCGGCCTTGGTGCCGCGGTGCATCGCGCCCATGCTGTTGCTGTTGAGGTACTTCGTGCGCGCGAGGATCGGGTACTCGTCGCGCCAGCGCGCCAGCTCGGGATCGATTCGCGGAGTCGTCATGGTGGGCTCGTCTCGTAGGGGGCGAAGGGGGTCCGGCTGCGGCGCGTGCGGTTGAAGCGGCGCAGCTCGTCGGGGGTGAAGGCGTCCTTGCTGGTCGGTCCGAGGTGTCGAAGCACGAAGGCCTCGATGGTCTCGCGGGCGACTGCGGCGGTCTGCGCCCGGGCCTCGTCGATCGACGCGGTCGCGTCGGGCACCGCCGTCGGGATCGCCAGTGGCTCCTGGCAATCGTCCCAGCGCTGGAAGATCAGGCGCCGGCGCGTCGCGGCGGGCAGCGAGCGATCGGTCCAGATCGCCAGCAGCTGCCCGGGCAGCGCCCGCAGGCCCTCACGGAACTGGAGCGCCGCGAAGCCGATCGCGAGCCGCTGGCGGAACGGCGCGGTGCGGGCGAGGAAGCCGGCCTTCGCCGCCGCCGACGGATCGCTGCCCGACATCGCCAGCGCCCACTCGTTGGGCCCGCGCACGCGCAGGCCTGCGAAGGGGTTCAGCGCCCGGGCGCGCTCGGTCGGCAGCGCGAGCCCGCGGCCACGCAGGTGCTCGCGGTGATCGAGCCTGCGCCAGCGATCCGCGAACAGCACGCTGCCGTCGCGGCGGACCAGGGCGCGGAAGCGGTGGCCCGGATCCTCGTAACCGAAGGTGCCGTCGGCCTGGCGGACCAGACCGAGGCCGTGGACGCGATCCTGCTCGGCGAGCGGCACGAGGCCGGTGCCGTTGGGCAGGGCCCGCGGCGGTGGTGGGGAGACGCGCCCTCCGGGGGGCAGCGGCGTGCCGAGCTCGTCCTGCACGCGGTGCGGCGGCTCGGCGCTCGCCGACCGGCCGAGCAGGCAGGCCACGAGGATCGCGGCGGACCAGGTCGGCGGGCCGAGCCTCACACGAGCTTCTCGTACGCCGCCGCGTCGAGCAGGGCGTCGAAGTCCGCGGCGTTGGCCGGGCGGATCTTGATCATCCAGCCCGCCGTGTACGGGTCGTCGTTCACGCGCTCGGGGTTGGCGTCGAGCTCGGGGTTCTTCTCCACGATCTCGCCGGTCAGCGGGGCGTACAGCTCCGAGACCGCCTTCACCGAGTCGACGTCGCCGAACCGCTCGCCCGCGGTCACCTTGGTGCCGGCGTCGGGCAGGGTCACCAACGTGATGTCACCGAGCTGCTCGACCGCGTGCGAGGTGATGCCGACGACGATGACGTCGCCCTCGCGGCGCGCCCATTCGTGGTCCTTGGTGTAACGGAGATCGGCGGGGACGTTGCTGCTCATCGGATCCTCGGGGCGTGGTTGTGCTTGCGGGACGGAAGCTGCGGATCACTTGGCGCGGCGCCTCACTTGGCGCGGCGCCTCACTTGGCGCGGCGGTAGAACGGGCCGGCGACTTGCTCGGTGGCGATGACCTTCCCGCGCTGGGACAGGCGCAGCGGCGCGCCGGTCTTGGCCATCGCGGTGGGGACCCACGCCATGCCGACGGAGCCGCCGACGGTCGGCGCGACGCCGCCCGAGCTGACGCGGCCCACGATCGCATCGTCGTCCCCGAGCACGTCGGCGCCGTCGCGGACGATGCTGCGGTCGAGCACGCGGAAGCCGACGAGCTTGCGGGTGGGGCCGTTCTGCTTCACGGCGGCCAGCGCGTCGCGGCCGAGACACGCGATGCCCTTGTCGAGCTTCACGACCCAGCCCAGGCCCGCGGAGATCGGGTCGGTGGTGTCGTCGATGTCATTGCCGTACAGCGAGAGCCGGGCCTCGAGCCGCAGCGTGTCGCGGGCGCCCAGGCCAATCGGCGGCGCACCGGCCTCGAGCAGCGCACGCCACACGGTGACGGTGTCCTTCGCCGGGACGAAGAGCTCGAAGCCGTCCTCGCCGGTGTAGCCCGTGCGCGCGGCGGTGATGTCGACGCCGCGGATGCGACCGGGGCCGAAGCCGAACGACGGGATGTCGCCCAGCGGTGCGCCGGCGAGCCCGGCGACCAGGGCCACGGCGCTCGGGCCCTGCACGGCGATGAGCCCCCACTGGGACGAGACGTCCTCGATGGTGCAGTCCGCCCCCTCGCCGTAGCGGCGAAAGTGGGCGAAGTCCTTCGCGATGTTCGCCGCGTTGACGACGATCCGCAGGAACTCGGGCCCGATGCGATAAACGATGCAGTCGTCGACGATGCCGCCGTTCTCGTGGCAGGTGACCGTGTACGCGGCGCGCCCGTCGGTGAGCTTGCCGATGTCGTTGGTCACGAGCTTCTGCACGCAGGCGATCGCCCCGGGGCCCCGGAAGTCGATCTCGCCCATGTGCGAGACGTCGAAGATGCCGCACTTCTCGCGGACCGCACGGTGCTCGGCGAGGATCCCCGCGGTGTACTGGATCGGCATGTGCCAGCCCCCGAACGCGACCATCTTCGCTCCGAGTTCGACGTGGGCATCGTGCAAGGGCGTGTGCGCGAGGGGCTCGGACATGCGACGCGACTATGGGGCAAGCCCGGGCGGCCGCGCAAGCCGACCGCAGCCGGTCCCAGGGCATGGGCGAGGGGCCCTGGGTGGTGCTAAGACGGGCTGCATGCGACCCGGAAGCACCGCCGCCACCCGCGTCGGCCACGCCGTGCGGCGCGTCATGATCGTGCTCGCCGCCGCGTCCGCGGTCGCCTGCGGGACGCGCGGCCAGACCCAGGGCCCCGGTGGCCCGCTGTCGAAGATGGGCACCGATCGCTACATGCAGAAGGCCATCCGCTCCTCGAACGAGGGCGTCATCCTCCTGCCGTCGTCGAAGGCCGAGCGGGTGTACGAGCTGCCGCGGCTCACCGAGATCGCGCACGCATTGCGTGAGCCCGCGGCGGCGTGCTTCCTGCTGCGTGCGATCGAGACGATGGAGCCGGTCGCCGACGAGCGTGGCTTCGTGAAGGTGCCCGAGGGGCAGGTCAAGATCCGTACCCGCATCGCCCCGTCGGGCGAGGTGCTGAGCACCGAGGTGCTCGAGTCTGGCTTCACGGACACGCACATGCCCGAGTGCGTCAGCAAGGCGATCGAGAAGCAGACCTTCCCGCAGAATCGGGGCGGCGTCGCGCACTACGTCGACATCGTCTACTGGGTGAGCCTCGGGCTGCAGTCCGACGTGCACACCGAGGGCTATCGCGATCAGCTGCGGCGCGAACAGGCGGCGGCCGGGGTGCGCGGGCGGCCGTGCCTGCGCAGCCGCGTCCCGCCGGGGCACTACCGCATCGACGGGCTCAACCTCGTCGATCGCGACGGCATCACGATGATCAACCGCGTCGACGCGCCCGCCCTCGACGCAGAGGTCCGCGCGTGCCTGTCGCAGGCGCTGCGGGACCTCCGGCTCGCCCCGCAGGGCGATGCGTTCGTGCGCCCCGTCGTCGCCACGATCGAGGTCGACGTCGACAACGATGGCGCCGTCACGGTCAAGGACGAGCAGTGGCTGCACCTCATCGAACTCGAGGAGGAGGCCCTGCGCGCGGCCAAGCAGGCCGCCGCCCGGGGCGAGGACGGCGACGACGGTGATCCGGCGATCCCCATCGTCGAGGTCGACCCCATCGACGACGGCGAGGGGGTCGACCTCGGGCCGCGCCCCGACGATCCGCAGAACCGCGAGGACCCGGCTGCGCCCGAGCGCCCCGCGACGCCGCCGGCACCGAAACAGGACCCGGGGACCGGCGGGCTGAAGATCGAACTCGGCCCGCGCCGGCAGTGACGCCACGGCGTCGCCGCGGCGCGTCCGTCAAGCCTTGGGCGGCGTCGGCTTGGGCGGCGCGCCGGGGAGGGCGGTGACCTGCGACTCGTCCGCGGGCCGCACCGGCAGGGCCGAGCCGTCGATCGAAGCGGTCACGGAGGCGTGCGGGTCGATGTCGGCGATCAGCGACGCGGCCTCGGTGTGCTCGAGGACCTCCTCGCGGTCCGGGGTCGGCGGCATGATCAGGCTGACGAGCACCGAGGCGCCGATGAGGCCCGCGACCACGCCCAGGGACAGGCCGATCGGCACGTCGACCGGATCCGACACGTACGGGATCCCCTCGGCGACGATCATCTTTGCGCCGATGAACGCGAGCACGAGGCCCAGGCCGTACTTGAGGTAGGCGAAGCGATCGAGGAAGTGCTGGAGCAGGAAGAACATCGCGCGCAGGCCGAGGACCGCGCAGACGTTGCTCGTGAACACGATGAACGGATCGCGGCTCTTGACGACGCCGAAGCACGCCGGGATCGAGTCGAGCGCGAAGACCACGTCCGAGGTCTCGATCATCAGCAGCACGATGAACAGCGGGGTCGCGTGCCACTTGCCGTCCTGGCGGACGAAGAACGACGAGCCGACGTAGCGGCGCGTCAGGGGCAGGACCTTCTTCGCCATGCGGTAGGCGAGGTTGCCGCTGGGGTCGACCTGCTCCTCGCCGGCGAAGAGCAGCTTCACACCCGTCAGCAGCAGGAAGCCGCCGAAGAGGTAGAGCAGCCATTCGAAGTGCTCGATGAGCTCGAGGCCGAGGACGATGAACAGGCCGCGCAGCAGCAGCGCGCCGACGATGCCCGCGAACAGCACCCGGTGCATCACCTGGGGCCGCACGTCCATGTAGCGGAAGATGACGATGAAGACGAAGAGGTTGTCGACCGACAGCGCCTTCTCGAGGACGTAGGCCGAGAGGAACTCGAGGCCCGCGTCGCGACCGTAGTAGTGATAGATGACGCCGTTGAACGCCAGGCTCAGGCAGACCCAGACGATCGACCAGATGAGCGCCTCGCGGGTCGACACCACGTGCGACTTCCGGTGGAAGACGCCGAGGTCGAGCAGCAGCAGAAAGAGGACGCCTGCGAGGAACGCCCCCCATGCGAGGGGGGAGCCGAGGGTGGCGATGCCGAGCAAGCGACTAGTCCTTCAACGGGGCGATGGCGTCGGCCTGGAGTTTGATCTCGAGGCTGCGCGGTTTGGCGGAGTCCTGGTAGATGAGGTCGACCAGGGTGCCGTTGAACTCGATGTGCGTGTTGGGGGCGACGCCCGTCAACAGCTGGGTGTCGGAGAACAGCTGGTACTCGACCTTGACCTCGAGCCACACCGGCGTCGGCACGGTGGCCCAGACCACGTACTTGCCGTACTTGCGGTCGTCGATCTTCTCGGTGAGCTCCTCGTCGCGCTGGAAGGTGGCCTGGCCCTTGAGGCTCCCCTTGGTCGCCTTCAGCTTCTCGAGGTGGGCGGCGCGCTCGTCGGTCGACATCGAGTTGAAGGCCTCGAGGCTCTTCTCGTTGAACGAGAGGTCGGCGCCCTTGGGGTCGAACGACTTGGGTGCCGCCATGAACTTCGGGTCGTCGTGCTTGTTCGTGTCGCACGCGACGGTGCCGAGCACGCACAGGCCAAGGGCCGCGAGGAGCGAGGACGCGCCGCCGGAGCGGAACGGGAGCGAGCACCGGGGGGCGCGCATGGGCGGTAAAGCTATCACTTGTCGGCCGTTTGTCCACGGCGCGGCGGGCCCGGGGACGGGCCCCACGCGTCAGGCTGGGGGCTCGTGATCCAGCACGTGATCGGGCGCCAGCGCGGCGTGGAGCTGGGCACGGGCGGCGATGACCCCCTCGCGCGCGGTCGCGGGACCCTCGAGCGTCACGCGCACGTGCATGTGGATCTTGCCGCCGTCGCCTCGGCTCCACCGCGGGTACGAGCCGACGTCGACCCCCGGATGGGCCGCGACCACCGCGTCGAGGTGGGCGGCGAGCTGGCTCTCGTCGAGGTCGGTGTACACGACCTCGAGGTGCCAACCCGGGGTCGAGGGCAGCTCGCCGTCGATCGCCTCGAGGTGCTCGAACTTGGCGCGCAGCAGGCTCGGGACGCCCGGCAAGATGTAGAGGCGCGCGGCGCCGTGGGCCGAGTTCGCCTCGAGATCCAGGCGGAACACCGGCCACCCGGGCATCGCGCGCAGCGCCGTGCCCTCGGGCAGATCGGCCATGCGCAGCGCCGCGTCGGTGATCCGCGGGCCGTAGTGCGCGCGCAGCTGGGCCTCGAGCTCGGCGTCGCGGCGCAGCGGTCGGCCGGTGGCGCGGGCGATCGACTCGAGGGTGCGATCGTCGTGGGTGGGGCCGACGCCGCCCGACGTGAAGACGAGCGGCGCGCGGGCGCACAGCCGCAGCAGCGCGTCGCCGATCTCCTCGGGGCGGTCACCGACCGTGCAGATCTCGAGCAGGCGGATGCCGCGGCGGCGCAGGGACACGGCGAGGAAGTGGCCGTTCTCGTCGCGCACCTTCCCGGTCAACAGCTCGTCGCCGATGAGGAGCACGCACGCCGTCTTGGTTTCGTCGTCCATCATGCGCGCACGCCATCGTAGCAGGCGGATGTTCGGCGCGGCTTGACGTCCCGGGGTCCGCGCGGGAAAAACCCGCCGTGACCACGACGCGCGAGGCGGGGGACGCACCCGCGATCTTGGCCCTGGCCGATGGTCGCGTGTTCCGGGGCCAGGCCTTCGGCGCGCGGACCACCGTCGTCGGCGAGGTCGTCTTCAACACGGCGATGGCCGGCTACCAGGAGATCGTCACCGATCCTTCGTACCGCGGTCAGCTCGTCTGCCTCACGGTGCCCGAGGTCGGCAACGTCGGGTGCAACGCCGAGGACCGCGAGTCGGTCCGATTCGGCGCCGAGGGGCTGATCGTTCGGGCGCTCTCGCCGGTGGTGTCCAACTGGCGCGCGACCACGTCGTTGTCGGAGATGCTGTCGAGCCGCGGCGCGCCGGGCATCGCCGAGATCGACACCCGCGCGCTCACCCGGCATCTGCGTCAGCACGGCGCGGTGATGGGCGCGCTGTCGACCGACGGCACCGAGCCCGAGGTCCTGGTCGCGCGGGCCAAGGCCGCCGGCACCATGGAGGGACGCGGGCTCGCCCACGAGGTCAGCACCCGCGAGCCCTACGCGTGGTCGGAGCCGACCTGGCACACGACGCCGGTGGCCGCGGACGTCCATGTCGTCGTCGTCGACTTCGGGGTGAAGCTCAACATCCTGCGCCACCTGTGCGACCGGGGCGCGCGCGTGACGGTCGTGCCGTCGACCAGCGATGCCGACGCGATCCTGGCGCTGCGCCCCGACGGCGTGTTGCTCTCGAACGGCCCGGGCGATCCGGCGGCGCTGCACGACGTCATCGCCAACGTCGCGGCGCTGCTCGGCCGGGCCGTGACGTTGCCGGTGTTCGGCATCTGCCTCGGCCACCAGCTGCTGAGCCTCGCGCTCGGGGGCCAGACGTACAAGCTCCCGTTCGGCCACCACGGCGGAAACCATCCCGTGCGCGACGACATGCACAGCGCGGTGCGGATCACCTCGCAGAACCACGGCTTCGCCGTCGACGCGCGATCGCTCGACGGGGCTGGCGGCGCGCGGGTCACCCACGTCAACCTGTTCGATGACACCGTCGCGGGCCTGCGCCTGAACGATCGGCCGCTGTTCGGCGTGCAGTACCACCCCGAGGCCTCGCCCGGTCCCCACGACGCCTCGGGCCTGTTCGACGACTTCATCGCCGCGGTGCGCGGCTACGCGACGCGCACGGTCTCGTGATCGACGCGGCCGCCCCGGGCGCCGCGCTGCTCGATGCCTGGGCCGCGGCGACGTTCGCCGGCGACGACGCGGCCGCGCGGCTCGCCCCGTGGTTGCAGCGCTGGCGCGACGAGGTCGGCGAGGTCCGCGGCGAGGATCCCGAGTTCGAGGCCTGGGCCACCGCGCGCACCGACTGGATCCTCCTCGACATGGGCCTGGGCGCCGCGACCCTCGATCGCGATCCCGCGTGGCGCGACGTCGCGGATGCCTGGGTCGGTCTCTTCGAGATCTGGCCCACCGACGGCGGGCCCGCGTGGATCCGCGATCGCATCGGCGGGGCGTGCCTGCCGTATGGCGGGGTGGTCGACGTGCGCCGCGAGCCCGAGGGGCCGGCCGCGTTGTGGGAGCTCCGCGGCGTCGTGCGCCACGGGTCGTTCATCCCGTGTCGCCCCGCGATCGCCTACCCCGTGGTGGTCGCGGGCCTGTTCGCCGCGGCCCCGCCGGTCGACCTGACCCGCCCGAGGCGGTTGCTGCAGGCGGTGCGCCGCGCCCGGTTGGCGCACGCACGCACCCCGCGGATGGACCCCCGCGCCGCCTTCGCCCCGGTGATCCGCAGTGCGGAAACGATCGCCGCGCGGCCCGGTCGTCGGACGACCTCCGATTGAAGGGGGGGCCTCCCTCGGCTACGTTGCTCCGTCTTCGTCGACGGGCGAGCGCACCCCATGATCAGCAGCAACAAGGTCGTCACGATCCACTACACGCTCCGCAACGACGCCGGCGAGGTCCTCGACAGCTCCGACGGTGGCGCACCGCTGTCGTACCTCCACGGCGCGGGCAACATCGTCCCCGGACTCGAGGCCCAGCTCGAGGGCAAGGTCGCCGGCGACAAGCTCGTCGCGGTGGTCGAGCCCAAGGATGGCTACGGTGAGAAGAGCGGTCCGGGCGCCCAGTCGATCCCGCTGTCGGCGTTCGAGGGCATCGAGGTCCGGCCGGGGATGACCTTCGTCGTCGAGGACGACGACGGCGAGCAGATGCCCCTGCGCGTGATCGAGGTCCACGCCGACCACGTCACCGTCGACACCGATCACCCGCTCGCCGGCGAGACGCTGCACTTCACCGTCGAGGTCGTCGAGGTCCGCGACGCCTCCGCGGATGAGCTCCTGCACGGCCACGTGCACGACGGGCACGATCATCATCATTAGGGCCCCACGTTCCGGGGAGTTCCGGGGAGTTCCGGGGAGTTCCGGGGAGTTCCGGGGAGTTCCGGGGAGTTCCGGGGAGTTCCGGGGAGTTCCGGGGAGTTCCGGGGAGTTCCGGGGAGCCCCGGGATTGACCCAGGCGCTGGCTTTGCCTAGCGTGATGGGATGGACCGTCGCCTTCCCCTGATGCTTGCCCTCGTCGCCGCCTGCGCCGAGGGCTCCCTGGCCAACCCGGGGTTCGGGGCGCCGGTCTCCACGACGCAGCCCACTCCGTCCGACTCCGGCGAGGAGGGCGACGCCGAGGGCACCGGCACCACCTCCGGTGGCGGCGAGGGGGGATCGTCGGGGCCCGCCGACGAGAGCTCCTCGGGTTCGCCGGGGTCGGGCCCGCAGGACAGCAGCTCGAGCGGCGCGACCGATCCGAGCGCGGGCAGCAGCTCCGACGGCGGCGCGACCGACCCGAGCGCGGGCAGCAGCTCCGGCGCGGTGGAGCCACCGCCGGATCCTCCGCCGTCGGTCGGCCCGTGGGAGAGCTGCGAGGCCGCGACCTGCGACGCCGGCGCGGATTGCATCACCGTCACCGGCCTCGATGCCAACGATGCCTACTGCGCGCCGACGTGCGTGATCGATTCCGATTGCCCGCTGCCGGCCAGCGGCGACGCGACGCCGTTCTGCGCCCTCGTCGCCGACGACGCGGTGGATCCGACCAACTGCGCGTTGGTGTGCGAGTACGACGGTGCGGACTTCGGCACGTGCCCCAACGGCATGGCGTGCACGTCGATCCCGGGACAAGCCCCGACGATCAGCCTGTGCATGTGGTGAAGCGCTCCGCGCGGTCGCCTCAGCAGGGGACGACGAACGCGTCGAGGTCCCACGTCTTCACCAGCGTCGAGAAGCCGCGGCTCCGCGCGTCTTCGCAGATCTCGTCGGCGCGCCCCTGGGCGTCACTCGCATCGTCGACGTACTCGGTGTGGAAGACGGCCTTGCCGGCGTCGACGAAGGGCGCGAGCCGATCGCACTCGTCGAACGCCATGCACTCCTCGTCGAGCGCCCAGTCGAACGACGGCTCGAGCGCGTCGACCTGATCGAGGTCGTTCTTCAGGCCCACCGACAGCCCGCGGGCGTGGGCCTCGTCGGCGAGCCAACGGTTGAACGCGAGCTGATCGTCGGCGACGAGGTCGAACCCCGAGTCGTTGGCGTAGCCGTCGACGTTGTCGGGCTCGACCGCATCGCAGCCGCGCTCGACCGCGAGATCGAGCCGCGCCGACAGTGTCTCGCGGACGCCGTCGTCGCGGATGTCGAGCCAGCGCTCGCCCGGCCAGTCGGGCAGGGGGGTGCCGATCGCAGACTCCGGGAAGGCCCCCGCGTCGTCGCGCCAGTTCTCGTGGGTGCCCGCGCTGAAGTAACAGATGACGCGGCGACCCTCGGCCTGCAGCGCGGCGATCGCTGCGTCGCCGGCGTCGAACAGATCGAGGTCGAACGCGTCGACGTCGACGTCGGTGTCGAGGTCGCCCGACAGCTGCCACTGCCAGCGCGTGCCGACCGCCGGTCGCCAGATGCCGTCGGGCTCGGCGCGATCGGGCTGGTCGGGCTCGGTCGGCGCGCGCCCGGTCGCGACGTCGCAGGCCGGGGCGGACAACAGGAGGATCCAGACGACGGCTCGCGGGGTCATCGCGTCCAGAGGTGTGCAGCGTGCGGCCGCAGGTTCCCTGCAACGCTACGCACTTCGGCGTACGCGGCGGGATTCGTCGCGACGCATCACTCGTCGGTGGGGCCGACGTCGATCTCGCGTGCGTCGAGGCGCAGCACCGCCGTCTGCAACAACGCCGCCGGCGCCTTCGAGTTCATCAGCTCGTCGCGGAGCATCGCCTTGCCGCGGAACAGCCGGCTCTTCACCGTGCCGAGGGCGACGCCGAGCTCCTCCGCGATCTCGGCGATCGGTCGCTCCTCCCAGTAGAAGCGCTCGAGCACCGCACGGAACTCTGCGGGTAGCCGCTCGAGCGCCTTGAGGAAGAGCTTCTGCTCGTCGAGCCGCGCGATCGCCAACGACGGCGAGGTCCGGAGGTCGCGGATCTCGGCCACCGAGGGCGAGACCACGTCGCCGACGCCCTTGCGCCGCTTCCACTCGAGGTAGAGCAGGCGGCGGGCCACGCCGAACACGTACGCCCGGAAGTCGGTCTGCACCGCGTCGCGGCGGGTGATGCAGGCCTCGAACGTCCGCTGCGTGAGGTCCTCGGGATCCACGTCGCGGCCGGCCTGCGAGAGGTTCGCCGAGAAGAAGCGGTACACCGCGACGAAGTGCCGCCGCAGCAACTCGTTGCCGGCGTGGGCGTCTCCATCGCGCCAGGCGTGGAGCAGCGTGCTGTCGTCTCGGCCGTCTTGGGCCACGGTCGGACGGTAGCACACCGCGCCGGTGGATTAGGCAGGGATTCCGCAGTAGCCGACGTCCTGCAACATCGGCGGCGGGTCCTCGAGGGCCTGGATGCACTCCTCGGGCGCGGTGCACTGATCGGCCGGGCCGCCCACCTCGCACACCGGCGTGCAGCAGCCACTGTCGGACTGGCAGCCGTCGGTGCCGGTGCGGCAGAGCAGGCCCGGGTTGCAGCCCTGGATCGTCGCGCAGGTCGCCCCGTCCTCGCCCATGCCGTCGACGGGCCCGGGCATCGCGCAGACGAAGCTGTCGAACGCGGCGTAGCAGCCCTGCTCGCCGGGGCAGTCCTGCAGCAGCGGGTCGCACAGCTGCTGGCACACCGGCAGCGTGCCGTCGTTGAACGCAAAGCACTCGCCGCCGTACTCGCAGGGCTCGTTGACGATGCAGTACTCGAGGCACACGCCCATGCCGGTGTTGCCGCTGACGTCGGTCATGCAGAAGAAACCTGCCGCGCAGGTGTCGTTGTCGACCATGCGCTCGCACGACTCGCCGAAGAGATCGTCGCCGATGACGTCGACGCAGTGGGTGCTGTCGACCGTCGCGCCGCCCGGCGTCGACACGAACGAGGTGCACTTCTGGCCCTTGGGGCAATCCTGCTGCCCGGGGTCGCACTGGGCCTCGACGACACCGTTGTCGGGGTCGCCGATGAAACCCATCGTGTCGGCGTTGGTGTCGTCCGTCCCAGGATCGGTCATCGACGCGCTCGCGCTGGCGGACGAGGTCATGGAGGCCGACGCACTCCCTGCGCTCGGGTCATCCGTGGTCGACGCGTCCGTTCCGCCACCCGTGCTCGAGGCCCCATCGTTCGACGCCGCGGAGTCGGCGCTCTCGGCCTTCGAGCCGCAGCCCGCGGCGAGGTCAGGGAAAAGAGGACAGCGGAGGGGGCGAGCAGGGCGGTGCGGCGCATGGAAAGAACTCCCGGATGACCGTAGGCCGAAACAGAACTTGTTTTCTACAGAAAACGCCCATTCCTCACAGGTTGGCCGCGCCCCGCGCTGCAGTTCGCCCGCTGGCCGGCCGCGCGCGGGGTCGCCGACCCGGGTGGGCGTTGATACAACGCGGGTGAGGCAATGGCAGCGATGGGCGAGGCGACGGGTCGGGTCACGGTCCTGGGGGCGGGCAGCTGGGGCACCGCCCTCGCGATCCACATGGCGCGTCGCGGCTACGACACGATGCTCTGGGCGCGCTCGGCCGATCACGTCGCGCAGATGGTCGCGGACGGATGCAACCGGCGCTACCTGCCCGACGCGTCGTTCCCGTCGCGGCTGAAGCCGACCGCGGACCTGCGGGCCGCGCTCGCGCAACCCGAGCTCGTCATCTGTGCGATTCCCAGCCACGGCATGCGCGAGACGATCCGCCACGTCGCGCAGCTGCTCGGTGACGGGCCGGCGCCGACGTACCTCATCGCGGCCAAGGGCATCGAGGTCGACACGCTGGCGAACATGCACGACGTGCTGCACGCCGAGCTGCCGGCGGTGCACCGCGATCGCGTCGCCGTGCTCGGCGGCCCGAGCTTCGCGGCCGAGGTCGCTGCAGGTCTGCCGACGATGGTCGTCATCGCGGCCCCGGACGAGGCCGTGCGGCTCGCGGTCCAGAAGATGGTCTCGGGCGCGGGCGTGCGCGCGTACGTCACCGACGACGTCGTCGGCGTCGAGCTCGGTGGCGTGCTGAAGAACGTCATCGCGCTGGCCGCGGGCGTCGGCGACGGCGCGGGCCTGGGCCTCAACGCGCGCGCAGGCCTCATCACCCGCGGCCTCGCGGAGATCAGCCGGCTGGCGATCAAGCTCGGCGCCCATCCGGCCACGCTCGCGGGCCTGGCCGGCATGGGGGATCTCGTCCTGACGTGCACCGGCGGCCTGTCACGAAATCGCCGCGTCGGGATCGCCCTCGGGGAGGGCCGAGCCCTCGACGACATCTTGAAAGAGATGGGCATGGTCGCGGAGGGGGTCAAGAACACGCTCTCGGCCCACCGCCTCGCCGAGCGCGAGGGCGTCGACATGCCGCTGGTCGCCACGATGCACGCGATCCTCTACGGGGGCCTGGCCGTCGGTGACGCGGTGGACCTCCTGATGGGCCGTGCCCTGAAGGCGGAGCGAGAGTGGTAGGCGGAGCGAGAGTGGTAGGCGGAGCGAGAGCGGTCGGCGGAGCGCGCTTGGTCGGAGCAGCGCGAGCGGTCGCCGCAACGCCGGCGCTTGGCGGCCAATGCCCGATTCCGGTAGGCTCGGTGCGACGTTGAGCAACATCGAGCCCACGCCCTTCGGTGACAAGTACCTGCTCGTCGAGCACATCGCGACGGGTGGCATGGCCGAGATCTATCGTGCCCAGTACGCCGGCATCGAGGGCTTCGCGAAGGAGCTCGTGGTCAAGACGCTGCGCGAGGAGTTCGCGGCGCGACCCGAGGTCGTCGGCATGTTCCTCGACGAGGCCCGCGTCGCCGCGACGCTGACCCACAACAACGTCGTCCACACCTACGACCTGGGCGAGCTCGGCGGTGAGTACTTCATCGCGATGGAGCTGCTGAAGGGCGAGGAGCTCGTCAACGTCATGCGCCGCGCCGCCGCGACCGACGGAGGGCGACTTCCGCTCGACCTGGCGATCGGCGTCATCATGCAGTCCTGCGAGGGCTTGCACTACGTGCACTCGCGCAAGGCCGAGGACGGCACGCCGCTCGGGCTGGTGCACCGCGACATCAACCCGACCAACATCCACGTCGGCTACGACGGCGTGTGCAAGATCCTCGACTTCGGCATCGCGGCGACGCGGGCCTCGGCCGTGGCGAAGAAGGGGCAGGTCGCCGGCAAGCTCTCGTACATGGCGCCCGAGCAGTTGCTCGGCCACGCCATCGATCAGCGCGCGGACATCTTCCCCCTCGGCGTCGTGCTGTACGAGCTGTGCCTCGGGCGCCGGCTGTTCCGCGGCGCCCGCGAAGAGGTCACCCGTCGCGTGCTCGAGGGCGACGTGCCCGCGCCGACGATGATCGACCCCAAGTTCCCGCCCGCCCTCGAGGCGATCATCATGCGGACGCTCGAGGTCGATCCCGCGGATCGCTACCAGAACTGCGATCACCTCTTCCGCGATCTCGAGGCCTTCTGTACCGAGGCGGGCCTGTCGTGGACCCCGCGCAAGGTGAGCGCGCTGATGTCGACGCTGTTCGGCGCCGGCGCCCCGGCGCAGGTCGACTACAACGACGAGTACGACGATCTCGACAACGCGCTCGACTTCGCGGCGTTCGAGAACGTCCCGGAGACGCCGGCCGACGAGGTCCCCGACTGGGCGCGCAACCTCGAGGCCGGCAGCGGCACGCCCGAGCCGCGCAAGAAGGCGATGACGATCGGAAACCTCGAGGCTCTGGTCTCGCAGGGGAGCTTCGACGAGTCGGGGCCGAACCCGGTCGCCCGCGCCGCGCCGCCGACCCAGTCGCCGCCGGCCCGTCCGCCGCAGCCGGCCGCTCCGGCGCCGACCGAGGAGCGCGCGGCCGATCCCACCCGCTCGGGCTTGCACCGCGCGATCCAGGACGGCGAGGCCGATGCACCGCGGCGTCGCCGGCTGCCGACCGCATCGCGGCCCGCGGTCCGGCAGACGCGCAGCCCGACCCCCGGCACCGGCCGGCAGGCCATCGTCCCGACCGGGCCCCTCGCCGCGATCGCGCCCGATGCCGCGAGCGGCCGGACCTTCGGTCACTCGGTCGTCAGCGACGAGTCCAAGCGCGGCGGCGGGGCGTGGGTCTGGCTCATCGGTCTGATCCTGGTCTCCGGTCTGGGCTACGTGGCCTACGCGCTCTTGACCACGAAGTGATGGTAAAAAGGGCGACGTTTCGCGGATGAAGAACGGCATCCACAACCCCGGTGCCTGGAACCTCCCCGCGTGGTCGCGCATCGGCGCGTTCGAGGTCTTCGGGGACTACGTGCCGATGTCGGGCTTCCGCCTGGTCATCGCGGTCGGTCCGACGCAGACGGCGCTCACCGAGGCGCTCGAGCATCGGGCGAGCGACGCGGCGTGGCTCGATCCGGATCTCGCCCGCGCGACGATGCGAGCCGGACTCGGCCTGCTCCGCGGCACCCTCGCCGAGTTCGTCTACGCGAACGCCGAGCAGGCGATGGTCGTGCTCCGCCCGGAGCGAACCACCGCCGCGGGCGCGACGATGGCGATCAGCGCCCAGCTCGTCAGCGCCTACGCGTCGCGCGTGTCGCTGCTGTGCGGCCGCGAGATGTCGCTGCAGGCCCGCGTGTTCGAGCTCCCCGACGTGACGGTCGTCCGCCGCGCCCTCGGTGCCCTGGTAGAGGACGTCGAGGACAACACGCCGTTGCGCAGCTCGCTGTGGCTCGGCGCCCAGCTGCGCGGCCGCGGTCAGGCGTTCCACCCGTCGATGGTCGAGACCCTCGAGGAGCAGACCAGCCTGCTGCGCGGCCACGGCATCGACATGGACACGCTGCCGGCGTGGTGGTGGCGCGGTGTCGCGGCGCACGTCGACCCGGCCGGCGCGCTGCGGGTCTACGACGATCTGCCCCACGGCGAAGCGTTCGGCGATCTGGTCCCCGAGTGACCGCGACGGGCTGCGACGCCCTGTACGTCCACGTCCCGTTCTGCGCGCGACGTTGCACCTACTGCGACTTCGACTTCGTCGTCGGACGACGACCGAACATCGACGCATGGCTCGCCGGACTCGCGGTGGAGCTCGACGCGCGGGGCCACGAACTCGCCGCGCCGCTGCGGACGATCTACTTCGGCGGCGGCACGCCGAGCCTGCTGGGCCCGGTGGGGCTCGTCGCCGCGCACGCGCTGCTGACCCCGTGGATCGGGCCCGACGGGCTCGCGGAGTTCACGGTCGAGCTCAACCCCGAGCACGTGGACGACGCGCTGCTCGTGGCCCTCGCCGCGATCGGGGTCGATCGCGTCTCGCTCGGCGTGCAGAGCTTCGAGGCCGCGGCGCTGCGTCAGCTCGGGCGCGCCCACGATCCCGCCCGCGCGTTCGCTGCGGCGCGGGCGTGCCTCGCCGCAGGCCTCTCGACGAGCGTCGATCTGATCGTCGGATGGCCGGGGCAGGACACGGCCGCGCTCGACCGGGATCTCGATCGCGTGATCGAGCTCGACGTCCCGCACGTCTCGGTCTACGCGCTGACGATCGAGTCGGGCACGAGCTGGCCCAAGCTCGTGCGTCGCGGCCTGCGGGTGCTCCCCGACGACGACGGCCAGGCCGGCGCCCTCGAGCGGACCCACGCGCGCCTCGTCGCCGCCGGGTTCGACCATTACGAGATCGCCAGCTATGCGCGCCCGGGCCGGGCGGCGAAGCACAACGGGGTGTACTGGTCCTGGCGAGACTACGTCGGGGTCGGACCCTCGGCGGCCTCGGCCCGCCGTGCCGACGGGGGCGCGGTGACGCGGCGGACCAACCCTCGCGGGCTCGACGCGTGGTTGGCCGGCGCACCCCCCGAGATCGAGACGCTGGGTCCGATCGCGGCGGCCGCCGAGGGCCTCTGGCTCGCGCTGCGGACCCAGTCCGGCGTCGATCTGCCGGCGTTCCTGGCCCGCTTCCCCGCCGTCGACGCGGCGTGGGTCCGCAGGCGCACGGCGCGGCGCGTCGCACGGGGGGACCTGTGCTGGACGGGAGACCGCCTCGCGACCGCGCCAGGCCGCTGGATGGTGCTCGATGGGATCGCCGCGGAGCTCCTCGCGGATCCCGAGGCCGGGGCGCAGTAGCCCTCCGCGGGGCCGTGCTAGACTGCCGTCGCGATGGACGATCAGGCACTGCGTCCGAGGCAGGCCGAGTTGCTGCGCGCGGTGTGCCGCGCCTATCTCCTCGGTGGCGACGACGTCCCGTCGGCCGCACTCGCGCGCGAGTACGACTGGTCGCCCGCGACGATCCGCAACGAGCTCGCGTCGCTCGAGCGCGCGGGCCTCGTCGATCGGGCGCATCGATCGGCCGGCTGTCGGCCGACGCGTGCGGGCCTCGAGCTCTACGTGCGGACGCACCCGCACGCCGGTGATCCACCGGTCGGCGCGGCGCGGGCGATGGAGCGGTCGCTGGCGAGCAGCTCGGGCTCGGTCGAGCACGATCTGCGGGCCACCGTCCGCGTGCTCGCCGAGGTCGGGGGCTGCGTCGCGGTGTCGTTCGTCGCCGACCCCGGGCGCCGCCGCGTGGCCGAGCTCGAACTCGTGCCCCTGTCGGCGACGCGACTGCTCGTGGTCGTCGGCTTCGAGGGTGGCGGGACGACCATGCAACCGGTGGGCTTCGACGACTCGCCGAGCATCGAGCACCTCACGGCGGAGTCGGTGGCGCTGCAGGCCCGGCTGCGCGAGTTCTGCCTCGGTCGCACGCTGTTCGAGGCCCACGCCGAGCTCGCGCGCGTGCGCGACGAGCTGCGCTCGCGCGTCGATCGACGGCTCGCCGAGGTCGTCCGCCTGGGCCTGTCGTTCTGCGGCGGGGCCGAGCTCGATCCGCTGTGGCTCACGGTGACCGGCCAGGCCGGGCTTGCCCGCGGCCTCGGCACCGCGAACCTCGACGGCCTCGGCGATGTGCTCGCCCGGCTGGAGGACGACCGACGCCTGGCCGAGATCCTGTGTCAGCTGCTCCCCGAGGGGGACTGCGCCCGTGATCCCCACGCACAAGTCGTCCTCGGGGGCGCCGCGCTGCTCGATCGCGACGCCGCCGAGGCGTCCGACGCGGGCGCGCTGCGCTTGGCGCTCGTTGGATGTCGCCTCCCCGCGCGAACGGACGCGTCGTCGCGCGTGGGTGCGATCGCGGTCCTGGGGCCGGACCGGATGGACTACGCCAGCGTGATTCCTCTGGTAGAGTATGCGGCCCGAGCCCTGGCCGCCCGCAGTTGACGGCGGCCTCCGCGGTTCTCGCGTCCCATGGCCCCCCACGGATCTCGGCCAGATGGCCGGCCCGCCCGCCCCATTCGAGGCGTCGAATGACGAAACAGACCGATTCTGCGAACTCCCACGCCGACCTGTCCGACGAGATCCAACAGGCGATGGACGAGGCGGAGGCCGCGGTTGCGGCCCTCGATTCCGACGACGACGAGGGGGCGGCGGCCGCCGCTTCGGCGTCCGGCCTGGCCGCGGCCGTGGTGGAGCTCGAGGCCGAGCTGCAGACCACCAAGGACCGTTGGCTCCGCGCCGTCGCCGACCTCGAGAACTACAAGAAGCGGGTCAAGCGCGAGGTCGACGAGGCCTCGCTGTCGGCGGTGCAGCGCCTGCTCCCGGCGTTCCTGCCGACGATGGACAACCTCGAACGCGCGCTCGAGGTGTCAGGCCCCGGCGCGAGCGTCGAGCAGCTCGCGCGCGGGATCCAGATGGTCCGCGACGAGTTCATGGCGGCGCTGCGCAAGCACGGCATCGAGCCGGTGCCCAGTGTCGGGACGTCCTTCGATCCGTCGATCCACGATGCGCTGCAGCAGGTCGACTCCCCGGATCATGCGCCCGGGGTCGTCGTCCGCGAGTTCGAACGGGGCTATCGCATGGGCGAGCGGTTGATCCGCCCCGCGCGGGTGATCATCGCTGGGCCGGGCTCGACCGGCTCGGCGGCGGCGCCGGGTGAGGGCGCGAAGGAGGCCTAGCGGATGGGCAAGTCGAGGATCGTCGGCATCGATCTGGGCACGACCAACTCCTGCGTCGCCGTCATGGAGGGCGACGAGGTCAAGGTGATCCCGAATGCCGAGGGCAGCCGGACGACGCCGAGCGTCGTGGCGTTCTCGCAGGACGGCGAGCGCATGGTCGGCCAGATCGCCAAGCGCCAGGCGCTGACGAACCCGACGAACACCATCTACGCGGCCAAGCGCCTCATCGGCCACAAGCACGACGAGCCGGCGCTGACCGCCCTGCAGAAGGTCCTGCCGTACAAGCTCGTCCCGGCGACCAACGGCGACGCTTGGATCAGCGTCTGGGATCGGCACCACTCGCCGGCCGAGATCGGCGCGGCGGTCCTGGCGAAGATGAAGGAGTCCGCCGAGGCGTACCTCGGCGAGCCGGTGACGCGGGCGATCATCACGGTCCCGGCGTACTTCAACGACGCGCAGCGCCAGGCGACCAAGGACGCCGGGCGAATCGCCGGCCTGGAGGTCGAGCGCATCATCAACGAGCCGACCGCCGCCACGCTGGCGTACGGCCTGCACCGCCGCAACGACAACCGCGTCGTCGCGGTCTACGACCTCGGCGGCGGCACCTTCGACATCTCGCTGCTCGAGCTGCGCGGCGGCGTGTTCGAGGTCCTCGCGACCGCTGGCGACACGTTCCTCGGCGGCGAGGACTTCGACAACGCGATCCTGAACTGGTGTGCCGAGCGCTTCGCCGCGGACAACGGAATCGACCTGCGCGCCGAGAACCTCGCCACCCAGCGCCTCAAGGAGGCCGCCGAGAAGGCGAAGCAGGAGCTGAGCTTCACGCTCGAGACCGAGATCAACCTCCCGTTCGTGGCCGCGAAGGGCGGCGCGCCGCTGCACTTCTCGACGACGCTCAGCCGCCGCCAGCTCGAAGAGCTGACCAAGGGCTTCGTCGAGCGCACGCTCGAGCCGTGCCGGCAGGTCCTCGCCGACGCGGGTCTCGCCGTGGGTGACATCGACGAGGTCCTGCTCGTCGGCGGCCAGACGCGCATGCCCCTGGTGCAGGCGCGGGTGAAGGAATTCTTCGGTCGCGAGCCCAACAAGGGCGTCAACCCCGACGAGGTCGTCGCCGCGGGCGCGGCCATCCAGGGCGCGGTGCTCGAGGGCGCCGTCGACGGCGTGCTGCTCCTCGACGTCGTGCCGCTGCACATCGGCGTCGAGACCCAGGGCGGTGTGTTCTCGGTGCTCATCCCGAAGAACACGACGATCCCGACCCGCAAGTCCGAGGTCTTCAGCACCACCGTCGACAACCAGCCCATCGTCAACGTGCACGTGCTCCAGGGCCTGCGCGAGATGGCCGACGACAACCAGAGCCTCGCGCGTTTCCAGCTCGCCGACATCCCGCCGGCGCCGCGCGGCGTGCCGCAGATCCAGGTGACGTTCGACATCGACGCCGATGGCATCCTCGGCGTGTCGGCGAAGGACCTCGGCACCGGCCGCGAGTCGAAGGTCCGGGTCACGCCCGCCTCCGGCCTGTCCGAGCAGCAGCTCGTCGACATCGCCCGCGAAGCCGAGGCGAAGCGGGCCGACGACGTCAGCAAGCGCGACGCCGCCGACCTCCGCAACCGGGCGGAGACGCTCATCTACACCTGCAAGCGCTCGCTCGAGGCGTACGGCCAGTCGTTGCGTCCCGAGGACCGCGCCGACATCGAGCGCGACACGGCCCGCCTCGAGGCGCTGATGTCCGGGAGCGCGTCCGCGCCGGCGCTCCGCGACGCGCTGGCCTCCCTCGAGAACTCCTCCCACCTCATCTACGAGGCGATGCTCTCCGGGGTCGTCCCCGATCCGGAGTGACGCGGACCGCCGTGGCCGAGCTCGACTACTACGCGATCCTCGGCGTCGACGCGGCCGCCAGCGCCGACGAGATCAAGCGGGCATTCCGTCGCCTGACGCTCGAGTTCCACCCCGATCGGCACCCGAACGACGCGCAGATCGAGGCGCGGTACCGGCAGATCAACATGGCGTACGACACGCTGTCGGACGCGGCGAAGCGCTCGCGCTACGACACCCAGCGTCGGCTCGGCCAGCTCGACCTGAGCAAGGGCTTCGACGGCCAGAGCGCGCGCGATCTCCTGGGCAACATGTTCGGCGACGTCTTCGGCAGCCGCCGAACCCAGCGCCGCAAGGGTCGAGACCTGCGCTACACGCTGACGGTCGACTTCGTCGAGGCGGTGCTCGGTTGCCGTCACACGATCGAGTTCGAGGCGCCGGGGCCGTGCTCGCAATGCAGCGGCTCCGGGACCTCGCCGGGCGGTCGACCACCCGAGGGCTGCGATGTCTGCGGTGGTCGAGGCGAGGTGAAGGGCGAGGGCTTGTTTGCGCGGCGCACTCGCTGCGGTCGCTGCGACGGCACTGGCCTCGTGCAGGTCGAGCCGTGCGCGGGCTGTCGCGGCTCGGGGGCGCGGCGTCAGCCCCGGGCGTTCGACGTGAAGCTGCCCGCGGGTACCGTCGCTGGCGCGGAGCGGTTGCTGCCGGGCTTGGGCGAGCCGGGGCGCTTCGGCGGCGACGCCGGAGACCTCCGCGTCACGGTCAACGTCCGCCCGCACCCGCGGCTGCAGCGCGAGGAGGACGACATCCGCTGCGAGGTCCACATCAGCGTGGCGGAGGCGGCCGTGGGGGCGCGGGTCTCGGTGCCGACAGTCGACGGCGCCGTCGACCTCGACATCCCCGCGGGCATCCGCACCGGCACGCGCCTGCGACTGCGGGGCAAGGGCGTGCCGCGGACCGACCCGCGTCGTGGGACCCCGGCGCGCGGCGATCAGCTGGTGGGCGTCGTCATCGAGACCCCGATCCTCGGCGGCGATGGGGGCGGGCGCGCCCGCGCCGCCCTCGAGGCGCTCGAGCAGGCGTGCATCGAGGCCGACGCCTATCCACGCCGGGCCGAGGAGCGCGGCGGTACGGCGCGGGCGCCCGGTGGCGGCGGCAACGGCGGACAAACCCGCTAAGCTGGGATCGAGGTCCGTCCGGCGCCCATGGTGTTCATCGACATCCAGCACCGGGAGGTCACGCTCAAGCTCGTCTACTACGGGCCAGCGCTCAGCGGGAAGACGACCAATCTGCAGCAGTTGCACGGGATGATCGGCGACGGGACCGGCACGCGGTTGATGACGCTCAACACCCGCGACGACCGCACGCTGTTCTTCGACCTGCTCCCGCTGCAGATGACGACGGCAGGCGGCCTGTCGATCAAGATCAAGCTCTTCACCGTGCCAGGCCAGGTCTACCACGCAGCGACCCGACGGATCGTGCTCCAGGGCGCCGACGGTGTGGTGTTCGTCGCCGACAGCCGCATCAGCGAGACGCGCGCGAACAACGAGAGCTTCGCGGATCTGCGGCAGAACCTCGCCGAGAACGCGATCGCGTTCGAGGACATCGCGGTGGTGATCCAGTTCAACAAGCGGGATTTGCCCGGCATCCGCACGGACGAGGAGATCACGCGCATCGCCGCCAAGGGCAGCGAGCCGGTGTACTCCGCAGTGGCGATCGATGGCGTCGGCGTCGCCGACACCTTCGAGGGGCTCGCGTCGTCGACGTGGACCAAGCTCGACCGGCGCTACGAGCTCGATCGGCGGTTTGGCGTCTCGCACGAGCAGTTCATGGACCGCCTGCGGGCGCTGGTCCGCCCGGGTGCGCCGTGACGGTCCCGGCCCCCGCACCCACGGATCGTGCGCCGCCGCTGGGCGAGCTCATCACACCCGCCGAACTCGAGCGGTGCCTGAGGCCGCTGCTCGTCCACGGCGTCGATGGCATCGCGGTGTTCGACGCCACGGGCCAGTCGCACGCCCGCGTATCGACGGAGGACTCGCCGGCGCGGCTCTGGGAGCAGCTGCCGCCCGAGGCCGCGGCCGCGCTGCACCGCGCCGAGTCGCCGCCGTTCGGCGTCGGCGATCACGTGTGCGCCGCCTCGGGTCTGCTCGCGGGCAGCGACCACGTCGGTGCGCTGGTCGTCTGCCGCCGCGCGAGCGACCCCGACGGCGGCATCGGGCCTGCCATCGTCGCCGTGCTCGCGCAGGTGCTGCACTCTGCCTACGCGACGTGGGTCACTTCGCAGCTGCACCTGCAGACCTCGGCGAGCTCGTGGCGCGCGCTGTCGCAGCAGAACGCCGAGCTGCAGCGCGCCGTCGAGCACCTGCGGCAGCTCGACGAGCTCAAGAGCAACTTCCTCGCCACCGTATCCCATGAGCTTCGCACACCGTTGACGTCGGTCATCGGCTTCTCGGAGATGCTCGTCGAGGGCGTCGCCGGCGAGCTGAACCCGGAACAGGCCGAGTACGTGCGAACCATCCTGTCGCGCGGTGAGGAGCTGCTCTCGCTCATCACGCACGTGCTGGAGATGTCGCAGCTCGAGGCCGGCGCCGTGCGACTCGAGCTGTCGGCGCGTGGTGTCCGGGATCTCGTCGACCACGCGATCGAGGCTGTGCGGCTGCAGGCCGAGCAGGCGGAGATCGCCGTGCGGGCCGAGATCCCCGAGCTCCCGTCGGTCCTGGTCGATCCCGAGAAGATGCACCGCGTGCTGGTGAACCTCCTCGGGAACGCGATCAAGTTCTCGCCGCGGGGATCGACCGTGGTGGTCCGCGCCGCCGCGGCCCCCATCCGCCGCCCGTTCGTCGAAGAGACGCTGTTCGGCGAGGAGGCCCACGACGCGGTGCGGATCACGGTGAGCGACCGCGGGATCGGCATCGCGCCGGATCAGCTGCTGCGGGTCTTCGAGGCCTTCTATCAGGTGGATTCCGGCCCGACGCGCCGACACGGCGGGGCCGGCCTGGGGCTGTCGATCGTCCGGAACATCCTGCGCGCGCACGGTGGCGAGGCATGGGCCGAGAGCACGGTTGGCGTCGGCACGGACATGCACGTGACGGTGCCGATCGCGTCGGTCCACGCGAACCCGGGCTGAGATCGGCAGCCCGAGATCTGCGGCTTGCGATCTCAGGCGATCCGCTGCGAGGCCGTTTTCCCCGGGGATAGGGCCGCTTTCGCGGCCTCGAAGGGCCAAAGCCGGCTTGCGTGCGCGGTCGGCCGTCGGCAAAGTGCGAGGCGCGTCGGTGTGACGATGAATGCCCATCAGCAGCTGACAGAACTCGAACGCGTGGCGCAGATGCTCGCGGTGAAGGTCTGCTACGAGCCCATGTCTGGGCTCGTGCAGGGCACCGGTGGCCTTTGCCGCGTCCGCGGCGAGTATCGGATCATCATCGACAAGAAGCTCCGCGCGCCCGAGCGAGTCACCATCCTGGCGGATGCGCTGCGTCGCTTCGACGTGTCGACGATCGAGATGGGCGCGCCCGTGCGACACCTGCTGGTCCGCCCCACCGCGGCCTGAGGAGCCGCGCCCCGCCTCACGGGCGCAGCAGCGTCGCGAGCGTCGGGTCCCCGGCGAGCAGGGTGGCAACCTCGGCTCGGATCGCCTCGATCGCCGCCGCATCGGCGCCGGGTCCCAGGACCGCGGCCGTGGTCGCGTCGATGAGGGCCCGAAGGGCCGTATCGCCGTCGATCGCCCCGGCGTCGAGGGCAGCCGTCACCGCCCCGATCGCGTCGATCTCCGTCGCAGCCACCCCTGCGATCGCATCTGCGCCGTCCGTTGCCGCAGGGCCGTCCACCGCGGTCGCCCCTGCGGGCCGGGTGATTCCCCCGATTCTGAGGGGATCGTCGTCGTTTCCTGCCATGGCGCGGCTCCTTGGAGACTAGCATCGGCCGGGGCCGCGTGTCGTTGCACGGCCGCGACGCGGACCCCGGCACGCGCTGGCCCGATAATCTCCGGCCTCCGGCTCGGCCTCCGGCGCGTTCGAGGCATTCGACTTGCCGCCGATAAATCCCGCTATAATGTCGCCCGTCGGTGCGAGTCGCGCACCCGCGTGCGTGCGGGGCGACTCATGACCGTCCCCGGAGCGTCGCTTTGAACCTGCCCACGCAGTTCGGCCCTTATCTCCTGCTCGAACGCATCAGCGTCGGCGGCATGGCGGAGGTCTACAAGGCCAAGGAGTACGGCGTGGAGGGCTTCGAGCGCACCGTCGCGGTGAAGCGCATCCTCCCGCACGTCGCCGAGGACGACGAGTTCATCGCGATGTTCAAGGACGAGGCGATGATCGCCGTCCAGCTGAACCACGGGAACATCGCCCAGATCTACAATCTGGGTAACGAGCAAGACAGCTTTTACATCGCGCTCGAGTACATCAACGGCCGAGACCTCCGCGCCATCTTCCAGAAGTGTCAGCAGCAGTCGCGCCCGATGCCGGTGGCGCAGGCCTGCTACGTGATCATGAAGATCTGCGAGGGCCTCGACTACGCGCACAACAAGAAGGACAAGTACAACCGCGAGTTGCACATCGTGCACCGCGACGTGAGTCCGCCGAACATCCTCGTGTCGTTCGAGGGCGAGGTGAAGCTCATCGACTTCGGTGTGGCCAAGGCGGCGGGTCGTGCCTCCCGCACGCAGGCGGGCATCCTCAAGGGCAAGTTCGGGTACATGTCGCCGGAGCAGGTCCGCGGCATGCCGCTCGATCGCCGCAGCGACGTGTTCTCCGTCGGGGTGGTGTTGTTCGAGATCCTGACCGGCAACCGCCTGTTCCAGGCCGAGACCGACTTCGCGACCCTCGAGAAGGTCCGCGCCGTCGACGTGCCACGGCCCAGCTCGCTCAACCCCGAGATCCCCAAGCCGCTCGAGAACATCATCTACAAGGCGCTCGCACGGGAGCCCGAGCAGCGCTACCAGTCGGCCATCGAGCTCCACGACGAGCTGCAGGCCTTCATGTTCGCGCAGGGCCTCTTCTACAGCCGCAAGGATCTCGCGGCGTGGATGCGCCAGCAGTACGCGCGGGAGATCGAGCTCGAGAAGGAGAAGGCGGCAGCCTCGGTGCCGCCGCCCGCCGACGCCGGTCGTCGCAAGACGATGATGATGCCGTCCACGGGCGGCGGGCCGCCGCCGCCGCCGCCGGCAGGGCGCAAGCCGCCGCCGCCCCCGGGCGCAGGGACGCCGAGCGGTGGACCGCCGCCGCCGCCACGCGCACCGACGCCCGCCGCCGAGCCGCCGCGCCCGCCGGCGGCGCCCGTGGCTGCGGCGACGCCCACGGATCCGAACGAAGACTCCGATCTCCGCCCGCGTCGCGCCGTGAAGCGCAAGACGATGGTGATGACGACGGCGCGACCGAATCTGCCGCCACCCCCCGGCGGTGGACCGCCCAAGCCGCGCCCGCGCCCGGCCCCGGCGGCCCCGGCCGCGGCGGCTCCCGGCGGTGTGTCAGCACCCGTCGCTGCGGCCGCGGCCGCACCGAGCTTGCCCCCACCGCGACCGGTCACCACCGAGGCGCCGACCGTTCCGATCGCGACCCCGTCGCCCCGCCCCAACGGCGCGCGACCCAAGCCCACGCAGAGCTACGCGAGCACCGGCGCGGCGCCCAACGGTGACCTCGACTGGGATGACGACGAGCTCGAGACCCGCCTCTTCGGAGACAACGACTCCGAGCCGCTCCCGGATCTCCCGCCCGCACCGCCGCGGGTCGCGGATCGCCCGGGCCAGGTCGGGGGCGAGCTCGATGCCGCGATCGACATCGATCTCTCCGAGCCGCCGACCCTCGCAGCGCCCAGCGTGACCGTCGTTCCCGCGAGTCGCACGGTGGTCCCCATGGCGCCGCCGACCCCGGTGGCGCCGCAGGTCTTCGTCCCGCCGACGCACAACCCGTATCCGCAGGCGGGCCTCACGATGGTGCCGTCGAGCACGACGGTCCCGATGCCGGTCATGGCGATGCCGCAGGCGCCGATGCCCGGCCCGATGCCGGGCCAAATGCCGGGCCAAATGCCGGGCCAGATGCCGGGCCAGATGCCCCCGGGACCGCAGTCGATGGCGCCGATGGGCCCGCCGATGGGCCCCGGTGTCGGCCCGATGCAGCCGCAGGCCTATGACTTCGACGAGCGTCCGCGGCGCGGTGGCGCGGGACTCGTGCTGGGCATCCTGGCCGCCGCGGTGGTCCTCGTCGGCACCGGCTTCGCCGCCGTGTACTTCTACTCGCAGCGCAACGCGGCGACCACGACCCCGACCGCAGGGACCACCGACACGACCACCGCGCCGCGCTCGGCCCTCACGCTCCAGACGACGCCACCGGACGCCCAGCTCGAGGTCGATGGCAAGCCCATCCCGGGGAGCTCGCCGTTCGTGGTCTCCGATCTGCAATCCGGCAAGCACCGGGTTCGTGTCACCCGCGAGGGGTTCCTGCCGTTCGAGCACGAGGTCGACGTCGGCGCGACGGGCCTCAACCTGCCGGTCTCGCTCGCGCACCGCAAGGTGACGCTGCTGCTCGAGAGCGATCCGCCGGGGGCCGCGATGAGCCTCGTCGTCGGCGGGCAGGCCTACCCGATGGGCTCCGGCGGCGCGCAGTTCGAGCTCACGCGCGAGCCGGCGGCGACCTACGAGGTCGAGGCGAGCGCGGCCGGCTATCTCACCACGCGGATCAAGCTCGGCTTCTCCGGTGAGCCAGCCGAGAAGGTCAAGCTCACCCTCGCGCGGGACAACAACTCGGGGATCGCGGTGGCCCCGACGACGCCACCGACCACGCCGCCGGTCACTCCGACGACGCCGGTCGATCCGCGGGGCGACGCCGTGACGCCGACGCCAGTGACGCCGACGCCGACGCCCGCGACGCCCGATCCGGTCACGAAGCCGAAGCCGCCGAAGCCGCCGAAGCCGCCCAAGCCGACCCCACCTCCGCCGGCGGCGAAGACCGCGATGCTCCGCATCGGCGCCAACGCGGGCGTCGCTCCGGCGCAGGTGTTCGTCGACGGCAAGCTCGCCGGCACCACGCCGATCGGCAACCTCAAGGTCACGCCCGGCAAGCACAAGGTGAAGTGGAAGTGGACCGACGGCCGCGAGGTCACGATGTCCGTCGACGTCGCCGACGGCGAGTCGAAGGTCATCAAGGCCGGTTAGGGGTGACGGGCTCTGCGGCGACGGGCGCCGCGGCCTCGTCGCGGACGACGGCGTACAGCGCCTCGGGGAGGTAGGGCGCGCGCCCCCGGTGCTCGCGGGAGAAATCGCGGCGCACCCGGTCGACCGAGTCGGCCGCTCCCTTGCCGCCGAGCGCCGAGAGCTTGGAGCGCAGCATGCGTCGGTGGTCCTCGTCCTCGGCCTGAGCGAGCTGGCTCTCGAGGAACTGGATCGCGAGCTCGCGCTCGCCGTGCTCGGCGATCAGCGTCGCGGCGTACTGCCGGACCAGTGGATCGGCGCCGAACGCCGCCGCGCGGCGGATGGCCTCGATGCCCTCCTGACGCAGCGTCTCGCGCTCGACCGCGTCGTAGCCCGGGGTCGAGGGGACTTGCGTCACGAGCAACATCCCGAAGGGGTAGAGCAGCTCGTGGCTCTCGGGGAACTGCGCGACGCCGCGGCGATAGATGTCGATGGCGCGATCGACCATCGGGCGATCGATCGTCGCTTGGCCGCTGTACACCGCCGTGATCCCGCCCCAGAGGTACGCGCGACGGAACCGCGGGGCGAGGCCGACGATCGCGTCGACGTAGCGGCCGGTGGCCTCGATCTGCGCGGCGCCGAGGTTCTCGCCCGAGTAGATGAGCGCGCGCACCCAGATGAGATCGGCGAGCGCCTCGCGGTAGCCCATCGCCATCGGCACGAGGTGCTCGGCCGGGGGCACGTACAACACGTCGAACTCCGGCGGCGCCTCGGCCTGGCGCTCGAGCACGCGGTCGTGCATGAGGTGCGCGAGCGCGGCGAAGCCGGCAGCGAAGATCCACGGGGCGAGGCGCGACACGGGCAACGCGAGCGTAGCAAACGAGAACGGCGGCCGGGATCCGAGGATCCGGGCCGCCGTCGGCGAGGTCGCGGGCTTCAGGGGCCCGCGTTCGATCACTCGACTTCTTGGTCGATGTACAGACCCGCCGCGCCGTTGACACCCTGGTTGTCGGCGGCGCCCGAGCGCTCGTAGGTCGACATCACGGTGTCGGCGTCGAGGTCGCCGAAGGCCTGCGCGGTGAACTGGCAGTTGCCGAAGCCGGTGTTGCTGTTCACGGCGACGAAGTTGTAGTGGAAGTAGTGCGCCTGCTCCATCTGGAAGTTCAGGCCGTTCCACACCGCGTTGTCCCCCCAGTCCGACATCTCGTAGTAGCCCGCTCCACCGCCGCCGACCGACGGGACGCAGCGGCCGCCGGGGCCGTTGTTGCAGTCGAGAGCCAAAAGCGGCGTGATCCCGGCCTCGCCGCCCGCGGGGATGCCCTGCGGGTGCGGGCAGCGGTGCGGCGCCTGGTCGGAGATCGCCGCGCCGCCGCCGATGAGGGCGACCTGGCCGCGTTCGACGTGTTCTTCGTTGAAGAAGGCCGACGCCGAGTCGAACATCTTGGCCAGCTGGACGCGGGCTTCGCTGGTCTTGCTGCGCCGCATGTACTTGGTGAGCGCGGGAATCGCGATCGCGGCGAGGATGCCGAGGATCGCGACCACGATCATGATTTCGATGAGCGTGAAGCCACGCGATTTCTTGAGCCGCTGGATGTCGAGGAACATGGGTGGGGTCCTTTCTATGGGGGCGAACGTTGGGGCGGATGGGCGCCCCGACGGGCGCGGCAAGGTTGGGCGCGCTACTCGTTTTCCACGTAGGTCGCGGTAGCGTCGGTCGTCATGGTCACGTTGGCGGCGTAGTGGGTCGTGGTGAACGCCCAGTACGTGCCGTCGAAGTCGAAGTCACACAGCGCGTAGCTGAAGAACCAGTCGCGGTCGAAGAACTGAGGGGACGCGTCGGGGAATTCCTGGGCGAGCAGCACGGCGCCGGCGAAGTCGCTCGGGATGTCGTTGCTGCCGGCGGGCGCGGTGGCGCCCCAGCCGGAGATCGTGGCGTAGCCACACCACGAGTCGCCGCCTTCGGGCATGAACTGGAGGGCGTCGAAGCCGTGCACCGCGTCGCCGCCGCGGAAGCCCGCACCGCTGGCACCCGCCGCGGTGTAGCCGGCCACCGCAGGATCCCAATACTGTGCGTTGCGGGCGACGGCAATGGTGTCCGCGGTGGGAAACGTACAGGCCTCCCCTTCGCAGGCCGACGAGCTGGCGTAGTGGCCGCTCTTCGCGAGGAAGGTCTTCTGGCGGAGGGTCAGACTCGAGAGGTCGCTGACGACCTCGGTCTTGTGCGCGTTGCGGATGTGCTTCGAGTAGGCGCCGACGGCCACGACTGCAAGCACCGCGAGGATGACGACGACCGTCATCAACTCGATGAGCGTGAAGCCCCGCGTCGATCGCGAGGAACGGTGGTCGGGGGTCGGCACGCGGACGCATCCAGGAGCAGGACCCGTGCCAAGCCCGAGCCGGCGAGGGAAGTCCGGTGCACGGCTCGGGTGCGGGACCGGGGCCGGCCTCCGTGGCCCATCGGCGGCCGCAGTCGGCGGACAATTCTCGGCAGGTTCGCCAAAAAACGTCACCGGCCGGGGACGCACCGCGTCACCGCATGGGCGCGGATGGGGGCGAAACGCTACGCCTCGTCGTCGCCGCGGCCCACTTCGATGCCGAGCTTCTGCAGGCGGTAGCGCAGCGAACGAAAGCTGATGTGGAGGAGGCGGGCGGCCTCCTTGCGGACCCCGCCCGTGCGGCGCAGGGCCTCGCCGATGAGGCGGCGCTCGAGGTCGGCGACCGCCTGGTCGAGATCGACCGTGCCGTCCGCGAACTCGGCGTTCTCGGCCGCGCGCGATCGACCGCGCTGGGCCGGCAGGTGCTGGGCGGTGAGGATGTCGCCGGTCTCGAGGGCGACGGCGCGCTCGACGAGGTTCTCGAGCTCGCGCACGTTGCCGGGGTAGTCGTGGCCCAGGAACCAGTCCATCGCGTCGGGGCCGATGCCGCGCAGCGGGCGGCCGAACTCGCGGGTGATCCGCTCGAAGAATCGCTCGACGAGCAACGGGATGTCCTCGGCGCGGTGACGCAGCGGTGGCAGCACGACCTGCACGACGTCGAGGCGGAAGTAGAGATCGTTGCGGAACTCGCCCGCGGCGATCGCCGCCTCGAGATCTCGGTTGGTCGCCGCGACCACGCGCACGTCGACCTCGACCTCGCGATCGCCACCGACGGGTCGCACGCGCCGCTCTTGGAGGACGCGCAGCAGCTTGACCTGCATCGCGAGGGACAGCTCGCCGATCTCGTCGAGGAACAGCGTGCCGCCGCTCGCCGCCGTGAACACACCCTCGCGTCCGGAGGTCGCGCCGGTGAACGATCCCTTCACGTGGCCGAACAGCTCGGACTCCATGAGGTTCTCGGGGATCGCCCCGCAGTTGACCGCCACGAACGGCCGCGTGGAGCGGTCGGAGAGGTGATGCAGCGCGCGGGCGACCAACTCCTTGCCGGTGCCGGATTCGCCGCGGATGAGCACGTTGGTGCGGGTCGGCGCGACCTTGCGGACCAGCTCGAACACGCGCTGCATCGCGGTCGAGCGACCGACCATGTGGTCGAGCGTCCCGACGCCGCGGAGTTCGTCGCGGAGGCGGCGGTTCTCGTGGGCGAGCCGCGAGCGCTCGAGCGCGCGACCGACGACGACCTGGATCTCCTCGACCTTGAACGGCTTGTTGAGATAGTCGTACGCGCCGAGCTTGAGCGCCTCGATCGCGGTCTCGGCCGTCGCGAACGCGGTGATCATCAGGACCAGCGGCGGCGCCTCCTGTCGCATCACGTGGCGCAGCACGTCCATGCCGCCGACCTGCGGCATCGTGAGGTCCGTGATGACGAGATCGAAGCGCTCGGCGCTGATCCGCGCCATCGCCTCGGCGCCGCCGCCGACGGCCTCGACCTCGTGGCCCGCGCGTCCCAGACAGATCGTCAGGAACTCGCGCATGCTGCGTTCGTCGTCCACGACGAGGATCCGCGCCCGGCGTGGTTCGGTCGACACGTCGGTGAGTGTTGCCGGGATCGCGACGCCGGGCAAATCACGCCGGATCGCCCAGGGCGCGGCGCGGCCGTCAGCGGGTGCGCCGGAGCACGACCAGCAGGTGGGCCCCGAAGCCGCGGAGCATCGCGCGGTCGCGCGCGAACCAGTCGAGGCGCGAGAGGATCCGACCGACGAATGGCATCGCGAGCACGTGCGGCCATGCGGTGAAGACCCGGAGGCCGTGGACATCGGAGGGGGCGAGCGCCGTCGGCAGCATCTCGAGCAGGCGGGGCAGGGTGTCGAAGCGCGTCACGCCGCGCTCGGACTCCACCACGAGCGGGCCGCGCTCGATGACGTTCTTGGGGTGGCGGATGCCGTGGTAGGCGCCCCAGAGGCTGCGGGGGTTGTCGATCTGGCACACCGCGACGCCGCCGGGCTTGAGCACCCGGGAGAGCTCGAGGAGGATCGATCGCGCCGCGGCATCCGAGCTCGGCCCGTCGTGCCCGAGGTGCGGGAGCGTGCGGAGGCTGTACGCGCACTCGAAGCTCTCGTCGCGCCACGGGAGCCGGATCTCCGCGCCTCGGCCGAGGTCGACGCCGTCGACGATCGTGAGGGACGACGCGCGTGGCCGGACCCACTGGGCGACCCGCGGCGCGCCGTGCCCGAGGTCGAGCGTCGAACGGCCCACGGCGTGCCGAAGGATGATCTCGCCGGCCAGGCGGTCGCACAGCGCCTCGAGGGCCAAGCCGCTGGCCGAGGTGTCGTGCAGGGCCCGTGGCAACCCGCTCGGGTCGAGGAGCAGCGGTGGCGCGCTCGGGGCGTCTGCTCGGCCGTCGTTGCCAGCGCGCGGCGTCACGTCGCCGCCCGGCTTCGTTGACCCGCTCACGGCGGCCATGGTACGCCTTTGACCTGCCCGGAGCGCGCGATGCCGACCAAGATCCTCGCGATCGATGACAGCAAGACCATGCGACTGGCGATCAAGATCACCTTCGCCGCCGAAGACGCGGAGGTGACGGCGGTCAGCAAGGGCTCCGAAGCCATCGCCCGCGCCAAGCAGCTCGGGGCGGACGTCGTGCTCGTGGACGCCAACCTCGCCGCCGGCGAGCCCAGTGGCTACGACGTGTGCGAGCAGCTGAAGGCCGACGCCGACACGGCGAAGACCCCCGTGCTGCTGTTGGTGTCGAACCAAGGCGGCGTCGATGCGGCACGCCTCAAGCGGTGCGGCGCCGACGGGTTCATCGCCAAGCCGTTCGAGACCCAGGAGCTGATCGACAAGGTCGCCGAGCTGATCGGTCGAGGGGCGAGCGCCCCGGCCGTGGCCGTGGTCGCGAGCGCGCCGGCCGTCGCCCCCGTGGCGCCGCCGGTCGCCGCCGCGCCGCCGGTCGCCGCCGCGGCGCCCGTCGCTGCTGCACCGGCCCCCGTTGCGCCGGCCGTCGCCGCGCCGGCCGTCGCCGCGCCGCGCGTCGCCGTGGCCCCGCCGCCGTCCGCGAAGACCGTGCCGCTGGTCGGCGCACCGACCCCGGGCGTGCGCCCGCCGGTGGCCCCCGTCGCGCCGCCGGCCGCCGCGGAGGTCCGCAGCGCCCCCACGGCGCCCGGCCCCGCGCGCCTGCAGCCCGCCGCCCGCCCGGCCCCGACGCCGATCGCGGTCGCGACCCCGGGCGCCGGTACCGACGCGCCGATTCCGATCGCGATCCCGATCCCGTTCACCGCGGCCTCCGACCCGACCCCCGGCATCCTCGCGCGCCTCAAGGCGCAGGGCGCCGCGACGGCCGGCTTGGATCCCAAGGTGGCCGCGGCGATCATCGCCCTGAGCCGCGAGGTCCTCGAGGCCGTGGCTTGGGAGGTCGTGCCCGAGCTCGCCGAGCAGATCGTCCGCGCGCAGGCCGAGGCGAAGGCCGGCTAGTCTGCGGCCGGTGGCGCGTTGTCTCGGACGGCGCGCGTCCCCGGTGATCCCGCGACGATGTCCGCCGCAGTGGCACGGACCGAGTCCCTGCTCCCCGTGGAGCGGACGTTGTCACGGGCGGGCTGGTACGCCCGTGCCTTGCCGGTCTCCGTGGTCCTCGGCGCGTCGGCGGGCATCGCCGCCGTCCATGTCTCGCCGCTGGTGATGTGGGCGGTCGTCGCGGTGGTCCTGGGCTGGACGCTGACGCGTCGACGGCGGGTGATCGCGATGCTCCGCGACCACGACGACGCCGTGCACCTCGTCGCGGTCGGCGAGATCGAGCGGGCGCGGGCGACGTTCGCCGAGCTCGCCGCGCGCGCACGCACGATGCCGGCCCTGCACGCGCTCTTCTCCCTCGGCCTCGCCGGCACGGAGCTCGACGCCGGCGAGCCGTCGATCGCCCTCGAGCGCTTCGAGGCCGTGCGCAGCTCGGGGTGGATCGGCCCGCGGGGCATGCTCGGCGGTCAGCGCCCCGTGCTCCATGCACGGCTCGCCCTGGCCTACGCCCACCGCGGCGAGATCGACACCGCGGTGACCGAGCTCGAGCGCGCCCACGCGTTGCTGCCGGCCGCGCGCCGCGGCAGCCTGCTCCTCGCCGACGTCATCGTGCTGCTCCGCGCGGGCCGACCCCGGGACGCGCGCGCGCGCGTGGCCGAGGATCTGCCGCGGGCCCGGCAGCTCCTCGCGGCGTCGAAGGTCGGCTGCGTCCGCGTGCTCGCGGCGTGGGCCGAGCGCCTCGAGGAGCGCCCGGACTACCGCGCGCCGGCGCCGACCGGCGACATGGCCGCGCTCCTCGAGGACGAGCCGACGCGCACGGCGCTGTCGAGGCTGGCGCGCACGTGGCCGGCGCTGCGGGAGTTCCTCGGCGCGCACGGTCTGGCGACCTCGGACTGAACGCACTCGCCGCCGACGAAACCACGGCGGAGCGATCGGGGTCGGGAGCCCGTGCGCGAGGTCATCTCCACCGCTCCCGTCGCCATGGCACGCTCCGCGTCCGCCATGGATCGAACCCTGTTCCTCGTTGCTTGTACGCTGCTCGCCGCCTGCAAGACCCCGCGCAGCGACCCGCCGGGGGCCCATGCCGCGGACGAGGCGACGTCGGCCGAGGTCACCGCAGCGATGGACCGCGCGACCGATCCCTGCGATGACTTCTATCGCTTCGCCTGTGGCGGGTGGATCGACGCGACACCGCTGCCCCCGGATCAGCCCCGATACGGCCGATTCCAGGCCCTGCGCGAGCGCAACAACCTGGTGCTGAAGGGCATCCTCGAGCGCGCGGCGACCAAGCCCGACGACAAGCTCGGTCAGTTCTGGCGCGGCTGCATGGACGAGTCCGCGATCGAGTCGCGTGGACTGACGACACTCGCACCGACGCTCGCCCGCGTCGACGAGGTCACCGACGCGGCGTCGCTGTTCGCGTTGGTCGGCGCGATGCACCGTCGCAAGCAGCGGGTCCTGTTCGAACTCGACGTCGAGCCCGACTACCGGGCACCCGACGTCAACCTCGCGTTCCTGAGCCAGGGCGGTCTCGGCCTCCCGGACCGCGAGTTCTACCGTGGTACCGACGCGCGCCTGGTGACGATGCGCGAGGGCTACCTCGCCCACGTCGCGCGGATGTTCGAGCTCTCGGGCATGGCACCGGCGGCTGCGTCCGCCGCGGCCGGTGACGTCTTCGCCTTCGAGCAGCAGCTCGCCGAGATCGCGCTACCCCGCGAGGACCTCCGCGAGCCCGAGACGCGCTACCACAAGCTCGATCGCGCCGGCCTCGACGCCCACGCGGCGCTGCCGTGGGCCGCCTACTTCGCCGCGATCGGGCGGCCCGACGTGAAGGCCGTGAGCCTCGCGCCGGCGTCGTACTTCACGGGTCTCGCCGCGGTGGTGTCGAAGACCCCGCCGGCGACGCTCCGCCACTACCTGCGCTGGCACATCCTGCACGACGCAGCGCAGCACCTCCCGGCTGCCTTCGTGCAGGCCGACTTCGAGTTCTACGGCAAGACCCTGCGTGGGCAGGCCGAGCTCGCGCCCCGCTGGAAGCGGTGCGTCGAGCAATCCGATCGGGCGATGGGCGAGACCATCGGTCGCGAGTTCGTCGCCGAACACTTCGGTGCCAAGAGCCGCGATATCGCCGTCGCGATGATCCAGCAGGTCGAGTCGGCGTTCGCCGTCGGTCTGCCGCAGCTGTCGTGGATGGACGCCGCGACGCGTACCGCCGCCGAGGGCAAGATGCGCGCCATCGTCAACAAGATCGGTTACCCCGAGCAGTGGCGCGACTACTCGACGCTCGCTGTCGGCGACGACCACCTCGCCAACGTGGTGGCCGCCTCCGAGTTCGACGCCGCGCGGCGCATCGCCGACATCGACGGCCCGGTCGACGCCAAGCGCTGGGAGATGACGCCGCCGACGGTCAACGCGTACTACAACCCGAGTGGCAACGAGATGGTCTTCCCCGCGGGGATCCTCCAGCCGCCGTTCTTCCACCACGAGTGGCCGATGGCGATGAACTTCGGCGGCATCGGCATGGTCATGGGCCACGAGCTGACCCACGGCTTCGACGACCAGGGCCGCAAGTTCGACGGCGAAGGCACGCTGCGCGAGTGGTGGGCGCCCGAGGTCGGCAAGCGCTTCGAGGAGCGCGCCGCGTGCGTCGAGGAGCTCTACTCCGGCTACGAGGTCCAGCCCGGCGTGCACCTGTCCGGCAAGCTGACGCTGGGCGAGAACATCGCGGACCTCGGTGGGATCAAGGAGTCGCACCGCGCGTTCCTGCGGTGGGCCGCGGACAACGGCGTGGACCCGCACGCGCCCGCGATGGACGGCCTGACCCACGAGCAGCTGTTCTTCGTCGCGTTCAGCCAGATCTGGTGCAGCAAGAGCACACCCGAGACCGACCAGGTCATGGCGATGACGGACTCGCACAGCCACCCGCGCTACCGCGTGAACGGTCCGCTCGCGAACCTCCCCGAGTTCGGCACCGCGTTCGCGTGCGAGGCCGGGACGCCGATGCGCCCGGCCGACACCTGCGAAGTGTGGTGACGGCCGAGCCGGGCGATCGGCGAGAACGAACGAGCGCCCGTCGAGCTCGGCGAGGCGCCGTCAGTCGACGACCAGGAACCGGAACTCCTGCTCGTCGGCGCGGATGTCCTCGTCGGTCCACGGGATCGAGCGCCAGCGCTTGCCGCTGAATTCCGCGGTCTGGTCGGCGTAGTGCTCCGACTCGGGGTTGCTCGACTGCGAGTACGTGAGGAACGCGGTCGCGTTGGGCCCGTCGTCGGTGTACTGCAGCGTCATGATGAAGCTCGTGCCGTAGTTCACGACGTAGCCCTCGGTGGTGAGACCGGTGAGCTCGTTGATGACCTCGCCGCGGCTCATCGGCGCCTCGAGGTACGTCATGAGGACGTCGTAGTCGATGAGGTTGGTGACGCCCTCGGGCCGGCCGCCGCCGTGGATCGGGATCCGCTTGTCGCCCTTCTTGGTGTACTGGGTCTGCCCCAGCGTCGCGTCGACGGCGATGCCGGCCTTCGCCAGGCGCAGACTTGCGCCGGCGAGGGACTGCAGCGCGAAGTCGGCGTCCTCGCCCTGCGGCGTGGCGAGGGTGTTCGGGGTCTCGATCGGATCGTCTGGGTCGAACGGCTCGCTGAACATCACGCCCGCGTCGAACAGCTCGCCGTACGGGTACCCGCCGATGAACTCGCGGAACGCGACCGCGCCGGGGCTGTCGAGATCCAGGCGGAGGTCCCAGCCGGCGATGGCGTCACAGATCGCCGAGATGGCGACGTGCTCGGTGACGTTGGTATCGGGGTTGAGGTAGGCGACGGTGTCGACGCCTTGGCAGCGCGCGACGAGATCGTCGCGCACCAGCTCGGCGATCATCCCGCGGTTGGACAGCGCCGCGGCCTGCAGCTCGGCGAGGTCGAACTTGCCGTCCTCGCCCGACGCGGTGCCGGGGCCGATCTCGGTCAGCGTGCGCATGTTCATGCGCGTGCGCGGGGTCCGGGGCGTGCGCTCGAACCCGTGCATCGGCGAGTACCCGACCAGGGGCTCGGCGGGGTTGGACAGCCAGTGGCTGTCGTTGGCGTTGTAGATGAAGTCGTCGCGCTCGAGCTGCGGCACGTTGGCGAACGCGATGAGGCCGGGGTCGCGGGCGTCGGGGTCGTCGACCCACTCGAACTTGGAGTCGGAGCCGTCGAGGAGCACCGCGTCGTTGGCCGCGAGCGCCTCGGTGAAGAAGTCGGTCTTGCGCGCCTCGTCCCACGCGGCGAGCGCGGCCGCGCTCAGGTTCGGCGTCGGCGTGGTGTCGGCGTACCAGGTCTCGCCCAGGGCGCTGGTGGCCATCGTGTTGACCCACGGGATGCCCTGCTCGCGCGCGTGCACCTCCTGCAGCTCGTCCATGCTGGTCGCGCGGTTCATCCCGTGGAACTGGGCGATGAGCTTGATGTTGTCGATGTTCGCGTCGCGGTACGTGAACGCGATCTCGTTGCTCCACCCGAACGGCGAGAGGTTGAGGATCGGCCCGTAGTGGCTGTGCCACATCGTGCGGTTGGTCTGGGTGATCGAGCCGTCGTCCTGCAGCACGTCGATGGTGAACGTCTGGGACTCCATGTCCCGGTACTCGCCGTCGTAGAGGTAGCGGGTCGGGTTCGCCGGATCGAGCGTGAGCTTGTAGAACGTGAAACGCTGACCGTCGGACACCGTGTGCGTCCACGCGACGTGCTCGTTGAAGCCGATGAGCACGCCGACGACGCCGAGCAGGCCCACGCCGTAGACGTCGAGCTCGCCGGGGACGCGCAGGTGGCTCTCCCACAGCTTGAGCTCGCCCTGCCAGGGGAAGTGCGGGTTGGCCAGCAGCATGCCGCGGCCCTCGGTCGAGCGCTGGGCGCCGATGCCCCAGCCGTTGCTGCCGGGCTTGCTGCGCGCCAGTCGGGACAGCGGTGGTGGCTCGGCCGATCCGCGGATCATCGAGCCGGGCGGGGCCGCGGTGGCGATGAAGCCGGCGAGGGCACGGGCGCTGGCGAGTGTGCCGAGCTCGACGTAGTGCGCGAATAGATCGATCTCGTCGATCGGCCGCAGCCACGGCTCGCCGGCGCAGGGCAGGGTGTCACCCTCGGTGGTGATGAACTCGTTGTAGCCGGCGACGTACGCGACGATCATGTCCTTGATGTCCTGCGGCTGCGCGTCGAAGCCGGCCTTGGCGCGGCCGTAGATGTCGAGGGTGAGGTGGGTGAAGTCGCTGTCGAGGTTCGCGTTCGCCTCACCGGGTCCGAAGAACCGCGCGCGCTCGCTGCGGACCTTCACGATCTGATCGGCGAGGATGCAGCCGCCGTCGCGGGCGAACGCGTAGGCCTGGGCGTACGCGGCGCTGGGGATGTCCTGGGCCTCGATGTGGGGGATGCCCCACGACGTCCAGCGGATCGACGCCTTGTAGAGGTGGTCCTCTTGGGCGCAGGCGGTGCCGACGAGTGCGAGGGCGACGAGGATTCGCGGGTTCACGCCCCGAGGGTACCCCAGACCGCGGCACCGGACAGCGGTGCGGCACGCCGCGGGACCGGGGCGCCGGCTACGGACGCCCCGTGGTTGTGCCCGACGATGCGCGAGGGCCGAGCGCGGCGTCGTCGAAGCCCATCGGCACCAGCTCGGCGACGGTCGCGGTCGCGGTGACACCGCCCGCCGCGACCATCACCACCGTGGCGTGGCGGGCGAATTCCCAGAGGATCTGTCGGCACGCGCCGCACGGCGACGTCGGCTGCGGCGTGTCGGTCGCCACGACCACGTGCGTGAAGCCACGGCCGCCGTGGGTGAGCGCAGCAAAGATGGCGACCCGCTCGGCGCACAGCCCGAGGGTGTAGCTCGCGTTCTCGACGTTCGCGCCGGTCCAGACCCGGCCGTGCTCGTCGCGCAGGGCCGCGCCGACGGCGAACCCCGAGTAGGTGCACAGGGCGGACTCGCGGGCGGTCCACGCCGACGCGACGAGGACCTCGAGGGATGCGGAGTCGGGCACGGTGTCGGTCACGGCGAGAACGGATCCTCGGCTGGTTCGGTGGACTCGTCGGCCTCGAGCTCGGGGGCCCGGGCGTGGGTGAGCTCCGCGGTGGTCGCCCGCAGGCGCTCGGCGAGCACGCGGACGAAGCTCCAGAGCAGCTTCACGGCGAGCGCGGGCTCCTTGCGCAGGATCTCGTAGAAGTCGTGGCGAGCGATGCCGAGGACCTTGCTCGGCGCCGATGCGGTCGCCGTGACGGTGTGCGGGCTGGCGTCGATCAGCGCCATCTCACCGAGGTGCGTGCCAGCGGGCAGCTCGGCGATGCGGACTCCGCCGCGCGAGAGCTCGACGCTGCCGCGCAGCAGCACGTGCAGCTCGTTGCCCTCGTCGCCCTCGCGGAAGATCGCCTGGCCGACGTCGACCGTGCGGCTGCGGGCGATGTTCATGATCCGCACCAGCTGTTGGTAGCTGAGCTGGCGGAACAGAGGCACGCCCTTCAGGCGATCGAGGGTGAAGTTGATCTCGCTGGCGCGGTCGTGGTCGCTGGCCTCGCCCGCGATCTGGACGGCGACCGCGGTGATGTTGTCCTTGCCGCCGCGGGTGTTCGCCAGCTCGACCAACCGGCCGGGGACCTCGCGGATCTCCGGCAGCGCGAGCGTGCGACCGATGTCGTTGTCGTCGAGGTACTCGTAGAGCCCGTCGCTGCACAGCAGGAACGCGTCGCCGGGGATGATGTCGAAATCCAGCGTGTCGACCTCGACCATCGGGTAGACGCCGACCGCCCGCGTCATCGCGTTCTTGAGCCCGGCGTAGGGGCTCTCCTCGAACTCGTCGGCGCGGATCTTCCCCAGGCGGATGAGCTCGTTCTTGAGACTGTGGTCCTCCGTGAGCTGGTAGACGATGCCGCCGCGCACGAGGTAGATGCGGCTGTCGCCGACGTACGCGATGAAGCCGCGGGCGCCGATGAGCAGCAACACGACGATGGTCGTGCCCATGCCGCGCTTCTCGGGCTCCTTCTGGGCGCGCTCGTGGATCCGCTCGCCGGCGCAGTGCACCGCGTACTCGAGCAGGGTGCAGACCTCGACGTGGCTGCGGGGATCCTCGTCGTCGTAGGCGGCGAGCAGGTCGCGCTCGCGGTGGATCACGTCGCGGACGGCGTGGACGGCCAGCGCGCTCGCGATCTCGCCGGAGGCGTGGCCTCCCATGCCATCGGCGACGACGAAGAGGTGCAGATCGTGGTCGACGAGGAAGTTGTCCTCGTTGGCCGCGCGCTTGCGTCCGATGTCTGTCGCCGCGAAGTAGCGGACTTCCATGAGGAAGGCCGGAGCATATCAGCTCCGCTCACGGCTCGGCCGCGGCGGGGCGGAGAAAGCCGTCGAGCGGGCGTGTGCCAGCGACCGATGGGCGCAGCAGGTTGGGCAGATCGTCCAGCTCGGTGGGCGAGCGGGGCACGCCGTCGAGCCACGCACCCTCGGGCAGCACCTCGCCCTCGGGTTGGCTCGTGTCTCCGCAGTGCGCGTCGGCCTCGGCGTCCAGGAGCTTCAGCAGCTCGACCGCGGCGGCATCGGGGTCGCGCCGGGCGTCGGGTGGGCCGGCGAGCATGCGCGCGTAGTCGAGTTCGCGGCCGAGGCGGGTCGCGGCGCACAGCCGGGCCCGCAACACGTTCGCGCCGAAGCCGTTGCCCCGGGCCAAGATGTGCACTGCGAGCCGCCCCGGGTGCTCACTGCGGTATTGCATCGCGCGCGGCAGGCTGAGAAAGAGCGTCGGATCGTCCTCGCCCTGGCCCATCACCGCGAGGTGATGCGGGAGCCCGAGGCCGCCGAGCACGAGGCCCCCCGACGGCGGCGTCCGCATGCGATCGATGCGGACCGGCGGGGGCACGGCGACGGGGGTCGTCGACGCGCGCCATCGGAGCGAGCGGCGCACTGGCTCGCGGCCGAGCTCGGGGCGCACGCGCTCCAGGCCGGGCGTGTCGTCGAACACGAAGCCTCCGATCGCGAACGCGGGCAGCCGCACGAGGCCGAGCGTCGCGCTTCGGCCGAGGCGGGCGACCTGGGCGGAGGCGAGATCGAGGCGCGCGCCGTCGCAGCCCTCGTTCAGGGCGGTGACCAGCGCCCCGGGCTGGAGGTGCAGCGACGGTGCGAGCGTCTGGGTGCGCCCGTCGTCGAGCAGCGTCGCCGCGATGTGATCGGCGCCGAGCCGGGCGATGACGAAGAGCGCGTCGTCGAGGTGCCCGACTCGCGCCGCTGCCCAGGCGAAGCGACGCACGCGATCCATCCGGGGATCGAAGGCCGCGAGCGGGCGCACGAGCCAGACGGAGATGCCGAGCTCGTCGGGGCGCTCGGCCACCATCCGGCGCAGCTCGGCGAAGATGCCCAGCGCACCGCTGGCCGCGGGGTCGAAGAAGGCGTGCAGGCGCGTCGGCGCGTCCGCGCCACCGAGTTCCAGCGTCGCCACGGCGCGGTCGGGGCACTGTGGCAGGGCAGGGCGCGCGGCGGGGGCGGCGAGGACGGCGGCGAGCAGCAGCGCGGACATCGAACCTCGGTCGAGGGTGACACGCGACCGGGGCGTTGTCCTGCGAATCGTGCGTGGTATCGTCGCGCCGTGCCGCTGCGCCCCGTCGCCGGTCTTGCTCGCACTGCGATCGCGTGCGCGTGCGCGTGGTCGGTCGCATGGCCGGTGTCGGCGGCGGATCGACGGCCCTACGAAGGGCCCCTACAGATCGAGGCGGTCGAGCGCCAACCGCCGCCGCTCATCGAGCGGGTCGATCCGGACGCGAACGCCGATGCGGTCTCGGCCGATGCGGTCTCGGCCGATGCGGTCTCGGCCGACGCGTTGGACGGGGACGCGACCGACGACGACGCGACCGACGACGTGGCGGATGACCTCGGGCCGCGAGACTGGCGGGACGAGCCCGAGGGCGAGGCGGTCTCGAAGCGGCTGCGCGGCGGCATTCTCCTCACCACGGGTGGGCTCGTGCTGGTGCTCGGCGCGGTCGTGATCGGGACCGTCGATCCGTGCGTGCGACTGACGGGCAACGGGTGTCAGGCCGGGGCGGGCCGTCGCGCAGCCTTGACGATGGGCATCCCCGGCGCGGCGATCCTCGCGGCGGGCGCGACGTTCCTCGGGCTCGGTCTCTCGCAGCGCCGACGCCTGCAGCGGAACCTCGTCGTCGGCCCCGACCTGGGCCGTCACGGCGCGGGCGTGTCGCTGGTGGGACGCTTCTGAGTTCGGGACCCCGCCCGCTCGGTCGTCGACGTCGCGCTGGCGGCTCCGCAGCGCCATGACGTCGGGCGGCTGCGTTGTTCGCGGGAGCGCTTCACGATCGCACCGATGACGAGCCCGAGGCCGACGGCGCTGAGCGCCGCGGCCGAACCGGCGAGGCCTGCGGCCACGGTGCGGTGCGCCGTCGCGGCGCCGGCGGTGCCCGCTGCCGTCGCGAGCGAGGTCCCGACCGCCGCGCCGATGAGGAGCGGTCGCACCCGATCGCGCGCGGCCCTCGGCGACGCGGCCGCGATCTCGATCGAGGATCCGGCCGCGAGCACGACGTCCTCGTCGCGGTTCGTCGTCGTGATGCGGTGCACGCCGGGCACGACGACGTGCTCTGTCCGCTCGCCGGCGGCGACGACCAGCGGGGTGTCGTCGACGCATGTGCGGGCGCCGATGGGCCCGCGCACGACGACCACCGCGAGCAGGGGAAGCAGGGCGTCGCGCTCGCGCTCGGCCTCGCGTCGCTCGGCGTCGTCGTCGGCCCGCGCGGCCAGCTCGTCGAACGCATGCCACGCCCCGAGTGGGTCGCCGGCGCGCGCCCGCGACAGCGCGAGGTTGTAGAGCGTCCACTGATGGGGCGACAGCCGGTGGGCGTGCTCGAAGCGCGCCGCGGCGACGGCATAGTCCCCGCGCTCGAACGCCGCCTCGGCGTCGGCGAAGGCGGCGGCGGCCTCGCGCCGCGTCGCGTCCAGCGAGGTCTCCTCGGCGCCATCGTCGGGGCGCAGGGCCCCGCGGTCGCTGGGCGCAGCGCGTCGGGCCTGCGCACCGAGGGCATACGGCGAGGCTCCCGCGGGCGTGGTGGGGCCGACGAGCAGCGCCAGCGCGAGTGTCCACCGGGTGATGACTCGGGCGCGCGTCACTTGCCGGCGTACGGATTCGGCTTGAGCGCCCGATTGCGTCGGCGGTGCCGCGACGACGCGCGCGGGACGGCGGGCTCGTCGGCGGGGGCGACCGCGGGCGTCGGGATCGGCGTGAGGATCGGGGTCGCGATCGGCACCGGCACGGTCAGCGGCGTCGCGACGGCGACCTGCGAGGGAGCAGGCGTTGCCGCGGGCGCGGCGAGGGCCGGCGCGCGTCGGGGGGCGCCGTCACTCGCGAGGGCGCCGGCGTCGCGGGACACCGGCAGCAGCTCGGTGCGCGACGCGAGCGTCCAGGCTCCGAGGGCGAGCACCGCCGCGGACGCGAACAACGCCGTCGCGCGCCACGTGCGTCGCGGCGCGGTCGTGCGGGGGAGCACGGCGCGGGGCAGGGTGCCGGCACCGTCGCGCATCGGCGTCGCGATGTCGGCGATTTCCTTCTGCAACGCCGCGAGGTCGCAGCCGGCATGGGCGAGCAGCTGCTCGAGCGCATCGGCGAGCGTCGCCGCGGAGTCGAAGCGCGCGCCGGGCTCGCGCTGCAGACACGTGGCGATGATCTCGACGAGGCCCGAGCCCAGCGGCGTCGGCGGGGTCAGGCGTTCGGCGAGGCTCGCCATCGGCTCGGCCACGTCGCAGCTCGTGACGCGATCGTGCGTGCCGCGGGTGTCGTCGTCGCCGAACGGCAGGCGCCCGGTCAGCAGCTCGAACAGCACGGTGCCGAGGGAGAACACGTCACTGCGGGCGTCGACGGCCTGCAGCAGCGCCTGCTCCGGACTCATGTACGGCAGTCGACCGCAGAGCACGCCCAGCTGCGTGACCTCGACGCGCTCACGCATCTTCGCGAGGCCGAGGTCGATGAGCACGGCCCGACCCTCGCGATCGATCATGATGTTGTGCGGGGAGAGGTCGCGGTGCACCGCCTGCAGCGGCCGGCCCTGGGCGTCGGTGGCGGTGTGCAGCGCATGCACGCCGCGGGCGACCATCGCGATCACGTAGGCGGCCTGGCACGGGCGCAGCGGCACGGTGCGTCCCAGCAACAAGCGCCGGAGATCGATGCCATCGACGAGCTCGAACACGAGGAAGTCGAGGCCTCGGTCGGCGCCGAGGTCGACGGTGGAAACGATGTTCGGATGGCGAACGCGCGCCGACAGCCGGGCCTCGTCGAGGAATCGCGTCCGCAACCCGGGATCGAGGTGCGGGTGCAGCACCTTGACCGCGAACTCCCGCGAGAAGCCGGCCTCGCCCGCGGCGCGCGCGAGGTACACCGTCGACGTCGCGCCCTGTCCGAGTCGCCCCACGAGCTCGTAGCGGCCGAGCCGCAGCGGAGCGCGTCGTGTGTCGTGGGCGGGGGCCATGGGGGAGGAGGGGGTGGCGGTCCGGGGGCGGCTTCCCTTACGATGCGCCCGCGCGGCGCGAAGCGGGATGCCAGTGTCGACCATACCCGACCCCAGCGGCGATGCCGATGATCTTTTGCTATCGGCGTGTTCCATAACACTCCGATGTCTCGGGGCGGAGGTGCGGATCCGCCCCGACGGGGAGAACTGCGTGCGGGCCGTACGGCCAGCCCCGGCGTTCGCAGCGCGCGGGCCCGCGGCCTGGTCCCATCCCTGGCCGCCCGCGTCGCCGCCCACGCCCGCTGTGGCGGTCGTCGAGGCCTGCGGCCTGCCGAACCTCTTGCACGAGTTCGTCCACATCGCCCTCGCGGGCCGGCTCGCCGACGACCACGGGATCGACTACCAGGCGATCCCGTACGATCTCGGGGGCGCCGCGGGCCGCGCGGTGCTCTGGGACGAAGTCGCAGCATGCGTGGTCAGTTGCGCGTATCTTCTGGGCGCGCCGGGGAACGGCGCCGATTGGGTGCGGGTGGATGGTTGGTTCGACGAGCAGCTGGGGATCCAGCCGGTGTTCTACGGGATGGACGACGCGCCCGACGCGTTCTGGTCCGCGTTGCCGCGACTCGCAGTGGTCCACGAAGGCGAGTGCGCCGCGATGATCGCCTGCGCCTACGATCGCGTGGCGCGACTGCTCGCCTGGGCGGCCGGGTATGCGCATGACCCCGAGCGGCTGTCGTTCGGCGCGCTGTGGCAGCGACGGAGGACACGATGAGCGCCGTGCCGCCGTCCCGCAGACGGATGCCCGCGGCGATCGGCGCATGGTTGGTCCACAACCGCTGGCCGCTGGCGATCTTCGTCGCGGCGCTGGTGGTGCGCCTGCACTGGAACCTGCGCGTGCATCCGCCGGCCGACTACGTCTACTCCGACATGAACGGCTACGTCGGGCGCGCCGCGTCGCTGTTCCAGGATCTGTGGGGCAAGCGCGAGTACTCGGGGTTCTACCCCTGGGGCACGCACGTGCTGATGTTCGGCATCGAGAAGATCTTCGGCAAGGGCAACCTCGGCGCTGTCGGTGTCGCGTTCGCGATCATGGGCGCGGCCTCGGCGATGTTCGGGATGCTCATCGCGCGACGGGTCACGCGATTCGCCCCCATCGGGCCGCTGGTCGGCCTGATCCTCGTGTTCGACTACCCGATGATCTCCCTGGGCGGGTACTTCCTCAGCGAGACGCCCTTTGGGCTCGGGCTGATGGTCGGCACCTGGGCGCTGCTACGCGTCGTCGATCGCGGGCGCGCCGGCGATGCCTATCTCGCCGGGATCGCGATCGCGTTCGCGCTGGTGATGCGGCCGCAGATCCTCGTCAGCGTCGCGCTGCTCGGCGTGCTCTGGATCTTCGGCCGCTCGCTGTGGCCGAAGCTGAGCTTCGCGATGCTGTGCCGCGCCGCGCTGCCGGTCGTACTGGTGTTGGGCTTCTCGGCGTGGCGACTGCACTACCACACCGGTCGCTGGGGCCTCATCTCGGAGAACGGCAGCTTCAACCAGGTGTTCGGTCGCTGCCACGTCACCAAGATCATCGCGTTGCCCGACTCGCCGACGCGCTCCCGCACCGTGTTCGGGCCACCGCCGCTGCTGCAGCTCGCGAAGCGATCGGAGACGGCGCCCGGTGAGTGGCCACAGCTCGATCCGATCGAGGGCACGCACTTCTACTACTTCGGGTACATCGGCGATGCGGTGCAGCACCGCACGTACATGGATGATTGCGTCGCCAAGGGTGGACTGCTGCGGCAGGCCGAGTACGCGCTCGTCCACGTCCTGATGCTCTGGCGCTACAACGTGCTGTGGCCCGACTCCGGCAAGGGGCAATGGCAGGGCCTCGCGGGGAAGTGGGGGACGATTCACAGCTCGACCTTCGCGATCCCGGCCTTCCTCGCCATGCTGGTCGTGTTCTGGCCCCGGGCACACCCGCGCCTGGCCCTCGTGGCCGTCCATCTCTGGGCCGCGTTCATCGTCGCGGCGCTGTACTTCGGAGATGTGCGTCTGCGCACGCCGTACGATCCCATCGTGGTGCTGCTCGCCCTCGAGGCCTGCGCCATGCTCGGCGCTGCGGTGGTCGCGTGGCGCCGCCGAAACCGGCGGCCGCCCGTCGGGGTCGATGCAACTGCCAACCCGCCCGACCCGTCCCCGCCCCGAGTCCCCCCATGACGTCCCGCGCCCCGCTGCATCGCCTCCTCGGCACCTTGTTGCCCCTGCTGGCGTTCGCCGTGGGCCTCTTCGCCCTCGCGCCGCGGGCCCACGCCGCGCCGCCCTCGCTGATGATGGACGCCTGGGACCAGACCTTCGAGGTCATCGAGTTCGGCCTCGGCTGCGCCGACCGGGTCCAGGCCGCGGGCGCGTGGGTCGAGCTGCAGGTGGGCGCCGAGCCGCCGGCGCACGGGAGCTCGCGGGGCATGGGCATCGTCGTGCTGGCCCTCGCCGCGATCGTGGTGATCGCCCTGGGTCGGATGCGGCTGACGGCCGAACACAAGCGCCTCGACCTGGCGCGGCGCCTGATCGAGCAGGGCCTCGAGCCGCCCCAGGATCTGCTCGCTGCCCCCGCCCGCAACGACCTGCGCCGCGGCCTCGTCCTGGGCTTCGCCGGGCTCGGGCTCGTCGTCGCGGGGATGGTCCTCGGGGATCGTGGGCTCGCGGCGGGGGGCCTCGTGCCCGCGTTCATCGGGGGCGGCTACCTGGTCAGCTTCCGCATCGCCATCGGGGCCCGGGGGCGCCCATGAGCGCCGGCGTCCGCACGCTCCCTGCGGTCGTCGCGGTCGACGCGGTCGCCGACGTCGAGGACGACGTCGCGTTGGTCCGACGCGCCGCCGCCGGGGCGAGGCCCGCGTTCGCCGAGCTCGTCCGCCGACACCAGGGCAAGGTCCGCGGCCTGCTGCTCCGGCTGTGCGGCGATCGAACCCTCGCCGATGACCTCGCGCAGGAGGTCTTCCTCCGGGCGTACCGGGGCCTGTGCGGGTTCGAGGGGCGCGCGAGTTTCGGCACGTGGCTGTACCGCATCAGCTACAACGCGTACCTCAATCACAACACGCGGGTGCGGAAGTTCTCGTCGCTGCCCGAGGGCTACGACACCGCCACTGCGGCGCCCGAGGATGCCCTGAGCGCGACCCGGGCCGACCTGCGGCGCGACCTCGAGGGCGCCGTGGCGCAGCTGCCCGAGCGCTACCGCGGCGTGGTCGTGCTCTACTACCTGCAGGATCTCTCGTACCCGGAGATCGCCGAGATCCTCGAGTTGCCCCTGGGCACCGTGAAGACCCACCTCCACCGCGCGAAGCGGCTGCTGCGGACTCGGCTCGACGGTCCGGATGCCCGGCTCGAGCGCGGCGGCGACGAGGCCGAGCTCGACCCCGAGGGGGACGCGTGAGCTCGGACGGCCTCGATCGCGAGCTGTCGCGGGGCGCGGACGTCGGGATCGATCCGTTCTTCACGGCCCGCGTCCTCGGGGCCCTTCCCGAGCGTCCGGTCGGTGCGACGCTCTCGCCCTCACGCCGCCTCGCGGTGCTGGTCGCGGCCTATGGCTGCGCAGCGGTCGTCGGCTATGCGGCGCTCGGCGACGAGCAGAGCGCCGCGATGTCGGGGGCGACCGGCGCCCTGTCGAGCCTGGTCGAGCGCGCGGACGACGAGTCCCTGCCGTGGGCGGGTGCCGTTGCGCTGCCGTTGGGCCTGCTCGTGGTCGCGTTCCTCGCGGCCCGGCCCCATACTGAGCGCGCATGAGCCCCGACGGTTCGGCCCGCAGCCCGCGGCATCCCGCCTGGGCGGACGTCGATGATGCGTCGTGGAACGACTGGCGCTGGCAGCTGCGCAACCGGGTCACGACCCTCGCGCAGCTCGAGTCGCTGATCGATGTCACCGACGCGGAGCGCGGGGGCATCACGGGGCGTCACGACTTCTCGTTCGCGGTGACGCCCTATTACTTGTCCCTGATCGGTGGCCCGGACTGTGCGGTGCGACGGCAGGCGATTCCCCTCGAGGACGAGCTGCGTGCCGCACCCGGCGACCTGCGCGACCCCCTGGCCGAGGACGAGCACCGACCGGTCTCCATCCTCACGCACCGTTACCCCGACCGCGCGCTGCTCTACGTCACCCACAATTGTCCGGTGTACTGCAGGCACTGCACGCGCTCGCGCAAGGTCGGTGACGAGGCCAGCGCCCCGGCGAGGGCCGAGTTCGAGGCGGCCTACGCCTACCTGCGACGCACGCCGGCGGTGCGCGACGTCCTGGTCTCCGGCGGGGATCCGCTCAGTCTCTCGGACGCGCGGCTGGTCGACATCGTCGCCCATCTGCGGGCGATCGACAGCGTCGAGGTGATCCGCCTGTGCACCCGCAATCCCGTGACGCTGCCGCAGCGGATCACACCGGCGCTGGTCGACGCGCTCCGACCGTTCGCGCCGCTGTTCGTGCACACGCACTTCAACCACCCGACCGAGTGCACCCCCGAAGCCGCGCGTGCGCTCGGACTGCTCGCCGATGGCGGGCTCGTGCTCGGCAATCAGATGGTCCTGCTGCGGGGCCTCAACGACGACGCCGACACCGTGGCGACACTCGGCCGGTGGCTGCTGCGGCACCGCTGCCGGCCGTACTACATGTTCCAGTGCGATCCGGTCCAGGGCACGGGGCACCTGCGCACGCCCATCCGCACGGGGCTGCAGATCCTCGACCAACTCCGTGGACGCGTGAGCGGCCTCGCGATCCCGCAGTACGCCGTGGACCTGCCCGGCGGTGGGGGCAAGGTCACACTGGTGCCCGATCGCGCCGTGTCGCACGAGGGGGCGCACAGGGTGTTCCGCGACGCCTTCGGCGAGCTTTTCACCTATGTCGACGCGGCGGATTGACGGGCCGAGCCGACGGCCGCGGGCCGATGCATACTCCCCCGCGAGCCCACGTCACAACGGGCCCCTTCCCATGCACAACCGCCTCCGCTCCCTGGGCCTCGCCGCTGCCATCGCAACCACCTCGATCGTCTCGATGCTCGCGGGCGAAGGCACCGCGGACGCCGGGGACGAGGTCCAGGTGTTGATCCTCAAGGAACAGGGGGTCGGCTCTGCCTCGACCGCCCAGTCCTACGTCGACTCGCTGATGGTCCACCTCGCCCGGGCCAACGGCTGGAGCGCGGCGAAGGGCAGCTACCAGACCAAGCGCACCGCGGCGAAGGAGCACATCGCTGCGGTCTCGCCCCAGTACGGCATCCTGTCGCTCGGCGCTTTCCTGGCCCTGCGCGCGGAGTACAAGCTGCAGGTCGTAGGCGAGGCCGACGTCGAGGGCGGTGGCGGCATCCAGTACTACGTCGTCAGCAAGAACCACGCAGACGTGGCCAGCTGCAAGGGCAAGACGCTCGCAACCAACCACGGCGGCGACAAGCCATTCGTCGAGAAGGTCATCGCGCGCGGCGCGTTCACGCTGGCCGACTTCACGGTGGTGACCACCACGCGGCCGGTGCAGACCCTGAAGAAGGTCATCTCCGGTGAGGCCGAGTGCGCGCTCATCGACGATGCCCAGCTCGCTGAGCTCGGCAACCTCGAGGGTGGCGGTGACGTGCACTCGGTGTGGCTGTCGGCGATCATGCCGCCGATGCCCATCGTCGCCTTCGGCAATGCGCCCGCGGACGGGGTGAAGGCCTTCAAGTCGGCCCTCGGGGCGGTGTGCACCGGCGAGGGGGCCACGGCCTGCGCCGCGGCCGGGATCAAGGCGCTGCGCGACTCCGATGCTGCCCCCTATCAGGCCGTGATCGACGCCTGGTCGGCGAAGTAGTCGTCGAACCGCGACGCATCGCGGCGTGATAACGTGCGCCGTGCGCTCGTTCCTTCTCCTCGTGCTGTGCGCCGCGTGCACGCCGAAGCCCTCGGCCGACGCGACGACCCCTGACGCAGCCCCGGTGGATCCGGTGGCCGTCTACGACGCCCTCGAGACCGAGATCGGGGCGGCCACCGACTCCGAACAGCAGCGGGTGGATGCCCTCGCGCGGGTCGAACGGGCCGCCGACGATGGCAGCGCAGCATATGCCTTCGTCCGCGCCGCCCTCAACGGTCGCGTCGCCGAGCTGCGGGGCGCGAACGCCGGGCGCTTGGTCACCGAGGCCGAGGCCTGGGCGCGCAAGAGCCTCGAGCGCGACCCGGCGTTCCGCGACGGGGCGGCGACGCAGATGCTCGGCTCGCTCTACGTGATGGCCCCCGCGCGATTGCTCGAGCACGGCGACTCGGAGACCGGGCTCGAGATGCTCGAGACGCTCGTGGAGGCGCAGCCGGCCGCGCCGCGCTTCCGCTTGCGGCTGGCGCAGGCGTACCTGCACCTCGGTGACGACGACGCGGCGAAGCCCCACCTGTGCGCGACCTTGTCGGCCCGCGCTGTGCTGCGCGGCGACGAGCAGACGCTGCTCGACAAGCTCGTCGGGGACGCGGGCGGTGCCGCGGGCCTCGGTTGTCCGACGAGCTGAGCGGAGGACCGGTGTTCGAGCGCCTCGCGATCACCACGGTCCTGTTTGCGGCCGGCTGCAACCTCGCGCTGGTCCGGCTCGAGGAGCGCGCCGCCCACGACGAGGTCATCGCGCGGGCCACCGATCGCGCCCGTCCGCCGCGTCGGGCGGGTGCGCGGGCGTTCGCCTCGGCGTTGGTCGCCACCGGCGATGCCGAGCGGGCCCGCGACGTGCTGCTCGGCGACTTCCGTCGGGGCGGCCAGCTCGCGTCCCTCGTGCAGCTCGCGGATCTCGAGCGGACCATGGGCCGGGACGGCGTCGCCGCGGCGCACTATGCCCGCGTCGCGGCGCTCGATCGCGACGTCCTCGCGGGGCGCCGCGACGTGTGCACGCTGCTCGGCGCCCGCGCGGCTGCGTGGGTGGCCCTCGACGAGGGGGCTGCGGCGCTCGACGACCTCGACATGGTGGTCCGGCTGTGTGGTCGCGATGATGCGGGCCTGCGCCGCCGCGCGTCGACGCAGCTGACGTCGCGGCTCGAACGGGCCCGCCGTCCGCCGGTGTGCACGGGGGACTGCAGCGCCCCGACGCCGGCGGCAACGCTCGAACCCGCGATCGCGGCGGCGCGCGCCGAGGGTCCGGCGGCCCTGCGTGCCCTCGCGATGCGCGAGCGGATCGTCCTGCCCGCCGCCGACGTGCTCGCGCTGCTGCTCGCCGACGTCCACGGCGGGGCGGGTACGCGACTGGTGGACGACGACGAGCTGCGCGCGTGGCTGGGCGACGCTGATCTCGAGGCGCTCGCGTCGGCTGTCCGCGCGCTGCCGCTGCCCGAAGGGTCCTACGTCCGACTGCGACTCGAGCGGGTACTCGGACGCTCACCCGACGGCGGCCCTGCGACGCCGAGCCAACGCGCGCTGTGGCTGGACCGCGCGAGCGTCATCGAAGGGGCGGCGCGGTGGCGACTGCTCGCGTACGCCGGTGAACTCACCTCGGCCGAGCACGATCTCGTCGCCCGTTGGCGAGGCAAGCCGGCGGCACCGACGGGTGCTGGGCTCGAGGTCATCGAGGCGCCGCGGCACTGGTCGTTGCGGCTCGAGGTCACCGCGGCCAACTACCGCGACCTGTTGACGTTCGCTCGGCTGCGCGATGCCGCCGACGATCGCGACCTCGCGCTCGAGCTGCGCCGCGAGGTGCTGCGCGCCGCCGCAACCGCGGGGATCGACGGGGCCACCGCTGCGCTCCGCGAGGAGGCCGGCGCTGCTCTCGGTTGGGGACGACCTTGGATCGCGCTGGCGTTGGCGGACGTCGGCGCAACCGCCGACATCGATCCGTGGCGGCGCGCAGCGGCGTCGGGGATCCTGCTCGCGGAGGCGTCGTGCGAGGGCCCATGCGAGGCCGATGCCGCCGATGTGGCGGCGATCGATCGGGTCCTGGGCGACGGCTGGGTCGAGGGCCGACGCGCAACGCTGCGGGACCTCGCGTTCGGGCGCGCAAGGGTCCGGGCGCCGGCCGGCGCTTGCCCCGGGCTGGACGAGGTGCTGGCGCCGCAGGCCCAGTCCCCGCTCGCTCGGGCCCTGGCGCGCGTGCGCACGGACGACGACGTCGGACTGGCGCGCGTGTTGGTGGCGGCGATCGAGTCGGATCCCAGCATCGTCTGCGCGGCTCGCCTCGTGATGCCGTTGTTGGTCGACCGCGATGCGGCGGTGTCCGCAGCACGCCTGTCGGACTCCCTCACGCACGGGCCGGCGCTCGACGTGGGCCCGGCGCTGACGGTGCAGGCCACGCTCGCGTTGCTCGGCCGCCAGGCCACGCGCGCCGAGCACTACGCGATCGCGGCGGCGGCCGCGGGCGATCCCCGGACGGCGTGGCGCGAGCTGGCTCGGTTCGCGCGGCGGCTCGATGCGCGTGACCTCGAGGTGTTGTCGCTGCGCGAGCTGCTGTTGCACACCCCGGGTTACGCGGATCAGACCGTGCGTCGCGAGCTCGTCGCGAGGACCGTGATCGATGGCGCGCGCGCGTGGGGTGTACGCGACACGCCCGCGGGGCGCGAGTCGGTGGTGGCTACCGTGGACGAACACCTCGATCGCCTGCACCCCGCGCAGCGCTGGGCGGAGGGCGAGGCGGTCCTTGCCGCCATCGCGCGGCTCAGCACCGACGCTGCGGTCATGGAGGTCGTCGAACGGACGGCGCTCGCCGCCACGCGGAGTCCGACCGACACCGGGGATCCGATGTGGAGTCCGCGCCGCCTGGCGGAGTCGGCGGCTGCGCGGCGGCTACCCGGCGTGCCTGCGGCCACGGTCGCGTTCGCCGACGTGCGGCGCATGGCCCCGCTGCGTGCAGCGCTCGCCGAGCATGCGCGCGACTGGGGCGTGCGCCGGCAGATGGCGATCGGCTTGGCGACGTCCGGGAGCGCAGCGCTTCGGGCTCGTGGGGCGGAGGCGTTGCTCGCGATGGCCACCCCGAAGGCACGGGTCGAGCTCGAACGCCTGCTGCTGGAGCGACCGGCTGCCCTCGACGGTGACGCGGCCGTCACGGTCGTCGATGACGATCAGGTGCTCCTGCACCTGCTCTTCGCGCTGTCGATCGACGACGCGCTGTGGTTGCGCGATCCGACGGGGGCGCAGTGAACTCGCGCGGCCAGCTCGCCCTGCTGGCGTGGCTCATCGCCGCCGTCGCGCTGTGGTTCGCGTCTCCCGAGTCGCTCGCCGAGCGTGTGGCGCCGGCGCTCTTCGCCTCGGAGCTCGACGCGCTCGACCGCGCCGCGGGGATCCGCGATGCCGACGGGCGCGTGCGCGTCGATCCCGTCGTCGTGCGCGTCGAGATCGACGGCCCGTCGTGGGTGCAGTCGGCGGCCCTCTCTGCCGTGGCGCACGACTCCGCGTATGCGGTCGCGCAGGGTCCCCATCGCCTGCTCGGCGAGTTCGTGCTCGATGGACACGCCGCCGCCGCGCGCTGGTCGCTCGAGCGCCGCGGTTGGGCGGTCCGGGCCCCGGCACCCACCGCCCGGCGTCTGTTGCCCGCCCTCGCGTGGGCGCCCTTGCTGCTGGCGCTCCTGGCCCATCGCCGCTGGCGAAGGCCCGCAACGATCGCTGCGACCACGGCCGTCGCGAGCCAGGCGCTCGCGCTCGGGTGGCCGTGGCCGAGCGGCCTGCCCACACCGACGCTCGCCGACCAGCTGCGGACGTCGCCCGTGATCCGACCGCTGCTCGAACTCGCCGCGCAGCTCGACGATCGCGGGGTCGCGATTGCCGGCGGCGTGATCGCCCTGTGCGTGGTGCTTGCGTGGTTCGACCACCGCCGCAGCCCGGATCGTCCGGTCCCGGTCGCGGGGTTCGTGATCGCGATCGCGGCGCTGGTGTGGTGCGAGGCCGCCGTGCGCGTGTCGTGTGGGGCCTGGTTCATGACGCCGTCCGGGGCCCTGTCGCTGCTCGGCGTGGTCGGCCATCTCGTCCTGCGCCGGCGCGGGCCCACGCCGGGGCGGGGCGGCGCATGAGGCACCGCAGGGCGTCGAGGCCCGGGACGATCGGATCGCTCGCGCTGGCGGCGGTTCTCGCGTGCGACGGCGGTGCCGACCTCGGCGTGCCGAGTCCGATCCAGGCGGCGGCACCCGTGGCCGCCCCGACCAATGCACCGACGCCGCGCGTGCAGACCCACGACGATTGGATCGATCTGCTGCACCAGCGACCCAGCGCCGTGGTCCTGCGCGACGGACGAATGATCGTGGACCTCGGCACCAAGGCCGCCCTCAAGCACCTCGCGCTCGCGCACCAGTCGGCGTGGAACCTCGCGCAGGACGTCGAGGGCCGGCGCGCGGGCGTGGTCGTGGGCAAGTCCGCGGCGCTCGACTTGCCGCTCGACGGTGACCTCGCCCCCGCGCTGCACCCCGACGTCGACGGACACGCAGGGCTGGCGTTCGCGCTGACGCTGCGCGCGCTCGTGCCCGAGCAGGTCGTCACGGTGACGCTCAACGATCGCGTCCTCGCCAACCTCAGCGTGTCGTCGGCGTGGGAGCGGCGCACGTTCTCGCTGCCCGCGGACCTGATCCGTCACGGGGACAATCGCCTGCGCCTGCACTTCCGCCGGGGCCCAGGGGCCGCCGTCGCGGCGGGTGCCGCCGTCGCGGCGGGTGCCGCTGCGGTGGAGCGCATCGAGGTCGGCACGCACGCGGCCATCACGTCGGAGGTGCCGCTGCCCGAGACGCCGGCGTTCACGGCCGTCATCGACGATCGCGGCGTCGGGGCCCTCGACCTCGCCGCGGGGACCGGGTTGGCGTTCTACCTGCAGCCGCCGCGCCGCGCTCGGCTCGAGCTCGACGTGTCGGGGCACGGCGCCTTCGAGGTCTTGGTCAGCACCACCGACGACCACCGCGCGGGCCGGGTGCCGACGGTGATCTCGCAGGAGCCGCTGCGGGACACCGGCGAGCACCGCAGCGTCGATCTGAGCGCGTGGGGAGGGATCCCGATCCGCATGGAGCTGCGGGCGCGCAGCGATCGCGACCCGTCGGCCCACGCGCGGCTCGGCGGCGCGCAGGTGACGGTGAAGCGCGCGCGTCCCCTCGACCGGCGCGAGCGCGGCTCCAGGGATGTGATCGTCCTGGCGATCGAGGGGGCGCGCGCCGACGAGGTCGAGCTCGGCGGTCGTCCTCCGTTGCCCGAGCTCGAGGCGCTGCTCAACGACTCCTTGGTGTTCGAGCGCGCGTACGCGGTGTCGCCGTCGGCCCTGCCGAGCCACGCGGCGTGGATGAGCTCGGTGGCACCTCCGGTCCACCTCACGGTGGGCGGGACCTTCGTCGCCGATTCGCAGACGATGCTGTCCGAGACCCTCGAGCGTCTCGGGCACTACCGCGTGATGATCGGCGCCAACGACGACCTCTCGGCGGACCGCGGCTTCGCGCAGGGCATCGACGATCTCTCCCACGTCGGCGACGCGGGGCCCGACGAGCACGCGCGCGCCGTGGTCGACGGCGCGATGGCGCGGCTCACGGGGCGCGCGGGTCGATGGTTCCTCGTCGCCGACTTCACCGATCCGCAGGCGCCGTACGAGCCCCCGCGCGAGTTCCTCGGCGAGCTCACGCCCCCGGCTCGCGCCCCGCTCGCGCACCTCACCCACGTCTGGGTCGGGCGCGTGCGCCTCGGCAAGGTCGTGCCCGATGCCCGCGAGATCGCCTACGTGCGACGGCTGTACCGCGGCGAGCTGCAGATGGTGTCGGGGGCGGTCGGTGAGCTCGTCGAGTTCCTCCGCCGGGAGCGTCGCCTCGACGACGCGATCGTCGTGATGCTCGGGGTCCACGGCGAGGAGTTCGTCGAGCACGGCGGCGCGGGCCACGGCATGACGCTCTACGAGGAGAGCCTGCGGGTGCCGCTGTCGATCCGCGCGCCCGACCTCGTCGCCACCGGCCGGATCACGGCGCCGGTCGACCTCCTCGACCTCGCGCCGACCCTCGCCGATCTCCTCGGGGTGCCGGCGCCGCAGGCGTGGCAGGGCGAGAGCCTCATCGGGCTCATCGACGACCCCATCCCGCCGCCCCGGCTGGTCACCGCGTACCGGGGCGATGGCAGCCGCGCGGCCATCGTCGGCGACGCCAAGCTGTGGCTCGGGCCGGGGACGGCCGAGCGCTTCTACGACCTCGCAGCCGATCCCCGGGAGACCGTCGATGCGCTGCCCGAGGGCGGCGTCGCGCTGCGGATCGTCCGCACCGCGGTGGCGTGGGAGGTGGCCCACGCCGAGCGCTGGCGCCGGGGGCGATGGGGGACCGGCGCGAACCTCCGGCCGGCGTTTGCGCTCGATCAGGGGATGTAGTAATCCGCGGCCATGTCCGAGGCTGCCGCGCTGCTGAAGTCGATTCCCGAGCTCACGAAGGCCCGCGCGGCAGACAAGCTGGTGGCGCTGCGCGATCACCCGGACCGCGAGGTCCGCAAGGCCGTCCGCAAGGCGCTGCACACCCTGAAGAGCAAGGGCGTCGACGTGCCGGAGGCCGGCGCGAAGAGCTGGTCGCTGGGCGAGGGCTTGCAGTCGATGCGCGGCGATCTCCGCCCGCTCGCGAGCCTCGACGCGCGATCGATGCCCGGCGCGCTGCGCTTCGTGTTGAGCGTCCCGGACGACGACGGCGCGCGGCTGATGGCCGGCACCCTCGGGCCCGACGATCGGATCCTCGACTTCGCGGCGTACCGCCAGACCGACGGTCAGCGCACCCGCATGCTCCGCGACTGGGAGCGCAGCTACGGCGATCGCGAGGTGCCCGTCGAGTGGCTCGGCGCGCGCATCCGGTTCGCGCGGGATCAGACGATCGGCGCCGGCTTCAGCGTGCCGCGGGCGCTCGACGAGTCGCTCTCGGTCCTCGGCGACGCGCCGGCCGGTCGTCCGGCGGCGTTCGTGGACGCCGTGACGGCCGACGCACCGCCGTTCGATCCGGCCGCGGTCGAGCAGGTGATGGCGAGCGCGCGCGTGGATCTGTGGCCGCCGCTGTGCAACCTCGACGGCATGCTGCAGAAGGCCGCGGAGCTCCACGGCGATCGCCCGCAGCCGACGGACGACGACGCGCGGGTCGGGTTGATCGCCCAGGCGTGCGCGGGGGATGCGGAGATCCGCAAGGGACTGTCGGGTCCGATCGCGAACGCGCTCGAGGACGCGGCGAGCCACGCCTGGTTGTCCGGCGAGGCGGCGAATGCTCGCGCGCTGGGGGAGATGGCGGGTCAGCTGCGCTCCCACGCGGAGCCCGAGTCGCTGCCGTGGGCGCACCGCGTGCTCGGCTACCAGGTGGCGAGCCTGCTGCGGGTCGTGACGCGCGGCGGGAAGGTGCCGCTGCCGGGCATGCCGACGGCGGTCGGTGGCGACCACGACCATGGTCACGACCACGACCACGACCACGACCACGACCATGGTCACGACCACGACCATGGTCACGACCACGACCATGGTCACGACCACGACCACGGTCACGACCACGGCTGACCTCGGTGGCGCTTCGGCTCGGCGTCAGAGCGAGCCGAAGCGAGCCGCGAGGGCGACGACGTCGTCCGAGAGCAGGTGGGACAGCAGCTCTTGGGCGCTTCGGGAGCGGTTGATCCGCTGCTTGAGGCTCCCACCGATGACGCCGTCGAGGGCGCAGGCAGCGGCGGCGACGGCGGAGAGATCGGCGCAGAGCAGCGCCGCGAAGAGCAGGTCGGTCGCTCGGATCGCCCGCGCCGTGCCGCCGGGATCGAAGGGGTGCCCCGCGAGGGCCTTGCAGCAGTCCTCGACGGTCTTGAGGTGACGGCGCGGTAGCAGCGTGCGCAGCTGGGCGACGAGCTCGGCGAGCACCCGCGGATCGGGATCGGCGGTCAGCGGGTTGAAGACGCCCGCGACCTCGAAGGCGCCCGCGAGGAGGAGATCGATGCCGGCCGGGGGCAGCGCGCGGACCCGCGGCGCACCGAAGGCGAGCCGCGCGAAGGCGAGTGACACCAGGCCGCGCGTCGCCGCGTCGTCGCCGATGTTCCACAGGTTGACGCCGAGGCGCACGGTGGCGAGGGGTTCCTGCAGGAACACGACGGTGTTGTGGGTGCTCGATGCCTGGAAACGCGGGCGACGGGCGCCGACGAGCTCGGAGAGGCGCTTGGCGATCTCGCCGGCCGCGACGCCCTCGCCCCTGGGCATCGGCGCGAGGTCGGCCGCGCCAACGATCGGGAAGTCCTGCGCGAGCCGGCCGACGGCGCCGTCGAGCGCGACGAGCAGCGTGTGCAACGGCGGCGGCTCACCCTCGCACAGCAGGGCATTGCGGGCATCCGCCGAGTCGATGACGTGCCGCACCGACGCCGCCGTGGGCGCGCGGAGGACCGCGGTGTGCTCGGCACCGGGCTCGACCGCCGTGGCAATCGTCTCGGCCATCGTCGCCAGCGCCGGGTTGGCGCGCCGGGCGACCTTCGCGAGCAACGCCAGATCGCGGAGGCTCACCGCGCCGCGGCCGATGTTGGCGTTCACCGCGTTGCGGATCGGCCCGAGGAACGACGCGATGCGATCCGTCTGACCGGCCATCTCGAGCTGCTCGACGAACAGCGCCACGGTCTCGCGGTTGCCGGGGGCGAGCGTCGCGGCCCGCTCGATCGCGTCGAGTGCGGCCGCCTGGTGCCCGGCCTGCGACGCGAGCAGCTTGGCGCGGTGCAGCAGGATGTCGTGGAGCTTCTCGCGGTTGCGCTCGCGGCTCGCGAGTCGATCGAGGATCTCGGCCGCCGCGAGGGGCTGGCCGGCGCGATCGAGGAGGTCGGCCATCAGCTGCAGCGCGCGCATGTCGTCGGGTCGCGCGTCGAGGACGATGCGGGCGTGGTCGAGGGCGCGGGGCAGGGTCTCGGGCGTGCCGGCGAGGAACTGGGCGATGCCCATGCGCAGATCGATCGCCGAGGGCTCCGAGGGATCGAACTGCTCGAGCAGGCGCTCGGTCGCCACCGCGGCCCGTCGGTCGTCGCCCATCTGACGATAGGTGTGGACCAGGCCGCGCAGCGCCCGTCGACCGCTGGGCTTCGCGACCGACGCCGCCTCGTAGTACTGGACGGCGCGCTCGAGCGCGAGGCTGTGCTCCGCGAGGAACAGCGCGAGGTCGTAGCGCAGGCCCGCCTCGTCGATGCGCTGCCAGGCGTGCTCGAGCAGCTCGACCACCGGGCTCGGATCGGACAGCTGGCTGGCGAGCGAGCGCGCCAAGGTGATCGCGTCGCGGTGCCGCGGATCGCGACCGAGGATCTCACCGATCAGCGCGAGCGCCCGCGTCCGCGCGGCCGCGTCGCCGCGGGTCGCGTGCATCGCTGCATCCCGGGCCTCGGCGACCAGCACGTGGATCGACGCGCGGCCCTGGGCCGCCGGCGCGGTGCGACGCGAGTCGGTGGCCAGCCGCGCGAGTCCGAGATCGGCGGGCGCGAGCTGGGGCAGGGCGCCCTTCGCCGCCAGGTAGGCGCGGCGGGCCTGCCCCCACGCGCCGACCTTCTCGAGCAGCTCCGCGCTCTCGACGTAGAAGATGGCCCGCTCGGCGTCGGACTGCGCGCGCACGGCCCGGGCGCTCACGGCGTCCTTGATGATGAACGGTGAGTCCGGCTCGGTCAGGAGCCGCTCGAGGTGGCGCACCGCGTAGGGATTGCCGGGGTCGACCCGGAGCGCGTCGAGGATCGCGTTGCCGGCGAGATCGTGGTCCTCGCGCTCACCGGTCGACAACAGCAGCTCCGCGGCCTCGACCAGCAGCGTCGCCTGCAGGTGCTTGTCGGTGGTGTCGCGGGCCGAGCGAAGGTAGAGCGCCGGCAGCGACTTGCGATCGCCGAGCAGTCGCAGCAGGACCTCGAGCTCGTGCCGCACGAGCGGATCTTCGGGCGCGGCCTCGAAGGCCTGCTCGTAGGCCCGGCGCGCGGTCTCCAGGGCGTTGCCGTCGGCGAGGTGGGCCCGCGCCAGCGCGACGTGGGCCCAGCTGCGCGCCTGGCCCGAGGCCGCCTGCGCGGCGGACTCGAGCATGCGCACCAGGTTGCCGAGGTCGTTGTGCGCGACGAGGATCCGGCGCGAGCGTTCGAAGGCGAGCCCGTGATCGGCCTGGTGCGCGAGCGCGGCGCGGTAGTGCTGCAACGCGGCGTCCTCGTGCCGCGCCCCGGCCTCGTCCTGGCCGCTCTTGCGTGCACACGCCTCGGCGAGCAAGCCGAGGCGATAGTGGTAGTCGGCGGCTGCGGCCGCGCTGCGGGGCGGATCCTGGGCGCGCAGGAGATCGTAGGCGGCATCGAGCTGCCCGCTGGCCGTGAGCAGCTGCAGCAGCAGCTCGCGCGCCGGCACCAGATCGGGGTTCGAACGGTACGCGATCTGGAGCTGCGTGATGGCCCCTTCGACGTCGCCGATCTCGTCGATGTAGACGCGCGCGGTCTTCAGGGCGAGCAGGGCCGGGTCGGTGATCGGATCGACGTTGGGGTCGAGCAGCCGCACGACGTCGCTGAGATCCCCGTTGTCGCGGTACAGCCGGCCGAGGGCCCGCAGCGCCGGCGTGTAGCCGGGCGACAGGGCCAGCGCGCGCTCGTAGCAGGCCCGCGCGGCCGGACGGTGCTTGAGGTGGAGCTCCTGGACCTCGCCGAGCTCGACCAGCAGGCCGGTCCGCGCGATGTCGTCGTCGATCCGCTCCGACAGCAGCTCGAGCGCCTGCACCAGTACCGTCGGTCGTCGTGCTGTCCGGGACAGGCGCGCGAGCTCGTACATCGCGAGCAGGTCCGACGGCGCGAAGCGGATGATCTCCTGCAGCACCGAAATCGCGAGATCGGTGTCGGCGAGCTCGTTCTCGGCGAGGCTCGCCAGGCGGCGCAGACCGGTCAGTTTCTCCTGGTCGTCGTCGACGGCGTCGATCTGGCGACGCAGGCACTGCGCAGCCTGGGCCCACCGGCGCATGCGCTCGTAGACCGAGCCGAGCGCCCGTTGGCAATTCTGGTTCTCGGGGTCCTCCGCGGCCGCGAGCTCGTAGATCTCGGCGGCCCGCGCGAGGTCGCGGCCGAGGGACTCGTGCAGCTGGCCGAGTCGCAGCAGGATCGCCGCGCGGTCGGGACCCGCGGTCTGCGTGCGTGCCCACTCCTGCAGGTGCAGCACGAGGCTCGGCACGTTGCCCTGCTGCCGGAGGATCTCGGCGAGCGCCTCGCGGACCCAGCGGTGCTCCGGCAGGTGGACCAGACAGAAGCGCAGGTCGGCCGCGATCGCGTCGGCCAATGCGGCGCGGGCTGGATCGGCCTTGAGCGCGTCGGGCCCCGCGGCCGGCCCGAGGACGCGCCGGAGCTCGGCGAGGCGGATGCGCGCGAGCTGTTCGCGGACCAGCGCCTGCTCGCGGGGATCGTCGAGGCATCGCCACAGGCGCGCCAGCACGTTGGTGTTCTCGGGCAGGCCGCGACCGTCGTCGCCCGCCGCGATCCGCTGCTCGACGTACATCGCAACCTCGGAGAGCGGCGCGAGCACGTCGGTTGCGTCCGCGCGCTCCGAGTCGCGTGCCGCGAGCTCGAGCACGAGGTCGTTCACCGGGCGGCCGGCCTCGGCCAACGTCAGGAAGGCGAGGTGCAACGCGGTGCTCGCCGAGATCGGATCCTGGGCGACGCGGGCGAGCTCGCGGTACAGCCCGCCGAGGCGATCGCGATCGCCACTGCGCGACAGGGCCCGCAGGTAGCGACGCAGGACGGATTCCTCGGCAGGGTCGGCGGCGTGGGCCTCGGCGAGCAGCGCGGTGGCCTCGGCCGGATCCGTCACGACGTCGGCGAGGTCGAGGAGCACGGCGGCGCGCTGCCGCGGCGCGCCGATGAGGGGAAGGAGGGCGCGCAGGTGGGTCTGCGCCGCGCTCGCGTCCCCGAGCAGCAGACTCGCCTCGGCGGCGAGCGCCAAACCGAGGGCGCCGGGGTGAAGCTCCAGCGCCCGCTCGTAGGCCTCGCAGGCCCGCTTGCGCCCGGGCGTCCGCTCCTCGCAGGCGAGCCCGAACTCGATCCACGCCGCCGCGCGGGTCTCCACGTCGAGCACGGGATCACGGGCGGTCTGTTCGAGCGTCGCGAGCTCGGCCGCGAGCCCGCGCGTCGCCCCGCGCTGACTCTCGCGGATCCGATCGACCAGCGGGCTCGCGCTGCGGCGCAAGAGGAGCTCGCCTTCTTCCTGGCGTCCGAGCCGCTCGATGAGGATACGGCCAGCCTCGCACAGCATCGCGCTGCGCAGCGCTGGATCGTCGGAGAGACGGCTCTCCTCGGCGAGCTCCTCGACCAGGGCCTGCCACGACTCCGCGGTGCCGATCTGCGTCGACACCGAGACCAGGCTCGCGTGGATTCCCGAGGTCGCCGGCCACAGCAGCGACGGATCGTCGACGAGACCGCGCGGCTCGGGCTCGTCGGCGGACGGGCCCGCGAGCTCGAGTTCCTCGATGTCGATGGGGCCCGTGCCCTCGTCGTAGACGAGCGCGCTCGGGCTGCTCGGCTGGAACAGCGCGCCGGTGAGCTCCAGATCGTCGCTCACGCCGACACCTCCTGCGATCGGCGTCGCGGCACGTTCATCTCGAGCAGATAGCCGAGCTGCCGGCGCAGCCCGAGGTGATCGTCCGAGAGCATGTAGCCGATGAGCATCGCGCCGCGGGCGGTGCCCAGCGCATCGATGCGGCGCAGGAACTCGAGCGCGGCCCGTGGATCGCCCGACGCGAGCACGCCCGCGCGGTCCTCGGCCATGGCGAGCGTCGCCTGCAGGACCGCCGGGTCGAGGCTCTCGCTGGCGTCGCGGAAGGCGAGCGCCGTCTCGGTGAGGTGCTGCATCGTGTCGCGCCCCGGGAGCTGCGCTGCGATCTCGTTGGCGAACGCGCGGTCGTAGGGATGCGTCACGTCGAGGGTGACGCCGCACGACTGGCACAGCGCCACGCACAGCGCGAGCAGCCGCGTTGGCTCGGTCTGGCGATAGATGCCGTCGCCGCCCGTGGAGAGCCGCATCAGCGCGCGGCCGATGCGATCGCGCGAGCTGGCGGTGAACGGCGCGGCCGCGAGCCGGCGCCCCACGACGAGGGCGGGGGCACCGGCGAGCCGCGCCTCGATCTCGTAGTCCTGGGCCGGGTCGACGAACACGAGGGGCTGTGGCACGCCCATCGCGTTGGCGATCGCCCGCACCGCGATCACGATCGGTGTGTTCGCGGATAGGCTCCGGCTCGGCGAGAGATCGACCGTCGCCAGCGGCGTGCCCGGTAGCTCGCCGAGGTAGAACACGCCCTCGCGCAGCAGGTCGAAGGCCGAGGTGTGGATGAGGTCGGTGACGAAGCCATCGAAGGGCCGGCCCTCCTGCGGCTTGGGTAGGGGCCACGCGTCGGTGACCAGCTCGTCGCAGCTGCGACCGGGCGGCACCAGCTGCGGCGCGAGGATCTCGAGGGCGGCCGCGCACAGGTACTCGCCGTCGAGCTCACCGGTGACGTCGAACAGCCGCAACAGCCCGAGCACCGGCAGCGCGGTGGCCTCGGGGCGGTGCTCGGCGGTCGTGGCCGCGGCGCGCAACCACGCGCGCTGGTGGGCGACCGCGGCGAACGACACCGCCGTGGCCTCGTCTCCCCGACCGAGCTTCACCAGCAGGCGACGCAGCTCGAGCGCGACGTCGACGTCGGTGGGGCGCAGGAGCAGCAGCTCGCGCATCAGGTCGACCGCGACGTCGGGCTGGCCGAGCTCGGCGCGGTGGACCTCGGCGAGGCTGCGGAGCTTCTGCGCGCGCTCGGGGCCATCCGCGATCTCGACGAGCGCCTCGAGGGCGGCCACGCGCCGCGGCAGGTCGCCGACCTGGGCCGCCAGGCGGTCCGCGGCCCGCAGCGCGTGCTTGGGGTGGTAGCCGCCGGTGCCCGCCTCGAGGAAGTGGGCCACTGCGCCCGCAGGGTTGCCCGCGCGCTCCATCGCATCGGCGGTGAAGTAGTGGAGCGCGGCGCGGCGTTCGGGCGACAGCTCGAGGGCGAGGCCGCGCTCGAGGTGCACGACGGCGTCAGGCCACCGCTCGAGCCGCGCGAGGTTGCGGGCGAGATCGACGTGGAGCCCGGCGTCGTCCTCGACGAGGGGCATGCCGAGCTGCAGCAGCTCGACGCCCGCGGCCGCGCCGGCGACATCCGACGCCGCGCGGGCGATGTCCCGCAGCGCGCCGGCCCGAAGCTCGCCGGCGTCGATCCACGCCTGAAGGCGCGTGCGCAGGGGGCCGGCCAGGGTCGTGTCGCGCAGGTCGCTGCGCTTGGCGTGCGTCCGCTGCAGGCCGGCGAAGGCTCGATCGCTGCTGGGGTCGGCGGTGAGCGCCTCGGCGAACAGCGACCACGCGGTGGTGACGAGGTCGTCCTCGGCGCCGGCCCGCATCGCGAGCGCGCCCGCGCGGCACAGGTTGCGAGCGCGACTGGTGCGGTCGCGCTGCATGCCGGCGAGACGACGAAGGGTCGCGATGGCCTCGTGGATCGAGGGCAGGTCGCCGAGCCGCTCGAGGATCCGCGCCCGGGCGTGCCACGCCGGCTGGTAGCCCTCGCACGCGGTGATCGCCGCGTCGGCGCTCTCGAGGGCGGCGCGCAGGTCGATGCGGTGTTCGTGCTGCTCGGCGGCGATGGTCAGCAGGGCGGCGCGCTCGGCCGGCGTCGCGGCGCCTTCGATCCCGCCGTGGAGCTCGCCGAGGTTGCGCTGCGCGACCGACTCGCGGCGGCGCTCCTTGAGGCGCAGGCGTCCGCGCCGACCGAGCACGTTGCCGGCGTCGGCCTCGACGATGCGGCTGTAGCCCGCGTCGGCGGCGTCGAGGTTGCCCGCCGCCTCCTCGGCGCGTGCGGCCCGGTAGCGAAGCATCAGCAGGCCCGGATCGGCCGCGGGGGTCCCGGCCTCGAACCGACCCAACGCCGCTGCGAGGGCGCCGGCCTGCCGTGACGAGCGGGCCGCCTGTCCACAGGCACGCGCGAGCCTCAGCTGGATCACGTAGTCGTCGGGGCGGGCCTCGGCGACCGCGCCGAGGTATTGGATCGCGACCACCGGCTTGGGCGACAGCTCGGCGAGCTGCACCGCCATCGCGCGGCGATCGTCGGCGCCACGCTCCGCGGTGAGCCCGGCCTCCGCGAATGCCTGGAGCTCGCGGCTCTGGCCCAGCTTCTCGTACAGTCGCAGCAGCTGGGCCCGCGCCACACCGAGCTGCGGCCACAACTCGAGCGCGCGGACCAAGTCGCGGATGGCCCCCGCGTCGTCACCGGCGGCGCTGCGCCGCGAGGCCGCGCGATGCAGCAGCAGCGCGCGCGTCCGCGGCCCGTTGACCGCAGCGATGTGCTGCTCGAGCAGGGTGAGCAGCGTGTCGCCTTGGCCGAGCCGTGCGGCGAGGCTCTCGGCCGCGTGCAGGGCCGGCAGGTGCCGCGGCCAGCGGGCCAAGAGCGCGAGCAGCTCGGCGAGGGCCTCGTCGGCGCGGTCGAGCTTGGTCGCGAGCAGCGTCGCGATCTCGAGCTGGATCGACGCTTGACGCCCGCGATCGTTGGCGTACAGCAGCTCCTTGCGCAGCAGCTCGACCAGGCCTGCCCAGTCCGCCGCGTCGCGCAGCACCCGGCCGAGGGACTCGAGTGCGGGCTGGTGATCGTCGACGGCCTCGAGCGCGCGGCGGAAGTACTCGGTCGCGCGGTCACGGTCGCCGGTCGCGAGCGCGAGCTCGCCGGCGCGGTGCAGGAGCTTGGCCACACGCGCCGGGCTCCGGGTCAGCTTGATCTCGCGGTCGGTCACCGCGAGCAGCTCGGCGTCGCGGCCGGCCTTGGCGAGCAGTCGCGCGAGCAGCTGCACGGTGCCGATGCTGTCGGGGCGCTCGAGCTGCAGCGCCTGCAGGAACTTGATCGGCGGGCCGACGTCCTCCTCGGCGGCGTGGAGCTGGGCCAGCACCGACAACAGGAAGGCGCGGCGGGCAGGCGTCTTCGCGGCGTCGAGCTCCGCGGCGTAGAAGGCCTGCAACGCCGGGCGATCGCCGGCCTGGTGGAGCAGGCGCTCGAGTCGATCGCGGGCGGGACGATAGGCGGGCGCGATCGCCATCGCCGACTCGTAGTGCCGTCGGGCGCCGTCGGCCTCGGCGAGGCGCTCCTCGAGGAGCTGGCCCGCGCGCATGTGGGCGAGCGCGAGCTCCTCGTTCGACAGGCCGTTGGCCTTGGCGGCGGCGATCTCGATCCGCTCGAGCTCGAGCAGCTGCGCCCACATGCCCCCGGCGCCGAGGAAGCGGCCGGTGTCCTCGATCGCGGGGACGTGCGCGGGGTTGTAGCGCAGCGCGCGACGCATCGCGCTCAGCCCCTGCGCGGTGCGATCGAGGCGGAACAGCGCGAGCCGACCCATGCGGTAGTACAGCTCGGCGCGCAGCGTGAGATCCTCGCCGGTCGACAGTGATCGGATCTGGCCGACCAGGGCGTCGAGCGCGACGTCGTCGCGGCTCATGCCCATCGCGAGCTCCTCGAGCCCACGCCACAGACTGAAGGAGTGGGGCTGCTCGTGGGCGGCGGCCTGCAGCAGCTGCAGCGCCGCCTGCCGCTCGCGGACGTCACGGAGGGCAAGGCTCGCGCGGGCCAAGGGCATCGCCCGCGAACCGGGCGGACGCGCATCGGCCTCGAGCTCGAGCGCCTGCAACATCAGCTCGGTGTCGCCGCCGACCTCCGCGATGCGGAACAGATCGGCGGCGAGCAGGGGATGGCCCGGCTGCAGCTCGAGCGCGCCGAGCAGCAGGTCGCCGGCGAGGCCGAGGTCGCCGCGGTGACGCGACTCGAGCATCGCGAGATCGTGGAGCACGCCGGCGGCGACGCCCGGATCCTGGAGCACCTCGAGCTGCGACTCGAGGTTCGCGATGAGCCAGAAGACGTCACCGCGCGCCAGCGAGACCCGCTCGACCGCACGCAGCACGGCGAGGTCGCGGGGCGTCGCCTTGAGCGCCGCCTGGTAGCACTGCTGTGCGGCGCTGAGATCATGGAAGTACGCCTCGACCAACAGCCCGCGCTCGCGGTACAGCGCGGCGGCCTCGCGGGGGTGCCTCGTCGCGCGGATCTCCTGGTCGAGGTACATCACCGCGGAGCGGACGTCGCCGCGGTCGAGGTAGACGCGGTGCAGCAATCGCATCGCCGGTCGCAGGTCCGCGACCATGTCGAGCGCGTGACCGAGGTGACGAATCGCCTCGTTGATCTCGCCGCGGACGATGTGCCAACGCGCGCAGGTCGTCGCGAGCGCGGCGCGGAGCTGGGGCTCGGTCACCGGGGTGCGCGAAAGGGCCTGCAGTACCTCCTGCAGAGGCATCTCTTCGACGCCGGTCACGGAGCCGAGAGTCTACACGAGCGCCCTGGCTTTGGGACGGCCTCGCGCGGCCGATCGGGCCGACATCGACGTGGGCCGCCGGAGACTCGTGCCCCGCACCGTGGTGGTCCGACACCGCGGTGGTCCACACGGCTTCAGTCGCGGCCCGCGAGCGCCTCGACGTAGTCGGCGACGTGGTACTCGCGCGGGGACTTGCCCTCGCCGACGTGCTTGGTCGCGAGGAGCTCGAGCACGAGCTTCAGCGTCTCGAACCGACACGTGAGGCTGTAGTACTCGTCCTCGCCGATGGGCGGCAGCTCGGCGAGGCGCTCGGCGAGCCACGAGGCGTCATCGCTCGCGGGCTCGGCCTCGGACGCAGCGGTGTCGCCCGCAGGCGGCGCGGTCGGTGGCGTGCGATCGCGCCGGGCATGGAAGGTGGTGTCGAGGGTGGCGATCGCCGTGCCCTCGTCGTCGGATCCGATCTCGATCGGGTCGCGGCCGGGGCCGAGCAGGGCCTCGAGCGCCTGGTCCACCGGCGCGAAGTGGAGAAACTGGTCGCGCATCATCACGCGCAGGCGTCGGGGGTCGCGGCCGTCACCGATCCACGTGCCACCGATCGTGGCGCAGACCAGCTCGCCATAGTAGGCGCCAGCCTCGGCCGCGATGAGGGAGAGGATCGGGGCGCGGGTCTCCGACCGGACCGTCCGCAGGTAGTGATCGACGAACGCGAGCGAGGTCTCCGAGTCGTCGAGGGGCGCGCCGAGGGCCCGTCGCACATGCCCGCGGAACGCGTCGGCGAGCTCGCGCGCGAGCTTCGTGCCCTGCGCGATGGGGCCAACCGCGGGGAGCTCGGCGCTGCGCGGCGCGACTCCGACCGTCGGCGCGTCGGCGACTGCGTCCTCGGGCGTCGGCCCATCGCTCGCCGTGCGCGGTGCGCGGCTCCAGGCATCGGCGTCATCGAGGTCGGCGGAGGTCGGCTTGCGAGAAGGGGGCATGGGCGGGTGACACCGCGCGATCTCGGACGAGGCTAGCACGCGCGGCGACGCTTTACACCCACGGCTGCGGGCAGCTATCGTGCCCGATGCCAGTGGCTGCGAACGACGCAACGCGAGTCGACCCGCGCGTCTTCGCCTGTGCGTGCGGGGCGATGGTACCGGTGTGGCGCCGCATGGTCGTCGTGCTCCCCGAGGACGCCGCGATCGCGGCGCGGCTGCGCACGTCGGGGCCGTTCGAGGGTTCGTGCCCGGCGTGCGGACGCGCCACGCAGGGCGCCGGGGCGTGGCTCGAGATCGACGCTGCGCGTCGACGCTGCGCCCTCGTCGTCCCGACCGATCGGCGGGGGGACCTCGTCGCGCTGCTGCAGGAGCACCTCGCGTGGCTCGCACGGCACCCGCAGCTCGTCGAGCCGTGGACGCTGCAGCCGCAGATCGCGTTCCTCGAGCCTGCGCTCGCCGAGGGCAACACCGACCCCGGTGAGGACACCGCGCGGCGGGCCGCGCCGGACGATGGCCACACCACGGCGCGGGCCGCCCCGCGTGCGCCGGAGCCCGCGCGGCCGATCGCCATCCTGCCCGAGCCAGGGACGCCGATCCCGATCTCGACCGGCGTGCCGCAGGCCATCTCGAGCGATGGCGGCGGCGTGGCGCAACGCACCACGATCGGCGCTCTGCTCGGCACCCTCGACGCCGATGAAAACGGCGCGCGCATCCACTTCGAACCCGAGGACGGCGTCGGCCACAAGTGGCGCGACGCCAAGCTCGAGGCCCGTCCCCTCCACCTGCGCGGGCGCGGCTATCCGCTGCTCGGGGTCCGCATCGTCGCGTCGTGGATGGGGCAGGTGGGCTGCCTCGACGCGTTCGTGGACGTGGGGCAGCCCGAGTCGCAGGCGATCTTCCGGCTGCTCGCGCAGCGCTTCACCCTGCGCATCGTCGCGTCCCTCGCGGACGGCGAGGTGCTCGTGCGGGAGTTGTCGGCGCGGGGCCTCGAGCCCAACGCCGCGCTGTGCCTCGAGTCCGCGCACGCCGCGTTGTCGACCGGGGACCACCCGCCGCAGCAGTTCGCGATCGCGATCGCATCGGCGGCGGCCGACGGCGTCGAGGAGCGCCTGGCCCAGACCAAGGTGACCATCGCGCCGGGCTCGTACCAGCACATCATCGGTGCGCGCGAGGCCACGCGGGCGCTCGAGCACATCGATCGGGTCTCGCGCAAGGAGACGTTGGCGCGGCTGCTCGAGGTGGAGGGGTTGCCGATGGCCGAGTACGACGCGGTGCGCCGCCGCGTGCTCGCGGGTGCCGTCGAGCACGGCATCGTCGCTCCCCGTCGGTTCTGGCGTCGCGTGGTCGCCTCGGGCCTCGCCGACGATCTCGCGGACTACGTCGAGAAGCTCGCGCGCAACCGACAGATCCACGAGGGCGAGGAGGGCGACCTCGATCCAGAGGCCGCCCGCGCGGCGTGGCAGGGCATCCACGACGTCTGCCTGCGCAAGGACATCGCGCCGCCCGAGGCCCTGCGGCGCGCGCTCGATCTGCCCGAGGTCGCGCCGCGGGATCCCACGGCGCCCAAGGCCGCGGCCGGGGTCATCGACGTGGTCGATGCGACCGCCGAGCCGACACTGGTGGCCCGGCTCACCGACGTCCGCACGCGGTTGCGCTGCGCGACCGAGCTGCTCCAGAGCCCGCGCACCACGGCCCGCGAGCTCGAGCACCTGTTCGACGCGCTCGAACGCTTCGATCAGGACGAACTGTTGGCGATCCTGCCGGACCTCTCCGACGGCGGCCCGCGGGCGGTGGCCGGCATGGTCGACAAGCTCCGCTCGCCGCGTCGCGAGCTGCGACAGGCCGCCGCGATCCTCCTGGGCATGTCGCTGGATCCCGACGCCCTCGGCCCATTGTCGGACGCCCTGGTCGTCGAACCGACCAACGTGTGGTTGGATGTGGCCCGGGCGCTCGGTGGCTTCGGACCGATCGCGCTGCGTCGGCTGTGCCAGCTGCTCCGGCGCGAGGCAGGCAGCGCCCGCGAGCCGACGACGATCGAGCGGGTCGGGCGCGCCCTGGCGGAAATCGCCCTGAGCGATGCGGGCGCCGGGCTCGAGGGTGGGCGTGGGGGACACGACGCGGTGGCCGCCCTCGCCGACGCACCCGACCCCAGAGTTTCGACCGCGGCCCGCCGCGCCCTTGCTACACTCCGGGACGTGAGTGAATCCGGAGCGGCGATTCGCGGCGAGCTGCCGCTCACCGAGGTCACCGAGATCCGCGGGTTCTCGCGCCGGGCCTACGAGGCCATCATGGTCCCGGAGCTCGAGGTCGAGGCGGACGGCTGATGCGGTACGGAATCTTCAGCGACTCGCACGCGAACCTCGAGGCCCTGCAGAACGTCCTTCGGGAGTTCGAGCGCCACAAGGTCGATCGGCTGGTGTGCATCGGCGACACCGTCGGCTACGGCGCGCAGCCCAACGAGTGCTGCAACCTCGTCCGCACCAACGCGCGGCACACCATCCTCGGCAACCATGACGCCGCCGTCGGCGGGCGCATGGACTACAGCTACTACTACGACGCGGCGCGGCAGGCCCTCGACCACCACGCGTCGCAGTTGTCGACCGAGAACATGCAGTGGCTGCGCGGGCTGCCGTACAACGTCAGCGAGGGCGACACGCACTTCTGCCACGGTTCGCCGGTCGACCTCGAGCAGTTCGAGTACATCTTCACGATCGATCAGGCGGCGACGTGCCTGCCGATCTGGAGTCGCCTCGGGCAGGTGACGTTCATCGGCCACTCGCACCTGTGCAAGGCGTACGCGCTCGGGCGCGAGCGCGTGTACGAGGTCATCACCAAGCGCTTCGAGATCCACCCCGAGTTCCGCTACATCATCTCGGTGGGATCGGTGGGGCAGCCCCGCGATCACGATCCGCGCGCGAGCCTCACCGTCTACGACGACGTCGAGCGCACGTTCGAGTTCCTCCGCGTCGAGTACGACATCTCTGCGGCGGCGCAGAAGATCTTCGACGACCGACGGCTCTCGGACAGCTTCGGCGCGCGGCTGTTCGCCGGCGTCTGACGCCGGGCTCGTCAACCGCTGCGGTCGACGAGGCCGAGCTCGCCGTGCAGCGCGGCCCGCAGATCGGCGTCGCGAATCATCCGGTTGCGGTACATGCGACGGACGTGGCCGCGCAGCTCGTCGAGCCACGGGCGATCGACCTGCCCGTGCTTCCACCTGTCGGCGTACGTCCGCGGGGCAGGGGCCATCGACGCGAGGTGCACGGCCTGCAGCACGTCGAGCTCGCTGGCCGCCTTGCCGAAGTAGAACTGCGCCGCCGCGTCGACGCCGTAGATCCCCGGCCCGAGCTCGACGAGGTTGACGTAGAGCTCGAGGATGCGGGTCTTGCTGACCGCGGTCTCGAGCCGCGTGGTGAGGTAGGCCTCCTGCAGCTTGCGGGCGAACGATCGATCGACGCCGAGCCACAGGTTGCGCGCGGTCTGCTGGCTGATCGTGCTCGCGCCACGACGCACCCGGCCGCTCACGACGTTGTGCCAGAACGCCCGCTCGATCTGCTCGCGGTCGAACCCATCGTGGTACCAGTAGCGCATGTCCTCGAGCGCGATGAAGGCCGACGCGATCTTCGGCACGCGACCCAGCGGGACGAACTGGGGCGCGCCTGGGGCGAGCACGCGCTCGCGCACGCGGCCGTCGTCGTCGGCGAAGCGGTGGCGGTAGGGCCCGCGCAGCGCCGCGAGATCGACGTTGGCCGGATCGGCGATCGTCCGGCAGCGCTCGAGGAAGGGGAACTCGAGGGTCAGCTCGCCGACGCTCGCGTCCTCGACCCCGGCGCGCGCACGCTCGAGCTCGGCGCGCGACACGGCGAGGTGGGCGCTCGCGGCGATCTCTCCGGACAGCCGCATCCCGACCAGGGCGTCGGCGGTGCCCCCGGGCATCGCAGCGAGCAGCGCATCGCAGGGCATCGGTGCGAGGTCGAGGTCGACGGCGACCGCGTCGGCGGCGGCGTGACCACCGACGGCGATCCGGGCCTCGCCGTGGCCGATCACGAGCTGGAACTCGGCGCGGCCGTCGTCGAGCGTCGCGTCGCCGTCGACCGACACGGCGCCGAGGCGCACGGGCTTGGCGGAGATCCGTGGATCGAGCACGACCACGCCGTCGACGACGAAGTCCTCGGCGTGGACGCGCGTCGCGTCGCCGCCGGTGATCTCCAGAGCGCCGGAGATCCGCGCCGCGTCGAGCTCGACACCATGAGGTCCCAGCAGCGCGGCCACGAGCGGGCCGCCGCGGGCGAGGCCGAAGTCCTGGGCGTCGAGACGCACCGCCCGGGCGCCGGCCGTGTGTCCGAGCGCGAGCGTGCCGCCGTCGGCGTCCGCGAGTGTGAGGGTGCGGGCGTCGCCCTCGATGCTCCCGCTCAGCTGCACCGCGGTGCCGTCGGGGGCGGTGGCGAGTCCAGCGAGGGTCCACGTGCCCCGCGAACGCGTGGCCGACATCTCCGGGATCACGAGGTCGTCGGCCGTGGCGCCGCGCAGCGCCGCGGCGGCACGCACGGTCGGCCACCCCGCTGCGTCGACCTCGAGCACCGGGTCGTGGATGCGCAGCTCGAGACCGCCCGCCACCGGCACGCGGAGCATGCCGGCGGTGCGCACGAGGACGGGGATGCCGGCGTTGGCGAGGCGGAAGCGGTCGTCGCGGGGCGTCGGTGGTTCCGCCGCAGGCTCCGGTTCCGCGGCGGCCTCGACGTCGGGCGACAGACCCGGCGGACGTTCGTCCGAGCGAAGTCCGATCACGTCGACGGTGACGCCGCCGTCTCCGGCACCGACGGTGATCTCGTCGGCGCCGATGCGCTGGTCGCGGATCGTGGCGTGGGCGTCGAACACGTGCAGGCCGTGGACGTCGACGTCCCAGTCGTCGAAGCCGGCGTCGGCCCGCGCGGCGAGTCGATCGCGGGCGCGCGCACCGGCACCGGCCTCGCACCACGGCTGCGCCGCCGCCGTGAGCAGCAGCGCGAGGCGACCGAGGCGTAGGCTGTGGCGTCGCACGGGGCTACTGCAGCATCAGGGACGTGGCGCGTGTTCGACTCTCGGGGACGCGCAGCACGATGCGATCGAGCATCTCGGCGACGAGCGCGTCGTAGGTCATGCCGGCCGCGAGGGCGACGCGTGCGACCACGCCGTCGCGCGCCAGCGTGGGAAGTGGCTCCACTTCGAGCACGACCTCGTTGTGGCGATCGCTGACCAGCAGGTCGACGCGCGACAGGCCGTCGTGCAGGCCGAGGGCAGTCACTGCCCGGCGGGCGATGTTGTGGATGCCGTCGAGGCGCCCGCGGGACAGCCGGGGCGGGCAGACCATCCCGGCCGCGGCCGATGTGGCGCCGTCGCTCGGGACGAGCTCCATCGCGCCGAGCACCCGATCGCCCAGGAGCACGACCTGGATCTCGGTCCCGGTCGCGGCGCGCTCGAGGATGATGTCCTCGTCGACGGCCAGGGCCCGCTCGATCGCATCCTTCACGGTGTCGACGCTGTGCAGGTGGGTGACCCCGAGCCCGTGGGCGCCGCGGCGTGGCTTCACCACGCACGGCCACCCGAGCAGGGCCAGGGCCCGATCGCTGGCGGCGAGGTTGCGCCCGAGGGCGACGGCCGGCAGCACCGGCACGTTGTGGTACGCGAGCATCTGCCGCGATCGGATCTTGTCGAAGGCGAGGGCGACCGAGGACGCCCCGGGCCCGCAGTAGGGGATCTGCCGGATGCCCAACAACGCTTGGACGTCGCCCGAGCCCCCAGTTCGGCCGTGCAGGGCGAGGAGGCAGGCGTCGATCTCGCAGGATCGCAGGCTCAGATCGAGGTCGTCGTCCGCCGCCAGGACGCGGGCCCCGTGGCCGAGGCGTCGCAGGGCCCCGACCAGGTCGGTCGCGCTGCGCAGGTCGGCGTGGGCCTCGATCTGGCGGTCTCCCCATAGCTCGCGGGGGGCCGGCTCGGGCTCCGCCCCCGTCGAAGCCCCGGTGGACGGCCCGGGGGACCCGGTGCCCCCGCGGTCCCAGCCCCCGCGCCCGGCGGTACAGGAGGACTCGGTCGGGCCCACGGACAACAAAACCCCGAAGGTGAGTGGACGCATCGCATCGGCCGCTACCAGGGCTTGCCAAGGTCCCGCAAGTTTTCGGATAGTCGGGGTACGCGCCGACCCCCGTACGGGAGCGTCGGCAGGAAAAAACCGGATGACCTTCCTCGAGGCCGCGATCGAGATCCTTCGAACCGCCGACGAACCGCTGCACTTTGCCGAAGTGGCGAAGCGAGCCGTCGACAAGAACCTCCTCTCCCACGTCGGACGCGACCCGGAGGCGGCGATGCGAAGTTGCCTCAACTCCGCGTCCCGCATCGGACGCGACGGCGACGCGCCGCTCATCGTCCGCGACAAGCCGGGGTGCTACTCGCTGCGACCCGGCGCGGAGCTGCCTCCGCCCGCCGTCCCCGAGCCCGCCGCGCCCGCTCCGGCTGCACCGACGCCTGCACCTAAGAACGCTCAGGATTCCGAAGACATGGACAGCAGATCGAAAGTAAGATCTCGCCGACGTTCCGCCGCGGACGAGCCGGAGCCGGTGGTCGAAGCGCCCCGCGCCGCGCGGCCCGATCGGGCGCCCCGCGAGGTCGAGTTCGTCGCGCCCGAGGGCTCAGGCCTCGACGGTGTGACCGATGTGGCGCTGGTGATGCTGAACGCGATGTCGCGGCTCGCCGAGGAGCGGCCCGAGCTCCGCAAGGAGTTCGATGCGATGCAGCAGCAGAGCCAGCCCGAGGCGCGGGCGCCCGAGGTCCGCGAGGGACGCGACCGCGATCGCGACCGTGATCGGGACCGGGATCGGGATCGGGATCGGGATCGGGGGCCCGCCCAGAACGGCGGGGAGGACCGCGCGGGCCGCCGCCGCCGCCGCCGCCGCCGTCGCGGGCGCCGGGTCGAATGGACCGGCGGGGGCGAGGCCAAGCCCACCAACGGGGCCGGCCTCCTCGAAGAGATCGCGTCCGTGCTCGAGGCGGCGGGCGCCCGGTCCCTCCACGTCCGGCAGATCGCCGAGCAGCTCGCCACCAAGGGGCCCTTCGGCACCGAGGTCTCGGAGATCGAGCGGGCCGCGACGGCCGCCCTGCTCCTCGACGTGCGCCAGCATGGCCGGGCCTCCCGGTTCGCGGCCCGGGGCGACGCCCGCTACCAGCTGCAGGGGACCCGGGTGCCCGACCGCGCGGCCCGGGCCGAGGCGGCGCTCCGCGACGCACTCCGCGAGGTCGAGCAGGAAACCACGAGTCAATTCATCCAGTGGTTGCAGTCGCTTGGGACGCGATCCCTCGAGTCTCTCGTGAGGATTTGGCTCACCCGTGAGGGCTATGCCCTGCAGGCCACGCTGCCCCCTGGCCGCGGTGTCGGCCGCCTCGTGGTCGAGGACCCGGAGTCCGAGGACGACGACGGTCGCCTGTTCGTGGTGGTCGTCCCGCGGCGGACGACCCTCGACCCGAAGGCCTGGGAGGGGGAGCCCGAGCGCAACGGCTGTGCCGGCGTCCTCGCCTTCAGCATGGCCGACGGCGGGGAGGACCTGCTGCCGGACGCCCGGGTGATCGGGGTCGGCGAGTTCGCGGCATGGCTCCGCGAGGCGGGTATCGGTGTCCAGCGGCTGAGCCTCGAGGTCGTCGTCCTCGACCCGACGGTGATCGAGTCGGTCGCCGGCCTCGACAGCTGATGGACCCGGAGTCCCTGCGGGCGGTCTGGCTCGGGCGCCGGGGGTTCGAGCCGGCGCTGACCCTGCAGCTCGCCCTCCGCGATGCGGTCGCCGATGGGCATGCCCCGCCGACCGTGCTGCTCGTCGAGCACCCCGCGACCCTGACGTTGGGTCGTCGGGGCCAGCGCGCCGACGTCCTCTGGACGGACGAGCAGCTCGCGGCCGCGGGGGTCGAGGTCTGTGAGACGCCCCGTGGGGGCCAGGTCACCTTGCATGCCCCGGGGCAGCTCGTCGCCTATCCCATCGTTCGGATCGGGTTCGAGGTCCGGCGGCACGTCACCCGGATGGGCAACGCGACGCTCGCGTTGCTCGCGTCGATCGGGGTGCAGGGGGCGCGCTTCGCCGTCGACCCCCTCGGGGTCTGGCACGACCGCGGCAAGCTGGCGTCGATCGGCGTCCATGTCGCGCGGGGGATCACGGTCCAGGGGATCGCGATCAACCTCGGGGTCGATCCGCGGCTGTTCGGCGCCCTCGTGTCCTGCGGCATGCGCTCGTCGAGCCTCGCCAACGCCGTCGACGTCGGGGGCGATTCGATCACGGTCGAGGCGGCGGGCCGGCGGTTCGCCGCCGCTTTCGCAGAGCTCGGCGGCGCGGCAATCGAGTTCGTCGACGCGGCGGCCCTGGCGGACGTGGCCGAGCGATGACGCCCGCGCGAAGCCTGCCGGCGAGCGCCGGCCCGAAGCCTGCTAGCATCGAGTCGCGGATGCGCCCGCCGATCCCGCTGCTGCTCGCCGTGCTCGCGGTCCCCGCGTGCGGGTCGGACTCGGCCCCGCCGCCGACCGCGTTCGAGCTGCGCATCGAGTCGGTGACCATTCGCCCCGTCGACGGGGTCCTCGTCCCCGAGGACGCGGTGCGCCGCGACATCCGCGAGGCGAGCCTGCGCTCGCAGTCGTTCCTGGACCTGCGGCCGGGGCGTGTCGAGCCGCCGGTCCTCGCGACGGTGGTTCGCCTCGGCGAGGTCGAGGCCGCGACCGGGGGACGGGTACTCCGGGCCGAGTTCGCGGCGGCCGTCCCCGAGGAGCAGCACGCGGTCCTCGGGCGTGTCCTCGAGGCCACCATCGAGCTCGAGCGCCGCGACGGCACCCTCGTCCCGGACGAAGATGTGCCCACGGCCCTCGCGCGGGGCGTCTCGGTCCTCGACGCGAAGGTCCAGCTGGTCCTCGGGACCCAGACCGACGCCGAGGGCCTGCTCGGCTCCGACGATCCCGAGATCGTGGTCCTCGCCCTCGAGCAGGTCACCCGCCAGCGCTGGCGCGGCCTCGCCGATCCCGTCGCGAAGCTCCTGGCCCACGGCGACGAACGTGTGGTCGCCGCGGCGGTCGAGTGCCTCGGGGTCGTCGGCGGTCCGCGGCACACCGCGGCGCTGCTGCGCCACGTCCGGCTCGCGGACGTCGACCAGGCCCGCCGCCTCTACGACACCCTCGCGGCCCTCGGCGGGGACGAGGCGCGGGGCTTCCTCGAATTCGCGGCCCGCAACGAGGACGACCCGGCGATGGCCGAGGTCGCGACGCGGGCGCTCCACCGGCTCGGCCTCGGCCCCGACGAGGGCACGATGGTCGAGGCCCCGGTCCCGCTGCGGGGGCATCGGCCGTAGATGCTCGGGGCGTGGTTCCTGTCCGTGCCGCTGGCCGTCGCGCCGCGGAGCGTCACCGCGACCGAGGTCGCGCCCGTGCCGGTCGCCCCCGGTCCGACCGGCACCGACGCGGTCGGGTCCGACGAGGCCCCGCTGCCGGCGCCACCGCCGGCCCCGGGGGGTCGGCTCACCCGCGGTGTGTTCACCGGCCGTGGGTGGTTCGAGCTCGGCGTCGCGATCGTGCGCGCGGTCGGACTCCCGGGCGATCGTCGACTCCTCAGCGCCGGGCTCACCGGCGCCTTCGGGGTGCGGCCGCATCGGAACTTCGGCGTGCTCACGGGGGCCACGACTTGGATCGGCGACGTGCAGGAGCGCGAAGGTGTCGACGAGGACGGCAACGCCGTGGTGCTGTCGGCCTCGGTCGCGACGACGGCGTGGGATGTCGTCGGCGTGCGGGCGTTCCTGCCGCTGGGCAAGCGGCTCGAGCCCTCGGTTGACCTGGGCAGCGGCCTCGTCTTCGAGCGGCGACCGTTCACCGGCCGGCGGATGTGGGGCGGGCTGCACGCGGGCCTCGGCCTCGCGGTCTGGGTGGCCCCGACGATCTCGCTGCGCTTCGCCGCCGACTACCGTCTCGCCGCGCGTACCGACGCGCGCCGGCAGTTCGTCGGCGGCACCGCGGCGTTCTCGGCCCACTTCTGATCCGCGGGCACCGCGGGGCCGTCGCTCGGCGCGTCACTTGCGGAAGGGTCGGAGCTCGTCGTCGAGCTTGCCGGCCGTGCTCGACGGGGCCGCGCTCGGCGTCGGCGTCGGCGCGGCGGCGGGGTCGGTCGTCGGGCGTCGGCGCGGCCGGGGCTTCCCTTCGCCGGCGCTCGGTGTCGCCGTCGGCGTCACTGCATCGCGGAGCGACGCGAGGCGGGACGGGAGGTCTTCGCAGGGTCGGTCCGGCGCGCGACCGGCCGCGGGATCCCGCGTCGGATCGGGCGGGTCGGCCCGGGCGGTGGCGTCGGCGAACGCCGCCGGATCCTTCGCCGCGCGCTCGAGTGCGGTCGCGAAGGTCTCGCAGGGCCGGGCGGCGGCCCGCGCCTGGGCAAGGTCGAGCCGGACCTGCAGCGCCTCGTCGATGCGCGCCGCCATGTCGGTGCGACGCAGCTCGGCGAGCAGCCGGTGACGCTCGACGATCGGGTTGGCGATCGCGTCGTCGCGGTTGACGACGCCGAGCCACGCCTCGAGGTCCGGCGCGGGCTCCGGCGCCGCGGCGGTCGGTGGCGTCGCGGCCGGTGCCGTGGCGGACCCCGACGCGGTCGCGGGGGCCGTGGCCGTCGACGCGGCGTCGCCCCGCGGCCACAGCAGCCACGCCGCGCCGCCGATCCCGAGGGCGAGCCCGAGGGCGATCGCCGCCCGAAGGTCGCCGCGACGGGGCGACGTCACGAGGTCTGCGGCGGACGACGACGCGGACGGCGTCGACGACGCGATCGCGGTGTGCACCGCCGGCGGCGGTGTGTTTCCCAGATCGCGCGTGGAGTCGCGATCACCGTCGCGTCCATCAACCCCGTCGCCCGTCTCGATGTCGACGCTGTGCGTCACCGCCTCGACCCGCGGCGAATCGGCCCGCGGCGCCCACGGCAGCGGCGGCGTGCCGTAAAGACCGCGCAGGAACGTCGACAACCCGGCGGCGCCGGGCCGCAGGCCGAGGGTGTGGGCGCAGGCGTCGAGGTCCTGCTGCAGCGCCGCGGCGGTGGGGTACCGCTGCTCGCGATCGCGTCGCAGGCAACGCAACACGATCGCTTCGATCTCGGCCGGGAGCTCGGGTCGCACCACGCGCGGCGACGGGGCGTCCATCGACACGATGCGGTGCATCGTCGCCAGATCGTTGTCGGCGCGGAAGAGCCGCGTCATCGTGACCAGCTCGTAGAGCATCACGCCCAGGGACCAGATGTCCGTGCGCCGATCGAGCGCGTCGCCGCGGCACTGCTTGGGCGACATGTACGCCGCCTTGCCCTTGCGCACGCCCGCACGCGTATGGTTCACCTGTGCCGCGGCCTTCGCGATGCCGAAGTCGACGAGCTTCACGGTGCCATCGAACGTGACGATCGCGTTGGCCGGGGATACGTCGCGGTGGACGATGCCGAGGGGCTGACCGTCGAAGCCAATCTGCTCGTGCGCATGGTGGAGTCCCGCCGCGATGCCGAGGCCGATCGCGATCGCGTGCTCGACGGGCAGCTGCTGCCGCGTCCGCCCGAGCTCGCGGAGGATCGCGAGCGCGTCCTTGCCGTGGAGGTAGGCCATCGCGAAGTAGTAGTCGTCCCCCGACTTGCCGATGTCGAACACCTGCACGATGTTCGGGTGCTCGAGTGCCGCGGCGAGCCGGGCCTCGTGGAGGAACATGTCGACGAAATCGGGGTTGCTGGCGTACTGCGGCAGGAACCGCTTGAGCACCACGAGCTTCTGGAAGCCCTCGATGCCGACGCGGCGGGCCAGCAGCAGCTCGGCCATGCCGCCCAACGCGAGCCGCGACAGCACCTCGTAGGGGCCGATCTGGGCGCCGCGGACCGGATCCGGCCCCGGCTGGGATTGCAGCTGCGACACCGCAGCCGAAGCCTACACTCGCGGCGTCGACGGGCGCCAGTGTGGCTAGTCGGGCTCGACGGCGGGGCCGAGCGCGGCGAGGAGATCGTGACGCTCGCCCCGGACCAGCGCGGCGCGGAGGCGGGACTCGGGCTCGCCCCACGCCGCCGCGAGATCGGCGGCGAACGGGGAGTGGGCCGCAGATGGTGGCCCGACGAACCTCGCCCGCGCTGCGACGTGGCGGGCGACCACCGCGTCGGGGGTCGCATCGAGCTCGGGCTCGTCCGACGGCGGCGGCAACACCCGCCACAGTACGCCCTCGGGGACGCGCGGCAGCGTCGTCGAGGGCTGCGAGAAATCGTTGGCGAGGTACACCGGCGTCGCGCGGAGCTCGGGCGTCGACCACAGCGCGACGAGCAGGCGCACCGGCTTGTCCTCGTCGGGGAGGGCGGGCATGCGCCGCCGCAGCGCCGCGCGGTACCACGGGTGGGCCAACAGCGAGGCGTCGATGTAGACGACGTCGGGGCCCTCGCCGAGCACCGCTTGCGCGAACAGGATCGGGAAGCTGCGGTGATCGTCGGTGCCGATCACGAGCGCGGGCGTCCCGGGCTCGGGCGTGCGCAGGACGTCGCGGGCGTAGACCTCGATCGCGTCGTCGTCGGCGGGCACCCCCAGGCTCGCCGTGGTCCCGAGCTGCTTGGCCAGCAGCGCGGCCGCGGTGATCCCTGCGAGCACGCGCGGCGCACCGGGGCGCAGCGCGCGGGCGACGGCCGCGAGCGCCGCCGCCAGCGGGATCACGGAGAGCGCCAGCGGCATGATGTCGAAGCGCTCGAGGATCCACGCCCCGAACGCCGATCGCGGATCGATGTCGTGCAGCAGCGGGAACGCCACCGCCGCGAGCACCCACGCCGATGCGATCGCGACGGCGAGCCCCCAGCGGTCGCGGGGCCAGGCCAGGCGTGCGCCCGCGACGATCGCCGCGAGCAACGCGGGCGCCCACGCGGGGTGCTCGAGCAGCCCCGCCGACCATGCGCGCACCCATGTGCCCGCGGCGCGCCCGAGCTGCGCCAGCGGCTCCGGATCGGCGTCGTGCAGGCTGAGGCTGAAGGTGCCGTAGTCGCTCCGCAGCACATGGCGCAGGACACCATTGGCGTGGTCGAGCGCGCCCCACCGCCACGGCGCGTCGGGATCGCCCAGCGCGAGCGTGGCGAAGATCGACAGGCCGACGAGCGTGCCCGCGACACCACCGACCAGCGCGCGCGCGAGGGCAGGGCCACGCGCCCTGCCGCGGGGCCACGCCGCGTGGACGACCAGGGGCAGCAGCCACACCGCGGTGAGGTGCACGGCCAGCGCTGCGCCGAACGCCACGCCGATCGGCCACGGCGCGCGCGTGCGGGCCTCGGCGAGGTGGAGCAGGCCCGCGGTCGCGAACACCAGCGGGCCCCACACCTCGGCGTCGTCGACGTGGAGCACCACGACATGCGCGCTCGCGACGAACGCCGCGGTGCCGAACGCGAGCGGCCACGCGATCAGCCGCGCCGCGATGTGGGCGATCCAGGCCCAGCCCGCCGCGCCGAGCACGGCGCAGGGCAGGGCCGCGGCCGTGGCCGCCGGCAGGCCGAGCGCGTGGGCCAGGGACGCCAGCGGGCCGAGCATGCGCATCCACGGGTACCCCGGCGGATGCGGCACGCCGCCGCGCAGCAGGATCGTCGAGAACTCGCCGGCGTCGCCGGGCTGCACGGCCCGCGGCAGCGCCCACGCCACCACCAGCAGCAGGCCGACGAGCAGCGAGGCCGACGCGATCCTCGGCGGGCGAGCGGTCGTCGGCGCGTCGGTCCCCGCCATGGTGGTCCCTTCAGCGCGACAGCAGATCGTCGAGCGCGAGCATCCAGCCCCGCGCCGCCGTGGCGACGAGGGAGCTCGGGCGCAGGCGCTGCTCGATCGCGGCGCGCAGGGCCGGATCGTCGAGCTCGAGCGCGTCGTCGGGGACGCGCCGACGCCATGCATCGCCGACGTCGTCGCCCAGGGCGTGGCAGCCCGCGGGCCACGGTGCGAGCACGAACTGGCGGCCGCGGCGATCGAGGATCGGCTGGCACCACGGCGAGCTCGCAGCGCCCAGGGCATCGAGCTCGGCGTCGGACCACGTCGCGGCGGCGTCGACGACGATGCCGTGCACGCGATCGATCTCGCGGGCGAGCCCAGCGGTCGAGTCGCCCGCGTCGCCATGCGTGCCGAGCTCGCGGACGTGCGCGACGGGGGCGCGCAGCTGGATCAGCGCGGCGGCAGCGGTCGGTCGCGCCGCCGGATCCGCCGCGAGCATCGCCCGCGCGATCGCATGCTCCGCGGACGGACCCTCGGCGCTGCCGCCGAGCTCGCCCGAGAGCAGCGCGGCGAGCAGTGCCCCGGCCGCGTAGATGTCCGCTGCGGGTGTCGGCGCTGCGCCGCCGCGGACCTCGGGGGCTGTCACGGCGAGGATCTCCTCGAGGCTGCCGGTGTGGGTCGCGGCGAGGCCTGCGAGGTGATGTGCGCCGAACGGCCCGAGCTGCGGGCGCCCGAGGGCGTCGCACACGATCTGGCTCGGCAACAACCAGCCGTGGACGAGGCCACGCTCGTGCGCCGCGGCGAGGCCCTCGATGAGGAACGCGACGAGGGCCCGCGCGCGCGAGCGCATGTCGTCCATCCCGGGCGGTCGGATGAGCGCGCGCAGGCTCGGGCCCTGGGCCCGCGCGAGCACGACCAGGCCGTCGGCCTCGCGCAGCTCGAGCACCGGTCGGATTGCGGGGTGGCCGGTCGCCGCGGCCGCGCGCGCGACCCGGGCGAAGCGGGTGAGGGCGTCGAGGACCCCGCGCTCGGCCGCGGAGCTGTCGGGGAGATCCGCGAGCAACAGGTGGATCTCGACCTCGCGCAGATCGGTGCGATCGATGCCGAGGTACGCCGCGCCGCCGAGGCCACCGGGGTGGACGCCCGTCACGCGGAAGCGGCCGGGCACCGCGTCGCCATCGCGCGCGCGCTGGGGCAGGACGATCTCGGCGGCGAGGTCATGGCCGAGGGTCGCCAGCGCGCGGGCCAGCAGCGCGCGGACCTCCGACGTCGCTGCGCCGTGTCGCCACGCGGCCTGGGCGTGGCGGGCGGTCGCCTCTGCGTCGCCGAGATCCCAGCACAGGCGCGCGGCGAGGGCGTGGCCCGGCGCGCTCGCGGCGGTGTCGGCGAGCTCGCCCAGGGCCCGCAGCGCGGCGAGGGGATCGCCGGCGTCCGCGAGCACGCGCGCGGCCCCGGTACGATCGCCGGCCCGCAGCAGCGCGTCGGCCTGGGCCCCCGGCGCGTCGTCGCAGCGCGCGAGCAGCATCGCTGCGTCGTGGTGCCGGCGCCGCGACGACAGCAGCGCAGCGGCCTCGCGCAGGCGCGTGCGATCGTCGATCGCCGCGAACGACGACACGGCGTCGTCGATCAGCGCCGGTGCGTTGGCTTCGAGCGCGGCCCGCAGGGCGCGGAGCGGATCGCCGGCGCGTCGCCACGCGGCATAGGCCCCGGCGAAATCCCAGATCTGTTCGCGCACGAGGGCGGCGCGGGTGTGATCGCCGTCGGCCTCGAGGGCGGCGGCGACTTGATCGTGCTCGCCCGCCGCGAGGCGGACGCGCAGCGCCTCGGGCAGCGCCGCGAGCTCGGCGGTCGGGTTCACGGCGGAGCTCCGGGCGTGAGCTCCTCGGTGCGGACCTCGACGGGGGCCCCGGGCTGCGGGCCCTCGGGGCGCATCGCCGGGATCACCAGGCCGAGCGGCAGCCACCACGCGCGCTCGAGGGCGACCGCGTCGGCGGGACCCATCGCCAGCATCACGAGGCCGAGGCCGGCGAGCGACGCCTCGGGGCGTGCGAGCACGGCGTCGATCCGCGGGCCGATCTCGACGCCGCGACACGGACCGGCGAGCTGCTCTCGCAGCGCCGCGTCATCGCCCTGCTCGCCGTGGATCCACAGCGCGACGAGGGCCGTGCACACGTCGGCGCGCGCGGCCTTGCCGGCGCGGGCGCGGGCCTCGGTCTGCTTGGCCCCCGACAGCACCGCGAGCGACAGCGCATGGCGGTGCGCCGCCGGGGCGATGTCGCCGGCGACGCGCGCGAGCACCGGCTCGGTGTGGGCTCGCGTCGCGCGACGCGTGGGCTCGACGATGCCGGCGACGACCAGCGCGCGGACCAGATCGTGGTCGTCGGCCGCGGCGGGCAATCGCAAGCGATCGCGTGCACAGTCGAACGCCGCGACCAACACGGGCATCGTCTTGGCGTACGTCGCCAGGGGGGCCCACGCAGCGACGCAGCGCGCCTCGTCGATGGGCTTCACCGCGGCGGCGTCGATCGGTCCGGGATCGGGCAGTCCCGCCAGCTGGGCGGCGGCGCCGAGGAGCTCGGCGAAGAGCGCCGAGGCGTCGCGCGCCTCGGACTCGTGGACGTCGAGGACGCGGCGCAGCTCGGTGGCGCCGAGGCGATCGGGCAAGCGCAGCGCGTCGGTGGGCGCCCGTGCGGCCCGGAGGCCCTCGGGCGGCGACGCGATGACCGTGGCGCGGTCGAGCGCGCCCGCGACGGCGAGGAGTCGATCTCGCGCGCGATCGAGGGCGGCCTCGAGGGCGAGCGCGCCGGCGAGTCGCTCGGGATCGGTGTGCGCCCGTCGCCACGCGGTCACCTCGGCGCGCAGCGCATCGCACTGCGTCGCGGCGGCACGCGCCCGCGCCGGCGTCGTCGCCCCGAGATCCGCGAGCGCTGCGTCGAGCTCGGGCCCCGCGGCCCCGAGCGCATCGTCGCAGCCCGCACAGGCCGGGCCGCGCCAGGTGACCTCGTCGACGAGCGCGGCCGTGGCGCGGGGCCCGATGGCCGGATCGGTGCGCGTGCTCGGTCGGCGCTGCTGCTCGTCGCGCAGGCGTGACAGCCCGAACCGGATCACGCGCAGCAGCAGCGCGGTCTCGGGTGGGAGGAACTCGGCGCGGATCTCCGCGGCCTCGATCCACGCGGCGTCGACCGCCTTGCGCAGCGCGGCGCGTCCGCCCACCGAGAACGGCCGCGGTCGCAGCGGCACGTCGGCGAGCACGGCGTCGCTGATGGGATCGGCGAGCTCGAAGGCGCGGCGGGCCAGCGGCACCAGCCGCGCGTACGCGTCGGCGTGGGCCTTGGCCCGGAACTCCGCGGTCTCGGCCGCGGGTGGCGACGGCGTCGGCGTACGGGCGACCTCGGGATCGGTCGGGCACCCCGACGCGAACCCCCCGAGGCCGACCGTGATCGCGAGCGCGAGCGCGAGTCGCCGTGCCCGGTGCCGCGCCATGCTCACAGCCCCGGGGCGGGCATCGGGGCCAGGAACTCCGCGACGCGGGCCTTCATGCGGGCGCACAGCGCCGGGTCGGGCTCGCCGTTGCTCGCCGCGGCGGCGAGCACCCCTTCGTCGATGAGCGCGGCGACCTCGGCCATGTGCGACGCGACCAGGCCGCGCGACGTGAGCGACGCGAGGCCGATGCGGATGCCCGACGGATCGAAGGGCTTGCGCGGGTCGAAGGGGATCGAGTTGCCGTTGAGCTCGATGCCGCACTTGTTGAGCGCGGTCGCGGCGACGCGCCCCGAGATGCCCTTGTTCGTCAGGTCGATGAGCAGCAGGTGGTTGTCGGTGCCGCCCGAGATGAGCGTGTAGCCCCGCGCGAGCAGGTGCTCGGCGAGGGCCTGCGCGTTGACCACGATCTGCTTGGCGTAGGCGGCGAACGCCGGCGTCGACGCCTCGGCGAACGCGACGGCCTTGGCCGCCGTGGTGTGGTTGTGCGGCCCGCCCTGCAGGCCGGGGAACACCGCCTTGTCGATCGCGGCCGCGTGCTCCGCCTTGCAGAGGATGAGCCCGCCCCTCGGGCCGCGCAGGGTCTTGTGCGTGGTCGTCGTGACCGCGGCGCAGTGCGGCACCGGGTTGGGGTGCACGCCGCCGGCGACGAGCCCCGCGACGTGGGCGATGTCGGCGACCAGGTGCGCGCCGACCTCGGCGGCGATCTCCGCGAACGCCGGGAAGTCGAGGATCCGCGGGTAGGCCGAGTGGCCGACCCAGATGAGCTTGGGCCGGTGCTCGCGGGCGAGGCTGCGGACCTCGTCCATGTCGATGCGATGATCGTCGCGGCGCACGCCGTACTGCACCGACTTGTAGTAGATGCCGGTCGCCGAGACCTTCCAGCCGTGGGTGAGGTGGCCGCCCGCGGGCAGCGCCAGGCCCATCGTGGTGTCGCCGGGCTTGCACAGCCCGAGGAGCACCGCGAGGTTCGCCGGCGAGCCGCTGTAGGGCTGGACGTTGGCGTGATCGGCCCCGAACAGCGCCTTTGCCCGGGCGATCGCGAGGTTCTCGATCGGGTCGACGAAGTCCATGCCCTCGTAGTAGCGACGGCCCGGGTAGCCCTCGGCGTACTTGTTGGTCAGCGTCGTCGCGCTGGCCTCGAGCACGGCGCGCGACACGTAGTTCTCCGAGGCGATGAGGCGCAGGCTCTCGCGTTGCCGGGCGTCCTCACCGCGGATGTGCTGCCACAGTTCGGGATCCGCTTCGGCGAGCGGGGGGTCGCGTCGGGCCTCGTTCATGGGGGCAGAGTGTAGACTATGCTCGGGTCGTGCGCGTCCACCCCGATCCCGACCGCTTCCGCCGCCTCGCCGAGCACGCCCCGCTCGTGCCGGTGTGGTGCGAGTGGATCGCGGACGCCGAGACGCCGCTGTCGTGCTTCGCGCGGGCGCGCGCCGTCGAGCGCTCGGCGTTCCTGCTCGAGAGCGTCACCGGCGGCGAACGCTGGGCTCGGTACAGCTTCGTCGGCGTCGGCGGCCGCGCGCGGCTGGTCGGCACGATCGGCGACGACGGCCTCTGCGCGCGCGCCGACGCGGGGGCGCGCGTTCCGTCCACCGTGCCGCTCGAAGGCGAGGCGATCGCGGTGGTCCGCGCGTGGCTCGAGGCCCTGCGCGCCGAGCCCCGACCGGAACTCCCGCCGTTCTGGGGCGGCCTCGTCGGCGTCTGGGGGCACGATCTGGTGCGGGCGATCGAGCGCCTGCCCGCGCCGCCGCACCATACAGGCGCCTCGGTGCCCCCGGTGCTCGATCTCTGTGCGACCGATCTCGTCGTGGCCTTCGACGCGCTGACGCAGCGGCGCTTCGTGATCGCGGCGGCGATCCCCGCGGTCGACGGCGGCGTCGATGCGGCGCGGCAGGCCGCCGCGGATCGCATCGCGGCCCTGGTGCGGGCCCACGGCGGTGAGGCCGGCCTCGAGCGCCTCACGCTGCCGCCCGACCCTGCGATCGCCGTGCGCCCCGAGCCCGCGGCCCCGTGGACGCGCGAGCGCCACCTCGACGCGATCGCGGTCGCCAAAGAGCACATCCGCGCCGGCGACGTGTTCCAGGTCGTGCTCTCGCAGGCCTACGAGCAGGCCAGGGCGGGACTCGATCCCCTCGACGTCTACCGCGTGCTGCGATCGACCAACCCGGCCCCGTACATGTACGCGGTGCAGACGCCCGCGGCCACGCTCGTCGGTGCGTCGCCCGAGGTGTTGGTGCGGGTCGATCGCGATCGCACCGTCACGCTGCGGCCGATCGCCGGCACCCGCGGCCGGGGGCGCGACGAGGCCGAGGACCTCGCGCTGCAGGTCGAGCTGCTCGCCGATCCGAAGGAGCGCGCCGAGCACCTCATGCTCATCGACCTCGGCCGCAACGATCTCGGGCGCATCGCGGCGGGCGGCACCGTGCGCGTGCACGAGTCGTTCGTGGTCGAGCGCTATAGTCGCGTGATGCACCTGGTCTCCGAGGTCCGCGCGATGCTGCGCGAGGGCGCCGGCGCCCTCGATGCGTTGCTGGCGGCGTTTCCCGCCGGCACGCTCTCGGGCGCGCCGAAGGTCCGCGCGCTGCAGCTCATCGACGCGCTCGAGGCCGGGCCCCGCGGATGGTACGGCGGCGCGGTCGGCTACCTCGGCTACGACGGCGGGGCCGACTTCGCGATCTGCATCCGCTCGCTCGTCGCCCGCGGCGACACGCTGCGCGTGCAGGCCGGCAGCGGCATCGTCTACGACTCGGTGCCCGACGCCGAGGACGCGGAGTGCCACGCGAAGGCCAGCGCGGTGCTCCGCGCGGTCGAGCTCGCCCGCGGCGCGCGGGCCGAGGGGGCGGTGCCATGATCGCGAACACACAGCGCCCGACCGACAACGCGGCGCGCGTCGTGATGATCGACAACTACGACTCGTTCACCTACAACCTCGTGCAGTACCTGCTCGAACTCGGGGCCACGGTCGAGGTCGTGCGCAACGACGCGTTGGACACCGACGGCGTGCTCGCGCTCGGACCGACCCACGTCGTGCTGTCGCCGGGTCCGGGCACGCCGCAGGACAGCGGCGTGTGCCGCGGGCTGTGCGAGCGCCTCGCGGCCACCGGCGCGGTGCCGCTGCTCGGGGTCTGCCTCGGCCACCAGACCCTGTGCGAGGTCCTCGGCGCGCAGGTCGTCCGCGCGCCGCGGATCATGCACGGCAAGGTCTCGCCGATGGTGCACGACGGCACCGGGGTGTTCGCCGGCCTGCCGTCGCCGTTCACCGCGACGCGCTATCACAGCCTCATCGCCGTCGAAGACACGTTGCCTGCGGCGCTCGTCCCCAACGCGCGCACGCCCGAGGGCGAGCTGATGGGGGTGCGTCACCGCAGCGCCCCCGCGCACGGCGTGCAGTTCCACCCCGAGTCGATCCTGAGCGAGCACGGCCACGATCTGCTGCGGAACTTCCTGGCGATGCGGGGGGCGGCATGAGCGACGTCGTCCGCGAGGCCCTCGACCGCCTGCGTCGCCGCGAGGATCTCGACGCGGCCACGATGGCGGACGTCATGCGATCGATCATGGCCGACACGTGCGATCCGGCGCAGACCGGCGCGCTGCTCATGGGCCTGGCGGCCAAGGGCGAGTGCCTCGACGAGATCGTCGGCGCCGCGACGGCGATGCGCGAGGCGGTGATCCCCGTCGTCTCTCGGCACGACGCGCTGCTCGATACGTGTGGCACCGGCGGCAGCGGTGTGCCGCGCGTGAACGTATCGACCGCCGTCGCGATCGCGGTCTCGGCCTGCGGCGTGCCGGTCGCCAAGCACGGCAACCGTGCGATCACCAGCCGCAGCGGCAGCGCCGACGTGCTCGAGCACCTCGGCGTGTCGCTCGAGACCCCGCCCGCCGTCCTCGGCGCGATGCTCGACGAGTTCGGGCTGGCGTTCCTCTACGCGCCGGCGCTGCACCCGGCGATGCGCCACGCCGCGGGGCCCCGTCGGGCGCTGCCGTTCCGCACGCTGTTCAACCTGCTGGGCCCCTTGTGCAACCCGGCCGGGGCGCGCCGCCAGCTCCTGGGTGTGTACGATCCCCGGCGCTGCCGCGATCTCGCGGCGGCGCTCGGTGCCCTCGGCAGCACGCGGGTGCTGGTCGTCCACGGCTTCCGATCGGGGGTCGCGGCCGCCACCGACGCGCCGCCGGGGATCGACGACGCGAGCTGCGAGGGCGAGACGCTCGTGTGGCAGTGGCGCGCCGGCGTGCTCAGCGAGCACGTCCTGCGCCCCGCCGACGCCGAGCTGCCGACGGCACCGATCGCCGCGCTCGACGACGATCATCCCCTCGGCAACGCCGGCGCGCTCCTGCGTTTGGTCGAGGGCGAGGTCGGGCCGTACCGCACGGCGGTGCAGTGGTCCGGGGCCCTGGCGCTGCTCGCCGCCCGCGACGGCGACTGGGTCGATCTCCCCGGTTACGCGCGGGAGATCGGCGCGGTGCTCGACGACGGCCGCGCGCGCTCGCGGCTCGCCGATCTCGCCGCGCGCAGCCAGGACACGCAGCCGTAGCACCTTGGTCCACGCGGGCGGTCGGCGCGAAAAACGGCTGCACCCGGCCCGCGTCCTGGTATGTCTTCGGGGCCCCGGAGCCGACGGAGGGGCGACTGGCCATGGCCGACGCGACCACCTATCTGGACAAGATCCTGGCGGCCAAGCGGGCAGCGCTCGCGGCGGGCCGGCACGATCGCACCAACTGGACCGACGCGCAGCTCCAGGCCGAGCTGGCATCGCTCGGCCCGTGCCGCGATTTCGCGGCGGCGCTGCGCGCCCCGTCGCGGCCGCGGATCATCGCGGAGTTCAAGCGCGCCTCGCCGTCGCTCGGGCCGATCCGCGAAGATGCCGATCTCGTCGCGACGGTCTCGGGCTACCAGGCCGCCGGCGCGGTGGCGGTCAGCGTGCTGGCCGACAGCCACTTCGGCGGCAGCATGGAGGACGTGCGTCGGGCGGCGGGCGTGCTGTCGGTGCCGGTGCTGTGCAAGGACTTCGTGCTCGACCGGCGGCAGATCCTCGAGGCGCGTCGCGCCGGCGCGTCGGCGGTGCTGCTCATCGTGGCAGCACTGCCACCACCGCAGCTGCGTCCGCTGCTGGAGTTCGCCCACGGCATCGGGATGCACGTGCTGTGCGAGGCCCACGACGCCCACGAGGTCGATCGGGCGCTGTCGGCCGGGGCCCGCATCGTCGGCGGCAACGCCCGCGACCTGCGGACGTTCGCCGTCGATCTGCAGCGCGCGATCGATCTGCGCCGCGCGGTCCCGGCGGGCTTCCTCTACGTCGCCGAGAGTGGGGTGAACAGCCCGGACGATCTGAGACGCCTGCTCGACGCCGGCGTCGACGCCGTGCTGGTCGGCTCCGCGCTGATGTCGTCCGAGGATCCCGGCGCCGCATTGGCCGAGTGGATCGGCGCGGTGCAGTGACGTGCCCTGCGCGCTCAAGATCTGCGGCGTCACCCGGCCGCAGGACATCGACGCCTGCTGCGAGCTCGGTGTCGATGCGATCGGGATCAACCTCTGGCGCGGCTCGCCGCGCGGCGTGGCCCTCGACGTCGCCGCCGCGCTGATCGAGCGCGTGCCGACGCCGGGGCCGGCCGTCGTCGCCGTGGTCGTCGATCCCGACGAGGTCGAGCTCGACGCGATCCTGGCGACGCTGCGACTCGACGCCGTGCAGCTCCACGGTACGCGCGACGCCTCGAGCTATCCGCGCCTGTCGGTGCCGCACGTGCGGGTCGTCCGTGGGACCCCGGCGCTCGCGAGCCTGGCCGGGTCACAGGGTCCGGCGCCGAGGTGGATCCTGCTCGACGCGGCGGTCCCGGGCTTCGGCGGTCGCGGCGTCGTGCACGACTGGGACTGGGCGGCGCAGGCCCGGGCCGCGCTCGCGCCGGTGCCGGTGTGGCTCGCCGGCGGCCTCGATCCCGGCAACGCGGCGCGGGCGATCGACGGCGTCGCGCCCCACGGCATCGACGTCGCCAGCGGCGCCGAGGACGGTGTGCCGGGCGAGAAATCGCGGGCGAAGATCGCCGCGCTGCGATCGATCTGCGACCGAACGCCGAACCTGCGCTAACTTGACGGCGTGGAGACCCCCGCGCCCTCGGCTACGCCCGGCACGTTCGGACGCTTCGGCGGCCGCTACGTCGCCGAGACCCTCATGCCCGCGATCGAGGAACTCGCCGCCGCGTGGTCGCAGGCGCGGCGCGACCCCGAGTTCCTCGCGACGATCGACACGATTCTCGCCGAGTGGGTGGGCCGGCCGAGCCCACTGTCGCCCGCGCGGCGCCTCGCGGCGGCCCTGGGCACGGACGCTCGCCTGTGGCTCAAGCGCGAGGACCTGAACCACACCGGGTCGCACAAGATCAACAACTGCGTCGGTCAGGTGCTGCTCGCCCGGCGCATGGGCAAGCAGCGGATCATCGCCGAGACCGGCGCCGGTCAGCACGGGGTCGCGACGGCGACGGTGTGCGCGTACTTCGGCCTGCCGTGCGTGGTGTACATGGGCGCCGTCGACGTCGAGCGCCAGCAGCTCAACGTGCTGCGCATGCGGCTGCTCGGCGCCGAGGTCGTCCCGGTGACCTCCGGCTCGTCGACGCTGAAGGACGCGATCAACGAGGCCTTGCGCGACTGGGTCGCGCACCCGGTCGACACCCACTACGTCATCGGTTCGGTGATGGGCCCCGATCCGTACCCGACGATGGTCCGCGAGCTGCAGCGCGTGATCGGCCGCGAGGCCCGCGCCCAGGTGCTCGCGGCGGCGGGCAAGCTCCCCGACGCGGTCGTCGCGTGTGTGGGCGGGGGCAGCAACGCGATGGGCATCTTCGCCGACTTCCTCGACGATCCCGAGGTCGCGCTGTTCGGGGTCGAGGCCGCCGGTGAGGGCCTGCAGGGGCGGCACGCCGCGACGATGAGCCGCGGTCGCGAGGGCGTGTTCCACGGCATGCGCTCCCTGGTGCTGCAGGACGACGACGGCCAGCTCGTCGAGGCCCACTCGATCTCGGCGGGGCTCGACTACCCCGGTGTCGGACCCGAGCACGCGCACCTGTTCGAGACCGGGCGCGCGCGTTACCTCCCGGTCGACGACGAGGGAGCGCTCGCCGGCGTCGAGCTGCTCGCCCGCACCGAGGGCATCATCCCCGCGCTCGAGACGGCCCACGCGATCGCGGCGCTGGGCGAGATCCTGCGACTGCTCGAGGAACGACGCGGGCCGGGGCCGCTGGACGTCGTCGTCAACATCTCGGGGCGGGGCGACAAGGACATGCACACGATCGCGGCGCGGCTCGGATCGCGGGGGGCACCATGAACCGCCCCGATCGGATCGCCGAGGCCTTCGCGCGGGCGAAGTCGCAGGGGCGCGCGGCGCTGGTCGTGTACCTCACCGCGTTCGACGGTGGTCGCGAGCACTCGCTTTCGTGCCTGCGCGCGGCGGCGGACGCGGGGGCCGACGTGATCGAGCTCGGCGTGCCGTTCTCCGATCCCAGCGCCGACGGCACCGCAATCCAGGCCGCGATGGTCCGCGCGCTCGCGGCGGGCGCGACGGCGTCGGGCGTGCTCGAGTTGCTCGCGGAGTTCCGCCGCACCCACGCCACGGCCGTCGTCCTGTTCGGCTACACCAACCCGCTGCTGCGCTTGACCCAAGCGACGCCGTCGCTGGTCGAGCGCGCGGTCGAGGTCGGGCTCGACGGCGTGCTCGTCGTGGATCTGCCGCCCGAACACGCCGGGTTGCTCCGCGCGCCGCTCGTCGCGGCGAACGTCCGCTGGATCGGCCTGTCGGCCCCGACGACCACGGACTCGCGTCGCGCCGCGATCTGTGCCGACGCGACGGGCTTCGTCTACGCGATCACGCTGCGCGGCGTCACCGGGGCGACCCTCGGCGGCGCCGACGAGGTCGCGCTGGCGGAGCAGCTCGGGCGGCTGCGCGAGGCGACGGATCTGCCCATCGCGGCGGGCTTCGGCGTGCGCACGCCCGACGACGCGCGCCGGATCGCGAGGCTCGCGGATGGGGTCGTCGTGGGCAGCGCGCTGGTCGAGGCGGCGCACCGCGGAACGGGCGAGTTGGCCGCGGCCGTCGCGGCGCTGCGGGCCGCGACGGTGCGTTAGTCGGCGCGACCCAGCCGCGTCAACGCCTGTCTCGCGGTCGCGATCACATCCCGCAGCCCGTCATCCGGAATCGACGCGATCGCCTCGAGCGTGTCGGTCGCCGGCTGCAGCGACAGCACCGGGCGCTGCTGCACCGGCGGCGGCGGCTCGGGCTTCTCGATCGGCGCGACCTCGCCGACGCGCATGCGCAGCTGCGTCACGCCGCCGTCGGGGATCGCCTCGCGGATGCGGTCGAGCAGATCGCTGCGGAGGTACTGCAGCTCGTGCAGCCACTGGTTGTCGGCGACGTGGACGACCAGGGTGTGATCGTCGATGGCGACCGGGCTGGCGACCCGCAGCAGCCGCGCGGGCAGGGCGTCGGCCCAGGCGATCTGCACCCGCACGAGGCGCAGGCGGTCCGCCGGCACGATCGCCCGCAGCGCCTTGTCGGCGAGCTCGGCGGCCGGGACACTGCGGCCGTGATTGCGACGACGTGCACGCACCTGCCGGCAGTCTGCCACGGTCCGGACCGGACGACAGGGGCGCCGCGACGGCCGGCCCTTGCGTGGGGGCTCGCCCTGCTGCTCGCGGCGTGCGCCCCCACGACGGGCTGGGAGCGCGACACGGCGCGGGTGTGCGCCGACGACGGACCCGCGGTGGTCTGCGTCCAGGCGCGCCCCGATCGCGCGGTCGAGTTCGACGTCGGCGGTGCGACGCTGCTGCCGGGCGAGTGCGCCGTGGCGCCGGCGAAAGGGGGCCGCGTGCGCGTCGCGTGGAGCGTCGCCGGCGGACCCTGGGAGGACCGTCGGATCCGCGCCGGCGCCCATCGCCGCACCGAGCTCGCCCTGGGTGCAGACGGCGAGCTCCGCGTCACCGCGCGGCTCGCCTGCGATCCGGGCATGCCGCCGTTCCACCCGCTGCCGTGATCCGACGGCATCGGGCCAGGATCGGGTAGGGTAGGGCGACGCCCCGATGACGCGCACGCGATTCCTCCAGCGGCTCGCGCCGCTCCCGGCCCTCGCCCTGTGCGCCGCCTGCAAGTCCGAGGACCGCACGGTCTGCGCCACGCTCGATCGCGACGGCGGCCTCCTGCAGTCGTACGACTCGGTGCTGACGATCGCGCTGCAGCCCGAGGCGCTCGACGAGTCGCAGCGCTTCTGCATCACACCCACCGACGCGCCGCCGGAGATCTTCGGCGAGGCCTACCTCGTCGACCCGCCGCTGCGGCTCAACTACGACGCGCAGCTCAGCTACCGCGGCGCGCTGCCCGACGACTCGGGCGATGCGAACATCGGCCGCATCTCGGAGCGAGACTTCTCCAGCGGCAAGGGCATGTGGGTGTCGCTGGACGACTGCCGCGTCGAGCCCGAGGTGCGCGCGGTGCAGTGCACCGACGTCGAGGTGTCGAAATTCTACGGGCTGCTCGACCGCTTCATCGGCGAACCGAGCGATACCGTCGCGGACACGTCAGGCGACGTGCCCGACGACACCGGCACCGATCCGACGCTGACGACGTCTCCGCCCGAGACCGCCGACGACACCGGTCCGCAGCCGATCGACTACCCCCCGGAGTGTGACACGCTGTTTCGCGGACCGTACGAGGTCATCAGCCTCGGCAATCGGTTCACCCCGCAGAACGAGGGCGGCGCCGAGGACCTCGCGCCCGACGGCCACGGCGGCTTCATCGGTCGCAGCGGCGGCGGGCTGCTCCGACTCGATGTCACCGGCGCGACCCTGGGCATGGCGGACGATCCCGGGTTCACGACGAGCGAGCTCGTCGAGTCGCCGACGTTCGGCAGCCGCACCCTCGGCGTGCGCTTCGCGACCACGGGCGATCTGATCCTCGCGCAGCTCGACGACGGCGAGGTGCGGCGGATGGCCACCGATGGCACGCTCGACACGCTGGTCGATCAGATCGGCTTCCCGAACGGCATCTACGTCGATGGCGATGACGTCGTGTACTTCACCGACTTCGCCGCCAACAGCGTGCGCCGGTTCCCGTTGGCGGACCCCGGCGCCAGCGTCGAGATCGCCCAGGTCACGCAGGCCAACGGGGTCTACTACGATCCGCTGCGCGCAATGGCGTTCGCCGTGAGCTACGCCAATGGCGATCTCTTCCGCATCCCGATCGCCGACGACGGCACCGCCGGCACGGCGGTCCTGGTGACGACGCTCGGCGGCGCCATCGACGGGCTCAACATGGACGTCTGCGGCAACCTCTACGCGGTCGACAACAACAACGGCGGGCCCAACCGGCTGCTGCGCGTGTTCATGGACGACACCGGCGAGATGACCGAGGTCGAGGAGATCGCGGGCGGGCTCGAGGGCGCGCTCGCCAACGCCGCGTGGGGCGTCGGCGCCGACTACGGCGACTTCCAGACCGCGCTGTTCCTCACCGGCGTGCCGGGCGACGTCTACTACGTCGACCTGCAGATCAACGGCGCGCCCGCGGCGACGCCCCCATCGGCGCCGGCGACCGTCGACGACGGCGGCACCGACTCCGGCGGCAGCTCGACCGGCTGACCACGCGTCACGTCGGCGCGGGACACAGCGCGTCCAACAGCGCGTCGGGCTGGCCCATCCGCGGCGGTGCCGTGGCGCCCCGCGCCTCGATCATCAGGTCGAGTAGCGTGCCCTGGGTGATCGCCGCCTCGGTCGGCACGTCGGCGTAGATCGGATCGGCGAGCGCCTCGTCGAGGGTGATCCACTCGACGCCCTGGCGCTCGTAGGCGGCGAGCAGGGCGTCGATCATCTCGGCGTCGAAGGAGCCCGCGTGCAGCAGGAGCACCTGCGGGATCGGCCGGCCGTAGATCTGGCGCCCCGCCGCGTCGGACCACAGCAGCATGTTCACGCCGTGCTCGAGAAACGTCGCGCGCAGGGCCGCGATCGCCCGGTCGTCGCCGGCGGCGACGCAGCGGGCGTACGGCGGGTTGAACGCCCAGTCGTAGAAGTCGATCGTCACCTCGGCGACGCGGTACGCGTGCGCGCGCAGGTGCTCCCGCACCGCGGTGGTGACCTCGGGACTCGTGCCCTCGAGCAGGAAGGGATAGCGGAACGTGCGGAACACCGCCGGGTCGTCGACGTACTCGGCCAGCACCGCCTCGTTGCGATCGATGTCCGCGAGGTAGTCCGCCAGCGGCAGGTCGTGCATCTGCGGATGCGAGAACGTGTGGTTGCCCAGGGGGTGGCCGGCGGCGACCCACGCAGCCAGCGAAGCGCGGCCGCCGTCGGTGTCGTCGGCGCGGCCGGCGTTGATGAAGCCGTACACCTGCGGCACCCGGTGGGCGGCGAACGCCGCGAGCAGCCGCTCGTGGATCCGCAGGCGCGTCTCGCCCGGCGGCATGGGGCCGTGCGCCGGCAGATCGTCGACCGTGATCGCGACCCGGATCGGCCCGGCCGCCGCCGTTGCGACGACGGGCTCTGCGGGCGTCGTGGCGGTCGGACGACAGGCCACCATCGCGGCGGGGGCCGCGAGGCCGAGCCCGAGGACGAGCGCGACGCTGCGGCGCATCACTGCTCGACGAGTCGGCGGATGACCTCGCGCAGGCGGTGGACGCCGCCCATGTCGCGCGCGAGGAATTCCAGGCCGACCCCGTCGGGGTTGTCGGCGTTGCGGACCACCGCGAGCACCTCGAGCGGACGCTCGCTGCCCGGCGGCGTGATCTCGACGATGATCTCGTCACCCTGCGGCGGGGGCGAGCGCGTCAGCAGCAGCGCGCCACCCTCGCTGATCTCGGAGAGCGCCGCGATTGCGAACTCGGTCGCGTTCTGTCGCCGCCAACGGACCTCGACCATCACCGGCAGGCGCACGTGTCGACGGCGCGCGGTGAGGTCGATGCTCCCCGTACCGACGTCGCGGAGGAACTCGAGCTTGCGCCACTCGGTGCCCGTACACCGCAGCACGCCGCCGGCGCGCACGCGCAGGCGAGGCCGCGCCGAGTGCCACTCCTTGCCGATCGCGCGGACCATCATCTTGCCCGGCAGCCCCGCGAAGTAGACCTCGAGGAGCACCTCCTCGCCGGGCTCGAACGGGTCGGTGGAGAAGACCTGCAGCGAGTGCGGCTCGCTGTTGGGCTCGAGCGCCTGGACGTAGGCGTCGGGCGAAGGGTAATGGCAGCGAATTTTCCGCAAGGTCGACTACCGCTCCGAAGATACGTGTTCGCGACACTATCACACGCCCGACGGTGCGACGGTCAAGCGTCGGCGTGCGCTCGCCGACGTCGTGTCCCGCGGCGGCGCAGGAGCGGCGCCGCGAGGACGGCGAGCCACCCCCTCCGGCCACCGTTCCCCGGGCTCCGGCAGCCGCATCCCGCCGCGTCCTCGCTCTCGCCGTACGTGTCCGGAAGGGCCGGCTCGTCGTCGGGCGCGGGCCCATCGGTCCCCGCATCGCCGGCGTCGCCGGTGGTCCCGGGATCGGTGGGCGGCGGGGCGGGGCCATCCGTACCCGTCGTTTCGCCGCCGTCGGCGGTGTCCCCGGTCGCCGCGGGGCTCGGCAGTCGCACGACCACGCGCGCCCCGGGGTAGCCGGCGTGATCGACCGGCAGCGACGCGGGCTCGAAGTCCGTCGCGCTCGCGTCGATGGTGTGGACGCCCGCGCCGACGTCGGACCATGCGAACGACCCATCGGCGCCGACGACCACCGCAGCGCCGCCGTCGAGGGTCACCGTCGCGCCGGCGACCGCGAGGTCCTCGGGCGCGCAGAACCCCGTGAAGTGCTCGGCGAACGCGAAGCCCTCGCCAAGCGCCGCGCATGGACCATCGGCGGCGAGGACGAGCCGCCGATGCCCGACGCGATCGTCCCCCGCGTGCAGGTACGCGAGCTCGGTCCCGGCGGAGACGAAGCACTTCGCGTCGTCACCGAGCTCGGCCTGGTCCTGCAGCGTCGCCTTGACGTACGTGTCGCTCGTCGCCGTCAGCGTGCACGCCAGGGCGGGGTCGACGACGACGCCCTCGATGCGACCCTCGCCGACGATCTCGCGCACCAGCGCCATGTAGAGGTCCCAGTTCCAGTTGCCACCCGGATCGGTGTGGGTCTGGTTCGGCAGCTCGACGTGGCCGACGATGTGATCGCGATCGAGCGGCAGCGCGAAGTGATCGGCGAGCCACCGCGCGAGCTCGGCCGATCGGCTGTACATCGCGAAGGTGTACCAGCTGGCGTCGTCGACGAAACCCTCGTGCTCGATGCCGATCGCCCAGGAGTTGGAGTTGCCGACGTGCCACGCCCGATCGTCGAGGTGGACCATCTGCGTGACCTCGCCGTCCTCGCTGCGCACGCAGAAGTGCGCCGACACGTCCGAGACCGGGTTGAGGAACCAGTTGATGCTGCCCTCGTAGGAGCCCTGCATCGTGTGCACGACGACGTACTGCACGACGTCGATGCCACCCGCGGTGAAGTTGCTCGGGTCGGCCTCGATGAACTGCGCCGCCAGCGGGTACTCGGGCTCGGCGAACGACGAAGGCGGCAGGTCCCAGCCCGGCGCGGCGTACTCCGGCGGCGGGTGGTGGTGGTCGCCGTCGGGATCGTCGTCGGCAGCGGCGGACCCGGGGGCGACGAGCCAGGCGACGAGGACACCGAGGGGGGCGGGGTGCAGGCGCGTCATCGCAGCAGGAGCCTCCCACGGGCCCGCATCGCCCGACAACGCGGCCTGGCCGGCGAACGGCGCCCGGCTACGCAGTTGTGCCTACCGCGCGGGACCCGGGGCGGACCCGCGGGCGACAGACTTGTGCCTGCGGCGCACGCATCGTGGCGGTATGGTGGGCCCGATGAGTCCGCCCGAGCGCGCCGTCGTGGTGCTGCCGACCTACGACGAGCGAGAGAACCTGCCGGTCGCGCTGCGCGAGATCTTCGCCGCGCAGCCCGACGTGCAGGTCCTCGTCGTCGACGACGCGAGCCCCGACGGCACCGGCGCGCTCGCCGATGCGCTCGCGCGCGAGGACCCGCGGATCCGCGTGCTGCATCGCCCCGGCAAGCAGGGCCTCGGCCGCGCCTACGTCGACGCGTTCCGCCATGTGCTCGCGTGGCCCGAGCGGGTCACCCACGTCATCCAGATGGACGCGGACCTGTCGCACGATCCGCAGCAGATCGAGCGACTGCGCGCGGCGTGCCGCGCCGGGGCCGACGTCGCGCTCGGATCTCGCTGGGCGCCGGGCGGCGGCACCGTCGACTGGCCGCGGCGTCGCCAGTGGATGAGCCAGGGCGGCAGCCTCTACGCCGGTCGGGTGCTCGGGGTCGACATCTCGGATCTGACCGGCGGCTTCAAGTGCTGGCGTCGCGAGACCCTCGAGGCCCTGCCGCTGGGCGAGATCCTCACCGCGGGCTACGGCTTCCAGATCGAGATGACCGCGCGCGCGATCCGGCTGGGCTTCCGCGCGGTCGAGGTCCCGATCACCTTCCGCGAGCGCACGCTCGGCCGCTCGAAGATGTCGGGTCGGATCTTCCGCGAGGCGCTGATCGGGGTGTGGCGGCTGCGTCGCGTGCTGGCCGCGGGTTGATCGACCGCGCGCGCGATTCCGCAGCGGGAACCTCGGCCCGGCTTCGGGCAAAGTGGGACGTCGACGAGCTGCGCCCGCCGTGACCGACGAGCCGACCCCCACCGCCTCCGCCGCGACGATCGACGCCGACCCGTCGCTCGACGGGTCGTTCGATCTGGGCGCACGCATCGCCCTGGGCTCCGTGCTCGCGCGGCTGCTCGGCGGATCCCACAGCACGCGGCTGGGCCGCTACGAGGTGATCGAGACCGTCGGGCAGGGGGCGTGCGGTCAGGTCTACCGCGCCCGCGACGGACAGCTCGATCGCGACGTCGCGATCAAGGTGCTGCTGCCCGGTCGCTTCCTCGACGACGACGGCGCCGAGCAGCGGCGCCTGCTCGACGAGGCCCGCGCGCTGGCGCGACTGCGGCACCCGAACGTCGTCGAGGTCTTCGACGTCGGCGTCGCCGAGGTCGGCCGCCACGCCGACGGCACCACGCAGCATGGCGTGTACCTGGTGATGCAGTGGCTGCCCGGCGACACGCTCGCGCGCTTCGCGGCCACGCGACCGCCGTGGCGCGCCCTCGTCGACGCCTACTGCCAGGTCGCAGAGGGGCTGCAGGCCGCCCACGACGCGGGCCTCGTGCACGGCGACGTGAAGCCGCACAACGCGATTGTCCAGCATGAGGGCCTCGTGCACGGCGACGTGAACCGCTCCAATGCGAACACCGACGACGCGGGCCGCGTGCACGTCGTCGACTTCGGCCTGGCTCGCGACGCGGAGGCGCCGTCGGGGGTGCGGCGAACCGTCGAGGGCAGCGGCAGCCGCACGGTCGCCACCGCGATCGTCGGCACGCCGCTGTACATGGCGCCGGAGCAGCACCGTGGCGAGCTGTCGCCCCACGCCGATCAGTACGCGCTGTCCGTGAGTCTCTGGCAGGGGCTCTGCGGCGTCGCGCCGTTCGTCGGCGACAGCCTGGTCGAGCTCGCCGTTGCGAAGCAGCGCGTGCCGCCGCGACCCCGTGGCACCGGGATTCCCCGCGCGGTGTGGTCCGTGCTCCGTACCGGACTCGCCCCATCGCCGTTGCAACGCCACCGCGACCTGCGGGCGTGGGTCGACGCGTTGCGGGCGGCGAGTCGCGGCCGGCCACCGTGGCGCGCGCTCGGGGCAGCCGCGGCCGTCGTCGCCGTGCTCGGCGTGGGCGGGGCCTCGGCCACGCGCAGCTGGGGCGCGCACCCCTGCGATGCCGCGCCGCTCGAGCTCGAGTCGGTGTGGGACGACATGGAACGGGGGCGGATCCAGGTCGTGCTCGCGGGTCTCGATCACCCCGACGCCGTGCGGCTCGGTGACGCCGCGGTCGCGACGCTCGACGAGCGCGCGGCCCAGTGGCGCCGCGAGTGGTCGCAGGCGTGCCACAGCGACGCGGGGCCCGAGGTCGCGTTGCGGGTGCATGCGTGTCTGTCCGAGGCCCGCGACGCGTTCACCCTCGCGGTGGCGCGCGCCGGATCGGTCGAGCCCGATGGGCTCGAGGCGCTGGAGTCCAAGGTCGCCGGTCCGCCGCCGCGTTGCCTCGCGCTCGCGTCCCGCACGGCGGAAGAGCAGGCCGAGATCGCGGCGATCGAGCAGGTCGCGGCGGCGCTGCGACGCGAGCTCGAGCGCGGCGGCGCCGAGGTGGATGTCGTCGCCATCGACGCCGCGATCGCCCGCGCCGACACCCTCGGGCGGCCCGATCTCGTCGTCGCGATGCAGGGGGACACCGCCGTGGTCGCGCTGCGCCACCACGACCTCGAGGCCGCGCGTGAGCGGGTGCACGACGCGGTGCTGCGGGCCAACGCCGCGGGCCTGTCGGGGGACGCGCTCGATCTGATGACGCGCCTCGCCAGCGTGCACGGTCAGCTGCGCGAGACCGATGAAGCCACGCGGATCCTCGGGCTGGCGCGCGAGCACGCGGCTCGGCACGGCAGCACGCCGGAGCAGCGCGCGGCGCTCGACTACGCCACCGGCGTCGTGGCCTCGTTCTCCGAGGCGGCGGACGACGGCGCCGAGACCCACTACGCGCGCTCGTGCGAGACGTTGATCGCGCTGCCCGATCCGACCGCGAAGGTCATGTTCTGCACCGTGTCGCTGGTCATGCAGGCCTTGAATCGCGGGGATGTCGACGCCGCGGATCGCTACCTCGCCGCGGGGGTCGAGGCGAGCGAGCGGGTGCGCCGACCGAGCGCCGGCATGTACATGGAGTTCGACTCTGCGGCCGCCGAGATTGCGGCGCGCCGCGGCGACTTCGCCCGCGCGGCCGAGGCGGCGCGCCGCAACCTCGAGCGCCAGCGGGCCCGCGGCCGCAGCCACGTGTCGCTGCCCGCCGAGCTCGCGACCCTCGCGGAGTTCGAGGCGGCGCAGATGCACTGGGACGCTGCACTCGGCGCCTGGGACGAGGCGATCGCGCTGGCCTCGGCCTTCGACCGGCCGCCCTTCGATCAGATCGCCGTCTGGCAGGAGTCGCGGCTCGGCGTGCTGCTCACGGCGGGACACTTCGATCGGGTGCCCGCGGAGGTCTCGCGGATCATCGCGACGACCGAGGGCGACGCCGACCAGGTCGAGGCGTTCCAGACCGACGCGCGGCTCATGCTCGCATGGAGCCTGTGGGCCACCGGCGACGCCGACGGTGCGCGCCGCGAGCTGGCGCGCTTGGACATCGGGCCCGAGCGCGTGGACCAGGTCCCGGCGTTCGCCGCCCGCCTGCGCCTGTTGCTCGACCCGGGGGAGCCGACCGCGCGGATCGAGGCCTTCCTCGGCGCGGCCCGTCGCCGGCGCGCGGCCCGGGCGGAGTTCGGCGACGTGCCGTCGATGCAGGACGCGACCGAGCCGGTGCTCGACGCCCTCGCCGTGGCCACGGTCGCCGCGATGGCCGAGCCCGTGCCCGCCGGTGCGTCGCCTGACGCCGCAGGGTTGCGCGCCGCGTACGTGGGGCACGCGCGCGCGCTGGCCATGCTCCGCCGCGTCGCCTTCAGCGCGGCGCCGCAGCAGTTCTGATTTCGCGACCCGCGGATCCGCTCCCCCGAGGCGTCCTCGAGACCGGCTCGACCCTTTGCGGGGGGCGCTCGGCCGTGCGACGCTTGCGATGGTGTCCGAACGCGAGCCCGACGACGCGCTGCTCCGCCGCTGGCAGCCGGCGATGCGAACGCCGCGGAGCGCCTGGTGAAGCGCTACTTCGCCGTCGTGTTCCGGTTCTTCCGCAGCAAGCTACCGGCCGAGGCGGAGGACATGACGCAGAAGACCTTCGCGGCGTGCCTCGAGTCGGCGTCGCGCTGGCGGGGTGAGGGGTCGTTCCGCCCGTACCTGCTGGGCATCGCGCGCAAGCAGCTGTTCGCGTCGCTGCGTCGGCGCGGCCGCACCGAGAAGGTCTTCGATCCGTTGGCCGCTTCGGTCCACGGCGCGATCGATCCGGGGATCATCTCCCCGTCGGTCGGGGTCGCCGCCCGCGAGCACGATCGCCTCCTGCTCGAGGCGCTGCGGCGCATCCCGATCGACTTCCAGATCACGGTCGAGCTGTTCTACTGGGAGGACCTCTCGCTCGAGGAGATCGCGGGCGTGCTCGAGGTCGCCGTCGGCACGGTGAAGAGCCGGCTGGGCCGCGCCCGCGTGATGCTCCGCGAGCAACTCGAGGCCCTCGCCGCCGATCCCCAGACCGCCGAGACGACGATGACGAACCTGCAGCACTGGGCCGGGGCGCTCCGCGATGCGCTCGACCGGCCCGAGTGACGGAGCGAAACGTGGGCACCAAGATCTACCTGTCGACCACCGGCGCCCCGGTGGATCCCGAGGACGCGCGCATCAGCGTGTTCGACCGCGGCTTCCTCTACGGTGACAGCGTCTACGAGACGATGCGCACCGCGGGTGGCCGGCCGGTCGAGCTCGCGCGGCACCTCGCGCGGCTGCACCGCAGCGCCGCCGGCATCGGCCTCGTCATTCCCTTCTCCGACGCCGCGCTGGGCGACGCCATCGCGCAGACGCACGCCGCCACGGGCAACCCCGAGAGCTACGTCCGCGTGATCGTCACGCGCGGTGTCGGGCCGCTGATGCTCGATCCGCGGCGGTCCGAGGACCCGACCCTGGTGATCATCGTGCAGCCCCTGGTCGTCCCCGATGCGGCGGCGTATCAGCGCGGGCTCGCGGCGGTGATCGTGGGTCAGACCAAGACCACCGGCGGCCTGCTCGATCCGGCCATCAAGAGCGGCAACTACCTCGGCAGCATCCTGGCGCTGCGCCAGGCGATCGCCGGCGGGGGCGACGACGCGATCCTCTGCGCGGCCACGGGCGAGATCGCCGAGGGCGCGACGAGCAACGTGTTCTTCGTCGCCGGCGGCACCGTGCGCACGCCGGACCTGCAGGCCGGCCTGCTCGCCGGCATCACGCGTGAGGTCGTCTGCGAGCTGTCGACCGAGCTCGGCCTGCCGGTGCAGGCCGGCCGCGTGTGGCCCGACGATCTGCGCGGCGCCGACGAGGTGTTCCTGACGTCGTCGGTGCGCGGCATCATGCCGGTGACCAAGCTCGACGGTCGTGCGGTCGGGGCGGGCGTCGAGGGGCCGATCACCGCGCGGCTGCGGGCGCGCTACGACGCGTACCTCGCGGCGCTCGGCTAGCGTCGCGCCGGCGCACGAGCCCCGGCGAGGCCTCGAGGCAGCGCAGCTTGCAGACCGCGCGCGGCGACGCGGCGCGCTCCGGATCGCAGCGGGCCTGGCACCGCGACAGCACGATCCACGGCCCGGCCGCCGCCTGGTTCACGGCGACCACGGCGGGGCGCGGCGTCGTGGGGCCCATCGATCCCGTCGCGGCCGCGTTCCCGCGTTTGCCCGTGGTGCGGGTCGTCGTCGTCGTGCCGTCGGCGGTCATCGTCTCCGTCACCGTGGTGGTGCCCGACTCGTGCTCGTGCGGGCTCCCCGGCGGCGCGCCGCCGAGGTGCTCCTCGCGGCGCCACGTCGTCATGCCGCTGTCGCGCGGGGCGTCGGCCTGATCGCACTGCAGCAGGCACGTCTGCCGGTCGGTGCCCGCCGCGAGGGCGGCACACTCGGTCGCGCAGGTTGCCGTCGGCGCGGCCGCGGGCGCGCCGAGCGTCAGGATCCACCATGTCTCTGCACCGAGTCCGAGCATGTGAGCCCGCGCCGCCTTCGCCCGATCGTAGCCGGATCGCGGCCGGATCGCGGCCGGATCGTACGCCGGCGGCCGACCCGGGGCCGACCGCGTGGGGAATCCCGATGCCCGACGCCGACTTGCACGCCGGGGGGCCGCGGGCTAGCCTGCCGCCCTTCCGTCGTTTCAAAGTCGCGTATCCCATGAAGCCCATCGAGATCTGCAAGCACCTCGGCCCCGAGCGGGTCGACGGGTTCTATGGCGAGCTGTCCGGCAAGGAGGTGCGTCAGGTCCTCAAGGCCGGTGGCGTCGGCTCCAACGTGCCCGAGACCGCGTTCACCCGCGCCGCGCGGCTCAAGGCGTGGCGCAAGCGCTTCGACGCCGAGTTCAGCGCCGGCAACGAGCAGCTCGCGCTCGCGCTCCTCATCGAGTGGCTCATGCGCCACCACCGTTCGATGCTGGTCGACTTCCTCGATCACCTCGGCGTGAAGCACAAGCAGGGCGAGACCGACGAGGACTTCTGCGAGACCCGCACGCCCGAGCAGCTGCGCGAGGGCGCGGACGTGCTGCTGGCCAAGTACACGCCGTTCCACGTCGCGGTGTACCTGCTGCTGGTCGGACACCTGCAGGAGACGCCGGTCTTCGATCGCACGCCCAAGCTCCTGGCCGCGCTCGGCCTCGCCGACGACGTTGCCGCGGCGTACATCGCCGACCACGAGAAGACGTGGACGCCGCCCAAGAAGGGCGCCGCGTGAGCCCCGGCCCCGGTCCCATGGATCGGCTCGCGATGCTCCGCCAGATGGCGGAGCGCTCGCCGGGGGACCCGTTCGTGCAGTACGGCCTCGCGATGGAGCTGCGCAAGCGCGGCGACCACGACGGGGCCGTCGCCGCGTTCGGCGATCTGGCCGCGCGGCACCCCGGCTACGTGCCGGGCTACCTGATGTTCGGCAACCTGCTGCGCGAGCTCGGCCGGATCGCCGAGGCCGCGGATGTCTACGACCGCGGCATCGAGGCCGCGGGCGTCGCCGGCGATTCGCACGCCCGCGGCGAGCTCCAGTCGGCCCGCGCGGAGCTGCCCCCGGCGGAGCCGACATGACGGGCGGCGCGCCGGGCCTCGTGTTCGCGAGCCCGCGCAAGCTGCCCCGCGCGGCGAGCCTGCCCGGACGCGTCGTCGTCCTCGACATCGCCTTCGCGGCCGTCGGGCTGGGCAAGGGCTTCGAGAAGACCACGGGCGCCTTCATCACCCAGCTCGGCCCTCGGCTGGCGCGCTGGGTCGATCACCACGATCACCCGCTGCACGTGGATTTTCGTCGCGACCGTCGGTTCGTGCTCGCGACCAAGGCCGAGCACGGCGCGTGCCCGGAGATGATCACACCCGAGCTCGTCGCCGACACCGGCCCGGTCGAGACCATCGTCTGCCACTTCGACCTCGACGGGCTCTACGCCGCGGCCAAGTGGATCAAGGGCGGCGTCGAGCCGTACCCCGGCGCCGACGACGACGCGCGGGTGGTCGACACGCGCATCGGCGTGGCCTCGGCCGAGGCCAACCGCATCGACCAGGCGCTGCGCGCCCACTGGGTCGACGAGACCCTCAAGCTGCGCGTCGTGAACTACCTCGTCGGTGGCCTCGCGCCGGGCATCGAGCGCGACAGCATCATCGCGGCGGCCGCCGACTTCGCGCGCATGGCCGCCGCCGCCGAGGGGCTCGCGGCGCGCTTCGTCGTCGAGGACGGCATCGCGCTGCTCGAGATCCCGTCGAGCACGCCCGCCTTCGACAAGACCGAGCTGCTGCTCATGGGCCAGCGCCTGGCGCCGGTGTCGATCGTGGTCGAGGCCGGCAACGCGACCATCGCCGCCGACTTCGAGAGCGGCCTCGACTTCGTCGCGCTGCTCGACATCGGCGGCGGCATGCCCACGCGGGTGAACATCCCCGGCAAGCGCGTGCCCGAGGCGATGCGGACGATCCGCGAGGCCCTGGCCAAGCGCGGCTAGAGCGCCTGCCCGTCGCCGTCAGCCGCCGGGCAGGTCGCGCGAACGATCGCGCCCCACGTGGTAGCGCTCGAGGATCCGCGGCGTCGCGGCGGCCACCGCGTCGGCGTCGAGCATGATCACGCCGCCGGCCGAGGTCGTGATCTCGACGATGCCGGTGGCGTTCGACAGCCGCGTGACGAAGTCGACCATGTCGATGGGCGCCCGGCCGTCGAGCGTCACCACGCTCTCGCTGTGGAGGTGGCCGTAGCCGACGTTGATCTCGTCGGCGAGGACCTGCGTGATGATGACGACCTCCCGTCGCTCGCGCGAGCGGAAGCCGTAGTAGTAGTGGAACAGGAATTCCTTGGGGGCCTTGTTCCACCACTCGTTCCAGGTGGCGAGGAAGTCCTCGGACAGCGGCTGGAACACGAAGCCGCCGTAGACGAAGTAGGCCGGCGAGGTGTCGTAGCCGGGGCGGGGCACGAGGCGCACGCGCGGTCGCAGCGTCGCCTCGATCTCCATCCGCTTGCGGTCGCGCGTGATGCTGAGTCGCACGACGTCGCCGACGTACTTGCCGGTGAGCGCCGCCTCGAAGCGGGTGCGGTGCCGACCCATGAACAGGATCGTGCCGTTGTTCGCAATCGGGGTGCCGTCGATCGCGTGGAGCACGTCGCGGGGCTGGAGCACGCCGTCGACGGTGCCGCCGTACTCGACCCGCAGGACGAGCACGCCCGACTCGCCCGGCGCCAGGCCGAGCTGGCGGAGCAGGAGCGGGTTCTCGAGGTTCTGCGTGGCGACGCCGAACGCCGGCACCTCGGGGGGGCGTCCCGCGGCGGCGCCGTCGAGGAACGCCCGGATGAGCGGCGGCGGCACCATCTCGCCGATGTTCTCGCCGCCCTGCAGCTTCTGGAACGCGATGCCGACGACCTTGCCGTCGCCGAACACCGGGCCGCCGCTGTTGCCGGCGTTGATCGCCGCGTCGACGGTCACCGCGAGCAGGTGGCGCTCGGAGTGGGAGTAACGCTGGACCTCGATGCGGGAGACGACGCCCTCGGTGACCGAGATTTCCTCGCCGCCGACGGGGTACCCGGCCACGGCGACCTCGTCGTGCAGGCGCGGCAACTCGCCGATCTCGGCGGGCGTCACGTCGTCGAGGAAGCCAGCGGGGTCGACCACCTCGAGCAGCGCGAGGTCGCAGTCGTGGCTGATCCGCTTGACCCGCGCGACCGCCTTGTCGGGGGAGGACGGCTTGCGGACCTGCAGGAACGTCGCGTTGGCGACTACGTGCGCACCGGTCAGGATCTCACCCCTTCCGACGACGACGCCCGAGCCGGTGGACGACATCGGGCTGCGGGCCTGCCACGGGCAGTCGTAGTCCGGGTGCTGGGTCGTCGCGAACACACGCACCACTTCGGGATACGACATTGATGCCCGACCGTAGCACGGTCGGGGCGGCCGGGGGGCCGCCACGGTGCCCGCGGTGACGCTCAGCCCGTGGGCGCGGGCTCGGTGTACGTGGACAGGTCGCCGCCGCCGATCTCGTAGAGCGCCGCGTAGCCGGTCACCCAGAAGTGGTTCAGCGCGCCGAAGCCCATGCCCTCGACCGACTCACCGACGGTGCCGGCGTACTGGAACAGGTTGGCCTGCACCCAGCCCTCCTCGTCGTCGAGGCGGTACTGGCCGATGAAGTCCGAGGTCATGTCGGAGACGTAGACGTACGGCTCGCCGGTGTTCGGGTCGGTGACGACCTCGAGGCCATCCATGTGATCGCCCGCGAGATCGGGGAAGAGGAACGCGATGCCCCACGTGTCGGTCTCGGCGTCGTGCTGGAGCACGCGTCGGCCGGCCTCGTTCGACGCGTACCAGACCTGGTTGAGATCGTCGTAACCGAGCTGCGAGAACACGCCCTGGTTGCCGCCGAAGCCGGCGAACGTCCATCCCGGCGCGGTCGTCACGATGGACCCACCGTCGACGCCGAACTCGTACTCGGTGATCGAGGTGCCGCTGACCCACATGCGATCCTCGACCGCGTAGATCTCGGAGGCGATGAGGCCGACGTCGTAGACGAGCACGTTGTTGATCGTCTCGACGTACTCGAGCGTGCGCTCCTCGATGGGCCCGTTGTCGTCGGGGTTGTCGGGGTGCTGGTTGGGCTCGGCCTCGCCGTCCTCGTCGGAGTCGAGGATGTCGACGCGGTAGACGTCGACGTGCGTGCCGCCGAAGTCGGTGACGTAGATGAGGTCGCCGTAGCTGTCGACGTCGAAGCCGCCCTGGTAGCCGCTGAAGCCGACCGGGAAGTTCGCGTACTGGTAGTAGTTGCCGGTGACGACGTTGGTGCCGATGGGCTGGAGCACCTCGCACGCGCCGGTGGCTTGATCGCAGCCCTCGCCGGCGACCGGATCGCAGACGTCGACCTCGGTCCAACGCGGAGGGTTCGCGGCGGCGTCGCACGTCATCACGCGTGGGCCCGAGCAGTGGTACTGGCCCTCGAGGCACACCACGCAGCCGACGTCGGTGACGCAGATGCCGGGGAGGCAGCTGCCGGACGACACCACGCCACCGTTGCCGTCACACTCGGTCGCGACGTTCTCCTCGCAGTAGATGCCCGCGGCCGCGGTCTCGCACTTGCCGACCTCGGTGACGCCACCGACGTCGAACTTGGCCCCGCTGCCGTCGGCGGGCGTGCCGGTGTCAGGATCGGGCTCGGTGGTGCCGGGGGCCGAGGTCGGGTTCTCGCCGGTCTCGGGGTCGACATTGGAGGTCGAGCCGGGATCGAGGCTCGTCTGACCGGTGGTGCTCGCTGCGTTCGGGACGCTCGAGGAGGAGCACGCGAGGGCCGAGAGCACGGACAAGGAGATGGGCAGGCTGGATTACTTCATGGGATCGCCTCTCTTCCACCGGGCCCCACGGACCTGGTCTGGCTCGAAATGGACTATGACATTGGCCCGGCCGTAGGTCGCCGGAAATCCAAGAACCCGCCATGGATGGTCCCTCGCGGGACGCCCTTCACCGCGGCGCGTGTGCGAAAAAACCGGCGCCCGGTGCTCATGGGGGGATCCACGTGGCGCCGTCGGGGGCACCCGCCTCCATCCACGCGATGAGGATCTGCCGCTGCGCCGGGTCCATCCGCTCGCCGTCGCCGACGTGGCACGAGCGGTGGGGCATCGTCGTCCCGAGCGGGGCGTCGCGCACCCGTGCGAGGCAGCTGTCGAGCGTCGGCTTGATCGTCAAGATCCCGTACTCGCCCTGCCACTGCTCCCAGGTCTCGATCCGCAGGGGGAGGAGGCTGGAGTAGTCGGCGACCGGCGGGCCGATGTCGAGCATGTCGGCGTAGTGGCAGCCGCAGTTGTCGACGAGGATCGTCCCGATGTCCGGGGGAATCTGCAGCGGCTCCGTGCCCGACACGACCGGGTTGGGTGCCCCGGGCTTGAGGTCTTCGAGGCCGCAGAACTGGATGGGCGGCTCGCCCGTCGAGCTCTCCTCGGTCCCGGGGTCGGTGGACCCCGAGTCGTCGAGTGACGGCCCCGTGGAGGAGCTGGTGCCCGTGCCGGTCGGCTCGCCGGTGCTGCCCGTGGCCGCGGTCGTGCCCGAGGTCTCGGCGGGGCTCGACGTGGTGCCGGTCGTCGAAGGCTCCGTCGAGTCGTGCCCGGCCCCATCGGCGCCACACCCCACGCCCAGCGCGAGGCTCCACGGCAATGCCCGCTTCATCATCATCCCATCGCCCCCCGACGATCGTCCGTCACGACTCTAGCATGCCCGTGTGCGGCGGCGGCCGCGGCGGGCGACGGCACGCGGGAGCACCGGGCTCAGGGGGCGGACGGGGCGCGCAGGCTCGCGAACCCGATGGTGCCGCCCTCGGCCTGGAGGCGGGCGATGAGCTCGGCCTGCCCCTCGGCGTGGTAGCTCGATCGCACCAGCGGCCCGCTCTCGACGTGGCGGATGCCCTGAGCGAGGGCGAACTCGCGGTGCGCGGCGAACTCGTCGGGGTGCACGTAGCGATCGATCGGCAGGTGCTCGCGACTGGGCTGCAGGTACTGGCCGAGCGTGAGGATCGACAGGCCGAGCGCGCCGAGCTCGACGATGACCTCGCGCAGCTCCGCCTCGGTCTCGCCGAGCCCCAGCATGATGCCGGTCTTGGTGAGGGCGCCGCGCTCGCGCGCATGGCGGAGCACCGCGAAGCTGCGATCGTAGCGGGCCTGCACGCGGACCTCGCGGGAGAGTCGCGGCACGGTCTCGAGGTTGTGGGCGAACACGTCGGGGTTGGCGTCGAGCACGGTGTCGACGTCGGCGAGGCTGCCCTTGAAGTCGCCGACCAACGTCTCGATCGTCATCTGCGGCGCCGCTTCGTGGCAGGCGTGCAGGGTCGCGGCCCAGATCGCCGCGCCCCCGTCCTTCAGGTCGTCGCGGTCGACGCTGGTGATCACGGTGTGACGCAGCGCGAGCTCGGCGAGGATCGTCGCGACGCGCACCGGCTCGCCCTCGTCCACCGGGAGCGGGCGGCCGGTCTTCACGTCGCAGAACCGGCACGACCGCGTGCAGATGTCGCCGAGGATCATGATCGTCAGCGCGCGGTTGTTCCAGCACTCGCCGATGTTCGGGCAGCTCGCGCTCTGGCAGACCGTGTGCAACCCGAGCTCGCGCACGCGGCCGTGGAGCTGCGTGTAATTGTCGCCGCCCGGCATCCGCACGCGCAGCCACTCGGGGTGACGACGCCGTGGGGCGGACGCAGGCTCGGACGCGGGCACCAGCGGCAGACGCACGGTCACGCGGGGTCTTTAGCACGCCCGACCGAGGTGGTCACGGCGCGCCATCGATCACTTGCACTGCTCCCAATCGTCCATCGCGGTGAGGCACACCGGCGCCTCCCAGTCGTCCTCGGCCGTGATCCCCCCGCCGGCGACGTGGTCGAGTTCAGTGTCCGAGAGGAGCTCGAGGGCGATCGGAGTCGGGGCGTGGTCGGGGTGCATGCGGGGGCGGTGCCGCCGGGCGCCGCATGGTTCCCGCGACCGCTACAGCCCGCTGCCGGCGCGCGGGTCCGTGCTCGACTGCAGGTCCGCGAGGGCCTCGAGCAGCTTGGCGTTGCCCGGCGGCGGCAGGCGCACGTCGAGCACCACGAGCAGGTCGCCGCCCGGCTTGTTCGGGGCCCGCACGCCGTGGTTGCGCAGGCGCAGGGTCTGGCCGTTCTGCGCTCCGGCGGGCAGCTTCAGCGCCACGGTTCCCCACGGCGTGCGCACGTCGATCGGACCCCCACGGTAGGCCTCGAACGCGGTGACCGGCACCGACATCTTGAGGTCGTCGCCGTCGCGGGTGATCCGCGGGTGGCGCTCGACGATGACGTTGAGCAGCAGGTCGCCGGGTGGATCACCGGCGCCGCCCTGGCCGCGCACGCGGAGCTTGCCGCCGTCGGCCATGCCCTGCGGCACCTTCACGTTGATGGTGCGCGTGTCGCCGTCGGAGACCTCGACCCGGACCGGGACGGTGCAGCCGGTGAGCGCGTCGAGCAGCGGCACGTGGATGTCGCCGGAGATGTCGATGCCCGCCCGCGTGCCGCGGCGGCGCGCGTCGTTGCGCCGTCCGCCGAACATGCGGGTGAGGAAGTCGTCGAAGTTGGTCGCGCGGGGGTCGCCGACCTCCTCGAAGAGATCCTCGTCGTCGTAGCTCGAGCGCGTGTGGGCCGCCTCGGTCTGGGCCTGGCGGTAGCGCCGGGCGCGGTCGGCGTCGAAGCCGAGGGTCAGGCTCATCTCGCCGAACTCGTCGTACAGCGCGCGCTTCTGTGGGTCGGACAGCACGTCGTACGCGTTGCCCACCTCCTTGAAGCGCTCCTCGGCCTGCTTGTTCCCCGGGTTGCGGTCGGGGTGGAACTGCCGCGTGAGCTTGCGGTACGCCTTCTTGAGGTCGTCCGCGCTCGCGGTGTTGGGCACGCCCAGGCTCGCGTAGAGGTTCTTCACGGTGGCGTTTGGTCGAGGGTGGAGCCGAGGTTAAGGCCGGGGTCGAACCGCGCAAGGGAATCCGCGCCGCTGCGCGTGGGCCGGAGAGGATACCGCCAGTTCGCCCGGTCGTGTCGCTGCCCGGGGTTTTCTGGCATGGATACGCCCATGGGAACCGAACCGAGTGGGACGCCCGGAGTCCAGGGGGTGGCAGCCGCGTCGAGGCGCAGCGAGCATCCGTGGGCCGCAATTCTGCCGCGGGTGACCAAGCCGGCGCGCTATCTCGGCGGCGAGGAGCAGCAGGTCGTGAAGGCGGCCGACGCGGTCACCTGCCGATTCGTCCTCGCGTTCCCCGACGCCTACGAGATCGGCATGAGCCATCTCGGGACGCGCATCATCTACCAGCTCGTCAACGGCGCCGAGGATCTCGCCTGCGAGCGGGCGTTCACGCCGTGGGTCGATCTCGAGGCCGAGCTGCGCGCGGCCGGACTGCCGCTGGTCAGCCTCGAGAGCTGGACACCGCTGTGCGAGTTCGACGTCGTCGGCGTGAGCCTCCAGTACGAGCTCTCGTACACCAACGTGCTCACCAACCTGGATCTCGGCGGCATCCCGCTGCGCAGCGCCGATCGGACCGACGCGCATCCGATCGTGATCGCCGGCGGGCCGACCTCGACGCACCCGGAGCCCATCGCCCCGTTCATCGACGCGTTCCTCGTCGGTGAGGCCGAGGAGGTCCTGCCCGCGCTCCTGCGCACCGTCGGTCGGATGCGTCGCGAGGGCCGCCCGCGCGCCGATGTCCTCGCGGCGCTGGCCGCCATGCCGGGGATCTACGTGCCGGCGATGTACGAGGTCGCCGTCGACGCCCGCAGCGGCCTGCAGGTCGTCGTGGGCCGCACGCCCGCGGGCATCGCCGCGGGCGCGCCCGAGCGCGTGGCCCGGGCGTGGGTCCGCAACCTCGACGACTTCCCGTTCCCGACGCGCTTCCCGGTGCCGCGCGCCGAGGCGATCTTCGATCGCGCCGCAGTCGAGATCACCCGCGGCTGCACCGAGGGCTGCCGCTTCTGCCAGGCCGGCATCATCTACCGGCCGATCCGCGAGCGCTCGCCCGACGCGATCGTGAAGGCCGTGATCGACGGGGTCGAGAACGCCGGCTACGGCGAGACCAGCCTCACCGCGCTGTCGACCGCGGACGTGTCGTGCATCGATCCGCTCATCAAGGCGTTGGTGCCCGAGCTGGTCAAGCGCAAGGTCGGGCTCGGCGTGTCGAGCCTGCGCGCGTACGGCCTGTCGGGCGAGCTGCTCGACGAGGTCAAGCGCGTGGGCCTGTCGGGCCTGACGTTCGCGCCCGAGGCCGGCACCCAGCGGATGCGCGACGTCATCAACAAGAACGTCAGCGACCAGGACATCCTGACCTCGGCGCAGCGCATGTTCGAGCGCGGCTACGACCGGATGAAGATGTACTTCATCATCGGCCTGCCGACCGAGACCGAGGAGGACGTGGTCGGCATCGTCGAGACCGGCGCGAAGGTCCGCCAGGTCGCCCGCGACCTCGGCCTCAAGCGCATGCCGGCGGTCACCGTGTCGGTGAGCCAGCACGTGCCCAAGCCGCACACGCCGTTCCAGTGGGCGGCGATGGACTCGATGGAGGACCTCACCACGAAGGTCGAGCTGCTGCGCGGCCTGGCCAAGCGCCGCGGCCTGCAGATCAAGACCCACGATGTGCGCGGCAGCTGGCTCGAGTGCCTGTTCGCCCGCGGCGATCGCCGCATGGCCGACGTGCTCGAGCACGCGTGGCGGGCCGGCGCGCGCTACGACGGGTGGAAGGAGCAGTTCGTGCTCGCCCGGTGGATCGACGCGCTCGAGGCGTGCGACGTCGACCCCAACCTGTACACGCGCACGCTCCCGGTCGACGGCGCGCTGCCGTGGGATCACATCGACATCGGCCTCGAGCCCGACTTCCTCGCGACCGAGTGGCGCAAGGCGGTCCGCGGCCGCGCGAGCCCGCCGTGCGGCAAGCCCAACGGCGAGAAGGTCCACCACCGCGACCGCACGGTCGCCGAGACCGATGGCCGGCGCCTGGTCTGCTACGACTGCGGCATCGCCTGCGACATGTCCCAGATGAAGACCGAGCGCATCCGATCGCTGCGGGTGCTCGAGGAGTTCGCAGCGCGCACGGAGGACGGGCCCGACGACGACGACGCCGCGGTGGAGCCGGACGCGGCGATCGTGCCGATGTCGCGGCTGCTGCAGTCGCGGCTGCCCAAGAGCAAGCTGGGTGAGGACAGCGCGTTCGCGGCCTCGGCGAGCGCACCGCACTCGCGGCTGCGGGTGTTCTTCTCGCGCTCGGGGCCGCTGCGCTTCATCGGCCACCTCGACTTCCTCAAGAACCTGCCGCGGCTGTTCCGCCGCGCGGGCATCGAGGTCGCGTTCTCGCGGGGGTTCAACCCGGTGCCGCGGCTGTCGCTGTCGCCGGCGCTCGCGCTCGGCATCGCCAGCGACGAGGACGCCTTCGACGTCGACGTGATCCTCCCCGAGTCGCTGCGCGACATGAGCGGCGAGGTCGGCGACGACGAGCGCTCGCGGCTCGCGGCGATCCTGCTCGAGCGCTTCCGTGCGGTGGTGCCCGAGGGGTTCGTCGTGCTCGGGGCGACGCTGCTCGCCGACGGCGAGCCGAGGCTCGGGCAGATGATCGGCGCGGCCGATTTCGCGGTGCAGCTGCCGGACGACGTGCCGGCGGATCTGCAGACGCGCCTCGCGGCGATGATGGCGGAGTCGTCGCTGCCGACGACCCGCAGCAAGCTCGATCGTCGGCGGGCCAACGGCGTCACCGTGCCCGGCGTGACGATCGACGTGCGGCCGCACGTGCTGTCGGCCGAGCTCGACGAGGCCAGCGGCGAGCTGCGGTTCCGGCTGAAAATGGATCCCACCGGCACGGCGCGGCCCCGCGAGGTCGTGGCCGCGCTGCTCGGGCTCGAGCTCGGGGAGCACGCGATGCGGCGGGTCCGGCTGCTCGCGCGGGATGGCGAGGGGTTCGCGACGCTGCGGTAGGCGAGGGGCCCGCCGTGCGCAGGCGGGCGGTCAGTGCTTGTAGAGGTGCACGTCGTAGGCGCCCTGCGGGCGCATGAACAACACCACGCCGTGGTCGTGGAGCGGCGCGGCGAGGGCGTGCTGCGGGCTGCCCTGCTCGAACGGTGGTGACGGCGCGGGGGACCACGCGCCGCTCGACGGATCGAATGCGTGCATCGATCCGTCGCTGCCGAGCAGCAGGGCGTCGCCGCCGGTCGGGTCGAACGTCAGGGTCGTGTAGGCGATGTGCAGCGGTCGCGGTGTGTCGGGCAAGGGCGTGATCTGGTGCGCGGCGTCCATCGCGAAGAATGCCGAAGAGTCATTGCCGCCGCCGAACAGCAGCAGATCGTGCAGCGGCGAGTACACCGCGCTGTTGTGGTACGGGCCCATCGCCAGCCCGTCGACGAGCCTCGTGCCGACGCTGGTCGCCATGTCGAACACGCCGACCGAGCCGCCGAGGACCGACACCAGCTCGTTGGTCGACACGAACAGCTCCGTCGCCGAGCCGTAGCCCACGGGCAGCTCCGCGGGCCACGACGGGTGCTCCTCCCAACTCTGGGTGGCGATGTCGAACGAGAACAGCCGGCTCTGGGCATTGAACCATAGTCGCCCAGCCTCGACGTCGAGGGCCGCGTTGTCGTAGCCGTGGGTGAAGCAGCCCTCGTAGCCGCCGACGTACATGCAGTCGGGCAAGCCATCGTCGGTACGGAACCAGGTGTTGTTCGGCGCGTCGAAGCGCACGAAGCCGTAGGGCCGAAGGTGACCGGCGCCGATGTACAGCAGCTGCTGCGTGCACGGATCCCACGACAGCTCGTCGCTCCAGTCGGTGTGAGCGGTCGAGCCGAAGTCGCCGAGCGCGTCGATGTAGAGCAGGTCTTCGTCGAGCCCCTCGGTGGAGAGGGCGGCCCACTCGCCCGACGCCATCGAGGCCGCGAGCTGGGCCAGGGGGCTGTCGGCGACGCTGCGGCCGGTGGCACACGCGATCGGCTCACCAGGGAGATCCGGACCGGGCCCAACGCCGGTGTCGTCGGTGTCGTCGGTGTCGTCGGTGGTCGTGAGACCTGGGCCGGTCCCGTCAGGGCCCTGGTCACCCGCATCGGCCGACGCCGTCGAGGTCGACGATGGCGCGGTCCCCGAGGCCGTAGTGCCCGCGGGACCGTCGGGACCCGAAGAACTCGAGCCCCCGTCCGTGTCGCCGCCCCCGGCGACGCACGCGATGCCGAGCACTCCCACCCCGAACAAGCCGATGCTGCGACGCATGACCGAGGGGTGAGCAAGCGTCGGGCCACGATCCTCTCTTGTCGTGACGCGTGTGGCCGAGCTCGTCAGTGGAGGCCTCCACCCTGCCAGTGGGGGCTCCGCACGCCCGCCTCGAGCGCGCTGCGGCGGGTCCGGCCGTTCGCGGGACCGCGAGCGAGTCGCGACGCCGCGGTCGATCTCAACAGTCCGGGCACTCGCAGTTGATCGCGCGCTGCGGTGGATCCGGGAGATCGAAGCACACGGTGAACGGGTCCACGCAGTATTCCCCCGCGCACGCGCAGTTGAACTCGACGCCGCAGTCCTCGGGCCACGGTACGCAGTAGTACTCGATCCCGAACGCGACCTCCCCCACACACCCTTCGTCGGGCCCGCACTCGCCGCAGTTCTCGACAGGCGTGCCGTTGGTCTCGCCGCCGCTTCCGTCGCTCGACGAGGACGCGGCGGAGGTGCCCTCGGAGCCCGCATCGGTGGTCTCGCTCGAGGAGGCGGCAGACGTACCCGCCGATCCCGCGTCGGTGGTGTCGCTGGAGGATGCGGCGGAGGTGCCCTCGCCGGTCTGTGGTCCGGTCTCGGTGAGCGTCGCGCTCGACGTCGCGTCGGTCGCCGACGCACTCGCGGTGTCGCTCGCGTCGGTGCCCGAGCCGACGTCACCCGGGTCGGTGCCGCAGGCGAGCAGCGCGGCGCAGGGCCACAGGATGTGGAGTAACAGGGAGGTCGTTGTCCAAGTCATGGTGCTGCGAGTTCCCGAGGAGCGCTCGCATCCGTCACTCAGATTTCGCGTCCGGCGACGCCGAGGCGCACGCTCGGCGAACCGCGGCCGCGTAGGGCGAGCGGGCGTGGGCGCGCACGAAGGCTGCGGCGGTGTCGTCGGCCGTCGCGGCGCCGCTCCGGCAGCCGACGATCGCGAGCAAGGCCTGGCGATCCTCGAGCATCGCGCCGCGGGGGAACTCGCGGGCGTGCCGTCGCAGCAGCGCGAGCGCCTCGGCATCGTCGCCGGTGTCGACTGCGTCGCGGATGCGGGAGAGCAGCGCGGTCTCGAGGGCGAGCTGCTCGGCGAGCGTCGGAGCGGGCGTGGGGCGCCGCGTCGGTGGGGGCGGCTGCGGCGTGGCGGCCGGCGGGGTCGCCACGGTCGGTGCATGGTCCGTGGGCTCGGCCCGCGTGGCTGCGTCGTCGGTGGGCTCGGCCCGCGCGGCCGGGGCCTCGGGCAAGACCGCGGGCACCGGTTCGGTCGCGGCGTGCGTCGGCGTCGCGACCGGGGCGCTCGCCGCTTGGGACGGGGTCGGGGTCGCGTCGCGCAGCGCGATCGATTCGCGAAGAAGTGACGCAGTGGCGATGGCGATCGCGACCGCGGCCGCGATCACCAGGATCCAACGCAGGCGCGTGCGCACGACGACGGGCTCGTCGAGCGGATCCTCGTCCAGCCGCGCGAGCGTGGCCTCGAGGTTGCGACGCCGACGGCCCGGATCGGGCGTGCGCGCGGCGACGAACCCGTCGAGCGCTTGGCGGGCCTCGGGGCTAAGCCTCGCCATGGTCGCCCTCCCGCTGCCACCGCGCCCGGTGGCGGGCCAGTGTCCGTTCGAAGGCTCGCCGAGCCAGGCGCAGGCGCGAGTAGATCGTGTTCAGCTTGCCGTCGAGCGCCACCGCGATCTCGGGCGCGCTCAGACCCTCCAGCTCCGCGAGGAGGAAGACGTCGCGCTGCTCCTCGGGCAACGCCGCCAAGAAGGCCTCGATGAGGCCCGCCGCCTCGCGACGCGCGAGCGCCTCGTCGGGCAGGGGGGCGTCGGGATCGGGCAGGACCCGCAGCGGCGCGGCGCGGGCGGCCCGGGCCCGGTACTTGTCGGCGACCCGCCGCGCGATGCCGAAGAGCCACGCGCGCAGTGGCACCGCCGGGTCGTAGCTGCCCCACCGGCGGTGCACGACGATGAAGACGTCCTGCGTCGCGTCGTCCTGCGCGGGCCGGCCCACGCCGAGGTAGCCGAGCGTGCGCCACACGAAGTCGTGCTGCGCCGCGAACACCCGGGTGAACTCGCCCTCGTCCGGCACGGGGGCGGGCCCCTCGTCCGGGTCGGTGGACACCACGGGCACGGGTGGGGAATCCCGGCGGCGGGGAACTTCCGTCACCGTTTCTTCCCCGCGGGTCCGAGCCGGATCTCGATCGCGGCGGCGAGCGCCCCGGCCACGGGGGCGACCGTGTAGCGGCGACCGCCCTCGCGCACCTCGAAGCGCGGGCGCACGACGATGCCCTCGAGCGCGCCGCGCAGGCCCAGGGCCACCCGCGGTTGCAGGGGCCACAGCAGCGCGAGGTGCAGGCCGGCCGCGAGCCACGGGCGTCGCGACACCCGGGTCACCGCCACGCCGCGCCCCCGTCCGACCGCGACGCCCGCGTGCACGCCGGCCATCGCGACGAGCTCCACGGGCCCGAGGCGCCACACCGGGCCCGCGTGTGCGCCGATCGTGCCGGCCGCGACCGCCACACGCGCGTCGTCCTGGGCCGGGCCGATGGCGGCCTCCCGGGTTGTCCAGTAGCGACCGACGAGCTCGCCGCGCCACGGCGGTCGCAGCACCGCGACGCCACCGCCGAGCCCGAGTCCCACGCGCGGCAAGCCGCCCATGCCGAGCGACGCCTCGGCGAGGATCGCCGCGCGGGTCCGCGGCGTCGTGTCGGCACGGGGCGCCGCCGCTGGCGGGTCGGTGCGGGGCGTCGTCGGTGGCGTGGGGCTCGTCGCCGGCGGTGGGGTCGGTGCCGCGGGCTCGGGCGTCGCGGCTGCGGGAGGCTCGGGGAGCGTTGGGGCCGTACGCTCGGCGTGCACCATCGCGACGATCAACACGGCGGCGTCGGCCACGGTGTTGCAGGCGTCGGCCTCGAGGCGTCGCGTCGTGGTGCCGGCGTCGGTGGTGACGACGAGCGTCGCGATGTAGCGCGCGCCTTCGCGGGCCACGAGCGCCTCGCCCCGCGTCGGATCGGCGTCATCGTGGCCGTCGCCCACGCGTGCGGCGAGGCGCGCAGCCACGTCCGATGCGCTCGGGCACGTCGCGGGGGCCTCCCAGCGCAGCGTCGCGGGCTCGGGCGCGACGCCGACGAGCCACGTCGCGAGTGCTGCCGCGGACGCCACCTCGAACCACTACCGCCGACGGGTCGTCGACGTCCACCGGGGTCGCGTCATCCGTCGCGCCCTCCGCCCCCTCGGCCGAGCGCCGCGACGGCCTCGGCCAGCCGCGCCACACCCACGAACGGCGCGTCAGGAACGAGCGCCGCCTCGAACAACGCCCACAGCGCCGGCTCCTCCCGGCGCAGGGTCGCGAGCGCGAGCTTCGGCCCGCCATACCACCGGTCGCGCAGCGTGAACGCGTACTCCAGCAGATCCTTCAGCAACCAATGTCGCCGGTAGTGCGCCTCGAAATCGGCGGGGTCGTCGAGTCCACGACGACCCCGCGCCGTCATCTTCGCGATCCACGTCGTCCCCATCGCCCGCTGGTGGCTGGGCATCGGCGTGGGCCCCCTGGCCTCGAGGGCGCGCAGTTCGGCGAGGTACGGCGCCGCGAGTCCACGCTCGTCGAGCAGCACGCGACTGCCGAGCATGCGCAGGTCCTCGGGGCCGGGGTGGACGAGGCCGGGGTACACGAACACGTCGAGGAACGCCCCGTCCTCGATCCAACCGTGGTGCTCCACGGCGGCGATCGCCGCGACGCAGCACACGTCCCAGTCGCTGTCGGGCGTCGCGTCGCCGCGCGCACGCGAGCCGTACATCGGGATCGTGTGCGGACGCCAGCGCGCCGTGAGCACCACGACGAGGCGGTCTTCGCCCATCGCCTCGCTCGGCCGAGGATGCCGGAGCTCGGCTGCCTACGGCTCGACCAACGTGCACGTCGTCGGATCCAGCGTCGTCCCCCGCGCGACGTCGAGATCATCCACCGGCAGGCTCGCCTCGTGCTCGATGAGCGGCGTGCTCCGGGCCTCCGCGCGACGACCCGAGATCACCGTCAGCACATCCGCAATGCGCTCGGCCTCGGGTCTCGCGTTGCAGGCGGTGAAGAACTCCGCGACGCGCTGCGGGTGCGACTGCTCGCCGCCTTGCGTCTGCAGGTTCGCGAGCAGCTCCGCAGCGGGGGTGCCCGCGGCCGGCTTCGCCGCGGTCAGCGTCTTCACGAAGCCGTCGCGGATGCGCTCGGGGAGGTTGGGCACCACGTCGACGAGCGGGTTCTTGAACGCGCCCTCGGTGCCGGGGCACGCGGCGCAGCCGCGCTCGGCGACGGCGGCCACGCACAGCGCGTCCCACTGCTCGGTGCAGCAGAAGTCGTCCTGGGCGCAGACGCAGGCCGCGACGGTCTCGCCGCTGCAGCTCGCGCCGTCGTGGGGCGTGCAGCAGTCGCCCAAGAGCTTCTCGAAGCGCGACGCGACGGGGACCAGGTTGTCGGGCTGGCCACTGGCGAGCTTCGGCACGCTCGGCACGAACTCGAGCAGCGCGCAGCGATCCTCGGAGAACACCGGTCGCGTGAAGTCGACGGCGAGTACGTCGAGGGCGAACTCGCGATCGATGACGCCGATCTGGACCAGGCGATCGACGAACTGCTGATCCGAGCGGGCGCGCTGCACGAACGCGAGCTTGAAGTGCGTGTCGACGACCGGCTTGCCGTCGGGGCCGACCAGCGCGGCGCCGCCGACCTGCACGCGCTGGTTGGTCTCCGCGATCGCGGCCGCATAGGCCTCGGGCGACACGTTGATCTGCAGGCCGAACGCGCCCGCGTCGAAGGTGTCGTCCACGAGCGCCTCGGCCGGCACGAAGCGCACGCCGTCACCGGCGGCCTTGCCCGCGGTGCCGAGGTTGAACTCCTTCGTGCAGAACAAGGGCGCGAGTACCCGCTCGAGGTCGTTCTCGAGCAGCAGGTCCTTCACCCAGATCTCGGTCCACTCGGCGTTGGCGGCCAGCACCGTCTGCTCGAGATCCGCGCCGGTCTGCCGCGCACCGAGATCGTCGATGCGATCGATGAGCGCCGCGGCGCCGGGCGTGTCCGAGTCGCCCTCCCAGTGCAGCCACGGCGTGTCGAGCTCCTTCATGATCATGCCGCCGTCGATGTGGCACGCAGCGCAGCGGGATCCGGTGTCGGGCGCGACGAGATCGTGCGAGTTGCCGTGGAAGGTCCACTGGCCGCCCTGCAGCGTGTAGAAGGCGAACATGCCGAGGGTCTCGTCGAAGGCCATGAACTCGGCGTCGTCGCCGGTCTCGGTCGCGTTGCCGCGGAGATTCGCGATCGACATGAGCACGCCGTGCTCGGGGTGGCCGCCGCAGCTGCGGTTGGCGATCGCCCGGAAGCGATCGGGCTTGCCGAGCACCTGCGACGTCTCCGAGATGACGGCGGTCTGCACCGCGCCGGCCGGATCGCACGCCGCGGTGTCGCGCTTCGCCAGCGCCGCGGCGGCCTCGGTGAAGGTGTCGGGGCAGTCGCCCTGGGCCCGCAGCACGAACTGCGCGATCGGATCGCGCAGCGTCGCCGGATCGACGAGGTCGCGGGAGAAGCCGTGACGACCGTCGAAGATCTCGGGGCACGCCGCGGTGCCGTCGAGCTCGTCGGCCTTGCCACCGCCGCCGCGGCCGCCACCGTCGTCGTCGTCGGACCCCGGCGCCGCGCAGCCGACCGGGCCGCCCAGGGCGAGGCCACACAGGGCGAGGGCGAGGCGTTGCGCCGTCGTGACCGTCCAAGCGTTCGGTGTAGGCAAGGCGTCTACAGCGTAGGCGGACCGCCGACAGCCCGCAAACGGGCCCGTGGGGGCCGGTTTGCGGGCAAATGGATGGGGTAGGGCGATCCCGCGCCGCGGGGATCAGGCCCCGGTCGGGAGCGGATCGGCGAACTGCGGGGGCTTCCCGCGGAGCATCGCCGTGACACCAACCTTGGCCGCCGGAGCGGCGAGACTCTCGGCCGCGCGACGGGCCTCGAGCGCGCCGCCCTCGGCGAGGCTCGCCGCGTTCGCGTCGATGATCGTCGCGACGAGCAGCGTGCGCAGGGCCGCCGACAGCGGGACGCCGGCCTCGTTGGTGCCGGCCACCGTCGTGTCGACGGCGATCGCCGCCCCGTCGGTGCGCAGGCGTGCGGTCGCGGTGCCGTCGGCGAGCTCGCGCGCGAACGCCATGCTGCGCGCGGGCAACGTCGCGACCGGCACGACCTCGTGCACGAAGCCCCACTGTTGCGCCTCCTCGATCGACACCATCGCGCCGGTGAGCAGCGCGCGGTTGATCGCCGCGCCCGCCTCGGGTGCGCTGGCGCGGTGGACCATGTGGCAGCCGCCGAGGCCGGGGATGACCCCCACGGTGGTCTCGGCGAACGCGAGCTTCGCCCCGGCCGCGCCGATGCGGGCGTGGCACGCCGCCGCGAGCTCGAGGCCGCCGCCGAGCGTGCGACCGACCATCGCCGCCACCGTGGGCTTGCCCGCGCGCAGCTTGGCGGTGGTCCGCTTCCACCGCTCGATGAGGCCGTGGGCGGCGTCGGCGTTGCCGAGCACCGGCACGAACGCCTGCAGGTCGGCGCCGTGGCCGAACTCGCGGCTGTACTGCCCGTCGGGCGCCAGCACGATCGCGCGGACGTTCGGGTCGGCCTGCAGCGCGTCGATGGCGTCGCCGAGCTCGGCCAAGAAGGTGTCGGACAGCGTCGCGCGGCGCATCGAGACCAGGCCCACGCCATCGTGCACGGAGGTGCCGACGTAGATGCGACCCCAGCCCGCGGAGGTCGAGGTGAGCGCGGACAACGGCGCGACCTCGTCGGCGCGGGTGATCGCCTGCGACTGGACGAAGCCCTCGATGGTCGCGCGCACGCGATCGGGGCCGAGTCGCTGCATCAGCGCGGGCACGCCCTCGCGGAACGCCAACGCGTTCTCGCACAGGAAGTTGATCGCCTCGAGCTTCGCGACGCGGCGCTCGATCATCGACGCCACGAGGCTGAACAGCATGCCGTACATGCGCTGCTCGATCTGCGGCAGGGCCTCGGGCGGGCACGCCTGGCCGCGCTCGTACGGGAACTGCTTCTTCGGGTCGTCGATGTACGGGCGCCACGCCTCGGGGATCGTGTAGAGGCTCGAGTCGACCTCGCCGGCGAGCAGCTCCATGCAGTGCGCCGAGAGGTAGTTGGCGCCGGGGATCATGTTGTGGACGAAGAACGGCGAGGTGCCGAGGAGCTTCTTGCACGCGTCGTCGATCTGCGCGCAGCCCAGGCCCGTGTCCGCGTGGATGCGGACCGCCTCGAGCATCATCCCGCAGAACAAGCGGTCGGCGGCGAACGACGGCGCGTCGGCGACCTCGATGAGGTTCATGCCGAGGCCACCGAGGAGCTTGCGGAGGATCTTCAGCTCGGCGGCGCCCGTCGTCGCGCCCTGGGTCGGCACCTCCCACAGCTTGTTGGTGAGGTGGGGGAAGAACGGGTGCATGACGCCGCAGCGGGCCCGGCCGTCCATGTGGCCGAACAATCGCTGCGACGGGAATCCGCTGGTCGCCGAGACGATGAACGCCTCGGGGTCGCGGGCGTGGACCTGGGCGTAGAAGGCGTGCTTGAGGGCGAGCCGCTCGGGAATCGCCTCGAACACGAAGCCGACCGCGAGCCCGGCGGGCAGGTCGTCGATGCCGCCCTGGACGATCGTGATGCCCTCGGTGATCGCCCCGACCTCGGCCGCGCTGAAGCGGTCACCGAACGCGGCGGTCAGCTTGGCCTTCACGTCCTGCACGGCCGGCGACGGATCGAGGGCGACGACCGGGATGCCGTGACGGACGAGCAGGCGGGCGAACTGGCCGAGCTTGCCCAGGCCGACGTTGCCGCAGGCACCCGCGACCACGAGGGCCCGCGGCGCGGCGTTCTCGTCGGGTTGGAACACGGGGCGCAGGCTCGGATCGGAGATCGTCGGCATCGGGCCTGGAGCATACGGAAAGCCCGAACCGGCGGCGTCGGGGAAAACTTGAGGATTCCCACGGATTTTCGGCCGCGCGCGGGGGCGGCGGCGCGCCCTTCGACCGCGTTGGATCCGTCGGGCGCGCCGGTCGTACGGTGCTTCGGTGGGCTAGGCTTGCTGGCCCGGAGTCCCGCCGCGTCATGCCCATGTCCCCGCCCGGTTCGTCGTTCACCGCCCGCGTCCTGTCCCTCGCGCTGTCCGTCGCGGTGCTCCCCGGCTGTGGCGACGGCGCGCCCGCGTCGAAGCCCGAGACCCGGCCCGCACCCGCGGAGGCGCCGCCGAAGGCCGATCCGAAGCTGGCCGAGCGGCCGAGCGTGCCCGAGGCCAAGGGCGCCGCGGTCGCGAAGTCCGTCGAGGCCCCCGCGCCCCCGGCCGCCGTGCCCGACGGCAAGATCGGCGTGCCCGAGTGCGACGAGTACATCGAGAAGTACGCCAAGTGCATCATGGAGAAGGTCCCGGAGCCCGCCCGCCCGCGCATGAAGGAGGCGATGGAGCTCTCGGCGAAGGCGTGGCGCGAGGCGGCGTCCGGGCCGGCGAAGGACGGCGTCGCGGCGACCTGCAAGACCGCCCTCGAGGCCGCGAGACAGGCGACCGAGTCCCTCGGCTGCGACTGGTGACGACCACGGGCGTCGATCGGCCTCGAGCGTGGCGTCCCGAAGGCACGTGTCCCACGGGGCCGGGCCGAGGAATCGGCCCCGACCGTCGGGCCCGCGACAGACCCCCTCGGCGTCGTCGCGCGTTTCTCGATTCTCCGCCCGGATCGCGTATCCTTGCGCCGCCAGTTGGGTGGCGTTTGGGCCCCAACACCACGGAGAAAAACCAACCATGAAGTTCACCAAGGCAGTCCTCCTCGTCGCGTCGCTCTCGGCGTTCGCGCTTTCCACCACCGCCTGCGACAAGAAGGAAGAGCCCAAGAAGGAAGAGAAGAAGGAAGAGAAGAAGGAAGAGAAGAAGGAAGAGAAGAAGTAGTCCTTCCGATCTCGCTTCCGATTCTGCGAAGGGGCGTCCATCCGCGAGGAGGGGCGCCTCTTCCTCTTGGTTGGGCCCGAGGAGACGGTCGGCTCGACTTGCGCGCGGGGGCGGACCTGCATAGCGTCCCGCCCATGCGACACGACGGCCGCGCGCCCCATGACCTGCGCCCCTGCTCCATCGTCCCGGGCTTCATCGGCCAGGCCCTCGGCTCGACGTTGGTCACCAGCGGCCGCACGCGGGTGATCTGCACCGTGAACCTCGAGGAGCGCACGCCGCCGTGGCTTCAGCGCGGTGGCTGGGTGACGGCCCAGTACGCGATGCTCCCCGGCGCGACGGCGCCGCGGGGCAGCCGGGATCCGGGCGCGCGCGGCAAGGAGATCCAGCGGCTCATCGGCCGCGCGCTGCGGGCCTGCGTGAACCTGGAGGGGCTCGTGGGTCCCGGCGGGCCGCTGTCGTTGATGTGCGACTGCGACGTGATCGAGGCTGACGGCGGCACACGGACCGCGTCGATCACCGGGGCCTACGTCGCGCTGCGGCTGGCGATCGCGCGGCTCGTCGATCAGAAGAAGATCGCGGCGGATCCGACGATCGCCGCGGTGGCGGCGACCAGCGTGGGGCTGTGCGGGGAGCCGGCCGAGGCGCTGCTGGATCTCGCGTACGTCGAGGACGCCGCCGCGATCGTGGATCTCAACGTCGTCGCGCTGCAGGGCCACGGGCTGGTCGAGGTGCAGGGCACCGGTGAGCACGGCGTGTTCTCGCGGCGGCAGCTCGACACCCTGCTCGACGTCGCCGAGGGGGGCTTGGCGCAGCTCTTCGCGATCCAGGCCGCGGTGCTCGCGGAGGCGCTCGGGGACGGGGGCGCGCGATGACGATGTGCGTGCTCGCGACGGGCAACCGCCACAAGCTCGCCGAGCTCGGGCGGATGCTCGACGAGGAGGCGGTCGCGCTGGAGGTCGTCGCGCCGCGGCGGTTCGGCGAGCCGCCGGAGATCCCGGAGACGGGGGATAGCTTCGTCGCGAACGCGGTGTTGAAGGCGCGGGGGTTGGCGGCGTGGTTGCGGGAGCGGGACTGCCCGGGTGACGCGCTGGTGTTGGCGGACGACTCGGGGATCAGCGTGGACGCGTTCGACGGTGCGCCGGGGGTGATGAGCGCTCGGTTCGCGGGGGAGCCGAGCGACGATGTCGCGAACAACCGCAAGCTCGTGGACGAGCTGCGCGCGCGCGGGCTCGAGGCCAGCGCGGCGCACTACAGCTGCGTGCTCGCGCTCGTGCGCGTCGACGGCGGGGTGATCACGGGCGAGGGCGATGACCTCGTGGTGTTCGACGGCCGGTGGGACGTCGAGGTCCGCACCGTCGCGCGGGGGGACGGCGGCTTCGGGTATGACCCGCACGCGTGGATCGACGGCGGCGCGCGCACGGTCGCGGAGCTCGACGCGGGGGAGAAGGCCGCGGCGAGTCACCGCGGGCGGGCGTTGCGGGCGTTGGTGCAGTGGTGGCGCGCGCGTCGGTGACGTCTCGCGCGGCGACGGGCGCCGGTGGCCTCGGGGGCGGGCCGTCGGGGCTGGCGAGGCGCGGCGACTTCGGCTATGGTCGGCGCGATCGGGGCGTGGCGCAGTTTGGTAGCGCGCCTGTTTTGGGTGCAGGAAGTCGGAGGTTCGAATCCTCTCGCCCCGACCACACCGTCCTCGACGAGGGCGCCCGTAGCTCAGTTGGATAGAGCGTCGGCCTTCTAAGCCGAATGTCGCAGGTTCGATTCCTGCCGGGCGCGCCGGAGGGGCGCGGTGACGGGCGTTCACTCGCGGTGGATGACGCGGGGAGCGACGCGGCGGGGGAGTGAGGCGTTCACTCGGCGGGGATGGCAGGGTGCGGGACATCGACGGGGAGTGAACCCGCGGCGGGCGCGGGGTCCGGGCTGGGGTCTCGGCTACTCCTCGACGCGTGTCACGGTGAAGGTGCCCGTGGGGTCTCGGTCCTCCGGGATCTCGAAGAACGCCCCCAGCAGCGCGACGCGGTAGGTGCCCTCGGTGACCGCGAGGATCTGGCGGCCAGCCCCGGGGAACCAGGTGCCGCCGCCGCCGTCGATCTCGTTGAAGAGGTCGCCGTTCGAAGGGGGCGGGGCCGGCGGGGTGTCGAGGACGTCGGTGAAGCAGCCCAGCACCACGTAGCCCGGGGCGATGCCGCCGTCGTAGTCGAACTCGTACTCGCCCGCTTCGAGGTGGACGGTGCGGAAGATCGTGGGGTTGGGGTTCTCCGAGTAGCCGCCGAACTCGAAGCCGGAGGCTTCGGGCGAGTCGCACGTGAACTCGACGGTCTCCTGCCACACGCCGTCGGCGACGCTCGGCAGCGCGGGGTAGGGGCAAGGATCCATCGACGGGTAGGCGTACGGCGCTTCGTCTTCGTAGCGCTGGGTGGCCTCGAGCGGGGTGATGCCGAGCGCGTCGTCGAAGGGCACACCCGAGATGAGCTGGAGGAACGCGTCGCGGCCGAAGACCTCGACCACGAACCGGGAGAAGTGGGTGGCCGAGACGTAGTTGTAGAGGACGTCGGCCTCGAGGTCCGCCGGGGTGAGGGTGATGCTGGTGTCGCGGCGACTCGACCCCGACAGCAGCTCGGCCGTGCCCTCGGAGAGGAAGCGGGACGGAAACTCGATGTCGCGGGCGACGGCGTGGACGATCTCGTGGTCGACGGCGGCCCATGCGGTGAAGATCATGTCGAGGTCGCCGCGGTAGCAGCCGACGAGGTTGTCGGGGTCCGTGCAGAAATCCTCGATGTCGCCGAGGTAGATCGAGACCGGCTCCGTCCGTTGCACGCCGAGGAAGTCCTCGACCCGGGCGACCTGCGCGTCGATGTGCTCGAGGTCGCCGCGGCACGGTGGGTCGGCGGCGTAGTCGTCGTCGAGCGCGATGCGGGCACGGTCGGTCTCGATCGTGAACGGCGGGATCTCGGGGCTGGAGTCCTGGCAGGCGACGACGGTGCAGCCGAGCAGCGCGAGTCCTCGGCCACGCCGCGTGATTCCTCGCGCGGGGGCAGGCGAAGCGCCATCGGCCCTCGGTTGCAGCACGGTCCGTCGGTTGCCCGGGCGCGAGACGCTGTTCTCCACCCCGATGGACTGTACGCGCCTCGTGGCCGATCGGAGCGGCAGCGGGCCGCCGGAGGAGGGCTTGATCGAACGGCCGGGGCGCCGCCCGCCCGCCTCGCTCGCCGTCCGTGCGGGCGGCACATCCGGCGTGTCCACGCGGGACTCGCTGTCGGCGCCGACGCGGCTACATCCTCGGGGATAGCTGGCCCGCCAAGCATCCGAGCGCGCCGCCCGGCCGCGTCTCCAGGCAGATGGCGCCCGCCGCCGCGCGCGCGTGGGTTATCGTATCGGTATGCCGGTTCGACTCGAACTGCGTTGGGACGGGGCCGGGCCTGGCCTCGCCGACCATCGCTTCAGCGTTGCCGCATTCGGGCCGGTGCTCGAGGAGATGCTGAGGTCGATGCGCGTCATCGCGTCGAAGATCGAACTCGGCGAAGACGCTGCGTCGGCGGATCCGAGCTCGGGTGGGGTCAAGGCGAAGGTCGCCCGTTCGCTCGACATCCGGGTCGCGGAGATCAGCGACGGCTGCGTGAAGTTGGGCATGGATGTCGTCGCGGGCGACTGTGTGCAGCTCGTGCTCCCCGCCGCCGACGTGCTCGAGGAGCGTGCGACCATAGCGTTCCTCACGCATGTGCAGGAGCACGGCAAGGGCGTGAAGCCGCACAAGTCGGTGGCGAAGTACCTCGAGAGACTGCGAGATCTGGTCGACGTGCACGAGTACAGCGCGCGCCGTAGTGACGGCTCGGAGCTGGTCCCGGCGTTCACGTTGGGGCGTGTGCCGGAATACGACGTGCCGAAGGCGTTTCCGTACCTCGTGGCGGTTCGTGGCGCGGTCGCAGGCGTTGTCTTCGAGCCCGACAAGACCCAGGTGTGGATCCATGACGAGACGGGCAGCTACGGCACTTGCCGTTGTTCGGCGACACCGGAACAGGTCGACGAGGCGCTTCGCCTGCATGCCCTGGGCAGCGTCGTCGAGGCTCGCGTGCTCGTCGACGGCGAGCGGCGCCGGATCTTCTCGCTGCGCGACGCCGCCAGTCCGAGGAGGGTCATGGACGCGGACGCGCGGAGTGAACGGATCTTCGCGCGGTGGAGCGGCCTCCTCGCGGAGCTTGCGAAGTGATCGAGCCGATCTCAGTCGGGCGTGTGCTGGAACTCCATGCGGAGGGGATTCGACGTCATGGAGAAGGCGCGCTCGACCCACCGCGTCGCGACTGCGTCGAAGCTGCGATCGGGGGGGCTCTTACGGCGGAAGGCTACGTCAGCGCGCCCGGCCTCGTCCCCGGCTTCGTTTTCGCCGGGTATCTCGGGGTGTCCCTGATGCTTCGTCACTGCTTCTCGAACGGGAACAAGCGCGCGGCGTGGGCGGCGATGGTCGACACGTTGCTCGCCATCGGCATCGAGATCGAAGCCGATGACGCTGACGCCAAGCAGTTGTGCGAGGACATCGTCGAGCACCGAGCGCAAGCTGAAGATGTGGTCCGTTGGCTCGCACAGCACGCGCGCGAGATCGCGGAGTGACGCGCGGTAGGATCACGGCTCGCCCAATCGAGGCCGGTCCCGTGGCATGCCCGGCACTTCCGAAACCCAACCGGCAGCGACCCGCGTGGCTCATCCTTTGCGGTGAAGGCCGCAGCAGTGGCCGAGGTGCGCCGCGAGTGGCGGCGACTCGGCCACCGCTCGTCCGCTACCCGTTCCCGACTTCGGGACCAGCCACGCCGGGCGTTCCGCCCGTGTCGCCCGCGTCGCCGACCGGCACCTGCTTCTTGCGCGATCGCTTGCGGTCGTTCGCACGCAGGTACGCGCTGCCGAACTTCGCGAGCATCTGGGGCTCGGTGCGGAACGCGTAGCGGCCTGCGGCTCGCACGGCGGCGACGCGCGCGGCGAGGTAGGTGTACGCGCGGTCGCGGAGATCCTTGGCGTCGTCCTGCGTGCGGGCGAGGCGAGCGGCGCTGAGACCCGCGCGGATCGCCTTGGCTTGGGCGCGTGCGTTGCTCACGGCCTCGTCGGTGTCGAGGGTCTCGTCGGCCTCGAAGACGTCGGCGCGCTGCTCGATGAGGGTCGCGACGTCGATGAGGTCCTGCACGAGATCCTCGACGCCTTCGCCCTCTTGGATCGCGTCGAGGGTCGCCTGGGCGACGCGGTCGTCGCGGAGGTTCCAGCGGGCGGCGGCGATCAGGTTGGCGCGGAGCTTGGCGCCCTCGTCCTCGCGCGCACGTTGGGCGTCGTCCTTGGTGCGATCGCGGACGACGATCCACGCCGACTGGGCCTCGCGCGCGGCCGCGACGGCGCGAGGCAGGGCGGTGAACTCCGCCTTGGGCAGGCCGACGGCGGCGAGGCGATCGCGGACCTCGGGGTTGCCGACGAGGGTGTTGAGATCGTGGGCCTCTTGGAGGGCGACTTCGATCGGGAGGCTCGGCGCTTCGATCTCGTCGACGGGGATCTGCGCGAGCGTGGGGAGGAGCTTCTCGAGGGCGGATGCGGGTGCTGTCATGGTGGTTCTGTCCTGTGGTTCCGTGGGGAGTGCCGATGATGCCGACGCGGTGGTGGGGTCGGCGGAGGGCGTGGGACGCGGGGGATGGAACGTTGTCCGCGGGGGACGGAACGTTGTCCGCGGGAGGGGGTAGGGCGTCCGCGGGAGGGA